>DASRAN010000098.1:0-34089 GCA_035638115.1 Patescibacteria group bacterium | reverse complement strand
ATGGCGCTGGTGCTCGACGACTTCCGGAGCCTGGCGGTGCACGGCGGCCCGGGTGGATCGATGACGCTGCCCCAGCAGGACAAGGGGATCGCGGCGCAGTGGGAGGCGATCGGGCGGCGGCTGCGCGGATTGCCTTCGGATGTCATCACGCTCGACGAGGTGGAGGCGGCGACGCGCGCCACCTTCCTGCTCGATCGCGCCGTGCGGGGAGAGCGATGCGCATCCTGATGTGGGAGCACTTCGCGCCGGGCGGCCCGATCCGGGTCGGGGGCCATCACATCGCCGAGCGCTTCCTGCGCGACGGGCACCGGGTCGCCTGGTGCGCGGGCCCGCTGTCTCCCGTGAACCTGGTCCGCGGCAGCGCCGAGAGCCGGGCGCGTCTGCGTCTCTGGCGCCGGGGCGGAGAGCTCTGCGATCCGCGCGGTCTGTTCGCCTACGCGCCGATGACGCTCCTGCCGCACCGCCGCTACCCGATCCTGGACAGCGTCTGGGCTTCGCGACAGACCCTGCGCGCCACGACGCCGGCCCTCGCCGACGTCCTGGACGAGGCCGGGTTCGGCGGGTTCGACTATCTCTGGATGGAGCCGGGGGCGCCGCTTCTGGCCCTTCTCGATCTGTATCCGTCGGCCTTTCCGATCTACCGCATGTGCGACGCCACCGCCGACTTCCACGACACGCCGCGCTCGTTTCCGGCCATCGAGGCGGAGGTCTGCCGTCGCGCCGGGCTGGTGGTGGCGACCGCGAGGATTCTGGCCGATCGGGCGCGCGCCCTCGGCGCGAAGCGCGTCCTCGACCTGCCGAACGCCTGCGAGCCGGAGCTGTTCGAGGGCCGGCCGGCCGCGCCGCCGCCGGAAGTCGCCGCCCTGCCGCGGCCGCGGGCGGTCTACGCCGGCGCCATCGAATCGTGGTTCGACGCCGACCTCGTCCGGGAGACGGCGCGTCTGCTGCCGCGCTGGAGCTTCGTCCTGGTCGGTCCGATGCGCGGCCCGTCGGGCGGGCTCGGCGGGCTCCCGAACGTCCACCTTCTCGGGCCGCGATCGTACGAGTCGCTGCCGGCGCTGTTCGCGGCGGCCGACGCCGGGATCGTGCCGTTCCGGCTCACGCCGATGACCCACGCCATCCACCCGATCAAGGTCTACGAGTATCTCGCCGCCGGACTTCCGGTGGTCAGCACGCCGATGGACGAGACCGCGGCGATGGGAGCGCCGATCACCCTCGCCTCCGGCGCACAGGAGTTCGCGCGCGCCCTGGAGGCGGCGTGCGTCCCGGACCCCGCGGCGCGTCTCGAGCGCCGGGCGTACGCGCGGCGCAACAGCTGGGACGCGCGCTGGGCCAGGCTCGCCGCCGAGCTCGGCCTGCCGGGGCGGGAGACGCGTCTGGCGGCGGCCGGAGGTCTGTTGTGAGCGAGCCGCTCGTCCGGGTCGCCGCGGCGCCGCTGGCGGCGGCCGGCTGGAGCCGCGCCGACGGTCTTCCCGCCGGGCGCGCGGCCGGACCTGGCTCGCGCCCGGGATCGCGTCCCGGCACCGATGGCCGGCGCCGCGTCCTGCACGTGATCTCGACCCTCCTTCCGGGCGGCACCGAGCTGTCGATGCTGCGGCTCATCCGGAGCATGGACCCGAACGCCTGGACCTTCCGCGTCGCCTGGCTGATGGGAGAGCCGGCCCTGGGCCGCGAGATCGAGCAGGCGACCGGCGCCGCGCCCCTGGCGATCGGTCTGCGGGGCAAGGCCGACCCGCGGGCGCTCCTGCGTCTGCGCCGGGTCGTGCGCGACGAGCGGATCGATCTCGTCCACACCCACATGGACCTGGCCGATTATTACGGCGCCGCCGCCGCGCGCCTGACGCGCGGCACCGGTCTGGTCTGCACCAAGGAGAACGCCGACGAGTTCCGCACCCGCCGGACCTGGAAGCGCCCGCCCTTCCTGCTGCTCGAGCACCTGTCGTATGCCGCCGCCGACGCGGTGATCGCGGTGTCGCACGGTCTCGCCGATTTCCTGGCGCGGGCCGAAGGGCTGCCGCGCCACAAGACGGTGGTGATCGAGAACGGCGTCGACATCACCGCGGCGGCCGAAGCGCCGCCGCGCCGCGCCGCCCGCGCCCTGCTGGGTCTTCCGGGCGAGGCGCCGCTTCTGGGGACCGTCGGCCGGCTGGCGGCCCAGAAAGGACAGCGCGATCTGGTGCGCGCCCTGCCGTCGATCCGCGCCGCGGTGCCCGGCGCGCGGCTGGTCATCGCGGGAGACGGGCCGCTGCGCGGCGAGCTCGAGGAAGAGGCGCGTCGCGCCGGCGTCGCCGGAGAGGTCCATTTCCTCGGTCACCGCAACGACGTCCCCGTGATCCTGTCGGCCCTCGACCTGTTCGTCCTGCCGTCGCTCTGGGAGGGACTGCCGCTGGCGCTGCTCGAGGCGATGTCGATGTCCCTTCCGGTCGTGGCGACACGCGCGGTCGGCATCGAGGAGACGGTGAGCGACGGCGTGGAGGGGCTTCTCGTTCCCTGCGGCGATCCCGACGCCCTGGCCCGTGCCGCGGCGCGGGTGCTCGGCGACCATCACCTGGCGCTGGGCTTCGGGACCGCCGGCCGGCGCCGCGTGGTCGCGAGGCACTCGCTCGCCGCGGTGGCCGATCGGATCGACGCGCTCTACCGCCGCGTCCTCGGGGGGGAGCCATGACCGGCGAGACGACGACGCGCCAGGCGAGGGCCCGCGTCCTGATCCTGACGGTCGGGTCCGCGATGGGCGGGGCCGAGCGCCTGATCCGGATGACCGCCCCGCGACTCCAGGCGGCGGGCTACGACGTCACCGTCGCGACCCTGAAGGAGGAGCGCGGCGTCATCGCGGCGGATCTGCGGGAAGCCGGCGTGCCGTTCGTCTCGTTCGGCGGTCGGTGGAAGTACGACCCGCGCCCCGTCCTCCGTCTGCGCCGCGCGCTGGTCGCCGGCCGGTTCGACATCCTGCACGCGCATCTCTTCCTGGCCAACGTCGCGGCACGGGTGGCGGGTCGCGCGGCCGGGGTGCCGGTCATCATCACCTCGCACCATGACACCGACGTCTGGATGCGGGCGCCGCATCGTTTCGTCGAGCGCGTGACCTCGGGCTGGTCCGACCTCGTCGTGACCTGCTCGGAGGCGGTGCGCCGGTACGCCATCGAGCGGCACCGGCTGCCGGCCGCCCGTGTGCGCACCCTGCGCAACGCCATCGAGGTGCCCGCGGCGCTTCCGGGTGCCGAGGCGCGCGCGGCGGTCCGCCGTGACCTCGGCGTCGGCGCGGACGAAATCCTGATCGCGACCCTCGGACGACTGGAGGAGCCGAAGAAGGGCCTCGCGACCTTCCTCGAGGCCGCCGCCCGGGTCGCCGCCGCCGAGCCGCGGGCGCGCTTCTGCCTGGTCGGCGAGGGCCCGGCCCGCACAGCACTGGAGCGCCAGGCTCGCGAGCTGGGTCTCGAGGGACGGCTGTCGCTCGCCGGCGAACGCCGTGACGTCTTCGAGGTCCTCTCCGGCGTCGATGTCTTCGTCCAGCCGTCGCTGTGGGAGGGATTCGGTCTGACGGTCATCGAGGCGATGGCCGCCGCGCGTCCGGTCGTGGCCTCGCGCGTC
This sequence comes from Patescibacteria group bacterium, assembly GCA_035638115.1. GTDB lineage: Bacteria > Acidobacteriota > Polarisedimenticolia > Gp22-AA2 > Gp22-AA2 > DASRAN01. Next base: position 30,501 of record DASRAN010000098.1, on the reverse strand, counting down.
GGCGGCGTGCCGGAGGTGCTGCGCGACGGGATCGACGGACTCCTGGTCCCGCCCGGCGACCCCCACGCGCTGGCGCAGGCGATCCTGCGCGTGGCGCGCGATCCGGATCTCGGCGCCCGGCTCGGGGCCATGGGCCGCGCCCGCGCCTGCTCCGAGTTCGGCCTCGACGGCCTCGTCGAGGCGACGATGCGGATCTACGACGAGCTGCTCGAGGCCCGGCGACCTCGGGGCGCGGCGGCACGGGGGCGCGCCACGTCCGCCGCGGCGGGGGAGGCGCGATGAGGGCGTCCGATCTGGCGCGTCCCGGCCTGGCGTTCGGGCTGGCGCTGGTCCTGGCGCTCTACCTCACGCCCCTGATGCGGCAGGCCGCCATCCGGTTCGGCATCGTCGATCGGCCGGACGGCAAGCTGAAGCATCAGAAGGAGCCGGTGCCCTATCTCGGCGGCCTGGCGATCTACCTGTCGTTCCTGCTGGCGCTGACCGCGACGCTGCGTTTCGATTCGATCGAGGTGCTGGGACTCCTCCTGGCGGGCGCCATCGTGGTGATCATGGGGCTCATCGACGATTTCGGCGTTCTGACGCCGGGCGTGAAGCTGGCGGGGCAGATCATCGCCGTGCTCACCCTGATGAACGCCTCGATCTACATCAAGCTGGCGTTCCTTCCGTCCTGGCTCGCCATCGGCCTGTCGTTCGTCTGGCTCCTGGCGATCACCAATGCGTTCAACCTCATCGACGTCATGGACGGGCTGGCGGCGGGCGTGGCCGCGGCCGCGGCGCTCGTGCTGTTCACGGTCGCGCTCCTCAACGGCCGCGCCACCTATGCCGTGCTGCTGGCGGCGCTCGGCGGCGCGCTGGTCGGCTTCCTGCGCTTCAACTTCGAGCCGGCGCGCATCTACATGGGCGACACCGGGAGCCTGTTCATCGGGCTGATGCTCGGCGCCCTAGCCATGAACAACTCCTACTCGCACCGCAACGTCGTGGCGGCGCTGGCGCCGATCGTCATCCTCGGGGTGCCGATGTTCGACATGCTGTTCGTGATGTACGTGAGGCACCGGCGCGGGCTCCCGGTGATGCTCGGGAGCCCGGATCACTTCGCCCTCCGGCTGCGGAAATGGCGGCTGAGCACCCGGCAGACCGCCGTCTGCTCCTACGCCGCCACCCTCGTCCTGGGCGTCCTGGCGCTCGGGATGATGGCGGGCAGCGCCTCGGTCGCCGCCGCGATCCTGGGCGGCATCATCCTGTCGGCGATCCTGCTGGGGCTGGTGCTCCGGCGGATCGACATGACCTTGTGAGGGCGGGCTCATGAGCGCGCATCGTCCGGTGATCGTGCTGGGTGGCGGGCTGACCGGGTTGTCGGCCGCGGCGCACCTCGGCTCCATCGACAGTCTGGTCCTCGAGCGCGAGGCGGAGGTGGGCGGCCTGTGCCGGTCGTTCGCCGAGGAGGGGTTCACCTTCGACTGCACCGGGCACCTGCTGCACCTGCGCGACGCGCGTATCCGCGCGCTGGTCGAGGGTCTGGCGCCGGGCGTCTTCGAGACCCACGAGCGGCGGGCCCTCATCCATTCGAAGGGCGTGCTGACTCCGTACCCGTTCCAGGCCAACCTGCACGGGCTGCCGCAGCCGGTCGTCAAGGAGTGCGTCGCCGGCTTCGTCGACGCGCTCGAGGCGCGCGCGCGCGACGGCGAGCCGGACACCGCGCGGCTCTCCTTCCGCCAGTGGGTCGAAGCGACCTTTGGCCGCGGGATCGCGGCGCACTTCATGCTGCCTTACAACGCCAAGCTCTGGCGCGTCGATCTCGAGGAGGTCGAGTGCGGCTGGGTCGCCTGGTCGATCCCCCGCCCGACGATCCGGGAGATCCTCGACGGCGCGTTCGGGACCACGGTCCGCGGGCTGGGGTACAACCCGACCTTCCTCTATCCGCGGCAGGGCGGCATCCGGGTGCTGCCCGACGCGCTGGCGGCCCGCGCCGGCGAGGTCCGCACCGGCGCCGCGGTGCACTCCATCGACGCCCGCGCGAAGTCGGTGCGGCTCGCGAACGGCGAGCGGTTCACCTACGACGCGCTGGTCTCGACGCTGCCGCTCGACCGGCTGCTCGCCATCACCAGCGGCCTGCCCGGCGCCCTGCCGGAGGCCGGGCGGAAGCTGCGGGCGGTGCGGGTGCTCAACATCACGCTCGCGATCGATCGCCCCGCGGTCTCCGACGCGCACTGGATCTACTTCCCCGAGCCGGAGTACTCGTTCTATCGCATCGGCTTCCCCTCGAACCTCGGCGCCGCGATGGCGCCGAAGGGGACGTCGTCGCTGTGGGCCGAGTGCTCGCTCCTGCGCGACGAGACGTACGACGAGGACGCGGTGGTCGACCGGACCGTCGAGGACCTGAAACGCTCCGGGATCCTGCGCGGCGGCGACCGGGTGATCCACCGCCGCGTCGGCGTCCTCGATCCGGCCTACGTGATCTACGACCGGTTCCGCGCCCAGAACGTTCCCGCCATCCTCGAGACGCTGCGTGGCGTGGGGATCCACTCCGCCGGCCGGTTCGGCTCGTGGGAGTACTCCTCGATGGAAGGGGCGATCAAGGCCGGGATCGATCTCGCGGAGCGCCTCGGGCCGGCGCTCGATCGGGCCGGCGCGCCGCGGCTGCGGGCGACCGGGTGAGCGGGACGGTGAAGGTCTGCCACCTGATCACCACGCTCGAGCTGGGCGGGGCGCAGGACAACACGCTGCACACGGTGCGCGGCCTGCGCGCGCCGTTCCAGGCCTCGCTCATCGCCGGTCCGGGTGGTCTGCTCGACGAGGAGGCCCGGAGCATCCCGGGCGTCGAGGTGCGCTTCGAGAGATCCCTGGTCCGTCCGATCCGGCCGTGGCGCGATCTGCGCGCCGTGGCGGCGCTGACCCGGGCGCTCAAGCGCCTGCGGCCCGACATCGTCCACACCCATTCCTCCAAGGCCGGCATCGTCGGGCGCGCCGCGGCGCGCGCCGCCCGCGTGCCGATCATCGTCCACTCGATCCACGGGTTCGGCTTCCACGACGGACAGCCGGCCTGGCTGCGCACCGGGCTCATCGGCCTGGAGCGGGCGGCGGCGCCGCTGACCACCCACTTCGTCGCCGTGTCGCGGGCGAACCTGGAGCGCGGCGCCGCGCTCGGCATCGTCGCGCCCGAACGGGCCACCGTCATCCGCTCCGGCATCCACATCGACGCCTTCGTCGCCGCGGCGGCCGTCGCGGGAGCGCCCGGCCGCGCCTCCCTGCGCCGCGAGCTCGGGCTGCCGGACGGGACGCCCCTGGTCGGCATGGTCGCCTGCCTGAAGCCGCAGAAGGCGCCGCTCGACTTCGTCGACGCCGCGGCGCGCGTCTCGGCGGCCCGGCCGGAGGTGCGGTTCGTCATGGTGGGGGACGGCGAGCTGCGGCCGGCGGTGGAGGCGCGCGCCCGCGCCGTCGGTCTGGAAGGGCGGCTGCATCTGCTGGGCTGGCGCCGTGACATCCCCGAGGTGATGGCGGCCCTCGACATCGTGGTGCTGACGTCCCTCTGGGAAGGTCTGCCGCGCGTCGTTCCGGAGGCGATCGCGGCGGGGCGCCCGGTGGTCGCCACGGCGGTCGACGGCACGGCGGAGATCCTGCGCGACGGCGACAATGCGTTAGTCGCGGCGCCCGGCGACAAGGTCGGCATCGCGGCGCGGATCGCGCGGCTCCTGTCGGAGCCGGATCTGGGACCGCGTCTGGTCGGAAAAGCCCGCCCGCTGTTGTCGGAATTCGACATCGACGCGATGGTGCGAGCCCAGGAATCGCTCTATCGCCGCCTCCTGGAAGATGCCGCCCGGCGCGGGGTGCCGCGGGCCGCCTGAGGCGCCTGCCCGGGCCCGGCACAGGGTCGCCCCGAGGGGCATATAAAGATGATGCGGCCCGCCGGGGGGGGTGATTCGGGACAACCCCTTGCCGGTCTACGAGTTGACCTTGCGCCCGGGAGCACTATATTGAAACCGGCCCGGGGGCCGAAGACGCCATTCCCCTGCGGTCGAGGGGACTCATCTCGATGAACGTGCTGGAGTTGTCCGGCATCTCCAAGAGCTACCGGACCCACCTGTCGCTGCGAAAATACTGGATCCTGCGCGACCTTTCGCTGCAGGTCCGCGCGGGGGAGATCTTCGGGTTCATCGGCACCAACGGCGCCGGCAAGACGACGACGATCAAGCTGGCTCTCGGGCTCCTGACGCCCGACGGAGGCACGGTCCGGATCTTCGGGGAGGACGCCTTCCGGCCGCAGGCGCGGCGGCGTCTTGGATTCCTGCCGGAGAACCCGTACTTCTACGACTACCTGACCGGCACGGAGTTCCTCGACTTCCACGCCCGCCTGCACGGCTTCCGCCAGCCCGAGAGGCGCAGGCGCGTCCACGAGATGCTCGAGCGGGTCGGGCTGGGAAACCGGGGCGACCGCCAGCTCCGCCTTTTCTCCAAGGGGATGCTGCAGCGGATCGGTCTGGCGCAGGCGCTCATCAACGACCCCGACCTGGTCATCCTCGACGAGCCGATGTCGGGCCTCGACCCGATCGGCCGGCGGGACGTGCGCGACCTCATCCTCGATCTGAAGCGGCGCGGCCGGACCGTCTTCTTCTCCACCCATATCCTGTCGGACACCGAGCTGATCTGCGACCGCGTCGGCATGCTGGTGCGCGGCACGCTCAAGGCGGTCGGCCCGGTGGAGGATCTGCTGCGCGCGGAGACGCCGTTCTGGGAGGTCACGCTGCGTTGGGCTGTCGATCAGGCGCCGCCGTCCGTCGGACAGGTGATGTCGCGGCGCGAGGATCGCATCCTGGTGCGCGTCGAGACCGAGGCCGATCTGCACCGGCTGGTGTCGAGTCTGAACGGCCATTCGCGCCGCCTGGTGTCGGTCAGCCCGGCGCGCCAGTCGCTCGAGGATCTCCTGGTCCGCGAGGTGCGCGGCGGGGCGGGCCCGGCGGGCACCGCGGAGACGGGCGGAGACGGGACGGGCGACGCCGCGGGCGACACCGCGGCGGAGGGGCTGCGTCATGCCGGCTAGGATTCTGGCGATCGCGCTCAACACCTTCCGCGAGGCGATTCGCAACCGGATCCTCTACCTGCTCCTGGTCTTCGCCGTGGCGCTCATCCTCTGCGCCCAGGTGCTGTCGCTGATGACCGTCGGCAGCGAGGAGAAGATCATCAAGGACTTCGGTCTGGCGACCATCGACATCTTCGGCGTCCTGACCGCGGTGCTCCTGGGGATCGGCCTGGTCAGCCGCGAGATCGAGCGCCGGACGGTCTACGTCCTGCTCGCCAAGCCGATGCACCGGGCCGAGTTCGTCCTGGGGAAGTATGTCGGCCTGGTGCTGACGCTTCTGGTCAACACCGGCGTGATGGCGGCCGTCTTCGTCGCCGTGCTTCTCGCCAAGGGGATCGCGGATCCGGCCCTCGGGGTCGCCATCGTGATGCTCTACATGGAATTCCTGCTGATCACGGCGCTCGCCATCCTGTTCTCGTGCCTGAGCAATCCGATCATCTCCTGCCTGCTGACGCTGGCGTTGTACGTCATCGGGCACCTGGTCTGGAGTCTCGACCTGCTCCGGGCACGTCTGGCGTCCGGCGCGGCGAAGGCGGCGTGCACCTTTCTGTCGCTCGTCCTGCCCAACCTGGCGCCGTTCGACATCAAGGGGCAGGTCGTGCACGGAGTCCCGGTGGCGCCCGGCTCGCTGGCGTTCGCCGCAGGCTACCTGGTTCTCTATGGCGGCGCCGTCCTGGCCCTCGCCTGCGCCACCTTCCAGCGCAAGGAGCTGCAGTGATCGCCGCGCCGGCCCGCCCGCGGCGCTGGCCGATGGTGATCCTGGCGGTGCTCCTGCTCGCGGCCGCCGCGAGCGCCCAGGCGGCCAACGAGAAACGCTCGGCGGGGAGTGCCGCCATCGCGCCGCTGCTCTACCTGCCCTCCGGGCGCTACCTCAGAGTGGCTTCGCTCGGCTTCGACGGGATCGCCGCCGACGCGCTCTATCTCTGGTCGATCCAGTACTACAGCAACTACCGGATCGAGGATCGATACCGCTACGTCGAGCACATCTATCGCGACATCATCACCGACCTCGATCCGCATTACATGGATGCCTACCTCACCGGCGCGCTCATCATGGTGATCGAGGCGAAGCAGCCGGAGAGCGCCCTGCGGCTGCTCGACAAGGGGATCGCCAACAACCCCGCCGAGTGGATCCTGGCGTTCGAGGCCGGCTACGTCTGCTACAACGACCTGCGCGACTACCCGCGCGCCGCGGCCTACTTCGAGAGGGCCATCGCGGCGCCCGACGTCCATCCGATCGTGCGGCGTTTCTACGCCGAGATGTACGATCGGGCCGGCGACAAGCGGACCTCGCTCAAGGAGTGGAGCGCGATCGAGGAGACGGCCGACGACGATTACGTCCGGGCGGTGGCCTGGAACCATGTCCACGATCTCAAGGTCGACGTCGATCTCGGCGACATCAGGAGCGCGACGGAGGCCTTCCATGCGCGCTTCGGACGCTGGCCGGCGTCGTTGCCGGACCTGGAGCGCGCCGGGGTGCTGCGTGATCTGCCTCTCGATCCCGAGGGGCGGCCGTACGACTATGATGCGGCGGCGGGGCGCGCCGGCTATGGCGGCAGCCGGGTCCTCGGCCGCTAGGGGAACCTGGGATCCGAGATGCCGGCGCTTCTGATCGTCGCCGCGGTGAGCCTGGGCGCCATCATCGGGTCGTTCCTGAACGTCTGTATCCACCGCCTGCCGCGCGACCTCTCGATCGTGACGCCGCGCTCCGCCTGCCCGGGTTGCGGCGCGCCGATCGCCTGGTACGACAACGTGCCGGTCCTGAGCTATCTCCTCCTGCGGGCGCGCTGCCGCCGCTGCCGCGCGGCGATCGCCGCGCGCTACCCTCTGGTCGAGGCGGCGACGGCGGCGCTGTTCGCCGCGCTCCTCGTCACCCGGGGCCCGGGGATCGAGTGGCTGGCCGGGGCGGTCTTCGGCGCCGCGATCATCGCCCTCATTCTCATCGACGCAGAGCACCAGATCCTTCCCGACGTCATCACGCTGCCCGGCATCGCGGCGGGCGTTCTCCTCGCGCCCGTGCGCGCGGCTCTGGCGCCGGTGCCGCAGGTCCCGCCGCTGCACGCCCTCCGGGAGGCGGCGTTCGCCGCCGCGCTCGGCTACGCGCTTCCGTGGAGCGTCAACGCCGCCTATCGCGGCTGGCAGGCGCTGCGGCGTGTGCCGGCGGCGCGGCGCGAGGACGGCATCGGACAGGGCGACTTCAAGCTGCTGGCGATGATCGGCGCGTTCCTGGGCGTGCCGCTCCTCCTGTTCACCTTGTTCGTCGGCGCCGTCGGCGGCGCCGTGTGGGGCATCTATCTGATGATGGCGCGCGGCTACGGCTGGAAGTCACGGCTGCCGTACGGCGTCTTCCTGGGGGCCGCGGCGATCCTGGCGTTGTTCGCGGGCGACGCGTCGGTCGGCTGGTATCTCGACCGGATGGGAGTGGTGCGGTGAACGGGCCGGTGCTGCGCACCTACGCCGGGCAGATCAAGGTCTTCCTGGCGCTCTTGGTGATGTTCCTGGCGGTGGCGATCTACTGCGACGTCCACCTGCTGGTGCTGGCGCGCAACGCCGTCCAGGACGAGGCGGGGGAGCGGCTCGGGCTCGAGGCCGACCTGGCGCGCGCCGAGCTGGAGCGCGACCAGATGATCCGCGGCCTGCAGGCGGGGCCGGGCACGGCGCCCTACATCCCGCCCACCTACCTCGACCACATGGCGCGGCTCAAGGGGTTGTCGCAGATCGACATCCTGGCCGCCGACGGGCACGTGGTCTCCTCGTCGGTGCCGGCGCGGGTCGGGACGAACGACGCCTATTTCCTGGCCGAGGGCGGCCGGGCGCGCCGGATCCTGCTCGCGGGGGAGACCGTGGTCACGCCGCTGGCGCGGGTGCGCGGCGCGGCCCGCGCCAGCCTCGCCGCCTACCGGCCGATCCACGACCGCGCGCGCGCCGCCATCGCTTTCATCCGCGTCGAGCGCGAAGAGCCGGTCCTGGCGGCGGTCGACTTCAACCTGCGCACCATCGGCGCGCTGCAGGCGGGGGGGTTGGTCTTCGTCCTCGGCCTGGTGATCCTGTTCGCGCAGTGGCTCCTGCGTCCCTATCGCCGGCTGCAGGCCGCCGCGGTGGAGGCGCCGATCACGATCGCGCCGGCCGGCCCGGGCTCGACCGACGAGGCCGACATCCTGGTCGGCGCGTTCCAGGGCGTCGTCGACAAGCTGCGCGACCAGGAGGCGGAGCTTCTGGCGCTGAAGCGTCGCGTGGCCGGCCCCGTGGCCGCCGGGGCCCTCGCCGGCGCCGGGACGCTGCCGGGAGAGCGCCTGCTTGCGGGGATGACCAGCGCCGCGCTGGTGTTCGACGGCGAAGGCCGGCTGCAGACCCTCAACGCCGCGGCCGAGTCGCTTCTCGGCGTCGGCGCGTCGGCGGCGGCGGGGCGCCGCTACGACGATCTCCTGGCGGCGCACACGCGCCTCGTCGAGCTGGTCCGTCGCGCCCTCGAGGCGGGCGAGGGACGGTCGCGCGAAGTCGTGACGCTGCGCGGAGCGGACGGACGCACGGGGCACCTCGGCGCCATGCTGTCGCCGATCCGTTCGGCCACGCCGGTCGCCGGCAGAACCGGCGTCGAAGGGGTCGTCTGCCTGCTGACCGACCTGACCGAGATCCGGCTGCTGCGCGAGCGCGGACGGCTGCGCGAGAACCTCGCCGGTCTCGGCGAGCTGTCGGCCGGCATCGCGCACGAGTTCCGCAACGCCCTGGCGGTCGTCCAGGGACACGCCCGCCTGGCGGAGAAGACCGCGGCGATCAAGGGCGCGCCGTCCGAGCACACGACGGCGATCCTGCGCGAGGTGGGGCGTATCCAGGCGGTGGTCACCGATTTCCTGCGCTACGCCCGGCCGCAGACGCCCGATCTCGCGGAGATCGATCTCGACGCCCTGGTGCGCGAGGTGGCGGACGGGTTCCGTGCCGAGACGCGTCGCCTTCCCGTCGCGCTCCGGATCGAGGGAACCTTCCCGCCGCTGGTGGCGGACGAGAACCTCCTGCGCCAGGCGCTGATGAACCTGCTGCGCAACGCCGCCGAGGCGATCGAATCCGCGGCCGATGCCGCGGCGCCGCGACCGGGCGCCCCGGCTCAGGGCGCGCCCGCCATCGTGCTGCGCGGCGTCCCGGAGCAGGGGGAGCGGGGCGGCGTCCGTCTCGAGGTCGAGGACAACGGTCCCGGCATCCCCGTCGCCGACCTGCCGCACGTCTTCGCTCCCTTCTTCACCACCCGCGAGCAGGGGACCGGGCTCGGTCTGGCGCTGGTCCAGAAGACCGCCGCGCTGCACGACGGGCAGGCCGAGGCCGAGAATCTCCCCGCGGGCGGCGCGCGCATCGCGCTCGTCCTGCCGCATCGCCCGAACGCCGCGCCCGCCGCCGATCTCGTGGCCTGAGCGGGGCCGATCGGGGCCTTTCGTAACGCCGCGCGCCCCGAGCACGAATCCGTCATCGATCACGCGTTCGTCATCGTCGCGCCAAGCGCGTGAGCCGCCGACGCTTGCGCGCGCCGTCGCGCGCCGCAGTCGCGTGGCACCACGCTTGCTCGACAGGGAGGGCGCAACGGAGGGAAGCCGATGACGAGCAGGGGGAAAGCAACGAGTCGCAGGGACGGCGGCTTCTCGCTCTCCGAGATGCTGGCGGTGATCGCGATCCTGGGGTTGTTCATCCTGTTCGGCGGCCCGGCGATGGCCGACGCCTTCAGGGCCTACAAGGCCCGGTCGGCGGCGGACATGCTGGTCACCGACATCCGCGCCCTCCGTTACAACGCCGTCGCCCAGCGCGCGACCCAGACCCTGACCATCAACACGCAGAGCAACGTGAGCGCGCCGAACCAGTACAGCTTCGTGAACATGAAGGGCGTGACCGTCCTCCGGCAGCAGGAAGCCGGCGTCAGCATCGACGACACCAGCGCGACCACCATCAGCTTCAACAACACCGGCTCCACGGGCTCGACCGGCAATCTGACGGTCATCATGAGCCTGGTCGTCAACAACAGCCGCGGGGATCGCTACACGCTCACCGTCACGCCGACCGGCACCGTGTCGAGCGCGTATGCGATGTACGTCCCATGAACGGGCCAGACGGGGGAATCATGAGCCAGTCGAACGCAGGGAGCATCGGGACGGCGCGCGGCCGCAGGGAATCCGGCTTCAGCCTGATCGAGGTCGTGATCGCCATCGGGATGATGGCCGGCGTGCTGCTGTCGATCGCCTCGATGTTCATCATGGGCGGGCGCCAGGTGAAGACCGGCAAGACGATCACCGAGGCCACCGCCCTGGCCCAGGACCTGATGGAGGCGTTCGACAAGCAGTCGTTCGTCGCGCTCTACACCAATCTCGGCGCCGCGACGACCGACTCGACCTTCACGGTGCTGAGCACGACGACCGGCAGTCCGATCGTCTCCTGGCAGATCGAGATCGCCCGCAAGTTCGCGAGCGGCGTGGGCCAGGTGACCATCGACGCCATGGGCAACGGCACGCCCACGTTCGGCGCCTGCACCGGGATCAAGCTGACGGTGACCGTGTCATGGAACGAGCTGGGCCGGGCGCAGAGCGTCAAGCTCTCGACCGTGAGGTTCTAGTGGTGAACGCGCACGCCGCGGCGTCCGGCCGCGGCGGATCGGAGGCTCGGGTGACGAACGAACGCAGGACCCACAATCGGAGCGACAGCGGTTTCACGCTCATCGAGATGATGCTCGCGGCGGCGATCTTCTCCATCGTGGCGGCCGTGGTCTTCATCTTCTACACCGCCGCGCAGAAGTCGTACAAGGCGGGCGAGAACTTCACCGACCAGCAGCAGGCGACCCGGGTCGCCTTCGATCGCATGCTTTCCGACATCCGCCTCGCCGGGTTCAACACCAACCCCGACGGCGATGCCACGCGCGTCGACGAGCAGGTGGAGGGGGCCTGGGACACCGCCGTCACCATCCGCGGCGACTTCGACTTCGAGGACCCGACCGCGAGCACGACGCCCGAGACGACGCTCAAGGGCGGGGTCTACAACGTCGTGTCGACCGGCAACGACGAGATCGTGACCTACGCTCTGGCGAAGCCGGGGAACACCGGTCCGACCGGGCCCGACACGCTGACCCTGACCCTCGACCCCGACAAGCCGCGCTCCAAGTCCGTGAAGACGGTGACCATCCCGAACGTCGCGCTGGTGCAGAACAATCCGCCCTACACGCTCTACCGGATCACCCTGGCCGACGTCACGGGAGCGTTCCCGTCGTCGCCGCAGGCGTCGACCAACTTCATCTACGAGCCGGTGGCCGACAACATCAAGAGCATGAGCTTCCAGTACTGGCCCGACTCCGGCGCGCAGCTCGGTCCCAACACCCCGGCCGCGTCCGGTGACGACATCGGCGGCGCCGATACCGCGAGCGTCACGCGCTCCAAGATCCGGAAGATCACGGTGGCTCTCGTCGGCATGACGCCGAACCCGGACATGGACTACGTCGACGCCACCGACGCCACGGCGACAACCCACTACCGCAAGTTCGATCTCCAGTCGGAGATCAATCCGGAGAACCTCGGCCGGACCGGCATCAAGGACATCGACATCACCCCGCCGCCGGCGCCGACCAACGTCGCGCTGGTGCCGGGCCACTGCCATGGGATCCTGGCGAAGTGGGACACGCCGTCGTCGTCCTCCGGCGTCTCCAACTACCTGATCAAGTACTGGCCGAACGGATCGCCCGGGTCGTACTCGACGACCTCGGTCACCTATCCGCACAGCGAGTACGGCGTGATCGACTACCTCGGGCACGGCTTCGTGACCGGCCTGACGCAGGGCACCTCGTACTGCATGCAGGTGCAGGCGCGCGATCTGGTCGGCAACCAGAGCGGCTGGTCTCCCGCCAGCTCGCCGCCCTGCGCCACCGTGACGGAGGCCTCGACGCCGGGCACGCCGACGGGCCTGACCGCGACCGGCAACGGCGTGACCGCCGCCCTCGACAGCCAGATCAAGGTGAACTGGACCGAGGTGCAGGCGAACGCCAACACGGTGACCGGCGATCCGAACCTGATCGGTGGCAACACCATCCTGCGGGACCCGAACGGGTACAAGCTCTACAAGGACGTCGTCTCGACCTTCACGCCGAACGACGCCACCAACATGGTCGTCGGCCCGCCGACGCTCGGCGTGGGCGTCCTGAACTACACCGACACGGCCGTCGCCAACTGCCAGACCTACTACTACAAGGTGGTCACGACCGACACCTGCAGCGTGAGCAGCGCGGTCAGCGCCACCGCCACCGGCCAGGCGCAGACGAACATCGCGCCGGCGAAGCCGCTCGGACTGAACAGCCTGCGGCCGTCGAAGCTGGTGGTCAACCTGACCTGGACCCCGGTCACGACCAAGGTCGACGGCACGACGGAATACGTCAACTTGTACAAGATCTGGCGCAGCAAGCAGCCGGTGGGGACGCTGCCCGCCTCGATCCCGGCGGGGTCGTACACCCTGATGGGCACCTCCACGACGGCCTCCTACACCGACACGCTGAGCAATCCGGACGCCGCGAGCCTGAACAACAACTACGCGATGTTCTACCAGGTCTCGGCGGCCGACCTGTGCGGCAACGAGAGCGTCCGGTCGGACGCGACGCAGGTCTACTGCTCGTTCAACGGGACCTTCTCGGTCAGCCCGACCAACGGTTCCTCGAACGCCGGCTCGGTGCCGATCACACTGAGCGTCTCGGGCACCGACACCTACACGCGCGCCAAGGTGCAGATCGCGAACCTGAGCGGCACGGGCGACGCCTACAACCAGGAGACCTTCAGCTACCCGTTCTCGTTCCCGGCCTGGAGCGCCAGCGCCTCCGGCGCGGGGGTCTACACGATCAACTGGGAAGTCGAGAACAGCCACGGCTGCATCCAGACGCTGGCGACCACCTTCACGGTGACGGCGGCGCTGGCCTGCCAGATCACGCCGACCAATCCGAACCTGTCCCCGACCACCGGCAAGCCGAGCAACCTGGACAAGAACCTGTCGTGGGACATCATGAACAACTCGGGCAAGGACCTGTCGATCACCTCGATGAACATCACCTGGTCGAACAGCGTCTCGGTCCACAAGCTCCTGAGCATCCAGTACCCGACCGGGACGACGGTGACCAGCTTCGGCACCGGTACGGCGACGCCCGCTGCGGCCAGCTACAGCCTCTTCCCGCTGGTCCTCTCCAAGACGGCGGACGGGACGTGCGGCACCTGCAAGGTGAACATCATGCTCGGATTCGACTCCACGCTGGTGAACGCCAGCGGGGCCGGCGAGCTGATCACCATCAAGTACAACTTTACGGACGCCTCGTCGGTGACCGGGTCGTGCCAGTTCAGCGTCTTCCCCGACTTGTCAGTCGTCGTGGGCCCGTAAGGGAGGAGCCATGACGAACATGAGAACCATGATTCCGCGGACGAACGCTCCACAGACGAACGCCGCCCACCGCCGGGGGGAGGAGGGCTCGGCCCTCATCCTCGCGGCGCTGGTGACGGTGATCCTCAGCCTTCTCGGTCTTTCCTACCTGATGATGGCGCAGACCGAGAACACCATCGCCGAGAACGAGCGCAACTCCGCAGCGGCCATGTACGTCGCCGAGGCGGGGGCGCGGATGGTCGCCGGCTGGTTCAACGATCCGACCTCGACCGGCTACCTGGTCCCCACGACCGCCGACGTCGATCGCACCAAGCGGGTGTTCGACAACGACAGCAACACCGCGACGGCGCGCGTCCTCGGGGTGAGCGGCGACGCCACCAAGCCGCTCTACAAGGACGCGATCTACACGGCGAGCGGGATTCTGGACCGGCCGTACCGATCGGCCCTGGCCGACACCTTCATGGGCGTCGAGACCGGCACCGACTCGAACCCGGCCTATGCCGACAAGGGACCCGATCTGATCGTCAATGACACGTTCCTGACGACGATCAACGACACGATGTTCCCCAACTATCCCGCCCCCTGGCTGCGGGCGCGGGTGACGCACATCGAGGTGTACGGTCCGCCGCTGATCAGCATCGGCGGGACGCTCACCCGGATGGGGGTGGCGACGGTCAAGGTCACCGCCGGCGTCTTCATGTACCCCGGCACGGCGAGCGAGCGCCAGGTCGCCACCCGGGTCGTCAAGGCGGTGGTCAACGAGATCCCGGTGCCCGGCCCGGTCGGCCCGCTGCAGTCCTGCTCGACGCTGGCCTACACCGGCGACTTCCAGATTCATTGGGGAACCGGCTCGTCGATCGGCAACGCCGACATTCCGTCGGGCGGAAGTCTCAACAACAAGACCTACAGCGGCATGCCGTACAACGTCAACGATCCGTTCACCTACATCAACGGCGGCACCACGCTGGCCTCCTGGGCGGCGACCAACAACGGCACCTCGATCGAGGACCCGTGGGCGAAGTTCATCGCCGGCGGCACGATCATCGGCGCGCCGAACAGCAATCCGCAGCCCTGGCCCTGGTCCTCGGGGACGCCGCTTGATCAGGATCACAGCAATCTGTTCCAGAACACCGTGATCAACTGCCCGACCTTCGACTACGCCCTGTGGAAGTCGATCGCCCAGAGCGGCATGAAGAACATGTACTACTACAAGTGGCTGTCGGCCGATAACTACTCGCTCGACGGCAGCGGTGCCTCGACGACCTTCCGCAACGCCACCAACAACAAGACCGGCGTCTTCTTCTTCGACACCCAGGACGGTCTCGCGCCCGACGCGGGCGGGACGAACCTGACGCCCGCCAACGTTCTCAGCGGCGGCACCTGGGGGGTGGCGGGGTTCATCTACCTCAACGCCGCCGATTTCGGGACCACCGGTCTGGGCGGCATCAACCAGACGATCTTCCCGCCCGGGGAGCCGGGCGACGGCTCCGGCTTCGTCAACTTCCAGTATCCGGGCTCTTTCGGCGTCGGCGGCTACGTCATCAGCAACGGCACGCCCCACCTGCAGACCTTCCAGGAACCCGGTACCGGGACCTGGTACTGCACCGACGCGTCGGTCTGCACCAGCTCCACCCGCACGCAGGCCGGCGCACCGGTCAAGGACAACACCGGTCTGCCGTTCACGGGCGCCGTCGCGATCGATGGGGTGTTCTACACGGCCGGGACGTTCGAGGCGCAGGGGAACGCCAACTATTACGGGTCGGTCGTGGCGCAGAAGGGCGTCATAGACGGCTCCGGAACGCCCAACTTCTGGTTCGATGAGAGCCTGATCAAGGGGAACTGGCCGCCGAAGGGGATGGCCATGCCGCGCGTGGTCATCTCGTCCTGGCAGACGAACCTCTAGGAGCTCGTCGCAGAGCCATCCGGGCCGGTCGTCTGGACATGCCCGGGCGTATCGCCCCCGCCTCCGGCCCGGGTCGCCTTGCCACGCGGCCGGGGCGAACCTACATTTCCGTTACCGCAGGCGCGGTAGGAGGGCACCATGTGGAACTGGTTGAAGAACTCGCGTCCGGCCTGGAGTGCGCGGACCGGAGTCTTCCTTTCCATCCTGGCGGCCGTGACGCTCGCCTGCGCCGCGCCGTCAGGCGCCTTCGCGGCCGACCCGCCCGACGAGAAGCCGGCGCCGCCTCCCGACAGTCAGAAGAAGCCGCCGTCGTACACCGACGACGACCTCGCCAAGTATCACAAGCCGAAGCCGGCGGACGTGGAGCCGACGGACGAGGCGGGACCTGCGACGGCCGCCGTTCCGGCCGGCGGACCCGCCCCGGCGGGCGGACCCGTGCCGCAGGGTCCGGCCAAGCCCGCGTCCGGACCGGGCAAGCAGGCCGGGCCGGCGCGCGCCGCGACGCGGCCGGCCCCTCCGAAGCCCACGGTGCCGTTCGTCGACCCGACCGCTCCGTGGAAGCAGAAGGACGCCCGCGCCGCATTCCGCGAAAACCAGATCAAGCAGGCGCGCGAGAAGCTCGCCGGTCTCGAATCGCGTCTCGAATACCTGAATCGGAAGCGTGACGCCATCCAGAATCCGGCCCCCGTCCAGGTGGGGAAGACCGTGGGAGCCGCGCCGCCCGACCTCAAGCCGAACCTGACGCCCGATCCGAAGAGCGCCCGTATCGCACCGATGTTCCCGAGCCTTCCCGAGGCGCAGACCGACCAGGACAAGGAGAACGACAAGAGCATGAAGCTGGGCGAGCTGCTGGCGAGCGTCGAGGAGGAGATGAAATCGGTCGAGAGCGACATCGAGGAGGCCAAGCGCGACCTGGTGACGCTCGAGACCCGCTTCGCCCAGGAAAGCGCCCAGCCTTGAGCCGGGGAGCGGAGCCGATCCTCGTCGTCGAGGACAAGGAGGCGTTGCGCGCCGTCCTGCGCAAGACCCTCGAGGCCGAGGGCTTCGGCGTCGAGGAGGCAGGGGACGCCCGCGCCGGCGTCGAGCGCCTCAAGCGCGGCCGCTACGCCATCGTGCTGACCGATCTACGCCTGCCGCACGGCGACGGCCACGAGGTCCTCAAGGCCGCCGTCCTGTCCGACCCCGAGATGCCGGTCATCTTAATGACCGCCTACGGCACCATCCGCGACGCGGTCGACGCGATGCGCGAGGGGGCCTACGACTATCTCGAGAAGCCGGTCGACGGCGATCATCTCGTGGCGCTGGTGCGCCGCGCCCTCAAGCATCGTTCGGTCCTGCAGGAAAACGTGCTCCTGAAGGAGCGCTTCTCGCGCGAGCTCGACGGCCCGGAGATCGTCGGCCAGAGCGCGGCGCTGAACGCGGCGCTCGACCAGGTGCGCCGCGTCGCGCCCACCGACGCCACCGTCCTGCTGGCGGGGGAGAGCGGCACCGGCAAGGAGCTGTTCGCGCGCCTGGTCCACCACCAGAGCGGCCGCCGCAAGCAGGCGTTCCTGGCGATCAACTGCGCCGCCATCCCGGAGAACCTTCTCGAGAGCGAGCTGTTCGGCTACGAGAAGGGGGCGTTCACCGGGGCGGTGTCGAACAAGCGCGGCAAGTTCGAGATCGCCGATCGGGGCACCCTCTTCCTGGACGAGATCGGCGACCTGTCGCCGGCGCTGCAGGGGAAGGTGCTGCGGGTCATCGAGCAGAAACAGTTCGAGCGCGTCGGCGGCAACGAGACCCGCTCGGTCGACATCCGGCTGGTCGCGGCCACCAACAAGAACCTCGTCGGTCTCGTGCAGGGGGGCCTCTTCCGCCAGGATCTCTTCTTCCGCCTGTCGGTCTTCCCGGTGACCGTGCCGCCGCTGCGCGACCGGGCGGGGGACATCCCGCTCCTGGCCCGCCATTTCGTGGGCCGCTTCGCGGCGGAGCAGAAACGCAAGTCTCCGGTGGAGCTCAGCCCCGAGGCGCTCGAGGCGATGGCGCGCTACACCTGGCCCGGCAACGTGCGCGAGCTGGAGAACGCGATCGAGCGCGCGCTGATCCTCGGGGAAGGACCCGCCATCAAGCCCGAGCACCTGGCCCTCCCCGATACGGTTTTGCAATCCCCCCGCGCCGCGACCGCCTGAACGGGGATCGTCCCCCCCTTCCCGAGCCCGCCGCCACCGCCCTGCATCCTCTTTGATATCCGCAGAACGGCGACCTAGATTCACCTTCAGGAAGGTGTGTCGATGCGGCAGCAGGGCGGGTTCAGCCTGGTCGAGATGGTCATCGTCATGGTGCTCGCCGGTCTGCTGATCACCGCGAGCGTCGTCTATGCCTTGCCCTGGTTCGGCCGCGAGGACATGCGTGGTGCCGTCTACGACGTGCAGACCTATCTGCAGCTCACCAAGATCCAGGCGGTGACGCGCAACCGGTCGTGCCAGTTCCGGGTCGACGCCGGCAATCGCCGCCTCTCGGTCGTCGACCTGAACGACATCTCGACCTCCTCGGACGACGTGGAGCTTTCAACCGTGACGCTGCCCTCGACGGTGAGCTTCGCCGATCCGTCCGGCGGAACGCCGATCACCCTCGCCCTGATCTCCGGGACAACCTACCAGGCCACCTTCGACTCCGACGGATCGGTCAGCGCCGGCGCCGGGGTCGTCAGCCTGGTGGGCGGATCGAAATACAGCCGGCTGACCCTGTTCGCCGCCGGCGGGATGCGCACCGAGACCTGGGACGGCTCGGCCTGGCGCACGGGCACCTGAGATGCGCGGCGTGTCTCGCTCGGCGTCCGGCTTCTCCCTGGTCGAGGTGATCCTCGCCATCTTCCTGATGGGGCTGGCGCTGATGTACGCCGCGCCGCTGTTCATCAGCTCCATCAAGGAGACGGCCGCGGGGGCCGACCTCGGCTCGGTCGGGGCGCGAGCGGTCGACCGGATGGAGCGGCTGCGGCAGAACGACTTCTATGCTCTCGGCGCGGGCGGCAGCCTGACCAGCGACGTCACCAATTACTCCGACACCACCGATGCGGCCTACACGGTGCGCTGGCAGATCGTCGACAACGGCTCGCCCGCGACCATGAAGACCATCAACGTGAGGGTGATCGCGTCGCGCACCAGCAACGGCACGCAGAAGGAGCTCACCCTGGCGACGACGAGGGCGCGGTGAGGCGGCGCGAGCGCGGGCAGGCCGGCTTCAGCATGGTCGAGATGATGGTCAGCCTGGCGGTCTTCGCGCTGTCGATGGGCGGTCTCGCGACCCTGCTGATCCAGGACTCGCAGATCAACCGCACCGAGCAGATGTCGGCGGAGGTGCAGTCGAATGCGCGCAACACCCTGTCGATGATCGTCCAGGTGCTGCGCAGCGCCGGCTGGGACCCGCGCAACTCGGGCATGGCTCCCGTCGTCCTCGACCCGACACCGACCGACTCGGTCAACTTCATCGAGGTCCTGGCCGATCTCAACGAGGACGGCGACACCGACGACGCCAACGAGGACACGCTGATCCGTCACATCAACAACCAGGTGGAGTGGCGCCGCACCAGCGACCTCACCCAGCCGTTCGTGATCATCGCCGACAACATCACCAACGACAGCGACGGCGACGGCGTGGTGGAGGCGATGTTCGTGCCCGACTCGATGACCGCGCCGACCGTCATCACGGTGCGGATCACCGCCCAGTCACCGGTCCCCGACCCGCGCACCGGGCAGTACATCCGCTACACCGTGTCGAGCGACGTGGCGCTGCGGAGGAACCTGTGAGCGCGCATGGGCCGGACCAGCAGGCGACGGGGCGCACGGGTGGCGAGCGCGGGTCGGCGCTGGTGATGGCGATCTTCGTCCTGGTGCTGCTCACCACCATGGGCGCCTCGCTGCTGTTCGTCAGCGAGACCGAGATGAAGAGCGGCGTCGTCGATCTGACCTCGAAGAAGGCGTTCTACGTCACCGAGGCGGGTCTGGAGGACGCGCGCGAGACGCTGCGGGTGGCGAACCTGACCGACGTCGTGGTCGCCAATCGAGACACGCTCGACGACGAGCTGGTGACGGCGGCGGGCGCCAACGGCGCCATCGACTTCAACGCCGACACCGTGAAGCCGGTCTACGCCTCCGACGGCACGGTCTCCGGGTTCACCGGCTACGGCGACGACGTGCCGCTCAAGGCGATGACCAGCTTCGGGGGCGGGGTCTATGCCGCCTTCCTGACCAACGATTCGGTCGACGGCAAGACCAATCTCAACGACACCAACAACCGGGCGATGATCACCGCCATCGGCGTCGGGCCGACGGGTGGCGTGGAGCTGGTGCAGGCGATCGTCGAGCGCGCGCCGCTGCCGTCGCTGCCCGCCACCATCACCATCCTGGGCCCGTCGGCCGACTTCAACGGCGGCAACAGCAACTCGAAAAAGTACATCGGCAACGACTGCAACGGCAGCGGGGTCCCGGGTCTCTCGGTCCCCGTGCTCGGCGTCATCGGCACCGCCTCGGAGGCGATCGCCGGGACCGGCGTCATCAAGCCGGGCTCCTACATCTCGGGCGGCAACACCGGCCTCGACACGGTCAACAACATCCAGGGCAGCGTCGATCCGCAGTGGATGGACTGCAGCTACCTGCACGACCTGGCGCGCAGCGTGCGCGCCGCCGCCGACGTCGTCGGCGATTCCGCCACGCCGACCGGCAACCTCGGGTCGCCCGGCAATCCGCGCATCGTCTACATCGAGGGGGACTACGACCTGAGCGGGGGCTACGCCGGGGCCGGCCTGCTCTGGGTCACCGGGACGCTGACCATGCACGGCAACTGCTCCTGGGCGGGGACCCTGTTCGTCGTCGGCAAGGGGGATTACGAACGGACCGGAGCCGGCAACGGCGCCGTCACCGGCGCGACGCTGGTCGCCGACGTCGCCGGCCCCGACGGAACCATGTGGACCACCGACGACTGCGCCGGACCGGACGGTCTCATCGGGACCTCCGACGACGGGACCGCGATCGGGCATTACCAGGACGACGGTGGCGGGACCGGCGACAACATCTACTGCAGCAGCGACATCACCGCCGTGGAGGAGGAGTTCCCTTTCGGCGTCGTCTCGTTCCGAGAGCGGTAGCCGGACGATGGCCGACGCCCGTCCGCCCTGCTTCCTGACGGTCGACCTCGAGGACTGGACCGATGCGCGCCTGTCGGGCCGCGCGCCGGCCAGCGCGGTCGGCGGAGCGGCGGACGAAGCGTTCGACCCCTCCGGCACCGAGCGGCTCCTCGATCTGTTCGCGGCGCGCGGTGCGCGCGCCACCTTTTTCGTCCTGGGCACGGTGGCGGCGCGCGCCCCGGGCCTCGTGCGCCGGGTGGCCCGCGATCACGAGGTGGCGACCCACGGCGCGACGCACGCCGACCTGCGCGCCCTCGATCCGAAGCGGCTCGCGGACGGCCTGCGCGACGCGCGCCGCCGCATCGAGGACCTGACCGGGCGTGCGGTCCTCGGCTACCGTGCGCCCAACTGGTCGCTCGGCGCCGTCCTCTCCTGGGCTCCGCCCGTCCTCGAGGCGGCCGGCCTGGTCTACGACTCCAGCCTGATCCCGGGACGCGGGCTGCTGTTCCTGCCCGGCGCCCGCGTGCCGCGCGAGCCGCACGTGCTGGCCGGAACGCGGCTCTGGGAGTTCCCGCCCACCTCGATCGATCTCGGCTTCGCGTCGTTCCCGGCGGCGGGTGGCGCCTTCCTGCGGCTGCTTCCGGAATCGATCGCCCGCGGCGCCATGCGCCGCGCGCGGGGCCGCGGCGAGACGCCGCATCTCTACGTGCATCCCTGGGAAGTGGGTCCCGCGCCCCGGTGCGGTGCGGCGCGGCGGGCGCTGCTCACGGCCGGCGGCGCCGGACTCGTGTCCCGGCTCGGACGGATCCTGGAGGAATTCCGCGGCACGGCGATCGGCGACCGCTGCGGCGCGCTGGCGCGGGTGGCGGCGTGAGAGTCGTCGTGCTGGGAGGCGGAATCGCCGGTCTGTCGGCGGCGCACGGCTTCCGGCGCGCGGGCGACGACGTGATCGTCGTCGAGGCGGCGCCCGAGCCGGGCGGTCTGGCGGGAGGGTTCCGCGATCGTGGCTACACCTTCGACCATTTCTCGCACCGGCTCTGGACCCACGACGCGGAGGTGGTGCGGCTCGCGGAAGGCTGGACCGGGAAGCCTCTCCTGGAGCGCCGCAAGATCAGCCGCATCCTCCTCGACGGCCGCCTGTACAACTATCCGCTCGACCTGCGCGACCTCCTCGGTCTGCGGCGGCTGCGTGTCGGCGTCGACGCTTTGGCCGGATACCTCGGAGCGCGGCTCGGACGCGAGCGCGCCCGGGAGGCGGCCGACTTCCGCGGCTACCTCACGGCGCGCATCGGCGCCCCGCTGTTCGACGTCTTCTTCGGGCCGTACACGCAGAAGCTGACCGGTCTGTCGCCCGAGACCCTGGCGAGCGAGATGGCGCGCGGCGCCGTGCCGGAGACCGGACTCCTGCGCCAGCTCGCGTCGCGCCTCCTCGGCCTGGGCGACGAGTGGGAGCGCTTCCTGTATCCGGAGGGCGGGTTCATGACGCTGCCCCGGGGAATGGCGCGGGCCCTGAAGAACGCCGGCGGCCAGATCCTCCTGTCGCATCGTCTGGCGGCGGTCAACCGCGCCGGCGGCCGGATCACGTCGGTCGAGATCGCCTCGCCGGTCGGCCCGGTCACGCTCAACGCCGACCTGGTGGTCTCGACCGTGCCGATCCCGGCGCTGCTCGCCGCGCTCCGGCCGATGGCGCCGCCCGCGCTCGTCGAGGGCGCGCGGCGGCTGCGGACGCGCGCCATGGTGGTCGTCTACCTGGGTCTGCGCCGCGAGCGGGTCAGCCCCGATCACTGGATCTACGTCCCTGATCCCGCCGTGCGCTTCAACCGCGTGAGCGAGACGATCAACTACGACCCCGGGATGGCGCCCGTGGGCTGCACCGGCCTGTGCGCCGAGATCGCCTGCGACGAGGACGACGCCGTCTGGCGCGAGCCCGACGGCGACCAGATCGCCCGCGTGGTCCGGGACCTGGTCTCGATCGGCCTGCTGCGCGCCACCGATCCCGTCGAGCTCTCCTCGGTGCGCCGGTTCCGCGGCGCCTACCCGCTCTACACGCTGGACTACTCCCACGACCTGGCCGAGGTCGAGGACGGTCTCGCCGCGATCGGCAACCTCCGCCTGTGCGGCCGCCAGGGCGCCTTCTGGTACGGCAGCACGGCGCAGGGAATCCGCCAGGGTCTCGATCTGGCGGGGGAGATCGACGTCGCGCTGCCGCGCGCCGCCTGAGCGCGACCATGGGTCTGTTCCTCCTCGAGCTTCTCGCCGCCTGCGCCGCCGCGGTCGCGCTGACGGCCGCGGCGCGCGCCGCGCGCTCCGCCTGCGCGCGCTCCGGCGCCGGGGTCGAGCCGGTGGAGGGGGCGGCCCTCGGGCTCTCCGTCGCAGCCGGCGTCCTGCTGCTGTTCCAGAACGTCCTGGTGCATGACGCGCTCTGGTACTACTCCTACCTGCGCTCGCTGGTCGTCGACCTCGATCTCGACCTGTTCCAGGAGTTCGCGCTGCGCAATCCGAACGGCATGTACCTGCCGCCGCCCGGGACGCCGATCTTCCACCTCGGCACCGCGCTTTTCGCCGCGCCGGCCGAGTACCTGGCGTGGCCCGTGGCGCGATGGCTGTCGGCCTGCGGCTGGATGCCGGGTGGCGACGGCTACGGGGCGCTCGAGGTCCTCGCCGCCACCTGGTCCTCGATGATGCTCGGGATCGGCGCCGTGGCTCTGACCCACCGCCTGGCGCGACGCGTGACGCCGGGCGGACCCTCGGCGCTGGCGCAGGTGGTGCTGCTGTACGCCAGCCCGATGGCGTTCTTCACCTTCGTCTGGCCCGGTTATCCGCACGCGGCGAGCGCCTTTCTCGCGGCGATCTTCGTCCTGTTGTGGGATCGCGTCGGACGACGCGCCCGTCCCGGGTCGTTCTTCCTGCTCGGCCTGCTCGGTGGCGCGCTGGCGCTGGTCCACCCGCAGGACGCGCTCTACCTGGCCCTGCCCGCGGCCGATCTCGCCTGGCGCGCCTGGCGGTCGCGGCGCAGCCCGGCCCGGTGGCGCGTCGCCGGACTTCGTGCCCTCCGGTCGGGCGCGGCGCTCTTGCCGGGCGCGGCGCTTCTGGGCGGGGCTGCCCTCGGGTTCGCGCCGCAGATGGCGGCCTGGCTCCTGACCCGCGGCACGGTCCTCGAGCCGGTCTACGGCGAGATCGGCGATCCGTTCCTCTTCGATCGGCCCGCGTTTCTCGCCGTGCTGTTCTCCGGGTTCAACGGGCTGCTGACCTGGACGCCGATCTGCGGCGTGGCCGTGGCGGGGCTGGTGATGCTGGCGCGCAGACGCAGCCGCCTGGGCGCCGGTCTTCTCGCGGTGCTCGGTCTCGAGTGGTGGGCGATCGCCTCGTACGGCTACTGGTGGGGGGGCGCCTCGTTCGGGGCGCGCTACTTCCTGAGCGCCTATCCCGCCTTCGGCGTCGGTCTCGCCGTCGTCGCCGCGGCTCTGGTGCGCCGCGCCGGGCCGTACCTGGCTGCGGCGGCGGGCGCGCCGTTCGTCCTCTGGAATCTCCTCCTCATGGCGCAGTTCCGGCTCGAGTGGATTCCGCACAATCGTCCTCCCGACTTCGTGAGCGTGCTGGGCCGGCAGCTCTCCGCCGCGCCCGCGGCGCTTCTGGCGGGTCTCACGGGTCCGTTCCGCTGGAACCGGGTGCTGGCGATTGACACGCTGCGGGCGGCGATCGAGGACGGTCGCGCGTCGATGGTCCTCCTCTGGGGCGCGCTCTGGACCGCGGCGCTTCTGGCGGCGATCGCCTGGACGCTCCGTCTGTCCCGCGAGGTGCCGTCCGATCGGCTCGCTTTCGCGGCGCGGCGGGGCTGGCTCCTGTGCGGCGGCGGCGCGGCGATCGCGGCGACGATCCTGGTCGCGCTCGCGGCCACCGACGCCGGCGAGCGGCGCATCCGGCTGTCGGCGGCGATGACGCCGCTTGAGGTCCGCCCTGGCGTGCCGTCCGCCCTGGCGCTCCTGCCTCCGGAGGAAGGGCCGACGATCGATCAGCCGACCGCCGTCGTGGTCCGCCAACCAGCGCACGGGACGCGTCCCGGGAACCCGCCGCTGACGCTGAGCGTCGTCAGCTTCCTGACCCACGGCGAGGCGCGGCGATCGGGAGAGCCGGTCGCCTGGCTCACCGTCGGAGGCGCCGGCTGCCGGGAGGCGCGCTATCCGTTGCGCGCCGGGATCGAGACGGCCGAGACGGCGCCCGGGCGGCGCGAGGCGGCGGCGCTGATGCGGCACGAGATCGAGCGCGCCGACCCGATCCAGTCATGGTGGCAGGACGACGACTCCAGCCGTCACTACTGGGGGTTCGCCTATCTCGCCACGATCGAACTTCCGCCGCTCTGCGCGCCCGAAAACCTGAGAGTCGAGATGACGCCGGGGCCCGGCTCGATGGTGCTGCGCGCCGCCCTCGTGTCGTCAGACCAGGACGGCGGGGAAGCCGGGCCGTGAGGGCGCCCTCGCGTCCCGGCTCGACGACGCTCTCCGCGCTCTGGCTCTACCTGCACGCCGAGCCCGCCGCCGGCGCCTATCTTCTGGCGCGCTGCGCCGGCTTCCCGCACCTCTCGCGCCTGGAGGGCGCCCTGCCGGCCGCCGGCGCGATCCTCGACGTCGGTTGCGGGCACGGGCTCCTGGCGATCCTGGCCGGAGCGCTCCGGCCGGAGCGCCGGATCCTCGGCATCGATCGGATCGCGGCGCGTGTCGCGGCGGGCAACGAGGTCGCGCGCCGCGCCGGGCTCGCGAACGTCGAGCTCCGCGAGGGCCTCCTGGAGACGCTGCCCGAAGGCCCGTTCGACGCCATCACGCTGGTCGACGTCCTGATGTACCGCCCGCTCGCCGCGCAGGAAGCGGTGCTCGCCGACTGCCGCCGCCGGCTGGCGCCGGGCGGCCGGCTGGTGATCAAGGAGCAGCTGGTGCGGCCGCGCTGGAAGTCCCGTCTCGTGCGGCTTCAGGAAACACTGGTCATGGGGTTGAAGACGACGCTGGCGCGGGACAGCCCCTGGAGCCGGATCGCCCCGGACGGAATCCATCTCTGGGAGGAGGAGGCGCTTTGCGCGCGGCTCGCGGGTCTGGGGCTTGCGGTGCGCAGCCGGCCGCTCCACGACGGGAGCTACCTGTCGCACCACCTGGTCATCGGGGAGGCGGCGTCATCGAGGCCGGCGTCGGGTCCGGCGCCGCCGGGTGCCGCGGATCCGCGCCGGCCGGCGCGGACGGCGGCCTAGCGGGGGCCGCGCTCGAGGCGACGCGCTCCGCCGCCTTGCGGTGCTCGTCGTCGAGGGGCCAGAGGGCGAGGAACCGGCGCATCGCCTCGGCCGCCTCGGCTTCCTGTCCCTGGGCCAGACGGATCTTTCCGAGCAGGTACCACGGATTGCCGTAGAACGGATCGAGCTCGATGGCGCGCTCGGCGTGCGCCGCCGCCGTGACCTCGTCGCCGGCGCGGTCGGCGGCGTCGGCCAGCGCATACTGGGCCGGGGCGTACTTCGGATGCGATCGCGTCACGTCCTCGAGCATCGCCATCCCTTCCCGCCGGTTGTCGAGCCGCACCAGGAGGCTGCCGACGTTGACCCGGGTCTCGATCTGCAGCGGAGCCAGGGCCAGCGCCTGGCGATAGTGATAGAGCGCCTCGTCGAGCCTCCCCTCGCGCTCGAGCGCCGCCGCGAGGTTGTTGTGGGCCAGGGCGTAGCCGGGAACCAGCGCGATGGCGTCGCGGAACTCGTCCTTGGCCGGCCCGTACTCGCCCGCGTCGTAGAGCGCGAGCCCGAGGTTGCAGCGCACCATCGCCGACTGGGGCGACGACTCGGCGAGACGCGTGAACAACGTCCGGTCGTTCTTCCAGATCCGAGTCTGCCTCTCGCTTTGCACCACGAGCGCGGCGAGAGCCACCGCCCCGGCGCCGGCGAGGACGCGTCGCGCCGCGGCGGAGACCTGCGACGCATCGACCGAGGCGAGACCCTGCGCGAGAAGAAGCGCCAGACCCACGCTCGGGATGTAGAGGAAGCGATCGGCCAGGAGGACGTCGCCGAACGAGCCGAAGCGCAGCACCGGCAGGATCGTGAGGCCGGTCCAGAGCAGCGCGAACGCCGCGCCCCGGGAACGCCGCGCCACCGCGACCGCCCCGGCCCCGGCGCACAGGATTAGCGCCAGCGAGAATGGGACGACCGGGTCGGAGAAGCCGGCGAGCGCGGCGTAGGGGTAATGCGGGTCGAGGCCGATCGGAAGGATCATCAGGGTGGCGTAGCGCGCCAGGACGAACGTCGCCGTGGCGCACCAGGCGATCGGCGCCAGGCTGAAGAGCGGCGCTCCTTCCTGGCCCAGGACGGCATGCCGGGCGCCAAGATACAGGACGAAGACGGCGACGTAGGGCGCGCCGGCGACGGCCGCCTGACGCAGACGCGCCCGCCAGGTGCCGTCGCGCGTCAGGCGATCGAGAGCCACCAGGATCGGGAAGGTGGCCGCCATCTCCTTCGACAGGAGCGCCAGGGCGAACAGCCCCATCGCGACCCAGCGCGTCCACCGTCTGGCGTCCTCCGGCTCCGCGCGGCGGCGCTCCACCAGGAACGCCCCCAGCAGGAAGAGCGCGCACAGGAGGTCCGTCCGGCCGGAGATCCAGGCGACCGACTCGACGTGCGCCGGGTGCGCCGCGAAGAGCGCCGCGGCCATCGTCGCCGCCAGGCGGTGCCCGGTGGCGTCGCGCGCCAGAACGTAGACCAGGAGGCTGCACAGGAAGTGCACCAGCAGGTTGGTAAGATGGAATCCGAACGGCCGGAGGCCCCAGACGGCGTAATCGAGAGCGTACGACAGCGACACGACCGGCCGGAAGAAGGAGCGGAAGCGATCGTGGCGGTCGCCGGTCTGCCAGAATCCGGACGCGACCAGGGTGCCGAGGCTGCCGGGATCGCGGATCAGCCGGTTCTCGACGATGAGCGGCCGGTCGTCCCAGGCGAATCCGTTCGCCAGCGCCGCGCCGAGCGCCAGCGCGACGCAGATCCCGATGACGAGAACGGGGATCCGATCCTCAGGCGCGAGCATCCGGGAGGGGACCGGCTAGCGCGAACCGGCCGCCACCTCGGCGGCCGTGTCCTCGGGGATCGTCTCGATCGACATGACCTCCTGGGCGGAGAGGACGTGCGCCCAGTTGGCGGCGACGAAATGCGCCACCCCGCTGACGCCCGGCCCGTCGATCGACACCGAGGTGAGCGCCACGAAGCGGCGGCGCGCCTGGCTCATCCGGTTGATGAACGAGATTCCGGGCGGCATGTGCATGTAACCCTCGAGGGTGTACTCGCTCACCCGCAGGCGCAGGAGCGTTCGGAAGGCCTGCTTCGGGGCGGGCTCCGGCGTCCCCGTGGAAAGGCTGGCCCCCACCGCGTCGATCTCCGCGGCGAAGAAGATGGCGGACTTGCTGACCGCCAGCGTCCCTTCGACCAGCCCCGCGCGCCCGGACTGCACCACCGGCTCCTCGAGCACCAGAAGCGGCCGATCGGCGAGATTGAGCTCATCGAGCGTCCGCTGTCCTAAGGACAGCGTCAGAAGCCCGTCGAAGGCGGCGAGCCCCGTGAAGGCGCGCACCGGCTGGACGACCCTGTTCTGGTAGATATGCGCCACGCCCCACCTCCCGGAAATCGGGCGCTACAAATTTGACTGTCTAAACGTAGGGCCCTAGATTCCATCCGTCAACCGATCGCCTGGCCGGCGGCCGATCGGCCTGCCGTCCCGGGGGGATGGACCGTGCGCTTTCGCTGTTCGGCCTGTCACGCGATGACCGAGGTCGCCATCGACCCGAACACGGCCGAGTCGGTCGGTGTGGCCTGTGGCTCGTGCAAGCGCCGGTATCGCATCAAGCAGGCCCCCCGCAAGGCGTCGCCTGAAATGGAGCGGTACCGGAAGGCGCGCGCCTTCGCCGAGCAGCACGGCATCGATCCCGCGGCCGCCTACTCGGTGCTCGAAGGGATCATGACGCTCGCAGACGCCCGGGGGGCGTCCGCGACGCCGGCCGCATCGAGCCCCGCCGTCCCGTCGCAGACCGCGTCCAGGCCGGCCCCGCCGGCTACGCCGGCGCCCTCGTCTCCCTCTGCGCCGGGGACGCCCGCGCCGGAGACGTCCGCGCCGGAGACGTCCGCGCCGGGAACGCGCGCGCCGGTGACGCCCGAGCAGGGAACGCGCGCGCAGATCCGGGTCACGGCGCCGTACCTGCCGTCCGGTGGGCCGGAGCCGTCGATCCCGGCGGCCCCGGCCGTCACGACGATGAAGATGCCGGCTCAGCCTGCCGGCGGACGGCGCATGGAGGAAGGTCCGGAATACGACGACGGGTTCAAGGCTGCCGTGCGCGACGGCTGTCTCACCCCGCAGCAGGCGGCGGAGCGGGGCGATCGCGAGGCGCTCATCCACCGTCTGGCGCAGCGTCACCGCCTGCCGAGCCAGCTCGCCGTCCAGGTGGCGGAGAACCGGATCACCGTGCACCAGGCGCTGCAGCGCAAGGCCGCGACCGAAGCCCAGGAGGTGCCGCGGCCGCAGACCTCGATCTCGCACGGCGTCTGGAATTTCACCATCGCCACGCTCGGGTGTCTCATCCTGCTCGGGGCGGGGGCGCGCGCCTGGCAGGAGTGGGAGGAATACCTGACGACCAAGGCGGACGCCGCCCAGCGCCCGGCGCTCGTCCTGCCGTCCGCCCCGGTGGCGCCGGCCGAGGCGCCGCAGGGGGGCTCGCACGCGGCGCCGTCGACGCCGAGCCTGACCCTTCCGGTCACCGACGCGGCCGGCCAGCTCATCATGGTGACCGGCCCGGATCCGCGCAGCGTCCTGGTCGCCTTCTGCAATACCGGTCACAACGCCGGGCGCCGCCAGGCGTTCGCCATCGGACCGTCCAGCCCGCCGTCGGGCACGGCGCGGGTCGGACTGTTCCGTAACCTGGAACAGCCGAACGCCCCGATGCGGGCGATCCGGATCCGTCGCGACACCCGCTCCGGACGCTGGATGGCCGGCGACGGGCACCAGCCGATCCAGACCGAACCCTCTCCCGATCTCTCGACCGGCGCGCGCCTGATACCGGTCACGGCCGGCGCCGACATCCCCGACGCCGACCCCGGGCCGTAATCCACGCCGGACGCGTCGGACGGCGGACCAGGGCAGGGCGGCGGCACCCTTTGATATAGTGGGGCGCCGCCGGGCGCACGCCCTCCGCGGTAATTCCGGTAGTCCGAACCGAATCGCCTAATCCGTCCTGTCGGGGAGAGGTTTCATGACCGCGCAACGTGTCCTCATCATGGGTGCCGCAGGCAGGGACTTTCACAACTTCAACCTCTGCTTCCGCGACAGCCCGAACCACGATGTGGTGGGGTTCACCGCCACGCAGATTCCCAACATCACGGACCGCAAGTACCCCGCCGAGCTGGCCGGCCCGCGGTACCCGCAGGGGATCCCGATCTTCGAGGAGGAGCGGCTGAAGGAGCTGATCGGATCGCTCAAGGTCGAGCGGGTCATCTTCGCCTACTCCGACGTCTCCCATTCGTACGTGATGCACAAGGCGTCCCTGGTGATCGCCGCCGGCGCCGAGTTCAGCCTGCTGGGGTTCGACGCCACCTCGCTGAAATCGACCAAGCCGGTCGTCTCGGTCTGCGCGGTGCGCACCGGGGCGGGGAAGAGCCAGACGACCCGGCGCGTCTGCCTGCGGCTGATGGAGCACGGCAAGAAGGTCGTCGCCATCCGCCACCCGATGCCTTACGGAGACCTCGTCAAGCAGAAGGTGCAGCGTTTCGCCACCTTCGCCGATCTCGATCGCTACGAGTGCACCATCGAGGAGCGCGAGGAGTACGAGCCGCACATCAAGGTCGGCACCATCGTCTACGCCGGCGTCGACTACGGCGCCATCCTGCGCGAGGCCGAGAAGGAGGCCGACGTCATCGTCTGGGACGGCGGCAACAACGACCTGCCGTTCTTCACCCCCGACGTGCATATTGTCGTGGTCGATCCGCTTCGGCCCGGGCACGAGCTGCGCTACTACCCGGGCGAAGCCAACGTACGCATGGCAGATGTC
>DASRAN010000097.1:0-12409 GCA_035638115.1 Patescibacteria group bacterium | reverse complement strand
TCGCGGTGCACCATTCCCATGTCGAGACCGTCGGCCCGCGCGCCTGGCAGGGGACGGAGGAAATCCTCGGGCTGCACGACGAGGCCGAGGCGTCCGGCGTCGCGATCGGCGGGGACGTGATCCCGTACACCGCCGTCTGCACGACGCTCCTCGCCCTCCTGCCGCCCTGGTCGCTGGACGGCGGCGTCGGCGCCCTCCTCGAGCGGCTCGGGGATCCCGTGACCCGGGCGCGGATGCGGGACGAGGTGGCGTCGGCCGACCCGGTCTGGCCGCCCTGGGAGGATCCCGGCCGCTGGACGATGAACATCGCCAGGGAGTGCGGCTGGGATCGGATCCGCCTGGCGCACGTCGATGGCGCCACGAACGCCGGCCAGGTCGGGCTCACTCTCGCGGAAATCGGGCGCCGGCGCGGCCGTGACCCGTTCGAGGCCCTGTGCGACCTCCTGCTGGAGGAGGAGGGCGTGGCGACGCAGCTCATCTTCGGAATCTCGGGGGACGAGCGCGGCGACGCCGACCTGGTTCCGCTGCTGCGCAGCCCGCGGCTCGCCTTCTGCAGCGACGCCTGGGACATCGGGAAAGGATTCCCGCACCCCGGCGCCTGCGGCGCGTTCCCGCGCGTCCTCGGCCACTATGTCCGCGAGCGACGGTTGTTCACCCTGGAGGAGGCGGTGCGGCGGATGACGTCGCTGCCTGCGGCTCGGCTCGGCCTGCGCGATCGGGGAGTGGTGCGCGCCGGGAGCAAGGCCGACCTGGCGGTCCTGGATCCGGAAGCGGTCGCTGATCGATCGACCTACCAGGAGCCGCGGATCATGCCGGCGGGGATCGACGAGGTGTTCGTGAACGGCCGCCGCCTGGTGGCGGGAGGCGCCTACCAGCCGGCCGCCGCCGGCGAGGTCCTGAGGCGGGCGGCATGAGACGCGCCGCATGAGACGCGCCGCGCTCGTCTGCCTGATCGCCGCGCTCGCCGGCTCCGGCGTCGTCGCGATCCTGCGCCGCGCGGCCGCCGCCGGCCCCGCCTCGGGCGCCGCCCCCGCGGCCAGCGTCGGCGCCGCGGCGCACGCAGGCACCGCGGCGGACGCCGGCGCCGCGGACGATCCGATCCGCGCCAACAATCGCGGCGCGGCCTTGATGGAGCAGTACAAGAGCGCCCAGGCGATCGAGGAGTTCTCAAAGGTGACGGCGTTCGCGCCGCGCTGGGCACCCGGCTTCGTCAACCTGGGGCTCGCGGCCTTCTATTCACGGCAGACGGAGCGCGCCGCCGCCGCGTTCCAGGAGTCGATCCGTCTCGACCCGGGCAGTCTCCAGGGTCACTACGGTCTCGCCCTGCTCTATAAGAACGAAGGCAAGAGCGCCGAGGCGATCGCGGAGCTGGAGCGGGCTGGCGCCCTCGACCCGCAGGACGCGGACATCCTGTATCACCTCGGCGTGCTGCAATCGCGCCAGCGGCAGTTCAAGGAGGCGATCGAAACCCTGAAGAGGGCGCGGCAGATCGATCCCAACGGCATGTCGATCCGCTACCAGCTGGCGCGCGCCCTCCTGCAGTCGGGGGACAACGCCCGCGGCGAGGCCGAGATGTCGGCCTACCAGAAGCTGGCGGCCAATCCGCGTTTCGCCCAGCCGACCGGCAATCAGTACGGCGAGGCGGGACGCTACGCCCTGGTCATCACCGACGTGAGCGGTCTCGTGGCACAGGTCGCGCCTCCTGCCTCCGGCGGGTCGGCGCCGCCCGTCACGGTGCGCTTCACCGACGCCAGCGCCACCGCCGGGATCGCGTTCAGGCACGGCGGACCGGGAGGCGAGGCGGGCGCCGCGCCGGTGTCCGCGGGCGCGTCCGTGGCGCGTTTCGGATCGGGTCTGGGGGTCGGCGACCTCGACGGCGACGGTCTCCCCGATCTCGTCTTCGCCAACGCTTCGGCCGACGGGACGGCGCGCCCCGCCGTCTATCGCAATCTGGGAAACTTGACCTTCAAGGACGTCACCGCCGCGTCGGGGGTCGTCTACCGGGGGCGCGGTCTCGGGGTCGCGCTCGCGGATTACGACAACGACGGCGATCTCGATCTCTACCTCACGGGCGACAAGGGCGGGGTGCTGTTCCAGAACCAGGGAGCGGGCGTATTCAAAGACGTCGGCGCGGCCGCGCAGGCCGCCGTCGGCGGGCTGGCGGCCGGCGCCGCCTGGGGCGATCTCGATCACGACGGCGATCTCGACCTGTTGGTGACGAGGCTCCCGTCCGCCAGTGGCGGCACCGCCCGGGCCGCGGTGCTCCTCAATCTCGGCGACGGAAAGTTCAAGGAATCGGCCGCGTCGCTGCATCTCGCGGGCCCGGCGACCGGGGCGGTCGGGGCGCTGTTCACCGACTTCGACCTCGATCGCGACATCGACATCGTCCTCTCCTCGCCGGGCGGCCAGGACGCCCTGCTCGACAACCGGCGCGATCTCGGGTTCGCCGACGTCGGCAAGGAGGCCGGTCTCGCGGCCCGGGGCGCCGGACGCGGCGTCGCCGCCGGGGACGTCGACGGCGACGGCAGGACCGACCTGGTCTTCGCGTCGGGTCCGGGCGGCGGGAGCGCGCTGTACCTCAACGGCGCGGGCCGCACCTTCACGCGCCGCGACCTGCCGCAGCCGCCGGGCGGCGCGGCCTGCGGGGCGGTTCTGTTCGACGCCGACAACGACGGCGACCTCGACCTGTTCCTCACCGGCAGCGGCGGTCTCCTCCTCCTGAACGACGGCCGGGGGTCGTTCACCGACGCCGGCGCCGAGTCCGGCCTGGCGTCGATCGCGATCAAGGACGGCCGCGGGGCGGCGGCCGCCGATCTCGACGGCGACGGCGACCTCGACCTGGTGATCAGCACCAACGGCGGCCGGCCGATTCTGCTGCGCAACGACGGAGGCAACCGGAACCGCTGGCTGGACGTGGCGCCGAAGGGGCTCAACAGCAACCGGATGGGCGTCGGCTCCAAGGTGGAGATGCAGAGCGGCCCCGACTGGGCGCGGCGCGAAGTCTACGCGGGATCGGGATTCCTCTCGTCCGGCCCGGCCACCGTCCACTTCGGTCTGGGCGCGCACGGGATCGCCGACGTCGTGCGCGTCCTCTGGCCGGGCGGCGTGCTGCAGGCCGAGATGGACGTCCCGTCCGGCGAACGCCTCGAGCCGCAGGAGCTCGATCGCAAGGGCTCCTCCTGTCCGCTCCTGTTCGCCTGGAACGGCGTCAAGTACGGGTTCATCACCGACTTTCTCGGCGTCGGCGGGCTGGGTCTCTGGACGGCGCCCGGCGCCTACGGCCAGCCGGTGCCCGACGAGTCAATCAGGATCGGGCCCGATCAGCTGATACCGAGCGACGGGGCCTATCTGCTCCAGGTGGTGGAGAACCTCGAGGAGGTCACCTATCTCGACGCGGCGAGCCTCCTGGCCGTCGATCACCCGAAGGAGATCGACGTCTTTCCGAACGAGGACTTCGGCGGTCCGCCAACCGGCGGCGCGAAGATCTACGCCGTCGAGAAGGCGAGCCGTCTCTTCCCGGTGCAAGCCACCGACGACAGGAACCGCAACATGCTCGACCGCGTCCTGGCGATCGATCGGATCTATCCGGACGAGTTCCGGCTCCTGAGCCAGGCCGGATACGCCGAGATGCACTACTTGACCCTCGACTTTCCCGACGCGGCGCAGGGACAGGAGGGGCTGGTGCTCTTCCTGTACGGCTGGACCGACTTCGAGTACTCGTCGAGCAACTACGCCGCCTATCAGTCGGGGATGACACAGACGATCCCGGTGCTGGAGATGGAGGACGCCGACGGGCTCTACAAGCCGGTGGTGCCGGCGATCGGATTCCCGCCCGGGCTGCCGCGCATGATGACGGTCGACCTCGCGTCGCTCGGGCCGCTGCCGTCGCGTCACCTGCGACTGCGGACCAACATGCGGATCTTCTGGGACCAGGCGTTCCTGGCGCGCCCGCTCGACGACGCGGCGTTCGACGCCAAGGTCAAGGTGAGCGAGGCGAAGCTCGCCGCCGCGCACCTGCACCGCCATGGGTTCCCGCGCGAGCACAGCCCGGACGGGCGGGAGCCGCGTCTGTACGACTACGGCATCATCGACCGCACCCAGCCGTTCCGGGTGATGACCGGCGACTACACGCGCTACGGGCGGGTCACCGAGCTGCTCGCCGATGCGGACGACCGCGCGGTGATCTTCGGCAAGGGCGAGGAGGTGACGCTGGAGTTCGCCGTCAAGGGTCTGCCGGCCACGCCGAAGGGCTCGGTCCGCAGCTTCGTGCTGCGGACCAGCGGCTGGTGCAAGGACATGGACCCGCACACGGCGCACGGCGAGACGGTCGAGCCGCTGCCGTTCCGCTCCATGACGGCCTATCCCTACGCGGAAGGGGAGACCTATCCCGACGACCCCGCCCACGCCCGGTACCGCAAGGAATGGAACACACGCCACCTGGAAGGCCGCTGATCCGATGAGCGACGCGATTCTTCTCGAGCGGCTCGGCAAGGTCTACGTGAAGCGGCGCTCGCTGCGCGAGATGGCGCTTAGGCCTTTCGCCCGCGCCGAGCGGGTCGAGGGACTCGTCGACGTCTCCCTGGCGATCCCGCGCGGGTCCATCTTCGGTCTGCTCGGCCCGAACGGCGCGGGCAAGACGACGCTCCTCAAGATTCTGTCCTGCCTGATCCTCCCGACCTGCGGCAGCGCCAGGGTCGAGGGGCACAGCGTCACGAGCGACGACCGCCCGGTGCGGCGCTCGATCGGGTTCGTGACCTCCGACGAGCGGTCGTTCTACTGGCGGCTGTCGGGCGAGGAGAACCTCCTGTTCTTCGCGCGGCTGTACGGGCTGGCGTCCGCCGCCGCGACACGCCGGGTCCGCGGGCTGCTCGCCGACATGGAGCTGGCCGAGGTCGCGGGACGGCAGTTCATGAGCTACTCCTCGGGCATGAAACAGCGGCTCGCGATCTGCCGCGCGCTGCTGCACGATCCGCCGATCCTCTGCCTGGACGAGCCGACCCGCAGCCTCGATCCGATCGCCGCGAAGCATCTGCGGCAGTTCATCGCGCGGCGTCTCCACCGGGACGGCGGCAAGACCATCGTCCTGGCGACGCACAACCTGCACGAGGCGGAAGAGATGTGCGGCAGCCTGGCGGTGCTCGACCGGGGCCGCGTGGCGCGCGCCGGCCGTCTCGAGGAGATCACCGCCCGGCCCGGCGGCCGGGATCACTACCTGCTCGTGCTGTCGGGCGGGGCGCCGCCGCCACCGGACGCCCGCTGGACCGTCACGGTGGAGCGCCGGGACGACGGCACGTCCGCGATCGCGGCCGAGGTCGATCGGGGCGGTCCGGCCTTCTCCGATCTGCTGCGCGTCCTGCTCGCCTCGGGGGGGACGATCGTCTCCTGTCAGCGCCGAGAGCAGGGGCTCCAGGAAGTCTTCGACCTGATGGACGAGACGGGGGAGCGGCGATGAAGACGCTGCGCGCGCTCGGCGCCTTCATCAAGCGCGACTTCCTGATCGAGACCTCGTACCGCACCTCGTTCGTTCTGCAGTTCCTGGGGATCTTCATGTCGGTCCTGATCTGGCGATTCATCTCGCGCCACGTCACCGCGCCGACCGACACGCCCGGCCTGGAGGGGATCGACTACTTCGCCTACGTCCTCCTGGGCCTGGCGTTCTACCACTACCTCTCGTCCGCGATGCTCTCGTTCTCCGCCAAGATCCGGCAGGAGCAGATGACCGGGACGCTCGAGGCGATGCTCCTGACGACCACCTCCGCGGGGACGATCGTGCTCGGCTCGGCGCTCTGGGAGTTCCTGATGACCTCGGTGAAGGTCCTGGTCTACCTGGGGGTCGGATCGTTCTGGATCCATTTCCGCCTGGACAGCCTGCTGCCGTGCCTGGTGATCCTGACGCTCACCATCCTGGCGTTCTCGGGGATCGGCATCCTGTCGGCGGCCTTCATCCTCTATCTCAAGCGCGGCGATCCGATCACCTACCTGGTGTCGAGCCTGTCGGTCCTGCTCGGAGGGGTGTTCTATCCTCCCGAGGACATGCCGTCCTGGATCGGCCAGCTGTCACGCTTCCTGCCGATCACCTGGGCGCTGCGGGCGCTGCGCCGGGCGCTTCTCAAGGGGACCAGCTTCCGGGATCTCCTGCCCGACATGGGCATCCTGCTGATCTTTGCGGCCGTTCTCCTGCCGCTCGGGGCGCTCGCCTTCCGCTTCGCGGTCCGGCGCGCCCGCGCCGAAGGGTCCCTGGTCCAGTACTAGAAGACGCGTCGCGCATCGCGTTGACGCTCCCGGGGGCCTATGTTATGGTCCGCCCTCACCTGAAAGGACCCGCATGCGCAGAAAAGTCTCCATCATCGGCGCCGGCAACGTCGGCGCCTCGGCCGCGGAGCGGATCGCCCAGCGGCGTCTCGCGGACGTCGTCCTGGTCGACATCGTGGAGGGACTTCCGCAGGGCAAGGCGCTCGATCTCAACGAGGCCGGCCCGGTCGACGGCTACGACATGCACCTGACCGGGACCAACGGCTACGACGAGACCGCCGGCTCCGACATCGTGGTGATCACCTCCGGTCTGCCGCGCAAGCCGGGCATGAGCCGCGACGATCTGATGCAGAAGAACTTCGAGATCGTGAAATCGGTCACCGAGCAGGTGGCGCGCCGCAGCCCCAAGGCGATCCTGATCATCGTCAGCAACCCGCTCGACGCGATGGCGCACACCGCCCTCAAGGTCAGCGGATTCCCGCGCGAGCGGGTCCTCGGCATGGCCGGGGTGCTCGATTCGGCGCGCATGCGCTTCTTCATCGCCGAGGCGCTCGGGGCGTCGGCCTCGGGCATCCACGCCTTCGTCCTGGGCGGTCACGGCGACACCATGGTGCCGCTGCCACGCTACTCGACCGTCTCCGGCGTGCCGATCACCGAGCTGCTGCCGAAGGACAAAATCGACGCCATCGTGCAGCGCACCCGCGACGGCGGCATCGAGGTGGTCAACCTCCTCAAGAGCGGCAGCGCCTACTACGCGCCCGCCTCGTCGGTCGTGCAGATGGCCGAATCGATCCTGCTCGACGACCATCGCATCCTGCCGTGCGCCGCCTTCCTCCAGGGGGAGTACGGCTACCGGGATCTCTTCCTCGGCGTCCCGGTCATGCTCGGCGGCCGCGGCCTGGAGAAGGTGATCGAGATCAAGCTGAGCGCCGACGAGAAGGCCGCGCTCGATCGCTCGGCCGCGGCGGTGCGCGAGCTGGTCGCGAAGCTGCCGCTCTGATCGCGGTCGCGACCCGGGGCGGGAATCAGGGGGCGTCGGCGGGGGGCAGATCGTCGTCGGTGCTCTCCGCCACGGCGTCGACCATCGGATCGATGGCGCGGTGCACCGCCTCGATGGTGCCGCGCGGCTGGTTGGCGAGCACCACGAACGCGAACATCCGGCCGCTCCGGTTGGTGACGTAGCCGGCGAGCGAGATCGCCCCCGCGATGCGTCCGGTCTTGGCGCGCACCCGACGTCGCGTCGCCTCCCCTCCGAACCGCTCGCTCAGCGTCCCGTCGGCTCCGCCGATCGGCAGCGACGACACCAGCTCCGGGCCGATCTCGAAGTCGGCCTGCGCCTTCGCCAGCACGCCGGCGAGCAGCGCCGCGCTGGCGCGGCTCTGGTCGGAGAGACCGGAGCCGTCCGCGAGCGCGGTCGCGGCCGGGTCGAGCCCGATCCCGGACAGGTAGGCGCGCACCATCTCGAGCCCTCCCGCCGTGGTGCCGGGGACGGAGACGAACTGGGCGCCGAGCGTCTTCAGGAGCATCTCGGCCATGAAGTTGTTGCTGTTCTTGTTCATGTCGCGCACCAGCTGCGCCAGCGGGCGGCTCTCCTGGCGCGCCAGGGTGCGGGCCCCGTCCGGCACGAGCCCGGTCGAGAGCGCTCCCGCGATCTCGATCCCCGAGGAGCGCGCGATCTCCCGGAAGGCGTGCAGCGCGTAGAGGGCCGGCTCCTCGACCCCGCGGTGCACGACGATCGCCTCGCTGCCGCGGCGGATCGTGCCGCCCACGACCAGGGTGTTGCGGCCGTCCTCGAAGCCGCGGTCGACGCGGATGTCGGTCGGCTGCGAACCGGTGGTGGCGCGGTTGAGCACCTGGAAGTAGGACGCGATCGGCTCGAGCGTGAGATCCGGACGGGCGCCGGCGAGGGGCGAAGGCTCGACGTGGACCGTGACCACGTTGAAGTTGCACGACAACGCGCCGATCGGCGCGTTGTACCAGGAGTCGGCGCTCGGCGGCGGCCAGCCGGGCGGCCGGCGCACCGTGTCGAAGTAGGCCTCGTCGGCGATCAGGTTTCCCTCGACGCGCCGCAACCCGGTGTCGGCGAGGCGCCGGGTCAGGAGCCACCACGACTCGCCCACCAGGTCGGGCGCGCCGCGTCCCTGGAGGTAGAGGTTCCCGGTGAGCGTGCCCGACGCGTCGACCGGCGCGTCGGCGTAGACGCGGGTCTCGTAAGCGAACTCGGGCTTCAGGAGCGCCAGCGCGGCGGCGGTGGTGACGATCTTCAGGGTCGAGGCCGGCCGCAGCAGGCGTGTCGCGTTGCGCGCGAACACCGTGCGCCCCTCCGGCAGGGCGACGAGCGCGATGCCGGTCTCCTCGGGATGGAAGACCGGCGAGGCGACCAAGGCATTGAGTCGTTTGACGAGCGGCGACGGAGCAGCGGCGGGGACGGACGTCTGCGACTGCGGGCGCGCGGCGTAGGTCGCGGCCGCCCCTCCGGGGAGCGCGAGAGCCAGGGCGAGAAGGGTGGCGAGACGGGTCGGCGGCA
Organism: Patescibacteria group bacterium; assembly: GCA_035638115.1. GTDB lineage: Bacteria > Acidobacteriota > Polarisedimenticolia > Gp22-AA2 > Gp22-AA2 > DASRAN01. The sequence goes on along the minus strand of DASRAN010000097.1, from coordinate 3,630 downwards.
TCGTCCTCGGAACAGCGCGCGGATTCTCGCACAGCCCCGAACCTCTGTCAAAACAGCAGTTTGACACGATCGTGCCAAGGTGTTATAGAGAGCCGTTTCCCGGGGAGCGCGTGAAAATCCACGAGTATCAGGCGAAGCAGATCCTGAAGGAATTCGGCGTCGAAGTGCCCCGGGGAGACGTCGCCTTCAATCCAAAAGAGGCCGCCGCCGTCGCCGCCCGTCTGGGCGGCCGGGTGGTGCTCAAGGCCCAGATCCACGCCGGCGGACGGGGGAAGGGCGGCGGCATCAAGGTCGTCGGCGACCCGGGCGAGGTCGAGAAGACCGCAGCTCAGCTGATCGGCATGACGCTGGTCACGCCGCAGACCGGCCCGCAGGGCCGCAAGGTCCGCCGCCTCCTCGTCGAAGAGACCCTGAACATCGGCCGCGAGCTCTACCTCGGGATGACGCTCGACCGCGCCCGCGGGCTTCCGGTGGTCATGGCGTGCGCCCAGGGCGGCATGGAGATCGAGGAGGTCGCGGCGCGCGACCCCGAGGCCATCCGCATCGAGCCGGTCGACCCGCTCATCGGGCTGCGGCCGTTCCAGGCGCGCAAGATCGCCTACGCGCTCGGGCTTCAAGGGGAGCAGGTCGGGCGCGCCGTGAAGCTGATGCAGTCGATGGCGCGGTTGTACGACGCGAAAGACGCCTCGCTGGTGGAGATCAACCCGCTGGTCGTGACCGCGGAGGGCGGGGTCCTGGCGCTCGACGCCAAGATGACGTTCGACGACAACGGTCTTTTCCGGCATCCGGAGATCCGCGAGCTGCGCGACCCCGACGAGGAGGACCCGCTCGAGGTCGAGGCTTCGGCCCACGCGCTGAACTACATCAAGCTCGACGGCACGATCGGCTGCATGGTGAACGGCGCCGGTCTGGCGATGGCGACGATGGACGTCATCCACCACGTCGGCGGATCGCCGGCCAACTTCCTCGACGTCGGCGGTGGCGCGAGCGCCGAGCAGGTCGCCGCCGCCTTCCGCATCCTGGTCTCCGATCCGAACGTCCGGGCCGTCCTGATCAACATTTTCGGCGGCATCCTGCGCGTCGACGTGCTGGCGAAGGGCGTGGTCGAGGCGGTCCGTCAGGTCGGCGTCAAGGTCCCGGTCGTGGCCCGTCTCGAGGGCACCAACGTGGAGGAGGGCCGGAAAATCCTCGCGGACTCGGGTATGAACTTCACCATCGCCGACGGGATGCTCGACGCGGCGCGCAAGGCGGTGGCGGCGGGACGATGAGCATCCTGGTCGATCAGCAGAGCCGGGTCGTGGTTCAGGGCCTCACCGGCCGCGAGGGGTCGTTCCACGCGCGCCAGTGCCGCGAGTACGGCACGCGCGTCGTGGCCGGCGTGACGCCGGGCCGCGGCGGGACCTTGCACGAGGGGATCCCGGTGTACGACACGGTGCAGGAGGCGGTCCGGAAGGAAGGCGCCGACGTGTCGCTCGTCTTCGTGCCGCCGCCGTTCGCCGCCGACGCCGTCCTGGAAGCGGCCGACGCCCGGGTCCGGCTGGTCGTCTGCATCACCGAGGGGATCCCCGCCGCCGACATGATCCGCGTGCGTCCCTACCTGGAGCGCACCGGCACCCGGCTCATCGGTCCGAACTGTCCCGGGATCATCTCGCCGGGGAAGTGCAAGGTCGGCATCATGCCGGGGTACATCCACAAGCCGGGACCGGTCGGCGTCATCTCGCGCAGCGGGACGCTCACCTACGAGGCCGTGGCGCAGCTCACCCGCCGCGGGATCGGACAATCGACCTGCATCGGCATCGGGGGCGACCCGATCATCGGCACCAGCTTCGTCGACGCGCTGGCCCTGTTCAAGGACGACGACGCGACGCGCGCGATCGTGATGATCGGAGAGATCGGCGGCACGGCGGAGGAGGAGGCGGCGCAGTTCGCGGCGCGCGAGATCAAGAAGCCGATCGTCGCCTTCGTCGCCGGGCAGACCGCGCCCCCGGGCCGGCGGATGGGGCACGCCGGCGCGATCATCTCCGGCGGTCGCGGGACCGCGGCGGAGAAGATGAAGGCCCTCAAGGAGGCGGGCATCCACGTGCTGGAGACGCCGACGGAGATCGGGGAGACCGTCCAAAGGCTCCTCGGATGAAGGGAACAAAGATTCGGACGGGCATCCAGGAGGACGGTTCATGATCGAGCGCACGTTGTCCATCGTCAAGCCGGACGGGGTGAAGAAGAACGCGGTCGGAGAGGTCATCCGCCGTTTTGAATCGGCGGGTCTGCGGATCGTCGCCCTCCGGATGGTGCGTCTCGACACCGCCGCGGCGTCGGGCTTCTATCACGTGCACCGCGAGCGCCCGTTCTTCGCGTCCCTCGTGTCGTTCATGACCTCGGGGCCGATCGTGCCGATGATCGTCGAAGGGGAGAACGCCGTCGCGCGGGTCAGGGAGATCATGGGGGCGACCGACCCGGCCAAGGCCGCGGCGGGGACGATCCGCAAGGATCTCGCCGGTTCGATCGAGCAGAACATCGTGCACGGATCCGACGCCGCCGCCACCGCCGCGATCGAGACCGCCTACTTCTTCAACGCCCTCGAGATCCCGCACCGCTAGATGAAGGATCTGCTGCGGCTGGTCGGCTACGTCCGGCCCTACTGGCGCCGTCTCGCCGCAGCCATCGTCTCCGCCGGGTTCATCTCGATCTGCCTCGTGGCCCTCCTGGGGCTGATCCGGCCGATTCTCGACGAGGTGCTGCCGAACGCCGCGACGGCGCCGAAGGCGACCGCCGGCAAGCTGCACCTGGTCGACGACGTGAGACGGATGCTCGGCACCGACACGATGCAGGCGATCCTGCCGGCGTCCTGGTCGCGCATCGTCTCTGGCGGCTCGTTCGGCACCGCCGTGCTGATCGCGATCCTCGTGGTCGTCCTCATCGCGCTGAAGGGTGTGTTCACCTACGTCAACGAGTACATGACGCGCTGGACCGGCCTCATGGCGGTGCGCGATCTGCGCGCCGACCTGTACGCGCGCATCCAGCGGCAATCCCTGGCCTTCTTTTCCGAGAACTCGACCGGTCATCTCCTGTCGCGGGTCCTGGGGGACGTCGGACGGCTGCAGAGGCTGGTCTCGGACAGCCTGGCGGAGGTCTTCAAGCTGATCGCCTACGTGATCGGCCAGGTGGCCTATCTGTTCTGGCTCAACCCGCGGCTCGCCGCGTTCACGCTCATCTTCCTGCCGCTCGTCGGGTTCCCGGTGGCGCGGGTCGGGCGGCGCCTGAAGGAGGCCAGCCGCCGCAGCATGGCGAAGATGGGGGACGCGTCGCTCATCATGAAGGAAGGGATCTCTGGCACGCGCATCGTCCAGGCGTTCGGCATGGAGGCGTTCGAGGTCGACCGCTTCGAGCACGCTCTCGATCGCGTTCAGCGGCTGGACAAGCGCGCGGCGCGGCTGCAGTCGATCACCGGGCCGATCATGGAGCTGGTGGCGGCGCTGGGCGGGGCGATCCTGTTCGCCTACGCCGCCAGCCGGATCGCCGAGGGGAAGCTGACGGCCGGGGAGTGCGGCACGTTCGCCGTGGCGCTCTGGCTGACCTTCCAGTCGATCCGCAACCTGGCGAAGATCAACAACGACGTGCAGCAATCGATGG
>DASRAN010000096.1:0-12954 GCA_035638115.1 Patescibacteria group bacterium | reverse complement strand
CCCCGATCGCCAGCGACAGCATCGCCAGGATGAGGATCGTGAACCCGGGGTTCTTGATCAAGAGCCGGAACCCCTGGCGGACATCCTGTTGGATCTCGGAGAGCATGGTCGGCGTCCTCACGGAAGGCGGGGCCGCGAAGTGCAAGTCCCGGGCCACGCGCTTCAGGGGCGTGTCGACACCGCGAGCGACCCGACCCGCCGGCCCGGCCTGTTCACGCGCGGCACGCGGGCGTCCCACAAGCGCACACGGTGAGGACCGCCGCGCCGGGACCCGGGCGCCCGCTCAGGGGTTTCTGCGGCGGATCGTCCGGATGGCTTCGTCGAGCCGGTGCAGGAAGCGCGAGCGATCGCGCGCGGCGAACGGGGCCGGCCCTCCGGTGAGGGTCCCCATCTCGCGCAGGTGGGCCATCATCTCGCGGCTCGCGAGCGCCGAGCCGATGTTGTCCTCGGTGAACTCGCCGCCTCTTTGATCGAGAACGACGGCGCCGGCGCGCAGGCAGCGGGAGGCGAGCGGGATGTCGGCCGCGATCACGATGTCGTCGCGCTCCGCATGCTCGACGATCCAGTCGTCGGCCGCGTCGAACCGTCCCCCGACGACGACCAGCTCGATCCGATCCTCCTGCGGGATCCAGATGCGCGTGTTCGACACCACCGTCACGCCGAGCCCGTGCCGCCGCGCCACGCGATAGGTCTCCTCCTTGACAGGACACCCATCCGCGTCGACGAAAATCTTGAGCATGCGCGCTTCGAGTTCCGCGCCGGCCTGGAGGGAAAGGAGAACCGCCGGCATCGTGGCAGACTATCACGGAGGGGGCCGCCGCCCGGGAAGCGGGGTGCGGCGCCCGCCCGGACCGGGCGGCCGATGAACTTTCCGCCCGCCGCCGCCACTCATACGATCGCGACACGCGCTCGATCGGGGGGAATGACGTGAAACGAAAGGTCAAAGCGATATTGTCGGTCTGGATCGTGCTGGTCGCGGTCTTAGCGTCGTCGCTGGCCACGGAGCTACCGGCCGGCTGGATCAGGGCCGGCAGTCATCCCGGCGAGTACGACATGGGGGTCGACAGGACGAATCGGCGAGCCGGGAGGGCCATCGCGTTCGTCAAGGGGAAGGCAGCCGAGTTCCACGGCTTCGGCACCCTGATGCAGTCGGCAACGGCCGGAGACTATCGCGGCAAGCGGGTCCGGTTCTCGGCCGACGTCCGGTCCGAAAAGGTCCAGAGCGGCTGGGCGGGGCTCTGGTTCCGGATCGACGGGGCCAGGCCGGGCGAGACGCTCGGATTCGACAACATGCAGGACCGGCCCCTCCTGGGCACCACCGGCTGGAAGCGGGTGGAGATCGTTCTCGACGTGCCCGAAAGCGCCGTGGGGATGGCGTTCGGGATCCTGCTCACCGGCGACGGAGAGGTCTGGATGGACAACCTGAAGTTCGAGGTGGTGCAGCGGGACGTGACTCCCACCGGCTTCTCATCCGGTCCGCCACGAAATCTCGACTTCGAAAAGTAGGGTCGTGGACGACAGCGACGAAGCGCTTTTCCGCGCGTACGCAGGCGGAGATGAAGCGGCGTTCGTTCGCCTGCTGGAGCGCTATCGGAACCGCGTCGCGCATCTGGTCCGGTGTCGTCTCGGGCCTCGCAGTCTCTGGGTGGAGGATGTGGCGCAGGACGTGTTCGTCCAGGTGCATCGCGGCGCGCGACGCTTCGAGGGGCGTTCGTCGTTCAAGACGTGGCTCTATGCGATCGCCCTGCGCGTCTGCCGCGACCACCGCCGGCGGCAGCGGACGGCCGCCGACCGGAGCGCGATCGAATTTGAGGAGGGTCCTGGGTTGGCCGCGCTTCCCGACCTGTCCCTCGATCCGCTGCAGAGCCTGGTGCGCGGGGAGCGCTCCGCTCTCGTCCGCGCCGCGGTCGAGCGTCTGGGTCCCGCGCATCGCACCGTGCTCCAGTTGAGGGATGGCGAGGACATGAGTTACGAGGAGATCGCACGCCTGCTCGCGGTTCCCGTGGGCACGGTCCGATCGCGGCTGCACAATGCCCGTGCGGCCCTGGCCAGGGAGCTGGCGAGATGCCTTACGAGGTGAAGGGGATGGATTGCCGGAACGCGTTCGAGCTCCTGAGCGCCGATCTGGACGGCGAGCTGACCCGGTCCGAGACCGAGGCGCTGCATCTTCACCTGGGCGGGTGCGCCCACTGCGCGCGCCGGCGCTCGCTCTTGGAGATCACCCGCCAGGCGTACCGGTCGATCGGGGCCGAGCCCGTGTCGACCGGCTTCGCCGACGCCGTCATGCGCCGCGTGCGCCGGCGAGCCGGCGTCCGCTGGTGGCTGCCGGCGGCGGCCGCGATCGCGGCGCTCGTCGCCGTCGCGCTCCTCCGGGAGCCCGGGACGCCGCCGCGCATCGCCGCGAAGAGGCCTGTCCCGTCCGATTCCTCGTCCGCTCACCGACCCGGGCTGACCGAGGGGCGCATGGGCACGGCGGCGGACTGCGGGCTGCCCGGGGCCGCGGTCTGCGTCCTTGATACTCCCTGCGGGAACGGCGAGTGCTCCCCGGTCCTTCCGCGGCCGCGCGGGATCTGAGCGACCGGCGTGCTGCGCGCGGCGCCGGATGCCGGCGCCGCGGTCCCCGATCTTCGTTTGCCCCTCCCGACCCTCCCCGAGGCTAGAATCGGACCCGAACCCGGCGGCCGCGTGGAGACGCGCCCGCGAACGGCTCTTGCGGCCCTCAGGAGGCGCCTCGTGACGCAGCGATTGTGGACCCTCATCGTATCGGGCCTCGCACTTCTGGCGCCGTCTCTGACGAGCGCCGCCGGCCCGGCGGCGCCGGCCACGACGACGCCGGCCGTGACGGCGCACGCCGCGACGACCCAGACCGCGGCGGCGCAGGTCCAGCCGCCCGTCGCCGAACGGAAGCCGTACGCCGTCGTCTCCCCCAACGGCACGCGCGACGACCCGTACTACTGGCTGCGCGACGACACGCGCTCGAAGCCGGAGGTGCTCGGCTACCTGAAGGCCGAGAACGCCTATTACGAGGCCCAGAGCGCGCCCTTCCGCCCGCTCACCGAGACCCTGTCGAAGGAGATCATCGCGCGGGTGAAGCAGGACGACATCAGCGTGCCGTACAAGTACAAGGACTACGTCTATTACTCCCGCTTCGAGACCGGCAAGGAGCGCGCGATCCAGGCGCGCCACCCGCTCGGCTCGACGAAGGAGCAGCTCCTCGTCGACGCGAACCGCGAGGCCGAAGGGCGCGCGTTCTACCAGCTGGGGCGGCGGCTCGTGAGCCCGAAGCAGGATCTCCTGGCGTTCCTCGAGGACAACGCCGGACGCCGCCAGTACACACTGCGCGTCCGTGAGATCGCCACGGGCGCCGATCGCCCCGATCGGATCGAGGGCCTGAGCAACGGCGGCGCCTGGGCGAACGACAACCAGACGCTGTTCTACGTCGAGAACGATCCCGTCACCCTGCTGTCGACGCGGGTCAAGCGGCACCTGCTCGGCACCGACCCGAAGAGCGATCCGATCGTCTACGAGGAGGCCGACCACAGCTTCTACCTGGCGGTCGACAAGTCGGGGGACGAGCGCTTCATCCTGATCCGCCTGCGCAGCACCGTCGAGACCGAGACGCTGTTCATCGACGCCGCCGACCCCGGCGCCGCGCCGCGGCCGCTGGCGAAACGCCGGCGCGATCACCTCTACACGGCCGACCACATCGCCGGCCGCTGGATCATCCGCACCAACCTCGACGCCCCCAATTACCGGATGATGACCGTCCCCGACTCCGCCGCCGCGGGATCGGACGCCGGCGCAGGGTCGGGCGCCACCGCGGGGTCTGGGGCCGGCGCGGGCGGCACGGAGGGCTGGAAGGAGCTGCTGCCCTATGACGGCAAGGTGTTCATCGAAGCCTTCGCGCTGTTCCGCGACTTCCTGGTGCTCAACGAGCGCAGCGAGGGGCTGCTGCGCCTGCGCGTGCTGCCCTGGTCGAAGCTCGAGCAGTCGACCGTCATCCGCTCCGACGAGGCGGCGTACGCCGAGGAGCTGTCGATCAATCCCGAGCAGGGGACGGACAAGCTGCGCTACACGCATTCGTCGCTCATCACCCCGGACAGCATCTTCGAACTCGACATGCGCACCGGATCGCGCACGCTTCTGAAGCGACAGCCAGTCCTGGGCGGATACGATCCGGCGAACTACGTCACCGAGCGGGTCTGGGCCACCGCCCGCGACGGGACGAAGGTCCCGGTCTCCATCGCCTATCGCAAAGGATGGAAGCGCGACGGCACGGCGCCGATGTACCAGACGGGGTACGGGGCGTACGGCGCCTCGTCCGACCCGTCGTTCGAGATCGCGGCGGTGTCGCTGCTCGACCGCGGCTTCGTCTACGCGCTGGCCCACATCCGCGGCGGCCAGGAGATGGGGCGCGCCTGGTACGACGCCGGCCACCTGTTGAACAAGAAGAACAGCTTCACCGACTTCATCGACGTCACCGCCTACCTGGTGCGCGAGAAGTACGCCGCGCCCGACAAGGTGTTCGCCATGGGCGGGAGCGCCGGCGGCCTCCTGATGGGGGCGGTCGCCAACATGGCCGGGGACCAGTACCGCGCCATCGTCGCCCACGTCCCGTTCGTCGACGCCGTCACCACCATGCTCGACGACACCATCCCGCTCACCTCGAACGAGTTCGACGAGTGGGGAAACCCGAAGGAGAAGCAGTACTACGACTACATCCTGTCGTACTCGCCGTACGACAACGTGCGCGCCGGGAGCTATCCGGCGCTCTACGTCACGACCGGACTGAACGACTCCCAGGTGCAGTACTACGAGCCGGCCAAGTGGGTGGCCCGTCTGCGCGCCGCCAAGACCGACTCGAACCCGCTTCTGTTCAAGATCAACATGGCCGCCGGACACGGCGGCCGCTCCGGCCGGTTCGAGAGCCTGAAGGACACCGCCGAGGAGTACGCTTTCCTCCTGAGCCTGCTCGGCGTGCGCCATTAGATGGATTTCACGGAGCGCGTCGCCATCGTCACCGGGGCGTGGCGCGGCCTGGGCCGCGCCGCCGCCGCGCGTCTGTGCGAGCGGGGCGCGTCGGTCGCCGTCCACGTGCGCGACGAAGCCCGCGCCGGCGAGGTGGCGCGGGCGCTCGGCCCGCGGGCGATCGCCGTGCACGGCGACCTCACCGACCACCGCGTGCCCGCAGAGATCGTCCGCCGCACGCTCGACCACTTCGGACGTCTCGACATCCTGGTGAACAACGCCGCGTACGCCCGCTCGACGCGGTTCGAGGATCTCGCCGAAGACGAATGGGGCCTGGCGCTGGAGACCAACATGACCGCGCCGTTCCTGCTGATGAAGGCGGCCCTGCCCGCCATGAAGACCCGCCACTACGGCCGTGTCGTCAACGTCTCGTCGTCGGCCGGACGGACGGTGAGCACCCTGGGCGGCGCGCACTACACGGCGTCGAAGGCCGGGCTGCTCGGGCTGACGCGCGCCGCCGCGAAGGAGCTGGGCCGGTTCGGCGTCACCGTCAACGCCATCTGCCCCGGCATGATCGATACCGAGCTGACGCGCGAGAACGCGTCCGACGAGCTGCTGCAGCGGCTCGCCGCGTCGTATCCGGTGCCGCGGCTCGGCACGCCGCTCGAGGTCGCCGACCTCATCTGCTTCGTCGCCTCGGAGGCGGCCGGGTACATCACCGGCGCGTCGTTCGACATCAACGGCGGCGATCTGATGATGTAGCCGGCGATGAGCCGATGAAAGCGCCGCGCGGGTGAAGGAGAGCACCCGGGTCCTCGTGGCCCTCGGAGCCGCCGTCGCCGGCGGGATCGCCGTCGCCGCGAGCGGCGACGCGACGCTCCTGCGCGCCGCCGACGCCATCGCGCCGATCGGCGCCCTCTGGGTGAACGCGATCCGGATGACCGTGATCCCGCTGGTCGTGTCGGTGATGGTGACCGGCGTGGCGTCGGCGCTGGACATGAAAGCGATCGGACGCCTGGGCGGCCGGACGCTCCTGGTCTTCGTCGCCATGCCGGCGGCGCTCGCCGCAGTGGCCGTCCCCCTGACGACGGTGGTCTTCGGATGGCTGGGGCCGCGCGGCGCGGGCGCCCCTCCCCTGCCGGCCGGCGCGGCGGAGGCGGCGCGGCTGCTGGCCGCCGATCCGAAGCAGACCTTCTCCGCCTGGCTCGTCTCCCTCGTCCCGGCGAATCCGATCGCGGCCGCGGCCGGTGGCGCCATGCTCCCGGTCATCCTGTTCACGCTGCTGTTCGCGCTCGCCGCCGCGCGCTCCGCGCCGGCGACGCGCGCGACGATCGTCGGCTTCTTCCGGGCCGCGAGCGAGGTGATGCTGACCGTCGTGCGCTGGGTCATCCTGGCGGCGCCGGTCGGGGTGTTCGCCCTGATGCTGCCGCTGGTGGCGCGCTCCGGCGCGAACGCCGCGGGGGCGATCGGCTTCTACATCGTGGCCTACTCGCTCCTCAGCGTGCTGGGGGTGCTCTTGGTCTATCCCGCGGTCGCCGTCTTCGCGGGGGTGCCGATGCGGCGGTTCGCGCGCGCCGCGCTCCCCGCGCAGCTCGTCGCGTTCACCTCCAGCTCGTCGGTCGCCTCGCTGCCCGCGCTGATGGAGAGCGCCGAGCGCGGGCTCGGACTGTCGAAGCGGATCTCGGGGTTCGTGCTGCCGCTCGCCGTCACCACGTTCCATTTCGCGGCGCCGGTGACCTGGACGGCGGGCACCGTGTTCGTCGGGTGGTTCTACGGCATCCCGATCGGCGCCCGGGAGATCGCCATCGTGGCCTTCGCGTCCGTCTTCCTGACCGCGGCGGCCCCCGGCGTGCCGCGCGGCGGGTTCATCATGCTGGCGCCGCTGTTCTCCGAGCTCGGCCTGCCGATCGAGGGCATCGGCATCCTGATCGCGCTCGACGTCATCCCGGACACCTTCGCCACCGCCCTCAACGTGACCGGCGATCTCGCCGCGGCGGCCCTGGTCGCGAGGCGGGAGCCCCCGCCCCATGAGCCCCCGCCACCCGAAAACGACAGGTGAAAGGGCGACATTTCACGTTGACCATGCGGTGAATTCGCCGTACATGCTGCGCAGAGTTCTGTCGTCGTACTCGTCCTCACGCACGTGTCAGGGTAGGGGGGGGGCCAGATGCGCCAATCGAGACGCTTCCGCCGTATCGCCGCACATTCAGCGGCCATTCTCCTGGGGTTCTGGGTCCTTGGAGGGACAGCGGGTCACGCCGCCCAGCCGGACAAGGCGCCGGAATCCTGGAGGCCGTCTTCCGGGACCACCGTCGAGCCGCTGCCGGGACTGGAGGTGGCGGTCGATCTCGGCTCGCTCCAGAAAGCGGCGCGAGGAGCGGTCGCCGCGCTCGTCGTGAAGGTGACGACAGATCTGGATCCCGCGGACGCCGTCCTGTCCGCGAAGGCTCCCGCGGATCTCGTCTTCGCCGACGGGAGCAGGGCGAAGACGTGGAAGGTGAAGGCCGCGTCCGGTCGCGAGCAGACCTTTCCTGTGGACGTGATCGTCCCCCGCGACGGCACCTTCAGCATCTCTTTCGAGATCGAAGGCACGTTCGGCGGGAAGCCGATCCATCGCGCGGTGGCCTACGAGCTTCAGGTGGGCGCGGGGAAGCGGGCGCCCGCCGTCCGGCATGGGGCGATCGAATACCCGGCCGTCCAGGAAGGAGGGGTCTAGCCCATGACGAGCATGACGCGCGGCCAGGTTGTGGCTTGCTTCGTCCTGAGCTGGCTGGTCTCGATCGGTGCGTCCTACGCGAACTGGACCGCGACCGGCACCTTCCGATACATCGACCGTGAGTTCGACCAGACCGGGTTCACCGGATCCGAGCCGCCGCTGCCGATCCGCTTCGCCAACGTGGAGGTGCGGGACCCCAACGCCGGCGGCAACAAGAGTCTCCTGGCGACCGGCGCCACCGACGCCAACGGCAACTTCAGCATCGCCGTGTCGGACAGCAAGACGCGCACGGTCTACGTGCGGGCGGTCACGGCTTCGACCGCGACCTCCGGCCTCTATCTCAGGGTCCAGAACAGGGTCACGCCGAAGAACCCGTACTCCGTGGCCTCTGCGAACGTCCCCAACCATGCACCGTCGGCCAACGTGAACTTCGGCACCCTGACGGCGGCCATCGGAGCGGGGGGCGAGCCGTTCAACGTCTACGACACCGGGGTCAGGGCCATCGACTACATCGCCGCCCTGAACGGCGCGCGCCCGGGCTCGTCGAATCTCCTGACGCTCGAGTGGCAGGTCAGCACCGACCCCGTCTCCTACTACGACCCCTCGAGCAAGACGGTCACGGTCGGGGACATTTCCGCCTACAACGACACGGTCATCTCGCACGAGAGCGGGCACTACGCCTACCAGCTCTATTCGGGGAACGACAACACGGGCGGCACGCATCACCTCACCGACTGCGCCCAGGACATGCGGCTCGCCTACGACGAAGGACGGGCGACCTGGTTCGGCCAGTCGATGCGGCGGTATTACAACCTGTCACGCCCCGATCTGTACGTCAGGACGACCGGCGCCCCCGGCCCGGGGAATCTCGATTTCTACTTCAACGTCGAGACCGAGACGCCGTACGAGTGCAACGGCTCCACCAGCGAGGTGTCGGTCTACTCCGCCCTCTGGGACGTCAACGACTCGGCGAGCACGGCCGACGAGACCCCGGGAGTCGACGACGACTCCATCGCCCGGCCCGACGGCGACAACTGGGACGTGGACAAGAACTACGTCAGGACCGCCGTCAACCGGAGCCTCGAGGACTTCTGGGACGGCTGGTTCACGCGCGGCAAGGGCTTCAAGACCGACATGATCGCGGCCTTCCAGCGGACGAACGTCGAGTACTACAAGGACGCGGCCGAATCGAACGACACGGTCGCGACCGCGCTTCCGGTCTCCACCAACGGGACGAGCCACTTCACCTACTTCGCCGACGTGAACGGCAACGACGTCGGGGAGCCGGACAGCGACTACTTCTCGTTCACCGCGGTCTCGGGGACGGTGTACACCATCGAGACGCTGAACCTCTGGAGCAAGGCCAACACCTCCCTCCAGCTCCTGGCCAGCAACGGCACGACGGTGCTCGCCTCGAACGACAACCGGGCCACGGGGGACGACTCCTCGTTGATCACCTGGACCGCGACCAGCAACGGGACGCTCTACATCAAGTCCTTCCACGCACCGGACCTGGGGATCTACGGCTCGTACGACCTGCGGCTGTCGAGCACGCCGTAATCGACCGGTTCGGGACGCGCTCTGCCATCTCGACGCTCGCGCCCTGCATGGATGAGGCGGGCGCGTCTCTGGCTGGCCCTCGTCGCCCTCGGGCTCGGTCTCGTGCTCGCGGGCTACTACGGCGGGATCTTCTACACCGTGTGGCGCCTGCGGGACCACAACCCGCGCATCACCGCGTTCATGAAGATCGGCCTGCAGCGCCTGCGCGCGGACAATCCGGCGGCGCGCCTGCAGCAGCGCTGGGTGCCGTACGCTCAAATCTCGGAGAACCTGAAGCGCGCCGTCATCGCCTCGGAGGACCAGAGGTTCCTGGACCACGACGGATTCGACGTGCAGGCCATGGAACAGGCCCTCGCGAAGAACGCGCGCCGGGGGAGCATCCGCCACGGCGCCTCGACCATCAGCCAGCAGCTCGCCAAGAACCTGTTCCTCTCGCCGCGGCGCACCTACCTGCGCAAGGCGCACGAAGCCGTCATCACCATGATGCTCGAGCACCTGCTCACCAAGCGTCGCATCTTCGAGATCTACCTGAACGTGATCGAGTGGGGCGAGGGCATCTACGGCGCCGAAGCCGCCGCGCAGCATTACTTCGAAGAGCCCGCTTCGGACCTCAGCCGCAAGGAGGCGGCGCGGCTCGCGGCGATGATCCCGAGCCCGCGCTTCTACACGCGCAACGCCGACACCCCGTATCTCGATCAGCGGACGGATGTCCTGCTCGACGAGATGGAGCACGTCCGCATACCCTGAGCCGGCGGGGACGCGGTTGACGACCTATCCCCCCTCCGGCCTAGAATCCCCGCTCGACTCCCTATGCAGACGCACACGCAGGTACGCGGGTTCGGCGGGACGGCACGGCGGGACAACTGGTGGGTCGAGCCGCTCCTGATTTTCCTGGGGCTCTCGACCTTCATCCTGTATTCGACCTGGGCTGCGTTCCAGGGGACGAACTACACCTACGGGCCGTACCTGTCGCCGTTCTATTCGCCGGAGCTGTTCGGGGACTCGCCGCACGCCTGGTTCGGGCCGAAACCGGGGTGGTGGCCGGGATGGCTGCCGTTCTCGACGGCGTTCCTGATCCTCTGGGCGCCGGGCGGGTTCCGGTTCACCTGCTACTACTACCGCGGCGCGTACTACAAGTCGTTCTGGGGAGATCCGCCGGCCTGCGCGGTCGGCGAGCCGCGCAAGAGCTACCTGGGCGAGGCCTCCTTCCCCCTCGTCCTCCAGAACGCCCACCGCTACTTCCTGCGCCTGGCGCAGCTTTTCCTGATCATCCTGGCGTGGGACGTCATCAAGGCCTGCTGGTTCGTCGACCCGGCGACCGGCCGTGGGCAGTTCGGGATCGGCCTCGGCACGTTGATCCTGGCGGTGAACCTCGGGCTTCTCAGCTCGTACACATTCGGGTGCCATTCGTTCCGGAGCCTCATCGGCGGGCGCAAGGACGAGATCTCGAAGTCGTCCGCCCTGCGGGTCAAGGCGTACGACTGCGTCTCCTGCCTGAACAGCCGGCACAAGCTGTTCGCCTGGTGCAGCCTGGTGGCGGTCGGCTTCGCCGATCTCTATATCCGGATGTGCGCCATGGGGATCTGGCACGACTGGAGGATCCTGTGAGCGGCGAGCCGCGCACCGCGTCGTACGACGTGCTGGTCGTCGGCGCGGGCGGCGCGGGGCTGCGCGCGGCGATCGAGGCGTCGGCCGCCGGGGTCTCGGTCGGCGTCGTGTCGAAGTCGCTCCTCGGCAAGGCGCACACCGTGATGGCCGAGGGCGGCGTCGCGGCGGCGCTCGCGAACGTCGACGATCGCGACTCGTGGCGGGTGCACTTCGCCGACACCATGCGCGGCGGAGGCTACGTCAACAACCCGCGCATGGCCGAGCTGCACGCGAAGGAAGCGCCCGCGCGGGTGCACGAGCTCGAGGCCTGGGGCGCGGTCTTCGATCGGACGAAGGACGGCAAGATTCTGCAGCGCAACTTCGGCGGGCACCGTTATCCGCGTCTGGCCCACGTCGGCGACCGCACCGGCCTGGAAATGATCCGCACCCTCCAGGACCACGGCGTGCACCAGGGGATCGCGTTCCACATGGAGCACACCATCGCCGCGCTCTTCAAGAGCGGCGGCCGCATCGCCGGAGCGCTGGCCTACGACCGCGAGCGCGGGCGGTTCACGCTCATCGAGGCGAAGGCGATCGTCCTGGCGACCGGCGGCATCGGGCGCGCCTTCAGCATCACCAGCAACTCGTGGGAGTACACCGGCGACGGCATGGCGCTCGCCTACGAGGTCGGTGCCGACCTGCTCGACATGGAGTTCGTGCAGTTCCATCCGACCGGGATGGTCTGGCCGCTGTCGGTGCGCGGCATCCTGGTGACCGAAGGGGTGCGCGGCGAAGGCGGCGTGCTGCGCAACAGCGAAGGCAAGCGGTTCATGTTCGACAGCATTCCCGAGCTGTACAAGAACCAGACCGCGACCGACGCCGAGGAGGGCTGGCGCTACTGCCAGGGGGACAAGGCGGCCCGGCGCCCGCCGGAGCTGCTGACCCGCGACCACGTGGCGCGCAGCATCATGCGCGAGGTCCGCGAGGGGCGCGGCAGCCCGCACGGCGGCGTCTTCCTCGACATCGCCTGGATCAAGGAGCGCCTTCCGGACGGCGAGGCCCACATCAAGCGCAAGCTGCCGAGCATGTACCACCAGTTCAAGGAGCTCGCCGGGATCGACATCACGAAAGAAGCGATGGAGGTCGGGCCGACGACCCACTACACGATGGGCGGCGTGCGCGTCGACGCCGAGACGCAGATGTCGACCGTGCCGGGCCTGTTCGCCGCCGGCGAGTCGGCGGCGGGGCTGCACGGAGCGAATCGTCTGGGTGGGAATTCCCTGTCCGATCTTCTGGTGTTCGGCAAGCGGGCCGGCGAGTTCGCGGCGAAATACGCGCGCGACAGCGCGCCGGTGAAATGCGATCGCGCCGAGGTCGAGGCGGCGGAGCGCCGCGCCCTCGCCCCGTTCGACGGCGGCGCGAGCGGCGGCGAGGGGCCGTACGCCGTGCAGCACGACCTGCAGGAAGCGATGCAGGCGCAGGTCGGGATCGTGCGGCGCGAGGCGGAGATGAAGGGCGCGCTCGAGATGATCGAGAAGCTGCGCGCCCGCTCCGAGTCGGTGCGGGTGCACGGCAATCGCGAGTACAACCCGGGCTGGCACACGGCCCTCGACCTGCGGCACCTGCTCACGGTCTCCGAGGCGATCACGCGGGCCGCGATCGAGCGCCGCGAGAGCCGCGGCGCGCAGTTCCGCGACGACTACCCCGACAAGGATCCCGAGTTCGGGAAGATCGGCATCGTCGTCCGCAAGGGCGCCGACGGCCGCATGGTGGTGGCGCGCGAGCCGGTCCCGCCGATGACCGGTGAGCAGCGGGCGATCATCGAGGAGATGAAATGACGGTGGAGCGGACGTTCCGCATCTGGCGCGGCGACGCGAAGGGGGGCGAGCTGCGCGAGTACCGCACCGAGGTCGCCCCCGGCATGGTCGTCCTCGACGCCGTGCACCGCATCCAGGCGGAGAGCGCCAACGATCTCGCCTGCCGCTGGAACTGCAAGGCCGGCAAGTGCGGCTCGTGCTCGGCGGAGATCAACGGCCGGCCGCGGCTGATGTGCATGACGCGCCTGGCCGACCTGCCCGACGATCGCCCGGTGCAGATCGAGCCGATGCGCGCTTTCCCGTCGA
>DASRAN010000095.1:0-54684 GCA_035638115.1 Patescibacteria group bacterium | reverse complement strand
CGATCGCGGCATCTCTCTCGTCCTGGATGCCTGCGAGGCGGCTCTGCCGGTCCCCGGCGATCTGCGGCCGCGGATCGAGCATCTGCAGGTCGTGCGCGCCGCCGACCTGCCACGGCTGCGCCGGCTCGGCGCCATCGCCTCGATGCAGCCGAGCCACGCGACCAGCGACATGGCCTGGGCCGAGGAGCGGGTCGGCTCCGAACGCGCCGCGGGGCTGTACGCCTGGCGCTCGGTCCTCGACGCCGGTGTCCCGCTCGCCGCCGGCTCCGACTTTCCGGTCGATCCCGAATCGCCGCTCGGCGGTCTGCAGGCCGCGGTCACCCGCAGCGACCCCGCGGGACGGCCCGAGGGCGGCTGGCGCCCGGGGCAGCGGCTGTCGCTCGAGGAGGCGGTGCGCGCCTACACGCAGGGGGCTGCCCACGCCGCCTTCGAGGAGGAGGACGGCGGAGTCATCCGCCCCGGGGCGCGCGCCGACCTGACGGTCCTCGAGGAGGACCTTCGGACGATAGCGCCGGAGCGCATCGGCGCGGTGCGCGTGCTCGCGACCATCGTCGGTGGACGTCTCGCCTACGACGCGTTCTGAGCCGCGCCCCGGCGCAGCAGTCTCCCGGCCCGTCGCGCGCCGCGCAACGACGGCACCACCGCGAAGGCGCCGGCGCGCTTCAGGGCGGTGGCGGACTGCGAGGTCGCCACGCCGAGGACCGGCAGACCGGCGGCGCGCGCGGCCGCGATCCCGCCCGGCGAGTCCTCGAGGGCGACGCAGCCGCCGGGCCCGCGCAGTCCGAGACGCCGCAGCGCCGTGAGGTAGGGCTCGGGGTGGGGCTTGGAGCGCCGCACGTCCTCCGCCGCCACGATGACCCGGAAGAGCCGGCGCAGCCCCGCCTGCCGCAGCGACGACTCGATCTCGGCGCGCGCCGCGGAGGAGACCACGGCCAGGGCGGTGTCCCCCGCCAGCGAGCGGACCAGGCGCGCGCCCCCCGCGCCGACGCCGACGCGATGGTCCCGCAGGAGCATCCGGAACAGACGTCGCTTGCGGGCGACCAGCCGCCGGACCGCGGCCGCGCCGCGCCCGGACGGCGGGACCCCTGCGTCGCGCAGAGCGCGCCGGCAGGCGGCGAAGTCGTCGTACGCCAGGTAGCGCTGGTCGTAGAGCCGGCGGGTGATGCGCGCGCCGAGCGGGGCGAGCACGGCGCGGAAGGCGCGCCAGTGGAAGGTCTCGTCGTCGATCAGCACGCCGTTGAAATCGAACAGCACGGCGCGGAGTGTAGAATCGGGGCGCACCGGGCGATGCTATCCCGGAACGCCGGATTCCCGGGGACCCGCTTCAGGAGAGACGCGATGAACTGGCTGGTGAAAGAGGAGCCCTCCTCATACAGCTTCGAGAGCCTGGTGCGCGACGGGTCGACCCGGTGGAGCGGCGTGCGCAATCCCCTCGCGCAGCGTCATCTCGCCGCGGTCAGGAGAGGGGACCGGATCTTCTACTACCACACCGGGACGGAGCGCTCGATCATCGGCATCGCCCGCGCCACGGGCGACCCACGACGGGATCCCGACGACCCGCGCGGCCGCGCCGTGATCGTCGAAATCGCCCCGGTCGGCCGGCTCGCGCGCGCGGTCCCGCTGGCCGAGATCAAGACCCTGAAGGCGTTCGCGGGTCACCCGCTGGTGCGCCTCCCGCGACTCTCGGTCATGCCGATCGACGACCGCCAGTGGGCCGCGATCGAGAAGGCGGCCGCGGCGGCGCCGCGCGCGCCCCGGACCACGGCGAAGCGGCCGCCGCGGACCCGCTCCCGCCGCTGACGGACCGCGCCGCCGGGCGCCTCCGCCGCGGCCTTGACACCGGGACGGACGGCGCGCGATCCTTGCTCCTTGTCGGGGTCGGCAAAGATACGGATCCCGGGGCAGGCCAAGCACTCCCGTGATCCGGGCCCATCTGCGACCCTCGGCTGTTCTCCTCCTGAGCCTGCTGCTCGGATGCGGTCTTTCGTTCGCGCAGGGAGTCTCGGGGGTTCGCGGACAGGTCCTCGACAAGGACGGCGCGCCGATCCCCGGGGCCACGGTCGCCGTCACCCGCCCCTCCACGGGCCTGTCGCGCGGCGTGATCACCGACGCGCACGGCGAGTTCCGCGTCACCCCGCTGCCGGCCGGCGGCGGGTACGTGGTCGCCGCCTCCTTCCCGGGCCTCGCCAGCGTGTCGATCCCCGACGTCGAGCTGAGCCCCGGGTTGATGACCGTCGTGCCGCTGACCCTGCGGCCCGCGAGCGAGGTGCGCGAGAAGGTGCGCGTGCAGGCCCGGGCCGACATGGTGAGCACCGAGGAGACCACCACCTCCACCCGGTTCTCCGACGAGTTCATCGAGGACCTGCCGATCCTCGGCCGTAACTACCAGGACGTCCTCAGCCTGGCGCCCGGCGTCACCGACGTCGACGGCGACGGCAATCCGAACATCCACGGGGCCCGCGACACCGACGTGGTGACCCTGGTGGACGGGGTCTCGACGGTCGACCCGCTGACCGGCCACGTGGGACAGCAGCTCAACCTCGAATCGATCCAGGAGATCGAGGTCAAGACCTCCGGCGCGAGCGCCGAGTTCAGCCGCGGCCAGGGCGGGTTCGTGACCGTGGTGACCAAGTCGGGCGGCAACGATTTCGAGGGGACGTTCAAGTTCTTCTGGCGCGGCGACCTGCTCGACGGCGACGGGGCCGGCCTCGACGACCCGCACCTGCACGCCGGGCTGAGCGAGAGCGGGTTGCGCGATCTGCACTTCAACGACTACATGCCGTTCCTGTCGCTCGGCGGCCCGATCGTGAAGGACAAGGCCTGGTACTTCCTGACCCTGGAATGGATCCAGCAGCAGACGCCGGTCAACGCCACCACCCAGTCGTTCGTGCGCACGACCGAGGAGCAGCGCGCCTTCCTGAAGCTGACCTGGCAGCTGGCCCAGAACCACCGGCTGGTGTTCACCACGACCATCGACCCACAGCGCTACGACAACCTGGGGCTCGACTCGTTCACCGCCGTGGAATCGGGACACACCATCGAGATGGGCGGCGTCAACCTGGTCCTCAAGGACACGTCGATCTTCAACCCCAACGTCTTCCTCGATTCGACGCTGCAGCACTTCACCTCCTCGCCGCGCGACATCCCGACCACCAGCGCCGACACCAACGGCAACGGCGTCCTGTTCATCGATCGCAACCACAACGGCTTCTTCGAGGCGAGCGAGCGGGACGTCGGCGAGGACTTCGACGCGGACGGCGCGTGGGACACCTTCGAGGACACGATCATCCGCAACAACAAGCTCGACGCCGGCGAGGACCTGGACCACGACGGCCGGCTCACCCAGAGCGGCATCGGCGGCATCAGCATCGGCGGCTGCGAGGGGGCGACCCGCGAGGACCTGAACTGCAACGGCATCCTCGATCCGGGCGAGGACCGCAACCACAACGGCAAGCTCGACGACCGGCCGTTCCCCTCCCCGTTCGACCAGGAGGTCCAGGTGCTGCCCGACCAGTCGACCCTCCCGCTGCCCTACTACTACCCGTACACCAGCGCGCGCCCGATCCCGTCCGACCGCGACTCGACGCTCAACCTGAACACCCAGGTGACCACCGGTCCGAGCCCGGAGTCGTACGACCAGACGGTGGGCCGCAACACGCTGCGCGAGGACCTGACGATCTTCGTGCCCGACTGGAAGGGGCAGCATGATTTCAAGCTCGGCGGCGTCGCCGAGCACGAGACCTTCAACCAGTCGACCGATCTGCGGCCGATCCGCCTGGCGACCACCACGAAGTTCGCGCCCAAGCAGGTCGGCGTGATCCTGCCGGCGCAGACGCACGTCGAGAACTCCGCCGACAGCACCACGTTCGGGGCCTACGTGCAGGATTCCTGGAAGCCCCTGCCCAACCTGACCTTCGGGCTCGGTCTGCGCTTCGATCGCGAGGCGACCCACTCGTTCGGCTACACCCCGATCGATCCCGTCGCCGAGCGCGCCCTCTACGACCGGCTCTGGGAGCTGTCCGGCGGGGAGCTCGGGGTGTCGGACGGCAACCTGGGGGACGGGAACGGCGTCAAGAGCGACGGCTACTGCGGCGACCCGCTGTTCCTCGGCCTGAACTGCCCCTCGGACCCGACGGGCAATCCGGCGCTCATCCAGCTCGCCCAGCTGAAATACATCGCCGCGTCCCGGCTGACTCAGCACCACACCTCGACGACCATCGTCGCGGCGTCGCTCAAGTCCCTGTTCCCCTCGGTCTCGACGGTCGATCCGAACACCGGCGAGACGGTCTTCAACCGCGACGAGCTGCGCGCCCTGGGGGGCGCCACCTTCCAGGAGAAGGAGCCGATCCAGATCACCAACAACAACCTGGCGCCGCGCCTGTTCGTGGCCTGGGACCCGCTCGCCGACGGCCGGACCAAGGTGTTCGCGAACTGGAGCCGGTACTACGACAAGCTGTTCCTGGCGTCGGTCGTCGGGGAGGAGGGTCCCGACACCATCGATCGCTACTATCTGCTCGACCCCGACGGGGTCACCAGCAAGGGCGATCCGGACAACCGGATCGGGAAGCCCCTCTCCAAGGCGCCGCCGAGCTTCACCCAGGTCGATCGCGGCCTGCAGACGCCGTTCACCGACGAGTTCTCGATGGGGTTCGAGCGCGAGATCGCGCCCGAGGTGGCGCTGCGGCTGACCTATATCGACAGACAGTATCGCGACCAGCTCCAGGACTCCGACATCAACCACTCCCTGCGCTATGCCCCCGACGGCCGGGTGCGCGACGACATCGGCCGGCTGCTCGACAACGGCCAGAACGTCCCCGACAGCCATCCCGATCTCTACATCCGGAACTTCTTCTTCAACCAGATCTACGAGATCGCGAACATCAACAGCGCGGCCTACAAGGGGATCGAGGTGCAGCTGACCAAGCGGCTCAGCCGGCGCTGGCAGATGGACGCGTCGTACACCTACTCGCGCGCCACGGGGGCGGCCGAGAGCTTCCAGTCGTCCCTCGGCGACGACCCGTCGAACGTCCAGAACGAGTTCGGCTACCTGAGCTACGACCAGCGGCACGTGATCAAGCTGAACGGGATCTCGTTTCTCCCGGGCGACTGGCAGATCGGCTCCACGATGGTGTGGTCGAGCGGACTTCCCTACTCGATCACCGACCGCTTCTCGTCGATCGACAACTACCAGTATCTTCAAGTGAGAACGCTCTACGGCTACGTCAATCCCGTCCTCGACGCGGACGGCAAGAACGAGTTCGTCCAGCTGCATCGCAACTCGGAGCGCAATGCCTCGGTGCTGAACATCAATTTACGGGTCCAGAAGAGCATGGTGATCGGCCGGACGACCGAGAAGCTGTTCGCCACGGTCGACAACTTCCTGAACACCGACAACCTGACGGTCACCAGCTACTCCCCGAACAACCAGATCACCAGCGGCTCCCCCCAGCTCAACTCCGAGCGGCGCTTCGGACGCCGGATCGAGCTCGGCTTCCAGGTCAATTTCTGATCCCCGCCGGGGGGTGGACTACAATGACGGTCATGGATCGATCCCGCTTCGAGCAGCTCGTGGCCGAGGCGATCGACAGCCTTCCGGACGATTTCCGCGACAAGCTCGACAACGTCGCCGTGGTGGTCGAGGACTACCCGTCGCCGCGCGACGAGCGCCGCGCCGGCCACGGCCGGATGCTGCTCGGGCTCTACCAGGGACAGCCGCTGACCCGGCGCGACTCGCGCTACGCCCTGGCCTTTCCGGACAAGATCTCGATCTACCAGGCCAACATCGAGGCGATCTGCCGCACCGAGGCGGAGATCCGCACGCAGGTGCGGACCACCGTCCTGCACGAGATCGCGCACCATTTCGGGATCGACGATCGCCGTCTGCGCGAGCTCGGTTATTGACGTGAGACGGCGCGTGATCCGCCGGCTGAGGCGCTGGGCGCTCTGCGTCGCGGGCGCGACGGCCCTCGCCGCCGCGGCGCGCGGCGCGGCGCCGCCCGGCCCCGCCACCGCTCCGCCTGCCGCCGCCCCGCCTGCCGCCACGGCTCCACCTGGCGCCGCCCCGCCCGCGGCGACGCCGGCGCCGCCGCCCGGTGCCGCCGCGGCGGCCGCGCCGTCGAAGCGCCTCGGCCCGCCCGACCTGCGCGACCAGTTCCAGAACGCTGAGAAGGCGCTGCGCAAGGCGGATGCCGCCCTCGGCGGCCACGACGCCGGCCGGGTATCGCTGCTCCTGCAGCGCGCCGACGAGGAGATCCTGAAGTTCGAGGAGGGATCGGGGCTCGCCGATTTCGTGCGCGAGACGGGCGCGGCGCGCCAGGCCGCCGCGGCCGACGACCTGACGACGGCGGACCGGGCGGTGCGGCGCGCCCGCGCGGCGTCCGCCTCGCTCGGCGATTACTCGGTGGCCCGATCGGCCGAGGTCTCGTACCGCGCGGCGCTCGCCGCGGTGGGAGACCGGAGCACGGTCGAATTCCTGGCCGCCCTGGACGCGATGGAGGCGGCGGTCCGGGCGCCGCTGCTGATCGACCGGCTGCACGCCGCGCGCGCGGCAATCACCCGCGCGCGGTCCGCGATGGTGCGCAACGACTTTCCCGCCGGGCGCAAGGAGGTCGCCGCCGCGCGAACCGGCCTCGACGGCGTCACCTACCTCGGCACGCTCAGCCGATCCTGCTACGCCTTCCTGGCCGCCTCCGAGCTGCTGCACGACCGGGCGACGCTGACGGCGCGCGATCAGATCCAGAAGGGCCTGCACGATCTGGCGACGGCGAAGGAGATCGCCCCGCCGACCGACCTCGAGGACATCGCCGCCGTCCACGATCAGGTGGTCGGGATCTACAAGCGGATCAACCATCCGGTGGAGGGCGACCCGGGGGCGCTCTCGGCCGCCAGCTCCCGCCTCGATGCGGTCCGCCAGCGTCAGCGCTAGGTGCCTGTCCCCGGACAGGCTCCCCGCCCCGGTTGGCCGGGACGGGTGGCTGTGGCAGAATACCGCCTCGTCATGAGGCGCCTCCGGGTTGCTGGTGCGGTTCTTCTCCTTCTCGGCGCCCCGCGCGTCGCGCCCGCCGCCCCATCCCCGGCCGCGAAGCCCCCCGCGTCGCACCCGCCGGCCGGCGCAGCGGCGCCCGCCGCCGCGGCCAAGCCGCCCGCGGCTCCGGCGAAGCCGCCGGCCGCCCCGGCGAAGCCGCCGACCCGGAACATCGGCGGGCCGGGCGACTACGGCCTGCGCGAGCGCCTGCTCCACTCGCTCGGCCGCGACCCTGACATCAAGGGGATCGGGCTGTCGCTCATCCTGGTGAACGGCGGCGCGGTCTTCTCGGGCGCGGTGCCGAACTGGTCGATCAAGAGGCGCGTCTTGGTGATCGCCGGCACCGAGGTCGGCATCATCAACGTCACCGACCAGCTGGAGATCCCCCGCGGCTCGGTGAAGGACGAGGACATCCAGAAAACGATTGGCTCCCTGCTCGGGGACTCGAAGGACGCGCTCGGTCTGAAGGATCTCAAGATCACCGTGGATGAGTCGGTGGTCACGCTCGAGGGCGAGGTCACCGACTTCCGCTCGCGCATCAAGGCGGAGGAGATCGCCGGCACCGTGCTCGGCGCCACCCGCGTCATCAACCGGCTGCGGCCGCTGACCGCGCCGTCGGGCACCGACGACGCCTCGATCCGCCGCGCCATCGGCAAGTTCCTCCAGGATTTCCGCGAGTTCCAGTTCGCCGGCGACTTCGAGATCAAGGTCAAGGACGGTCGCGCCACCATCGGCGGCGAGGTGCCGCTCTACATCGCGCGCCAGCAGGTCGGCAACATGGTCGCGCTGGTCGGCGGGGTGCGCGAGGTCGTGAACGAGCTCGACATCGACCCGTCGATCCAGATGCGCTCGGGCGTCACGGTCAAGGAGCTGCCGTGATCCGCCCGCGGCGGAGCTCTTCCGCCGCCCTGTCCGCCGCCGTGATGATCTTCGCCGCCGCGCTCGCGGCGGCCGCCCGCCCCGCCGCGGCGCAGTCCCTCGAAGGCCGCGTCCACGCCATCACCCTCGACAACGGCATGCGGTTCCTGGTCGTCCATCGCGGCACCGCCCCGGTGTTCACCGGGATGATCCGATTCCGCGTCGGGTCGGTGGACGACCCCGGCGGACGCACCGGCCTGGCGCACATGTTCGAGCACATGGCGTTCAAGGGCACCACCCGGATCGGGGTGCGCGACGCGGCGAAGGAGAAGTCGGTGCTCGACGGGCTCGACGAGACGGCGCGCGCGCTCCTCGCCGAGCTCGACCGCGGTCCGCGCGCCGACGCCGCGCGCCTCGAGGCGCTGCGCGCGAAGATGAAGTCGCTCGAGACCGACGAGCAGGCGCTGGTGGTCAAGGACGAGTTCAGCGAGATCCTGACGACCAACGGCGGCGTCGGACTCAACGCCTCCACGTCGAGCGACCTGACGTCCTACTTCGTCAGCCTCCCCGCCAACCGCCTGGAGCTCTGGTGCCTGATGGAATCGGCGCGCCTCCGGGACCCGGTTCTGCGCGAGTTCTACACCGAGCGCGACGTGGTGGCGGAGGAGCGGCGCTACCGCATCGACACCAGCCCGCAGGGCAAGATCTACGAGGCGCTTCTGCTCGCCGCCTTCACCGCCCACCCGTACCGCGTGCAGGGCACCGGCTGGCTGAGCGACCTGGCGCAGCTCACCCGCCCGGACGCCGAGACGTTCCGGCGCCTCTACTACGTCCCCAACAACGCCGTCGGGGCGCTGGTGGGCGACATCGATCCGAAGACGGCCGAGGCGCTGCTGAAGCGCTACTTCGGCTCGCTTCCGAAGGGGGCCGAGCCGCCCGCGCCCGCGACCATCGAGCCGGAGCAGCAGGGCGAGCGGCGCGTCCGCGTCGAGTTCGACGCCGAGCCGCAGATCCTGATCGGCTACCACAAGCCGGCCCTGACCGACCCGGAGGACCCGGTCTACGACGTCATCGACGGCGTCCTCTCGAACGGCCGGACCAGCCGCCTGTTCAAGAAGCTGGTCACCGAGAAGAGCGTCGCCGCCGCGGTCTACACCTTCGACGCCCCCGGGTTCCGCTTTCCGAGCCTGTTCGTCGTCGGGGCGATCCCGCGCGCCCCCCACACCCTGCAGGAGGTGGAAACGGCGATTCTCGCCGAGCTGGCGCGGCTCGGGACCGAGCCGGTCGGGCAGGACGAGCTGCGCAAGATTCACAACCAGGTCGAATCGGCGGCCATCTACGACCTGAGATCCAGCAGCGGACTGGCGTCGCAGCTCACCTTCTTCGAGATCCTCACCGGCGACTGGCGCAATCTGCTCCGCCGCGACGAGGCGCTCAAGGCGGTGACGCCGGCGCAGGTGCAGGCCGTCGCCCGGCGCACCTTCACCGCCTCCAACCGGACCATCGCCGTCCTGGAGCGCCCCGCCTCCCCCACAGCACCCGGCTCCGTTCCTCCCACGGCCGGCGGCGACGCGGGGCCCGAGCCCGCCGCCGGATCGGCCCGGCGATGAGGACGATCGCGCGGGCGCGGGGCGGCCGGGGCGCCGGGAGGACCGTCGGCGCTCTGCTGGCGGCGCCGATCCTGCTGGCGGCGCTTTTCCCGCCGGTCGCGCTCCTGGCGGCGCCGGCCCCCTCGCCGGCTGCCGCGAAGCCTCCCGCCGCCGCGGGCCCGCCCGCGGCCGCGCCCGGCTCCGATCCGCGCGCCCTGACCTACGCGCCGCTCCAGATCGCGCTGCCGCGCCCCGAGACCTATGCGCTCAAGAACGGCCTCGTGGTCTATCTCCTGCGCGACACCGAGCTGCCGATCGTCGACCTGTCGTTCTTCGTCCACGCCGGCGCGATCTACGACCCGGCGGAGAAGGCCGGTCTGGCGTCGCTCGCCACCCACCTGATGCGCACCGGCGGCACGCGCGCGCAGACCCCCGACCAGGTGGACGAAGCGCTGGAGACGCTGCCGGCGGAGATCGAGATCAGCGCATCCTCCGACGCCGTGAGCGGCAGCCTTTCCTGCATCAAGAGCCAGTTCACCCCGGCGCTGAAGATCCTCGCCGGGATGCTGCGCGAGCCGCGCTTCGACGAGGGACGCCTCGAGGTCGAGAAAGCGCAGATGGTGGAGAGCATCCGCCGCCGCTGGGACGACCCCGGATCGATCGCCGCGATCAACTTCCGCAACCTGATTTACGGCGCCGACAGCCCGTGGGCGCGGCTCGACACGCTGGAGACCCTCGATCGAATCGGCCGCGAGGACCTCGCCGCGTTCCATGCCCGCTATCTGACCCCGGGCAACGTGACGATGGCGGTGTCGGGTGATTTCGAGCCGGCGGAGATGAAGCGGCTCCTGAAGGAGACGTTCGGCGCCTGGAAGGGTGGCCGCGCGGCACTGCCTGCGGTCCCGAAGATCCGCGACACGGTGAGCGCCGGCGTCAGCCTGATCGAGCGGCCGCTGCAGCAGTCGAGCCTGGCGCTCGGACACCTCGGCATCACCCGGTTCGACCCGGACAAGTTCCCGCTCTTCCTGCTCAACTACATCCTGGGTGAGGGGGATTTCTCCTCCCGGCTGATGAAGGAGGTGCGCTCCAATCGCGGTCTCGCGTACTCGGTCGGGGGCGGCGTCGGCACCGACTCGGATCGCGGCCTGTTCGAGATCACCAGCCGCACCCGCGCCAACGCGACCGTCGAGGCCATTCAGGCCATCCGGGACGTGGTGACGCGTCTGCGCGACGAGGGGCCGACCGATGAGGAGATCCGGCAGGCGAAGGAGGCGCGCATCAACTCGTTCGCCTTCACGGTCGACGGCAGCGCCGCTTACATGTCGAGCTATCTCTTCTACATCTATTACGGCTACCCCGCCGACTATCTGCAGACCTGGCGCGACCGCCTCTCAGCCGTCACCCGCGACGACGTCATGCGCACCGCACGTCGTCTCCTGCAGCCCGAGCGCATGGCGATCCTGGTGGTCGGCGACCCGAAGAAGTTCGATCGTCCGCTCGATTCCCTCGGCCTGGGCGCCCCGAAAGTGATCCGGCTGGCCGAGGACGCGCCCTCTCCGCAACGCTGATCCGCCGCCGGGCCCGAATCCTCCGGTCAGGCCCGCGGCCCCGTGCTAGGATGCTTTTCGGTCCTTCGAACGGCCCGGGGGGGCAGGGCAAGGAGGTCACGCCCCCATGAGCACCTTCCTTCGCAGTCACGCGTCGGGTCTGGTTCTCTCCTTCCTGTTCGGCGCCGCCACGGGCGCCGCGATCGCGCTGCTGACCGCTCCACAGTCGGGCCGCGAGACACGCCGCAAGCTGAAGGAATTCACCGACGATCTGGCCGAGCGCGCGGCGCGGGTTCCCGCGGCGGCGAAGGCGGCGGGACGTGAGGCCGCCTCGACGGCCCGCGAAGCGTTCGTCCGCGGTCTCGAGGAGCCGGCGATCGCGTCGACGGAAGTGCGCGACACGCACCACTGAGACGCGGGGAGGGGCCGGCGCCGGCCGGGCGATGCGGTCAGGGGATCAGTCTGGGCTGCTCGGCGTGCGTGAACGGGCGGCCGCCTGTCGCCAGGCGGCGCTCGTCGGCCTTGCGGCGGGCGCGCTCGTCGGCCGCCTGCTCCGCGAGGAGCGCGCCCTTCTGCGTGGGGCAGATGTCGCGGTAATCGCACCAGCGGCACAAGGCGCTCTCGCGCGCCGGGTAGTCGCGCGCCGCCTCCACCTTGTCGATGAGGTTGATGGTGGCGCGGCGGTGCGCGGCGATCTCGTGCTCGGTCCGGCGCTGCTCGACCTTCAGGTCTTTCGCGAGGTAATGCCAGATGAGGCGGATCTCGCGCGCCTCGGGGTACCGCTGGCTGACCGCCATCTGATAGAGGGTGAGCTGGCGATCGCGGCGTAGCTCCTCCTCGCTCGGGGCATTGGCCGAGGTCTTGTAGTCGTGCACCTCGTAAACGCCCGGCTCCCGTGTCGCCAGACGATCGATGTATCCCATCACCTGGTACTTCCCCCCCGGATCGAGGGCGAACTCGAACTTCTCCTCCAGGCCGATCGTCTCGCCGTCGTCGAACGGCGCGTAGCGCGCGTGAAAGCCGCGGACGAACTTCTCGCCCTGGGTGCGGTAATCGTCGGCCACCAGCCCTTTGCGCACGATGCGGACGGAGGGCGTGTACTCGGCCTGCCAGTTGCCCTGGTAGAGATTGACCAGCTCTCCGACCTTCGCGACCCGTCCCTCCTTCTTCACCTTGTAGGCGTGCTCCGCCGCCTCGTGGACGCGGCTGCCCATGAACCCCTCGATGCCGAAGGTGTCGCGCTTGATCCGGTCGATGTAGCGATAGCGGTACTGCAGCGGGCACTTCTCGAAGCTGCTGAGTCGGGAGTGGGAGTAGACGGCCAAGCGGCTCCTCGTGACGGGGCGCGAGTATAGCATGCGCGTCCGCGCAACTTTTCTCAGGCTTCATGATGACCCTGTGTGCCGTACATGGGGGCCTACGCGGTCAGAAGCAATCCAGGATCGAGCGGCCCGAAGGGGTGACGCGCGACGCGTTTCGGTCCGCGGGGCCGTCGGCGACCGCACGGGCCCAGAGCGCGCACTGCAGCGCGCCCCGCGCGGCGCCGCCGAGCCGAGGGCGAGTGGCGGGCGAACGCTCGATCACGGACATGATCCGGGAGCCGGGTGCCCGACCGCGAGCCCGGAGGCGTGCCCCGCGGGCCGGAACGCGACGCGCGCCGGGCGTGGGGCTGGTGTGCGTTCGACGGGGGCTCTGGTAGAATCGGCGGCCCCGCGCGCTTCCGCCGGGGGTGACCGCCTGAGGAGGAACGTTCGATGACCCAGACGTCCGACCGCACGCGCCTCGCCCGATTCGCGGCGCGCACTTCGACAGCGATTTTGACCGCCGCGTTCGTGGCCGGTGTCGCCTTCGGGCAGGCCCCGCCGGCGCAGCCCCCGAAGAAGGAGACCAGCATGCCGACGGCCGAGAAGAGCGGCGCCAAGAAGGACGTCGCCGTCATCAAGACCAGCATGGGGACGATCGTGTTCGAGTTCCTGCCCGACGTCGCCCCGAAGATGGTCGATAACTTCAAGGATCTGGCGAAGTCCGGCTTCTACAACGGCACGACCTTCCACCGGGTCATCAACGGCTTCATGATCCAGGGGGGCGATCCGCTCTCCAAGGACAGCGACCCGAACAACGACGGCACGGGGTCCGGCCCGCGCATGATGCAGGCGGAGTTCTCCACCAAGTACAGCCACGTCCGCGGCATGGTGTCGACCGCCCGCGCCAGCGATCCGAACAGCGGCTCCTGCCAGTTCTTCATCATGCAGAAGGACAACCGGGGTCTGGACAACCAGTACACCATCTTCGGGCGGGTCCTCGAGGGGATGGACGTCGTGGACGCGATCTCCCTGGTTCCCAAGGGGCGCAACGATCGGCCGATCAAGAACGTGACCATGGACTCGGTCACCATCGAGCAGCGCTAGAGCGCGGTTGGCGGAGCCCAGGCGCCCGATGCCCTCCACCGCCCGCAAGACGGCGAGGACGCGCGGCCCGGCCGGTCAGGCCGGCCGGGACCCGCGCCCTTCCGCCGCGGCGCCGCGGGCCGCCGATCGCCGGGTCGACTGGCACACCTACTTCATGAACATCGCGCAGCAGGTGGCGACCCGGGCCACCTGCGATCGCAAGCACGTCGGCGCGGTGATCGTCCGCGACCGGACCATCCTCTCCACCGGTTACAACGGCTCGATCCGGGGCATGTCCCACTGCGACGAAGTCGGCCACGACATCGAGGCGGGGCATTGCGTCGCGACGATCCACGCCGAGGCGAACGCCATCCTGCAGGCCGCGAAGAACGGCGTCGGCACCGACGGCGCCGAGCTCTACACCACCGCCAGCCCCTGCTGGACCTGCTTCAAGCTGATCGCCAACGCCGGCATCCGGACGATCTACTACGGCGAGTTCTACCGCGACCAGAAGAGCCTCATGGTCGCGAAGCGGATCGGCATCTCCCTGGTCGATCTCGGCGCCGCCCCGGGCTGCGACTGGAAGCCGCCCAAAGCGCAAGAGCCATAACGGAGCGGCTCACCCCGCCCCACGTCCTGCACCGGAAAACAGACAGGGAGGCTCGTCCATGGCCGACACGACGACCACGCGCACCGATCCGTCGGCTATCCTGGAGACGGCGTTCGGATTCTGGTCTTCCAAGGTCCTGCTCACGGCGGTCGAGATGGGGCTGTTCACCAAGCTGGGAGACCGCCGGCTGACCGGGACGGATCTCGGCGCCGAGATCGGGCTGCATTCCCGGGGCATCAGCGACTTCCTCGACGCGCTGGTGGCGATGAAGTTCCTCGGCCGCGACGGCGCCGGCCCGGAGGCGCGGTACTCGAACCTCCCCGCCGTCGCGATCTACCTGGATCGGAACAGCCCGCGCTACATCGGCGGGATCCTCGAGATGCTCAACGTTCGCCTGTTCCGCTTCTGGCATGACCTGCCGGAGGCGCTGCGAACGGGGAAGCCGCAGAACGAGATCAAGCACAGCCAGAAGCCGATGTTCGAGGAGCTCTACGCCGACCTGCCGCGCCTGGAGCAGTTCCTCGGCGCCATGACCGGCCTGTCGCGCATCAACTTCGAGGCGTTCGCCGAGAAGTTCGACTTCACGCCGTTCAAGACGATGTGCGACGTCGGCGGGGCCACCGGCCTGCTGTCGATCGAGGTGGCCCGGAAGCACCCGCATCTGCGGGCTGTCTCGTTCGATCTGCCCGCGGTCGAGCCGGTCGCCACGAAATCGATCGCCGCTGCAGGTCTTTCCGGCCGCATCGACACGGCGGCGGGCGACTTCTTCGAGGATCCGCTCCCCAAAGCGGACCTCATCACCATGGGGATGATCCTCCACGACTGGAATCTCGAAAAGAAGATGCACCTGATCCGCGCGGCCTACGACGCGCTGCCGCCGGGCGGCGCGTTCGTCGCGATCGAGGCGCTCATCGACGACGATCGTCGCGAGAACCTCTTCGGCCTGCTGATGTCGCTGAACATGCTGATCGAGTTCGGCGACGCCTTCGACTACTCCGGGGCGGATTTCCGCCAGTGGTGCGGCGAGGCCGGGTTCAAGCGCTTCGACGTGATGCACCTGGCCGGCCCGGCCAGCGCCGCCATCGCCTACAAGTGACGGCCGGGACTCCGGCCCGGATTCCTCCGGCTCAGCGGATGGCGGCCAGCTCGTCGAGGTAGTCGACGAACGAGGCCACCGCGCCATCCCACCCCTGGACCTTGGGATTCGACGACTCGACGACGAAGTACTCGTCGGGCGCATGGGCGCCGCTGCCGTGCCCCAGACCGAACTGACCTTCGGGCAGGTCAAGCGGCGCGCCGGTGAAGACGTAGCCGGGGTGCGAGCCGGCGTTGCGCGGCCAGAGGATCGGGTCGAGCCCGGCGCGCTTGTAGACCGCCGTCGCGGCGCGGATCACCCCCGCGTCGGGCGGCGTGCTGGTCGGATCGTACCCGCCGCTGGGATTGACCTCGATGTCGCCGAAGCCGCGCTTCGCCAGGTGCGCCTTGAGGGCGGCCACCGCGCCGGCGTAGGTCATGTCCGGCACCAGGCGCAGGTCGAGCTTGGCCACGGCGCGATGCGGCAGGACGGTCTTCCCGCCCGGCCCGGTGTAGCCGGCCACCAGTCCCTCGATGTTGACGGTGGGCGTGGCGACGAATCGCTCGAGCGAGGCGCGCCAGTCGAGATCGTGGCTCCAGCGTCCGGCCGACAGGAGCTTCTTGGCGGTCTCCTCCGACATGCGCGCCGCCGCCGCGTCGAGCATCGTCTTCTCGGCGGCCGAGGCCGGACGGGCCTTGTCCGCGAAGCCGTCGATCGCCGGGTCGCCGTCGGCCGTGACCAACGTGGCCAGCGCCTGCACCAGGTGGAAGGCGGGGCTGTCGAGACGGGCCCGGTTGCTCGAATGGACGTCCTT
Organism: Patescibacteria group bacterium; assembly: GCA_035638115.1. Taxonomy (GTDB): domain Bacteria; phylum Acidobacteriota; class Polarisedimenticolia; order Gp22-AA2; family Gp22-AA2; genus DASRAN01. The sequence continues at coordinate 38,780 of DASRAN010000095.1, read as the reverse complement.
GCCGGGTCCCCGCCCCCACTTCTCTCCGCTCGCGACCAGCTCGAGCTCGACCACCCCCTTGGCCCCCAGCGACACGGTGACGCTGCCGTCCGGATCCTGCGCGGCCGTCGGCATGAACACGCCGCTGCAGCGTCGGAGCGCCGCGATCACTTCGGGGCGCTGCACGATCTGCGGGAAGTGCGGCGAGCCGATCTCCTCCTCGCCCTCGGCCACGAGCACGAGGTTCACCGGCGGCTTGCGCCCGGCCCCGCGCAGGGCGTGGAGAGCGGCGAGGAACGCCGCCTCCGGCCCCTTCTGGTTCACGGCGCCGCGCCCGACGACCACCTTGCCGAATCCCGGCTTGTCCACCAGGGCGGCGTCCCAGGGCGGCGAGGACCACTCGGCGGGATCGGCCTGCTTCACGTCGTACATGAAGTAGAGACCGACGGTGCGCGGGGCCCCGGCGTCGAGCGTCGCGAAGACCCCCGGCTGACCGTCGGTCGGCATGCGTGCGACGCTCTGGAACCCGGCCTCGCGCAGGAGCCGCATCATCATCTCGACGCCCTCGTTCATGCCGCGGTTCTCGGCGGCGATCGACGGCTGTCGAACCCATTCCTGGAGCCGGCGCACCCCTTCGTCGTGGCGTCTGGCGATCTCGGCGCGGATGGAAGAACGGGCGTCATCGGCGCGGAGGCCGGGGAGCGCCGCGGCCACGAATGCGCCCAGGACCGCCGCGACGCCGAAGAGCTTCATCAGGTTTTTTCGCATGCGGCGGATTCTAGCGCAGACCGGCCCCGGCCACGATCCGATCCGCGAGCTCCGGCAGGTTGACGTCGGAGCGGTTGGCCAGCAGGACGACGGTGAAGCGATCGTCGGGATAGCGCAGGATGAACGCCTGGTAGCCGCCCCAGGCGCCGGGGTGCTCGAACCGGCGGTGGCCGGCGTCCTCCTTGAGGTACCAGCCGAAGGCGTATGGGATCGCGCTGCCGTCGTTGAGGATCATCGGCCGGAGCGCCTCGTCGACGGTGGACTTCCGCACCAGGCGGCCGGCGCCCAAGGCCTCGTCCCACCGCGCCAGATCGCCGAGCGTCGTGTCGAGGGCGCCGCTCCCGACCAGGCAGTCGAGCGGGCTCTCCCCTTCGGCCACGAATCCTTCGCGGCGCAGCGTGTAGCCTCGCGCCCGGTTCGGCACCGCGACGTCGGGACGATCACGCAGACGCGTCTCCTTCATTCCGAGCGGCTCGAGAATCCGCTCGCGCAGGAGCTCGCCGAACGGCTTCCCCGCGGCGCGCTCGAGGACCAGGGCGAGCATCTCGTACCCGGCGTCGCTGTACTGGAACCGGTCGCCCGGCGGGAAAACCGGCTCCCCGCCGCGCGCCAGCCAGGCGAGCGCGTCGGCGTTGGTGACGAACCCGCCCGCCGGCGCGGCCCGCGTCAGCGCGTCGTAGTAGTCGGGCAGCCCGGAGGTGTGGGTGAGCAGGTGGCGCACCTTCATTTGATCGCCGAAACGCGACAGCTCGGGAAGGAACCGGACGACCGGCGCGTCGTAGTCGAGGCGCCCCTCCTGGTGGAGGATCATCGCCAGCATGGCGGTGAACTGCTTGGCGTCGGACGCGATGTCGAACGCCGTGCGCGGTCCGATCGGGATGCGCCGGGCCACGTCGGCCATGCCGACGGCACCGGTGTCGACCACGGCACCGCGGCGCAGCACCATCACCGCCAGGCCCGGCGTGGCGTCGCTTCCCAGCGGAGCCAAAAGCGCGTCGAGACGCAGGGGCGAGCGCACGCAGCCGGACGGCAGAGCGCCGGCGACGATCACCGACGCCGCCGCGCCGAAGGCCAGAACGGCGCTCCCGGCCGTCCGGCGCCGCCCGGGCTGCCTCAGGGTCGGGCTCCCGCGGCGGCCGGCACCGCCGCGCCGGCGCGCCAGCGGTCGGCCAGGACGCGCAGCAGCTCGGGCCCGAGCGTCCCGTGCAGCCGGATCGCCTCGCTCTTCTGGCTGATCGTCAGGCTGTCGAGGAAGCCGAGCCAGGTCGCGTCCTTGCTCTGGCTGGCGCCCATGCGCGCCAGGGCCACCAGGCCGCGCGCCGCGTCGGCGAGCTGCTTCGCGGACGGCTCGGCGTCGGCGACCCCCACCAGCTCGAACTCCACCGTCTTGTCGAGGCTGGTCTGGAATCCGACGCCCAGGAGCGTTCCCTTCGAGCCGGGGGGCGGAAGGGTGACCGGCGACCCGTGTCCCTGCAGCGCGCCGCGTGTCATGTCGGCGAGCGGGGCGTAGTCGATCGCGCCCCACGCCTGCGACGTCGGATCGACCCGATCGAGGATCGACTCGAGCCGCGAGGCGCCCAGACCGCCCGTGGATCGCGCCAGGTTGGCGCGCAGCACCGACAGCACCGCGCGCGGTCCGGCCGCCGGCTGCCCGCCTGGAAGCACGGTCAGGCTGAGATCGGGACGATCGGCGATCTCCAGGATGGTGAGGATCTCCTGGCCGCCGGTCAGCGTCTTCATCTTCGCCTCGTCGAACCGTCCTTCGGCCAGGAAGGCGTAGCTGGTCAGTCCGGCCGCTCCGGGGACCAGGGCCAGCGACACCCTGTCGACCTGGGTGAGCAGATCCTTCCCGATCGCCGCGCGCACCGTGTCGACCGCCTGCGTCTGTCCGGCGGCGCCGGCCAGATCGTCGAGCCAGCGGCCGACCGCCTCCCGGTCCTTCATTCTCGCGACCTCGACCACCGCCAGGCCGACCGTCTCCGCGGGCAGGAGCCTGAGGGTGCTCCCCTTGATGACGCTGGCGGAGGTCGGCCGCCCGGGCGCGCACCCGGCCGGCGCCAGCGCCAGCGCCGCGGCAAGGACGAGACCGATGGCGGCCACGTTCCCCCGGCGGCCGGTCTTTCGAGCGTCGTGCATGTCGTGGATCTCCCCGGCGTCGCCGCCTGGTTTCAGAAGTCGATGCGCCGGAAGAGGACGATCGCGGCGCCGAGCGCCGCGGCGCCGCTTCCCAGGGTGGCGAGCACCGGCATCCAGGAATCGATCGGCCGGTGCAGGATGAGCGACGTGGCCATCTGGCCGACGGCGTAGGTCCGCGGCAGCACGTGGTACAGCACCTCGACGGTGGCGCGGGTCAGGAAGCGCGCGACGGGGCTGGTGATCAGCATCGGCCAGTCGGCGTAATCGTGCGCCAGCCGGACCATCGCCCCGACGACGTAGATGATCGCCGTCATCATCATGCCGATGGTGGTGGAGCGGAAGACGACCCCCAGGAGCACCATGAACGCCAGGATGGAGCCGAAATAGGCGGTCATCAGCAGCCCGGAGAGCAGGAACCCCCAGTTCCAGACGCCGGTCTTGAACGCCAGGATCGTCCCGACCCCGCCGACGAGATAGACCAGGTTGGCGCCGGCGATGAGCAGCGCCCCGAGGTAACGCGCGAACAGAAGCGTCGGCCGGGAGATCGGCTTCGACAACAGGAGGTCGATGGTCCCTTTCTCCAGCATGTGCGGGACGAGGCTGGCGGTCGCGAACAGGGACAGCAGGATGCCGGTCGGATACAGGAAGCAGGCGATGACGAACTGCACCATGGTGACCAGACGCTCGGCGTCGAGCCCGAGCGCCCCGGCCGCCTGGCGGTTGTCCAGGGCGAAGCCGCTGGACTGCGGGTGCCCTTCCAGCCCGAAGACGCGCACCGAGCTGATGACGCCGTTGGCGACGTCGGTCTGCAGCGCCAGGAGGAGGATCAGGTGGGTGAGCGTCACGACGCCGAAATAGAACAGGAGGGTGCGGCGATACAGGAGCTCGCGCGCCGTGTCGAGCAGGATGGCGCGGATCTTCATCCTGCGTCCCCGTCACGGATGACCTTCACGAACACCTCCTCGAGGCTCTCGCGTCTCGGTCGCACCGCGTCGATCCCCACGCCGCCGGCCCGCAGCGCGTCGAGGGCCCGGTTCATGTCGGCGGCGGCGCCTTCGATCTCGAGCATCGTCGTCCCGGCGGCGGCCGCTCCGGCGGCCGGCGGCGCCGGGCGGAGCCCCGGGGTGGCGGCGACGATCGCGGCCAGCGCCGGGGCGCTCGGGGCGCGCACGTCGATCTCCCAGGCGCTCTTCGTCCGGGTCAGCTCGTCAATGCCGCCTTCGCGCACCAGCTTCCCCGACTTGAGGATGGCGACGCGATCGCACAGCCGCTCGACCTCGGAGAGCAGATGCGAGTTCAGGAAAATCGTCGCGCCACGCGCCTTCTGCTCGAGCAGCAGATCGCGAATCTCGCGCCGGCCGACCGGATCGACGCCGTCGGTCGGCTCGTCCAGAATCAGGAAATCGGGATCGTTCAGGATCGCCTGCGCCAGACCCAGCCGCTGCATCATCCCCTTGGAATACTTGCGCACCGGAGTGGCGCGCCATTCCTCCATCCGCACCCGGCGCAGCAGGCCTTCGACGCGCAGGCTCCGGGCGGGCTCGGGCAGGCCCGACAGGCGGCCGAAGAAATCGAGCACCTGCGCTCCGGTGAGGTGCGCCGGATAGCGGTGGTTCTCCGGAAGATAGCCGACCCGGGCGCGCACCGCGACGTCGCCGCCCGGACGGCCGAGGATCCGCACCTCGCCGCCGCTCGGATGGGCGATGCCGAGCGCCAGCTTCACGAGCGTCGTCTTGCCGGCCCCGTTCGGCCCCAGAAGGCCGAAGACGGCGCCGCGCGGCACCGTCAGGTCGAGGCCGTCGAGCGCCCGCACCGGGGCGCGGCCGACCGACGTCTTGTAGGTCTTGGTGAGGCCCCGGGCGACCAGGGCGGACGCGTCGTCCGCCTCAGGTCCCCATGATGTGGAAGCCGTTGTCGACGTAGATCACCTCGCCGGTGATGCCGCGCCCCATGTCGGAGCACAGGAAGACCGCCGTGTCGCCCACCTCGGCCGGCTCGGTGTTGCGCGGCAGCGGCGAACGCTCGCGCACGTGCTGGAGGATGGAGGTGAAGCCGGCGATGCCGCGCGCCGCGAGGGTGTTGATCGGCCCGGCGGAGATCCCGTTCACGCGGATGTTCTTCGACCCGAGGTCGTACGCCAGGTAGCGGATGCTCGATTCGAGCGCCGCCTTGGCGACCCCCATGACGTTGTACTTCGGCACCACGCGCTCCGCGCCCAGGTAGGTCAGCGCCACGATGCTGCCCCCCCCCTCCATCAGCGCCGCGGCGCGCTGCGCCAGCGCGGTGAGCGAATAGGCGCTGATGTCCAGCGCCATGCCGAAGCCGTCCCGGCTGGTGGTCGAGAACGCCCCCTCGAGGTCTTCTTTCTTGGCGAAGGCGACACAGTGCACCAGAACGTCGAGCCGGCCGAAGGCGGCGCGGACGTTGGCGAACAACGCATCGATCTCGGAGTCGCGGGTCACGTCGCACGGGAAGACGACCGAGCCCGGGATGCCGGCCGCGAGGCCTTCGACGTTCTCCTTGAGACGCTCCCCCTGGTAGTTGAACGCCAGACGGGCGCCTTCGCGATGGAACGCCTCGGCGATGCCCCAGGCGATGCTGCGCTTGTTGGCGACCCCGACGATCAGGGCGGTCTTCCCTTGGAGTAACATCCGCTCACCTCCGCGGGGCGATCCTATCCGATCCGCAGGGTTCAACGCCCGTCGAGGTCTGGCGGTTCCAACGCGATTTGGGGGGGGACGACATGGGGCGGACAGTCGCGTTTCTCTACGGCGTGGTCTCGTACATGATCTTCCTGATCGCCTTCCTGTACGCCATCGGCTTCGTCGGCGGATTCGGCGTCCCGAAGACGGTCGATGCTCCGGCCGGCGAGGCGGCCGGCCCGGCGCTTTTCGTCGACCTGGCGCTGCTCGGCCTGTTCGCCGTGCAGCACAGCGTCATGGCGCGGCCGGGGTTCAAGACCTGGTGGACGCGGATCATCCCGAAGCCGATCGAGCGCAGCACCTTCGTCCTCCTGGCCAGCTTGATCCTGCTGCTCCTGTTCTGGCAGTGGCGCCCGATGACCAGCGTGATCTGGGACGTCACCAGCCCCGCCGGCGCGCTGGTTCTGCGCGCGCTGTTCTGGCTCGGGTGGCTGACGGTTCTGGTCGGGACCTTCCTCATCAACCACTTCGACCTGTTCGGCCTGCGACAGGTCTTGCTGAACCTGCGCAACACGGAGTACTCGGCGCTTCCGTTCAGGACGCCGGTGCTCTACAACTTCGTCCGCCATCCGATCATGCTCGGCTTCATCGTGGCGTTCTGGTCGACGCCGCGGATGACCGCGGGGCACCTGCTGTTCGCCCTCATGACGACCGGGTACATCCTGATCGCGATCCAGCTCGAGGAGCGGGACCTGGCGGCCCACCTGGGCGAGCCTTACAGGCAGTACCAGCGCCAGGTGTCGATGATCGTCCCGATGTCGCGCAGGAAATAGCGGCTACTGCTTCTCGAGGGTGAATTTCCCGAAGGCGAAGCCGATGTCGACTCCGTGTCCCTTGCCGGTGAGCGCCAGGGAAATTTCGCCTTTGGTGAGCGCTTGCGCGTCGGCCGATTTGCCGGCACCCGCGTGGGCCTCCGACTGCGCCCAGCCGCCGAGGAGATCATCGATGCTCTTGGCCTCGGTGAACTTCCCGGTGCCATCGACGATCTCCGATTTGCCGAAGGTGATGCCGCCACCGGTCGCCTTGACCTTCACCTTCATGCTCTGCCCGTTGTCGCAGGTGATCGTCCCCTCACCCTTGGCCGTCTTGTAGAACGCCGACCAGCCTTTGAGCGAGAAGGTCATCTTGCAAAGGGTGCCTTTCCCCTCGGCGGCGACGGCGGCTGCCGGGGCGAGAGCGGCCGCGGCGAGCAGTGCGGCGCATGACAGGATACCGACTGCCACTCGGATGCGCATGATCCCTCCGATCGTCATCGGCGCAGTATAGCCCGCCGTCGGTTCCCGGCCGCCGAAAACAGCATGTTCATGCGCTCCCCCGAAACGCCCGCTGCCCGTATCTTTCGCGCGGTTCATGGGAGGTCATGCCGATGAGAATCCTGCCGACTTCACTCCTGCTCGCCTGTCTCGCAGGTCTCGCGGCCGGGGCTTTCCCCGCGATCGCGGCGACATCGCCGCCGGCGCTTCTCAACTACCAGGGGGTCCTGCGGGATGCCGCCGACAAGCCGCGCAACGGCTCCTTCGACATGACCTTCCGGTTCTTCGACGCGCTCTCGGCCGGCAGCGAGATCCTCGTCGACGCGCACGCCGCCCCCTCGGGCGTCGCGGTCACCAACGGGCTGTTCAACGTCCTGCTGGGAGGCGGGACGATCACCGACGGCTCCGGTGCCGGCACCTACCTCAGCCTCGACGGCGTTTTTCGCGACTACGACACGGTCTACCTCGAGGTCCAGATCGGCGGCGAGACGCTCTCCCCGCGCACCCGCATCGTCGCCGCGCCGTATTCGCTCAACGCCGGAAGCCTCGGGGGCCTGCCAGCATCGAATTACGTCGACACCACCTCGAGCGATCAGATCAAGACCGGCTCGCTGATCTGCGATGCGGGACTGTTCGGGCTGAACGACACGGGTGCCAATTACGGGTACGGTGTCTGGGGCCGCGGGACCCAGGGGGGCGGAGTCTTTCTCGATACGAACGGCACCGGCGCCGCCTACCCCGCGATCGGCAACACGGGCATCGAGGCGTTCGGCACGACCATGGGCGGCAATTTCCACACCGTGGACAACACGGGAACCGCCTTTCTGGGATTCTCGGGCGGCTATGGCGTGCTGGGGTATGGCTCCGCCGCAGGCGGCGTCTTCAGCACCTATTCCGGCAGCCCTACGGCCACCCTCGGCTCGGCCTCCTATGGCGTGGATGCCGCGGGAGCCAGCGCGTCGGGCGCCACGGCGGGGCAGTTCAAGGACACCTCGACCGGGTCGGTCGCGCGTCTTGGCTACGGCGCGTACGGGGTCCACTCCACCGCCTCGACGGCCGGCTACTTCCTGAACAGCGGCGGTCACTCGGTCGTGGGCCTGGCGAGCGGCAACTGGGGCGTGCAGGGGACCGGCAACTTCTGCGGCGTCGGCTGCGGCGGTGGAGGCCTGTTCTCCGACCCCACGGGGGGCACGACGAGCTACGTCGCCTACAGCAACGTCGGCATCGAGACGCACGCCAGCGGATCCGGCGGCTCGTTCTACAACACCAATGGCATCTCCACCGCGGTCGCCACGTCGGGCTCGTTCGGTGTGGTCAGCAACGGCACCAAGAGCTTCGCGCAGAACCACCCCGACGACCCGGGTTCGATCATCGCCTACACCGCGCTCGAGGGTGACGAGGCGGGCACCTACACGCGCGGCACGGCGCGGCTTTTGGGCGGCGAGGCCCGCATCGCGCTCGGCGAGACCTTCCAGTGGGTCACCAACCCGGACATCGGCCTGACCGCGCACCTGACGCCGGTCGGGGACTGGGCCGATCTCTACATTGCGTCGAAGAGCACCCGCGAGATCGTCGTGAAGAGCCGCGACCCGCGTGCGTCGAACGCCGCGTTCGACTACGTCGTGTTCGGGCTGCGTGTCGGCTTCGAGGACATTCCGGTGGTGCGGGAGAAGGAGCACGACATGCCGATCCCGGCGGGCGCGTCCGCCGACGATCTGTTCTCCCGCAAGCCAGGACTCCGGCGCTTCACGGCGCTCTCCCGGTTCCGGGCCGCGCGGCCCGGGGCCCCGGACGGCGACGCGCCGCTCGACCTGAGCGCGACCGAAGCGCTGAAGGCGAAGATCCACGTCTTCGATCCCGGACGCGACGGCGACGCGTTTCGCGCCCCCGCCGCGCCACCGATGCCGGCCGCTCCCCTGATGATCGCCGGCACGGCCGGGGTCGCGGCCGGGGGGACCGCTGCGCCGGTCCCCTCCACCGCGGGCGCAGGACGAGCGGGTGAGGAGCCCGCGGCTGCCGCTTTCCCGCCGAACACGTTCCCCCTGGAGGTGGCGGGGACCGTGCGGGCGGGCGACGTCGTGACCGTGACCGGCGCTCCCGGCGGGCAGGCGGTGATCGCCTCGCAGCCGCTCGACCGCGGGGTCATCGGGATCGTCGGCGGCCCGGCCGACCGCGCCTTCTCCGGTCAGGCGCCGATCGTCGTGTCCGGCGTCGTCGCCCTGTGCAACGTCGACGCGACGGCCGGCGCGATCGAGGTCGGCGATCTCCTGGTCGCCTCGGCGACTCCCGGCCACGCCGCGCGGCCGAAGGGAGCGCCGCCCGCCGGAACGGTCATCGCCAAGGCGCTCGAGCCGCTCGAGGGCGGCACCGGGGCGATCCGCGTGCTCGTCCTGGGCCGCTGAGACGGGCGCATGAGACGGACTCTCTGCCTTGTCGTGATGCTCGCCGCCGCCGGCGACGCGCGGGCGCAGACGAGCGCCTCGTATCGGCTCACCGATGCGGTCGTCGATGCCGGCGGCGATCCGCGCGACGCATCGTTCCTGTCGTCGTCGAGCTACCGGGTCCGGCTCGACGCCATCGGCCAGGGCGTCACCGGCGCCGGGTTCGCAAGCGCGAGTTACCACCTGAACGCCGGATTCGCGGGAGACTACCCTCCCCCGGCTGAGGTCACGAACGTCCGATGGGCCGACACCGCGACGCTCGTCTGGGACCCCGACAAGTCGATCGGACGGTACGAGATCTACCGCGACCTGATCGGCACGCTGCCGGGCGGGTTCGGCGCCTGCTACCAGTCGGGTCTCGGGAGCGAGTCGTGGACCGAGACGTCGTCGCCGCCCGTCGGCGCCGGCTGGTTCTACTTCGTCACCGCCCGGAACCTCCTGGCCGAGGAGAGCACGAAGGGATACCGATCGAGCGGCGTGGAGCGCACCAACCTCTCGCCCTGTCCCTGATCGTCGCCGCGCTCGCGGTCGATCCGCAGCAGCGCTCTCGTGCCGGGCGTTGACGGCCCACCCCACCGCGTCCCATAACGGCGCCAGCAGTCCGCGCGGCCATCCCACTCTCGCGGGCCGGCCGCGCCACCCATGATTCTCCGACCCATCGCTCGAACCGGAGGGAACGCCCATGAACAGGATGATGCGCGCGGCCGCCCTGGGTCTGTTCGTCACGGTGCCCTGGCCCGCGGCTGTCGCGGCGCCGGGCGCGCCGGTCGCGGAGCGGCTGTCGGTCGACTCGGCCGAGGTGGGGCGCACCGTGATCATCGTGGGACGGGGGTTCGCGGGCGGCGACGTGGTCGTCGCCTTCGGGCCGGCCGCGGCCTCCGTCTCGAGCTCCGGCCGGAGCCGCCAGACGATCGCCGTCGAGGTCCCCGGCAAGCTCGACCCGTTGGACCCCGACGCGGTGACAGTGACCGTCTTCGTGAACGGGCGGGAGGCGCTCTATCCGAACGGCGCGCTCCGGTTCACCTACGACGTCCCGCGGCCGTATCCCGTCATCGAGGACTACCGGACCGGTGATCCGCAGGCGCCGAAATCGGTCTTCGTCGCGCGACCGTTCGTGATCCATCTCGTCGGGACCCATTTCACGACCGGCCGGCGCGTCCCCGTGGCCTGCCTGGCGATCGGCCCCACGACCGAGAAGGCCGGCGGTCTTTTCGGTGAGGCCACCGATTCCGCGATGGCCTTCGAGTTCGCCGGGCTTCCGTATGCCGGGAGCTACCGGTTCCTGGTCGGCTTCTCCGACGGCTCCACGGCGGGGATCGACGCGGTCGATTTCGCGTCGCAACCGTTCGGCAGGCCGCCCGTGATCCAGCAGGCCGAGGCGGTGACGGAGACAGAGACGGTCTCGTGCGACTTCACGCAGGTGGCGGAGCTGGGCGTGTGCGCCTTCACCGGACTCTCCGACGTCCGGGCGCTTCCACCCGGCGTCTTCATCGAAGGCTCGTACACCGCCCTGCGTCTGAGCGCGCTCGTCACCGACGCCGACTCGATCCCGGGGCGGACCGACATCCTCCTGGCCATCGCGAGCTACCTCGATCCCCGTCCATCGACGCCGCCGACCGAGGTCAGCCTCCTGCTGCTCGACGACGGCTCCTCGGCCGCCTTCCCGAGCCAGCAGAAGGCACAATGGCTCGAGGACTGTTCGGACGCGACGCCCGACGCCTGCGTCTGCCGCGCGCAGGTCTTCGCGCTGACCTCGGGGGACGCGATCTCCGGCGACGATCGGTACACCCGGCGGGTGGCCCTCGTGAACCCGTCGACGAATCCCCTGCTCCGGGATTGCATCACGCAGCAAGCGCCCCAGTTTCAGGTCCTGCTGGCTCCCGACGCCTCGATCGGCTTCACGTTCGAGGTCGTCGATCGGGAAGGGAACCTCTCCCGATGGCCGGTGGAGCCCGCCATCCGGGAGGGCACCGATACCCTCTCCTGCGCCGGCGACCCGTGCGGCTGCTGCCTCCTGCTGTCGATCGATCCGACCTCTCCGCCGCCGGCGGGGTGCTCCGGACTGGAGGGGATGATCTCGCCGGCCCTGCCCGGAGGGGTCTGTCGATCGTTCTGAGGAATCGCCGGGGCGGAACTATCCCGTGGAGGGTCCGGAGCCGGGCGTGGGGATGGGCGCGACCGGCACCAGCCCCGGCTGCGCCGGGACGGCCGCGGCCGACGTCGGGATCAGCTCCTGCGCCGCCTCGAGGATGGCGCCCTCGAGGATGTCGAGCCCCTCCTCGAGCTGCTCCTCGGTGATCACGAGCGGCATCAGCGTGCGGATGACGTTGCCGTAGGTGCCCGCGCTGATGGCGATGAGCCCGCGTTCGTAGCAGAGCCGCGTGATGCGCTGCACCAGCTCCTTGGCCGGCTCCTTGGTGGCGCGATCCTTGACGAACTCGAGTGCCATCATGGCGCCGACGCCTCTCACGTTTCCGACCTGGGGGCACTTCTTCCACAACCCCTCGAACGAGGCGCGCACGCGGTCCCCCACCTTGCGCGCGCGGCCCGGCAGGTCGTGCTTCTCGAACTGCTCGATGACCGCCAACGCCGCGGCGGCGGCGACCGGATTGCCGCCGAACGTTCCGCCGAGGCTCCCTTCGGCCGGCGCGTCCATCAGCTCGGCCCGGCCGGTGATCGAGGCGATCGGCAGACCGGCCGCGATCGATTTCGAGGCGATCAGGATATCGGGCTCCAGACCGTAGTGCTCGGAGGCCCACATCCTGCCGGTGCGGCCGAAGCCGGTCTGGATCTCGTCGGCGATCAGGAGGATGCCCTTCTCGCGGCAGAGTCGCGCCAGGATCGGGTAGTACTCGGGCGGCGGCGTGACGAAGCCGCCCTCGCCGAGCACCGGCTCGACCAGAAGCGCCGCGACGGTGTCGGCGTCGACGTAGCGCTTGAAGAAATCGGTCAGGAAGGTGCCGCACTCGATGTTGCAGCCCGGGTATTTCTTCCCCCACGGGCAGCGATAGCAGTAGGCGTACGGCATGCGGTGCACCTCGGGGGCATACGGCCCGAAGTGATCCTTGTACGGGTGCACCTTGCTGGTCAGCGACATCGCCAGGAGCGTGCGGCCGTGGAAGGCGTCCTCGAAGCAGATGACGGCGGGGCGGCGCGTCGCGGCGCGCGCGATCTTCACGGCGTTCTCGACCGCCTCGGCGCCGCTGTTGACGAACATCGTCTTCTTGGCGTACGCCCCCGGGGTGATCCGGTTCATCGCCTCCGCCAGACGCAGGTACGGCTCGTTCATGGTGACGTGGAAGCACGAGTGGATCGATTTCTCGGCCTGGTGCTGGATCGCCTTGACCACCGGACCGGGCGCGTGACCGGCGTTGAGGACCCCGATGCCGCCGGCGAAGTCGATGAAGTGGTTCCCGTCGACGTCCTCCAGCATCGCGCCCTCGCCCCGGGCGATGACGATCGGCGTCAGGTTGTAGGCGCCGCGCGGAATCGCCGCGCGGCGCGCCTCGAACAGCTCGACGGACCTCGGGCCCGGGATCGCGGTCTTCAGAACGACGTGCTTTCTCATCGCGCGGACCTCTTCGGGCGTCGTGGCGCCGGCGGGGCCGTCACCCCTTTCCAGCGGTAAGGATACCAGTACGGCTTGGCTTCGACGCGCCAGTCCATGTGAACGTGTTTCGGCTCGCGGAACGCGTCCAGCCCCTCGATGCCGAGCTCGCGTCCCATGCCGGACATGCGCATGCCGCCGAACGGCCCCGCGTCGTTGTCGGTGAGCGGGTCGTTGATCCAGAAGGTGCCGGCGTGGATGTTCTCCATGGCGTACATCGCCCACTCGAGCTTGTTGGTGTAGATGTTCGCGCCCAGGCCGTACTCGGAGTCGTCGGCGTGACGCACGGCCTCCTCGATCCCCTTCACCGGCACGATCGGGGCGATCGGGCCGAAGGTCTCCGATCGCATCAGCGACATCGACTGGTTCACGTCGACGAGCACGGTGGGCTCGAAGAAGAACCCCTTCTTCAGGCGGGGCGGACGCCGGCCGCCGCACAGGATTCTGGCCCCCTGCCCGACCGCGTCCTCGATCTTGCGCTCGATCTGCACGCGATGCGATTCACGGATGAGGGGCCCGCAATCGATGTCGGGTCCGAGCGGATTGCCGAGCCGCAGGCCGCGGGCGATGGACACGAACTTCTTCACGAAGCGCTCGAACACCGACTCGAACACGTAGAAGCGCTCGCCCGAGGTGCAGACCTGGCCCATGTTCAGGAAGGCGGCCCAGGCGGCGCCCTTCGCCGCCACGTCGACGTCGACGTCGTCGCAGACGATGAACGGGTCGTTGCCGCCCAGCTCGAGGTTCAGCTTCTTCAGATGCGGCGCCGCCGCCTCGGCGATCCGCTTGCCGGTGGCGATGCTGCCGGTGAACGCGACGAGGCTGGTCTCCTTGTGGGTGACCAGCGGCTCGCCGACCTCCGACCCGAACCCGGTGACGATGTTGACCACGCCACGACCGAAGATCGCCAGGTCTTCGGCCAGCATCAGCGTCGAGAGCGGCGTCTCCTCGGACGGCTTGATCACCACGGCGTTGCCGGCCGCGAGCGCGGGCGCCAGCTTCCACGACAGCAGCAGGAGCGGGTAGTTCCACGGCACGATGCAGACGACGACGCCGAACGGCTCCTTGCGGACGAAGTTCACCTGGTGCGGGAAGACCGGGGCGAGGACCTTCCCCGCCTGATCGCGCGCGATCTCGCCGTAGTAGTCGAACACCGCCGCGCACCATTCGACCTCGTCGAGGTTCTCGATGTACGGCTTGCCGCCCTCGAGGGTCATCTGGCGGGCGACCTCGCGATGCCGGGCGCGCAGCCGGGCCGCGAACTGGTGCATCAGGCTGGCGCGCTCGAGACCCGACACGCCGCGCCAGGCCCGAAACGCTTCGGCCGCCGCGGCGATCGCCCGGTCGGCGTCGCGCTCGTCGGCGCGCGGCACCCGGTCGAGGACCTGCTCGGTGGCCGGGTTGTCCACCGGAAAAGTCTGCCGGCTCGCGCTCGTCGTCCACTTCCCGCCGATCCACATCCGGGTCATGCGATTCCTCGTGCGCACGGCAGCGCGCGGGGCGGCATTATATCGAGTGTCGGCGGGGGGGCCATGGCGTTCTCGAGGCGCGCCTGGCGAAACGAAAAATCGAGGCGCCGAGCCCACCCCGGCCCGGCGCCTCGTTCACAACCTTAGGGAGATTCCGGCTTCAGGACTTGCCGCCCTCGTCGACGCGGATCGCGCTGACGCCCTCATGATCGCCTTTCTCGTTGTCCTGGCAGGTCAGAACGACCTTCTGCCCCGCCTTGAGCGATTTGAGGGTTGGGACCGCCTTCTCGAGCACCGGGACCGTCATGCTGGTGCCGGTGTCGTCCTTGAAGGTGAGCTTCTTGCCGTCGGCGTCCACGGAGACGATGGTCCCGCTCAGGTCATGGGTCTTGCCGGTGGCCAGAGCCGGGGTGACGAACACCATCAACATGAACGCGACGAGTGATGCGGAAAGAACGACCGCTGCTTTCCTCATGGCTCCTCCTGCGAGTTGAGAGCTGCCACGAGCCTCGCGTCGATGCTAGCACACGAGTCCGGGCAAGACCGGCTTTCCGCGCGGATTTCCGGCGGGGTCAGATCGCCTGCAGCGACTCGCCGAGCGCCTCGACCAGCCGGTCGAGGTACGGCTCGGGGATGTTGAGCGGCGGCTCGATACGCACGACCTCGGGCTTGTTGAGGGCGTAGGCGACCAGGATCTTCCTGTTGTAGAGAGCCGCGGCCAGCGCGCCGCCGACGGTCTCGTCGCGCGTCTCGACCCCCAGAAGCAGACCCTTGCCGCGCACCTCGCGGATCTTGTCGGGGTGTCTCGTCTGCAGGGTCCGGAGACGGTCGAGGAGCGACGCCCCGAGACGCGCCGAGCGCTCCGGGAGCCGCTCGCGCACGGTGATCTCGATCGCCTTGATGGCGGCGGTCGCGGCCAGCGGGTTGTTGCCGAAGGTCGACGAGTGATACATCGGGTTGGCATGGAACGAGGCGAAGATCTCGTCGGTGGTCGTGAACGCGCCGCACGGGATGACGCCGCCCGAGAGGGCCTTGGCCAGGCACATGATGTCGGGCACGACGTTCCAGTGATTCACCCCGAACAGCGCGCCGACCCGGCCGAGACCGGTCTGCACCTCGTCGGCGATCAGCAGCGCGCCCTTGCGCGTGCAGGCCTCGCGCACTTTTGGAAAGTAATCGTCGGGCGGGACGATCACGCCGCCCTCCCCCTGCACCGGCTCGAGGATGACGGCCGCGGTGTCGGCGGTGATGGCGGACTCGATCGCCGCGGCGTCGCCGTAGGGGACGAAGCCCACGTCGGCCAGCAACGGCTTGAACGGCTCGCGGAACACCTCGCGCCCGGTCACCGAGAGCGCGCCCAGCGACTTGCCGTGGAAGGAGTTCCTGGTCGAGATGTAGCGGTGCCGGCGGGTGTGGAGGCGCGCCAGCTTCAACGCCCCCTCGACCGCCTCGGTGCCGCTGTTGCAGAAGAAGGTGCGCTTCAGGTTCCCGGGCGCCACCTGCGCGAGGCAGCGACCCGCCTCGGCGGTGATCGGGTTCACGAGGTACTGGCTGTGCAGCGGCATCCGGTCCATCTGGGACTTGACCGCCGCGATCACCTCGGGATGCCGGTGCCCGAGGGAGAAGATGCCGTAGCCCCCCAGACAGTCGACGTACTCCTCGCCGTAGATGTTGCGGATGAGCGAGCCCTCGCCGCTCCACTCCACCAGGTTCCGATCCCGGTCGCGATCCTTTTCCTTCGGGAACCGCCGGATGTAGGCGTTCCAGTTGTCGATGCCTTCGGCGGCGATGGCGTCCTGCTCCTCGCGGCTCAGCGGGTGGTCGATCGGCAGCTTCACGTCGGGCTCCTGTGATTCAGGTCAGGCTCTTCAGGGTGTCGTCCAGGCGATTGAGGACTTCGTCGATCTGCTCCTTGGGGATGAACAGCGCCGGCTCGATCCGGATCGTCTTGGCGTTGAGGAGCGTCCCGGCCACCAGCACGCCGCGCCGGAACAGGCCCGCCGCGACCGAATAGCCGAACTCGGTGCTGTTGAACTCGATGCCGATCAGCAGGCCCTTGCCGCGCACTTCGACGATGACGTCGGAGTAGCGCGCCTGGAGCTCCCTCAGACCCTGGAGGAAGTAGGCGCCCTTCTCGGCCGCCTGCCCCGGCAGATCCTCGCCCAGGGTGACGTTGATCGCCGCGATGCCCGCGGCGCAGGCGAGCGGGTTGCCGCCGAACGTCGAGGAGTGCAGGAACGGGTTCTGCTCCAGCACCTTCCAGATCTCCGGCGTCGAGATGAAGGCGGACAGGGGCATGACGCCGCCGCCGACCGACTTCCCCAGGCACATGATGTCCGGGATGACGTCCCAGTGATCGACGCCCCAGAGCTTGCCGGTGCGGCCCATGCCGGTCTGCACCTCGTCGGCGATCAGCAGCACGTCGTACTCGTCGCAGACCGCCCGCAGGCGGGGCCAGTAGTCGTCCGGCGGCACGATGGCGCCCGCTTCGCCCTGCACCGGCTCGGCCACGACCGCGGCGATGTCCAGACCCACGTCGCGCGCCTTCTTGAGCTGCCACTCGACCTCGTCCGCGTCGCCGAACTCGACGAAATAGACGTCCTGCAGGAGCGGCTCGAAGGCGATGCGGAACTCGGCCTTGCCCATCAGCGACAGCGAGCCGTAGGACTTTCCGTGGAAGCCGCGCAGGGTCGAGATGAACCCCGATTTCTCGGTGTAGAGGCGGGCCAGCTTCATCGCCCCTTCAACGGCGTCGGTGCCGTTGTTGATGAAGAAGCATTTCTGGAGATTGCCGGGCGCGATCTCTCCCAGCAGCTCCGCCAGGGCGCCGCGCAGCGGGTCGAGCAGCTCCTGGCTGGAGAGCGGCATCCGCTCGAGCTGGTTGCGGACCGCCTCGACGATGCGCGGGTGACGGATGCCGGCGCTGTAGATCCCGAACCCGCCCAGGCAGTCGATGTACTGCCGGCCGGTGATGTCCTCGATCATGGTCCCTTCCCCGGTCCATTCGATCGAGGCGTACTGGTCGGCCTCGGCGACCGACTTGCGATAGGCCAGGAAGCCGGTGTTGAAGTACGTGGAGAACGACTTCACCGTCTCCTTGATGATCCGCTTCTTCTGGCCGGGGGTGAGACGCTGGCCCTTGCTGATGATGTCCAGCCAGTACTGCGACTCCTTGATGACCTTCTCCACCGGGAACCGGCGGGCCGCGCGCCGGGAGCGCGCCTTGGCCCTGGCCTTCTTGCTGACGGCGAAGTCCGGCTTGATTGGCTCGACCACCGTCAGGGGGGAGGATTCGTCGTCAGACCGCCCGGGGAACTCCGCGGTCCGGCCCGCGGCCGCCATCCGGGCCGCCTCCAGCTCCGCGGCCGCCGCCGCGGCCGAGACCGCCTTCCCGGTCGCTCGTGGACCCCGCCTGCCGCCGTTCTTCATGGAAAAACCTCTGGTATCTCAATGATTTATGAAGCTCCAAGGGACGCGAGCCGGCGAACAGGGGGTACTAGAGATCGAAAAGACCCGGGAGGCTTTGTCGGTTCATGGAAGGACTCCTGGAGTGCGATGGATCGTACCAAACGGTTTTCGAGCCGGTCAAGGCGCGCCCGACGTCATGGTCCACCTCGTGGCACCGGAAAAGGGGCGAAAGTGCGGACGCCTTGGGGCCGAAGCTGTTGATGAGGCTCAGGTTGCGGGGCGAAGGGAGGACCGAAACGAGTTTCTGTTATTCGGAAGTCACGAGACCGCGGCGAATCGCCCAGCGGGTCAGCTCGGCCACCCCGTGGAGCTCGAGCTTCTTCATCATCGCGGTCCGGTGCGCCTCGACCGTCTTCACCGACAGGCGGAGGTGGGAGGCGATCTCGCGGTTGGTCATCCCTTCGGCGATGAGCTGCAGGACCTCGCGCTCGCGTGGCGTCAGGTCGCCGACCGGCTCCTCCACGCCGATCCCTTTCAGGAATCCGGCGACCACGCTGCCCGAGACCCGCGGGTGGATTGCGTATCCCCCCGCCGCCACGGCTCGGATGGCCGACAGGAGGTCGTTGGCGGGGGCGTCCTTGAGGACGTAGCCGCTGGCGCCGGCGCGGAGCATGCCCTTGACGTAATCTTCCCCGGCGTGCATCGACAGCACCACGACCCGGACGTCCGGGTGATCGGTGGTGATCTTCTGGGTCGCCTCGATGCCGTTGAGCCGCGGCATCGAGACGTCCATCACGACGATGTCGGGGCGCAGCGCTTCGGTTTTCCTGATCACTTCCTTGCCGTTGGTGGCCTCGCCGATGACCTTGATGTCCGCCTCGCGCTCGAGAAGCGCCCGCAGGCCCTGGCGCACCAGCGTGTGATCGTCCGCAAGCAGGACCCTGATCCTGGCCGTCGAAATCACTTCGCCACCACCCTTTGAATCGTGACCCGGAGCGAGACGCGAGCTGACCGTGGCGCCATTCTCCGTGTCCTATGGCCGGGAGTCAACTGCGTGAGCGGCGGGCCGGGGAGGCGAGCACCGCGGCGATGCGCTCGGCCGCCCGGCCGTCCCACAGCGCGATCGGCCGCCGGCGCCTGGGCGGCCGGCCCAGGGCCAGACGCGCCTCGCGGACGATGAGGGCGGTGTCGCTCCCGACCAGGCGGTTGGTGCCGTGGGTGATGGTCACCGGACGCTCGGTGTTCTCCCGCAGGGTCAGGCAGGGGACGCCCAGGATGGTCGCCTCCTCCTGGACACCGCCCGAGTCGGTCAGGACGAGCGCGGCCCGCGTCTGAAGATGGAGGAAGTCGAGATACCCGAGGGGCGCGACGAGCCGCAGACCGCGCCCGCCGCCGGAGTCGGCCGCGACCCCGAACTGCCGCATCATCTTGACGGTGCGTGGATGGGCTGGGAACAGGATCGGCACCTGGCGGCCGATGCGCTCCAGGGCCGCCAGGATGCGCCGGAAGGTCCCCTGGTCGTCGACGTTGGCCGGCCGGTGCAGCGTCAGGAGAGCGAACGGCGGCTCCACCCCGAGGCGCTGCATGACGTCCGAGCGCGCCGCCCGTCCGGCGAACCGCATGAGGGTGTCGATCATGACGTTGCCGACCCGGTGAATGCGATGGCGCGGCACCCCCTCGGCCAGGAGGTTGCGGTCGGCGTCGGCGGAGGTCGTGAACAGGAGGTCCGACAGCGCGTCGGTGACGATGCGGTTGATCTCCTCCGGCATGGCCCAATCGCGCGAGCGCAACCCCGCCTCGACGTGCGCCACCGGCACGCGCGGCGTCATCTTGGCGGCCACCAGCGAGCAGCCCGCCGTCGAGTTGACGTCCCCTACCACGATCACCCAGTCGGGGCGCTCCGCCTGCAGGACCTGCTCGAACGCCTCCATGATGCGCGCCGTCTGCACGGCGTGGGAGCCGGAGCCGACGCCGAGATGGATGTCGGGCTTGGGGATCTCGAGCTCCTGGAAGAAGACGTCCGACATCGCCTCGTCGTAGTGCTGGCCGGTGTGCACAAGGCGGGCGTCGAAGCGATCGGGGCGGGCCCGGAAGGCGCGCATCAGCGGCGCGACCTTCATGAAGTTGGGCCGCGCCCCGGCGACCACGACCAGCCGCAGCGGGCGGCGCGACGGCGCGGCCCCGCGGCGCGGCCGGGAGGCGCGACGTGCGGAGGAGCCGCGCGATGCGCCGGAGCGACGCGTCATCGAGCGGCGAGAATCCGGGAGAGGGTCAGAGCGACCTGGTCGACCTGCTCGTCGCGCAGTTGCGGGTAGAGCGGCAACGTGAGGACCTCGCGCGAGGCCCGCTCCGATTCGGGGAACGAGCCCTCGCCCTTCCCCATCGACGCGTAGCAGGGCTGGCGGTGCAGCGGAACCGGATAGTGCACGCCCGTCTCGATTCCGGCCTCCAGGAGCGCGCCGCGCACGCGGTCGCGCCGGGTGACCGCGCCGCCCCCTGGAACCCGGACGGCGAACAGGTGATAGACGTGCCGCGCCCCCGTGCGCTCGGCCGGCAGGATCAGAAGCCCCTGCTTCTCCGCCGCCGCGAGTCCGGCGCGGTAGCGCGCGGCGATCGCCCGGCGCCGATCGTTCCAGGCCTCCAGCCGCTTCAGCTTGACGCGCAGGATCGCCGCCTGGATCGCGTCGAGGCGCCCGTTGTACCCCTCCTCGGCGTGGACGTACTTCCCGGACTGGCCATGGTCCCGCAGGCGCCGCACGTGGTCGGCCAGCGCCGCGTCGTCGGTGGTGACCAGGCCGGCCTCCCCCGCCGCCCCGAGGTTCTTGGTGGGATAGAACGAGAAGCAGCCGGCGCTCCCGAGCGCGCCGCACCGGCGGCCGCCGAGCGCGGCGCCATGGGCCTGGCAGGCATCCTCGACGATCGCCAGGCCGCGGTCGCGGGCGATGGAGCGCAGACCTTCCATGTCCGCCGCCTGACCGTACAGGTGGACCGGCATCAGCGCGCGCGTGCGCGGCGTGAGCGCCGCCTGCACGCGCGCCGGGTCGAGGGTGAAGGTGGCCGGCTCGATGTCGGCGAAGACGGACCGGGCGCCCGCCTGGCTGATCGCCTCGGTGGAGCCGATGAAGGTGAACGGGCTGGTGATGACCTCGTGCCCGGGACCGACTCCGGCCGCGATCAGGGCGAACCGCAGCGCGTCGGTGCCGCTGCTGACCGCCACGCCGTGCGCCGTCCCGCAGTAGGCCGCGAACTCGCGCTCGAGCCCCTCGACCTCGGGACCACCGATATAGCGGCCGGATTCGAGGACGCGGCGCGCCGCGGCCTCGACGCCCTCGCGGACCTCGATGAACTCGGCCCCCAGGTCGAGAGACGCCACGCGACCGGCGGTCATCGATTCAGTTGCGCTGGGCGGAGACGCCGGCCGCGACCGCGCCGGCCACCAGGACCGTGATGAGGGTGATGCCGCCGGCGCTGTGCCAGAAGCCCTTCTTCTTGGGGGGCTCCTGGGTCGCAGGAACGGCATTCGGATCGGTGAAGGTCACCTTGGCGTGTCCGTTCCCGGCGGCGGAGTCCGCCGCCGCGCCCGTCGCGCCCCCCGCGGCCACGCCGGCCGCCGCGCCCTTCGGCTGCAGCGAGAACGACAGGTAGAGGCGCTGCTTCTCGGCCAGATCGACGAGGCTGTCGGTGACGTAGAGCCGGTCGGACGACTCGATGGCGATGTCGTAGGTGCCGGCCGGCAGCTCCTTGACCTCGTACGCGCCGTTATCGCCGGTGAAGTTGCTGATGTAGCGCCGGCCGGTGTGGGTATTGATCGCCGTGACCGTCGCCCCCTTGATCCGGGTGATCTCGTCGGAGCGGAAGAGCACGCCGCGGATGGAGGCCAGCCCCTCCTGGATCGGCGTGCCCGGCGCGGGCGCCGCGGCTCCGGGCGCCGTGGTGGCGGCCGCGCCCGGCGCGGCCAGCAGCGGCGGCCAGGTCGCCGCCACGGGACCGGCGGCTCCCGCCCCGAGCGAGGCCCAGCCGGCGAGCAGGAACGCCGCGCGGACGCGGCGGCGCGAACCGATCGACTTCGTCATCAGGTCACTCTCCAGGCGCCGATTGGGCCCATCGAATTTAGATGAAGGGCGGGGTCGCGTCAAGACGGCGCGATTATGACTTGGCGAGGGCTCCGACGACGAGAAGGCCCCAGATCGAGCGGCAGACCTGGAGGTCGCCCATGTCGGAGGCGTCGCACATCTCGACCAGCGAGGTGGTCGTCCTGCACATGTCGAGGAGCTGTTTGTCGCCCGGGAGGAGCGGCAGACCGGCCGCGATGGCGGGCGCCCTCGTCGTGGTCAGGTACTCGGCGTTCAGCCCGCCGACCTCCTCGTAGATGCGGGCCCAGGAGGCGATGCGGCGGATCCCCTCGATGACCAGGACGTCGGCCGGCGCGGCCAGGGCGATCGTCTCGACGCCGACCGGCCGCGTCTCGAACGTCCACTGGCCGGCGGTGCGGTTGAACAGGCTGAAGACGATCTCGCGCACCTGGACCTTGACCCATTTCTCCACGTCGGCCTGCGACAGCATCTTCATCCGCATCATGACCTCGCCCAGTCGATCGCGGGTCGACAGCGCGATCTCGAGGGCGCGCATCACTTCCTTGAGCGGTATGGCGCCGGCCTTGAGCAGCGTCTGGTTGAACCGGTCGTCGCGGTCGCTGGAGACGGCGAACTGCACGCTCCCGCTGGTGAAGAAGACCTGCTTCTTCACCGTTCGTCCGGTGAAGGTCAGCACGCCGGTCGCCTGGCGCTGCCCGAGATCGTGGAGGAGGTTCGGGATGGTGCGGGACTGGACCTCGCCTCGCATCGGCAAAGCGGCGGCCGGTTTGACGGGTGCGGGCGAGGCCATGACTGGGGAAATCTAGGAGCCCGGCCGGAAAATGTCCATGTCGCGTCGCCGGCATTTCAACGGGGCGGCCAATGACGTTCTCGTGACCGGCGGGCGCGGCGCAGGCGCGTCCGGGGCGCAGGCGCGAGGGCTATTGGAGGGCGGCGAGGGCCCGGTTCGCGGCGGCGGCCGCCGAGGGTCCGTCTCCGGACTCCAGCGTGCTCCCCGCAGCGCCTGCGGCGGCCTGGAAGGCCTCCCGCGCGCCGGACGGGTCGCCGCGCCGCAGGGCGCACAGACCGCGGTAGTACTGGACCGTGCCGGCGGCGATGCCGCTGCCCGCCGGCAGATCGGCGCGGCGGAACCCCTCGGACAGAGCCCGCTCGTATGCCCGGAAATGCATCAGGGCGATGCCGACGTTCAGGTAGGCGACGCCGCGCGACACGTCGTCCCCCGCGGCGCGGGCGCGCAGCCGGAACTCCTCGAGCGCGCGGTTGTAGAGCAGGCTCGCGGCGCCGGCCGAGATGAGTGCCGGCGCCTCCCCCGGCGCGACGCGCACCGTGCGCGCACCGTCGCCGCCGTCGACCGTCAGGATCACCGGCGAGCGCACGCCGCCCGCGTGCGTGCTGTCGGACTCCATCGCCTGCAGCGCCTCGCGGGTGGAGGCGACCTTGCGGGTCCCGACCACCTGCACGCGGTCCCCCGCCTTGAGGCCGGCCTTGGCGGCCGGGCTGCCGGGCAGCACGCGGACGACCAGCGGACCTCCCGGAGGCAGCGTCGTGTCGGCGAGACCGACGCCCCACCAGGTGCCGGTCTCGGGCGGCAGGGTGTCGAGACGCGCCACCAGGTCGCGCACGCCGTCGTCGTTGTCGGTCCGGAGACGCACCATGTCGGGCGCCGGATGCAGCGTCGAATAGAGCCCCATCGTCCAGGCATGATCCGGATCGCCGGCGATGGTCAGACCGACGAGCACCAGATCCGCCCCGGTCCGCTCGGAAGCGTCCTTCAGGATCTCCGGCGGCAGGAGGGTGCCGGCGCGCGGCGCCCGCGGGTCGGCGATCATCCACTTGATGATCGCGTCGCGCAGGCTTTCCTGGACCTGGGGATTGCGCACCAGGTTCAGCGTCTTGAGGCCGCGGCCCAGAGCGTCGAGCAGCGGCTTGTCCTCGTCGCTCCAGACGACCCGTCCCCACTCGTCGAGGCGGAACGTGCCGGCGTACAGCAGCGTGGGTCGCAGCCGAACGTTCAGGGTGTTCACGACCCCGGGCGTCAGACGCACCCGCTCGGTCCAGCGCCCGACGTCCTGCTTGACCACGGTGATGTCGCGCTCGCCGCCGCACAGCGTGTTGACGGTCAGGGGGGTCAGCCCCAGGCGCGAGCCGTCCACCTGGACCTCGGCGCCCGCCGGGACCGAGGCGATCTGCATCTGCGTCTTCGCCTCCCTGAGCGCCACCGGCGCGAAGCGCAGCGCCCGGTTGGCGTCGAGGTCGAGATCGACCTTGACCGTGAGAGTCTGGGTCTCGTAGCAGTCGCGCTCGAAGGTGACCGTGTGCATGCCGGGGGCGACCGGCGGCACCGGGAACGGCGCCGAGGCCGCTGCCGGATCGAACTTGTACTGCTCCGCCAGCGCCTGCACGTCGGGCGTCGCGGGACCGGCGGTGGCGCCGGTCTCCTTGCCGTCGACCGAGATCCGCACACCGGCCGGCGCGGTGATGAACTCGAGCGCGCGCCGGTTCGGCCGCAGCTTCACGACCCGATCGAGCCTCGTCCCGCCCGTCGCCGCCAGGGTTTCGACCGACCCGTCGTAGCCGTCCATCTCGACGCGCACCTCGTGACTGCCGGTCAGGAGGCCGATCCCCTCGAGCGCGCGGGAGTCGACGATCTCGCCGTCGACACGGACCCTCGCGTTGGGCGGGTCGACGGTGAGCTTGAGGATCCCGACCATCCGCTGGCGCACCTTGTCGAACAGGTCGACCACCTTGGGCGAGAGCGTCTGTCGATCGATGGCGTAGTTCGGATCGAGACGCAGGAGCGACTCGAAATCCGCCTCGGCCGCTTTCGGGTTGCCGAGGTTGATCTCGGCGCGCGCTCTCAGGTCATAGGCGGCCGTGAGGATCTTCATCTCCTCCAGGCTCAGATCGGCGGCGCGCGCCGCGCGGCGCGGCTCGATGATCGACTGCAGCTCGCGCACGCCGGCCGCGAAATCGAGCTCGTCGATCCGCTCCCGCGCCCGGTCATAGGCCTGCCGCATGTCCTTGTGACCCTGGGTGAGGTCCTCCTCCTGCTGCGCCAGGGCCGGCGGCGCGACGCACAGGAGCAGCGCGATCGCCGCGGCGACGAGCGCCCGGGCCTGACCCGCGGCCGCCATCCGTGAATGGGTCGTCATTGCATCCGCACCACCAGGCCCGACTTGCGGCCCGCAAAATAAAGACGCCCGTAGTCGTCCACCGCGATCGCCGAGACCTCGCCGAGACGCGCGGCCAGATCCTTCGGCGGGCGGACGACGGTGATCCGCCTGCCGGTCGCGTCCGCCACGAAGACCCAGCCGGTGGCGTCGTCGAGAATGTACAGGTCACCGAGCGCGTCGACGGTGAGCGCCGACGGCTGGTCGGAGCCCAGGCGGCTCAGGTCGATACGGCGCGACTCGCGGCCCTGGGTGATGACGCTGGCGGAGCGCGCCCGGCCGTCGAGCGCGTAGACCTCGCCGTCGTCGCCGGTGGCGAGATCGACGAAGCGCCCCTCCTTGCCGGCGGGCGGACGGACCGCGCCGACCAGCTTGCGGGAGCGGTCGTAGATCAGCACCGCGTTCTCGCGCCGATCGAGCATGTGAACGCGTCCCTGGCCGTCGATCGCGATCGGCCCGTAATCGCCCGGCGTGCGCCCCTCCGGTCCCTTGAGATCGGGGCCGCTCCAGTTGCGGGCGTTGACCGCGATCTGGTCGCGGCCCGAGATGTAGACGGCGAGCCCCTCGGCTGCCGCGACGTGGTCCGGGCCCGGGTGGACGATGCGCTCCTGGATCTTGCCGCGGGCGTCGAGGCGGAAGACACCCGGCGCGCGCGGCGAGGCGACCACCGCCAGGCCCTGCGCGTCGATGCTGATGTCGCTGATGCCCCGGATCGTCTGCGTCGCGTCGGTCGATCGCAGCGCGGCGCCGTAATCGGGATCCACGCGGTAGAGGCGGGTCCAGTCGATAGCACCCGCGGCGGGGTCGGCGCCGGCGGGCGGGGCGGGCGTCGCGGTCCTCAGCGCCGCGGGCAGGATCCGCATCCGGTGCAGCAGCGTCATCCGCTCCAGGGCGCGCGCCGCGAACTGCGAGTCGGACCGGCGCGTCCGGAGCGCCTGCAGCGCCAGCGTCGCCTCGTTCGGATCGTCGAGCAGCGACAGGGCGATGCCGTAGCGGTACATCGCCTCCTCGGCGAGCGGGCTGTCGGGATGCTCCTGGATGAGCCGCGCCAGGACGTCGGCGGCGCGCGCCGGCCGATCACGCAGCAGGTCGCACATGCCGGACGAGAAGTAGGCGTCGGCGGCGATGTCGCTGTCGGGATAAATCTGCGCCGCGGTCGCGAACCGGCCGCACGCCTCGTCGAGATCGCTCTTGGGCGCCGCCGGCTCGAGGCCGAGGAAGCCGAGGCGGACCAGCGCCGGGGCGGCCTCGCGCGCGGCGCGGTACTTCTGGGTCAAGAGCGTCAGCAGCTCGGTCGCCTGCTGGATGCTCTGCGGCGTGGCCGAGCCGACCTGCGACCACGCCGTCACTGGATAGATCATCTCCGCGGTCTTGAGGAGCGCCGGCGGCGCCCACGGGCTGTCGGGGAAGTCGGTGTAGACCTTGCGCATCAGGCGCGCCGCCTCGTCGCGCCGGCCGCCGCGCTGCGCGTCGAGCCCCTGGTCGTAGAGCCGGGCGTCGAGCGGCCGATCGTCCACCGGCTTCGTGACCGGCGGCGCGACCGGCGGCGTCTCGGCCGGCCGCGTGGCGGGCGCCTCGGCGAGGCCCCGGGTGGCGGCGACGGCGGCCGCGGGCCCGAGCAGGCCGGCGGATGCGATCACCGCGGCGACCGCCGCGATGGCCGTGGCCCGCGACGCGAGGCGCATCAGAATTTCACCACGACGCGCTCGGTCTTTCCGGCCCCGATCGAGACGTTGAGGTCGCGGGTGGCGCCGTTGGGCACGAACAGGATCTTCACACGGTGGGCGCCGGCGGCGATCGGCAGGTCGAGCACCGGCGTGACGTCGACGAAGTCGCCGTCGACGTAGACCTTGCAGTTGCTCGGCTGGGCCTGAACCGTCAGGGCGCCGAGCGGCGGGAAGACGATCTCCGGGGACGCCCCCCGGTCGCCCACGACCGACACCTGGGTGGTCTCGCGCACGAACAGCTTGTCGTTGCGCAGCGTCAGCGTGTGGCGCCCCTCGAGGAGTGAGATCGGCTCGCCGGCCCGGCCGACCCGCCGGTCGCCCGCGTAGACCTCGACACTGTACCCCTTCGGCTTCGGGATGGTGACGGTGCCGGTCGGGATCGGCTGCAGCGCGACGCTTTGCAGCGCCCGGGTCACGTCCTCCCCGCCCTGGCCGACGGCGAAGGTCTGCGACCAGGGGCGGCGCCCGTCGAGCGCCAGCTCGACCTTGCGCTCCTCGCAGGTGTCCATCTCGATCGAGACCGGCGTCGGCTTTCCGATGTCGCGTCCGTTCAGACGGACGCGCGCCCCCGCCGGGTCGCTGCCGACGGCGACGGTCTCCTTGCGCGGCTTCAGGTCGAGGGTGATCGGGCCGGTGTGCGTCGCCAGCTCCGCCGCGGTGGTCTCGGTCGCCGCCTCCAGGCAGCCCGACCTGGCGCGGATGGCGTGCGTGTTGGTGTCGGAGCGCGCCAGCACCACGCGTGGCGTGGCGAGCGGAATGTCGTCGAGCAGGACGCTGCCGCCGCGGGGCCTGGTCTCCACGTCGACGCTCACGCGAGCCGCCGGGTCGGCCGGGTCCTGCGAACCGGTGCCGGCCACGGATGCGGTCTCGGCCGGCGCCCCCTGCGTCGCGCCGCCCGCCAGGGCCGCGCCACGCTCGAACGCGGCGGAGTGACGATGCGACTGCAGCCGCTCGGCCCGATCGACCCAGCGCGGGAAGACGACCAGCCCCGCGACCAGGGTGACGACCACGGCGGCGAGCTTGACCGGATGATGCGCGATGAGCGTCGAGGGGACCGGCGGCGCGGCCGCGGGAGCCCGCGACCTCAGCGCGCCGGATCGCGCCCGGGCGTCGCGTGCGACCTGCGACCCGATCGGGGGCAGCGAGACCTGACGCGTCGGACGCGTCGGGCTGACCGCGTCGGCCGGCGTCCGCGGGCGGGCGCCGGAGGCGGTGCCCTGGGCCGCGATCTGCGCCGCCGCACCGGCGGCGATGGCCGCGGCGCGCATCGGGGCTGTGGTGCCGGGGAATGGCCGCGACAGGCTGTCCGGCGGCAGCATCGCGAACGCCCTGCGCAGACCGCCGATGAAGGCCGCGCCGGTGGCGTAGCGGCGATCGGGGTCCTTGTGCAGCGCCTTCTCGATCACCCCGTTGACGTCGGGCGGCAGCGCCGGGTTCTGCGCCGCGGGCGGGCGCGGGTCCTCGTACAGGACGCGGTAGATGATGGTCGAGATCGAGTCGGCGTCGAACGGGCGCACCCCGGTCAGCAGCTCGTACAGGACGACACCGAGCGAGAACAGGTCGCTGCGGCCGTCCAGCTCCTTCCCCTGAATCTGCTCGGGCGACATGTAGGTCGGGGTGCCCATGAGGACGCCCGACTGGGTCAGGTTGGCTGTCGGGTTCTTCGCCAGCCCGAAATCGGTCACCTTGAGGGTGCCGTCGCGCAGCATCATCAGGTTCGCGGGCTTGATGTCGCGGTGGATGACCTTCGCCTCGTGGGCGCTGTCGAGCGCCGAGGCCGCCTGCGTCATGAGATCGAGGACGCGCCCGGGCGGGAGCAGACTGTCCGGCCGCGCGTAACGATCGAGCGTCTCGCCGTCGATGTACTCCATGGCGATGAACGAGATGCCGTTCTCCTCGCCGATGTCGAAGATGGTGACGATGTTGGGATGGAGCAGCCGGCCGGCCGCCTGCGCCTCGCGCAGGAACCGCTGACTGGTCTCGTGCGCCTCGGTGTCGGAAACCCCCTGCGGCAGGACGATCGTCTTGATCGCCACCTGGCGATCGATCTTCGGATCGTGCGCCAGGAACACCTGTCCCATGGCGCCCTTGCCGATCTCGCGGAGGATGTCGAAGCGTCCCAGCTTCTTCGGGATCATGAAGTCACTCCGACCGTCGCGCGCGTGGTCACGCTCGCCGCCGCATCAGACCGGCGTGTCGGGATCGATGCGCGCCGTGAACGTGAGGAGCGGCAGCCGCTCCTCGCGCCCCGTGCGCGGGTCGCGGAACTTGATGTGCCCCTGGACCCGGTCGTCCCCTTCGTAGAGCGTGAGGGCCACCGTGTTGAGCCGCTTGGCCAGCTCCTGTCCGAGCGCCACAGCCTGCGGGGGATCGCCGCTGAGCACCGCCGACAGTCCCATGTGCGTGTGCACGCCGATCGTCCCCGGCTCCTGCCGCTCGCGCAGGAAGGTCTCCGCCGCCAGACGCAGCGACTGGAGCGCTTCGGCGAACTTGATCTCGCCGTACTTCTTGCGGAACACGTCCATGGCGCGCGGGTCCCAGCGCAGCATGACGATCTGGCCGCCCTGCGCCAGGCGCGTCCTGCGGTCGCCCGGGACCTGGGGATTCGGCTGCGTGCGCGGCCCGCGCTGCTGCAGGAGGCGGCCGATCGTCTGCTCCAGCTCCTGGGTGCGGAACGGCTTGGTGATGTACTCGTCGGCGCCGCAGTCCTTGCCCCAGAAGATGTCTTCCGTGCCCGAGCGCGCGGTCAGCAGGATCACCGGCGTCTTGTAGGTCGCCGGGTCCGACTTCACGCGCCGGCAGATCTGGAACCCATTCACCTTCGGCATCATGACGTCGGCGATGATCAGATCGGGGTGGGCGGTGCCGATGCGCTCCATGGCCCGCTCGCCGTCCTCGGCGAGCACCACGGTGTATCCCAGCGTCTCCAGGCTCATCTGGAGGATGTCGCGCACCGACTGCGAGTCGTCCGCCACCAGGATCGTGCCGCTCATCGGCGTCCCTTCTTCGGGTCGGCCAGGGGGTCGTCCTCGCCGAGCGGGCCTTCGAGCCCCAGCGCGGCGAGCAGATCCTTTTCTTTGCGGAAGGGCGCCGTCGACTCGTCGATCAGACGCACCATCGCCTCGACTCCCTTTTCCATCAGGCTCACGACCCGCTCCTGCTGCGGCTGAAGACCGCCCAGTCGTCCCGACTGCAGGAGCTCGACCGCCCCGCTGATCGAGGTGAGCGGCGTTCGCAGGTCGTGGCCGAGCTGGCGGATGACCTTCCCCTCCTCCTCGCCGGCCTGCGGTCCGCCGGCCTCCGCGACGGTCACGGCGAAGCGCGCCCCGCCCCGTCCGGGCATCGGCGCGGCGGTGACGGCGTAGATGCGGATTTTCTCGAGGCTGATCTCGATGCGGCGCGTGGCGGGCACGCCGGCGGCTCGGGCGTCGGCGATCGCCTCGGCGATCGACTGCACGATCGGGTTGTCGGCCTCCGCCGAAGCGTCGAACGACGACGGCGCGGGATCGGCCGAGAGCCGATCCCATCCGGCGGCCTCCACGACGTGTCCGCGCCCGTCGATCAGGAAGAAGACTGCATGCGGCCGGTCCGCGGCCGACTCACCGGCGCGGCCCGCCGGCCGATCCTTGACCAGGCGCAGGGCCATGATGGATGAACCTCCAGGACCCGGATGCGGTCCACACGGCGTCCCGCTCGGGATGCCGATTCCGTCATCAATATATAGGCCGCGGCGCAGGAGGCAAGGCGGGCGGGACGCGGCGTAAGCCGGCGTGATCGGCCGGGGACCCGCCCCTGCGACGATTTCGTGATCGGCCGGCGCATCATCTTTATGGACCGGCGTCCGGCCCGCGAACCGGCACGGGGCGGTCGAGGGCGAAGATGACGTGCGCCAGGCCGGAATACGTGGTCAGACCGGCCGGTCGCATGCCGAGGCGCCGGGCCACGCCTTGCGAGGGCAGGTTCACCGGCCGGACGAGGGCGACGATCCGGTCGTGGGTGGTGGTCGCGAAGCCGTGATCGCGCACGGCGGCCGCCGCCTCGGTCGCGTACCCCTCTCCCCAATGCTCGCGTCGCAGGATGTAGCCCAGCGCCAGCTCCGGTCTGCGGTTCACCTCGATGGTCATGACGCCGGCCTGGCCGACGACGCGGCCGGTCCCGCGATCGACGGCGAGGCGGTAGCCGTGCCCGTCACGCGCGTAACGCGCCCGCTGGCGGGCGATCCAGTCGATCGCCTCGTCGCGCGTGTAGGGCCGCGGCCAGTGACGCATCACCTCGCGGTCGGCCAGCATCGCCGCGACGACGTCGAGATCGGACGGCTCCATCTCGCGCAACGCCAGACGATCCGTTTCGAGGACGACCCTCATCGTTTCGCCGGCGCTTGCGACAGGAGCGCGGCGACCTTCGTGACCGTCGTCCAGTTGCGCGTCGTGGCCGACACGCCGAGCTCCTTCTCGATGAAGGCGTTGGGGAACCCGAAGGAGCCGTTCTTCTTCCGGCGGCTGACGACGAACAGGTCCCGATCGGCGATCCCCACGACCTCGAGGGCCTCCTTCGGCACGACGAGCGGCAGCCGCGGTCTGGGCCGCGGCGCCTGCGACAGGAAGACCACGTAGTGCTTCACCCCGGCCCCGGCGCGGATCTTCCGAAAGGGGGCGCAGGCCAGCAGGCCGGCGACCTCCTCGGCCGTCCGAAGCAGAACGTCGGGCTCGTCGCCGACCAGCCGCCGGAGATGGCCGCGAAGGTTGCGGAGAATCGTCGGGATGCCGCGCTCGGGCGAGTCGAACAGGACGTTTCCGCTCTGGATGAAGGTCGTGACGTTGCGGCAGCCGGCGGCGGCGAAGACGCCCCGCAGGTCGGTCATCCGGACGCTGGCGTGTCCGGCGACGTTGATGGCGCGCATGAACGCGACGTACTGGCTCACGCGTCCCGTCCTCCGCGCGCGGCCGGGCTACGATTCGGCCGCATCGTCCCCCTCCGCATCGCCCCCGGCGGCGTTGTCCATGGTGCGCGCCACGCGCCATCGCCCGCCGCGCCTGCGCCAGATCTCGAGATAGCGGCGCTGCAGCACCCGGCGCTCGCCACCGGCGCGCGGGGTGAGCGTGACACGAAACCGCCCGCGGGTGAACGCCAGGTCGCCGCCGATCTCGACCTCCTGGTTGATGACCTCGACGTGGGTCCGGAAATCGGCGAACACCTGGGCGAGACGGCGGGCGATCGCGGACTTGGTCTCGGGGGTCGCGCCCTGCCGCAGCTTGACGAGGCTGTCGTCGTAGGAGTCGAGAACGCCGCTCAGATCCCCGGAGTTGTAGGCCGCGATGAACCCGGCGATGGCCGCTTCGATCTCGTCACGCTCGGTCATCCCGGCTCCGTGGCGCCGCAGCGCGCCCGCGGCGGCTACGTCTTCGGCCTGTACCCGGCCGGCTCGGCCTGCACCGTCGTGCCGCCCGAGATCCGGCCGCGAATCACCGGCGTCAGGAAGAAATGATACGGATGCACCAGCGGAGGCGCGCTGACCTCGTCGAGCTGCGCCAGGAGCGGCTCCGGGATGACGACGTCGAGGGCCGCCAGGTTCGACTCGAGCTGCTCGATCCGCGTCGCCCCGATGATGGTCGAGGCGACGCCGGGACGCCGCGCGACCCACGCCAGCGCGACCTGGGCGGGCGGCGCGCCGATCTCCTTCGCCACCCGGATCAGCGTGTCGACGATCGTCCAGTTGCGCTCGGTGAGCAGCTTCTCGAAGGCCGGATGACCGGACGCGGCGACCGTCGGCAGGCGCCCCTGACCCTGGGCCTGCCTGCCGGCGCGCGTGTACTTGCCCGACAGCAGGCCGCTCGCCAGCGGGCTCCAGGGCGTGATGCCCAGGCCCAGCGCCAGGGCGGCCGGCACGTGCTCGCGCTCGATGTTGCGCTCGACCAGCGAGTATTCCAGCTGCAGCCCGGCCAGCCGCTCCCACCCGCGCCATTCCGCCAGCGTCTGCGCGCGGCCGAGATACCAGGCCGGCACGTCCGACAGCCCCAGATAGCGCACCTTGCCAGCCCGCACCAGCGCGTCGAGCGTCCCCATCACCTCCTCGACCGGTGTGAGGC
This sequence comes from Patescibacteria group bacterium, assembly GCA_035638115.1. Taxonomy (GTDB): domain Bacteria; phylum Acidobacteriota; class Polarisedimenticolia; order Gp22-AA2; family Gp22-AA2; genus DASRAN01. The sequence continues at coordinate 5,940 of DASRAN010000095.1, read as the reverse complement.
CGTCCCAGGCATGCAGCCAGTAGAGATCGACGTAGTCGGTCCGCAGGCGCTTCAGCGAGCCTTCCAGCGCGCGATGGATGTTCTTGCGCCCGTTGCCGCCGGCATTCGGATCGCCCGGATCGCCGCTGAAGGTGAACTTGGTGGCGAGGACCGCCCGGTCGCGTCCGCCGCGGGCGGCGAAGTACTCGCCGATCAGCCGCTCGCTCGTCCCGTTGGTGTACCCGTCGGCGGTGTCGAGGAGGTTTCCCCCTGCCTCGAGGTAGCGGTCCAGGAGCACGAACACGGTCTCCTTGGGAGACCCCCAGCCCCACTCGGTCCCGAAGGTCATCGTTCCCAGGGCCAGCGGGCTGACCCGCAGGCCGCTCCGGCCGAGCAGCGAATAGGTGGCCAGCGACGGGATGGTCTTCACGGCCGGGATGGTATGACGGGTCGCGGGCCGGGGCAAGCGGTTGCGGTGCGCCGCGGACGACGCGTCCCGCGCCGTCGCGTCAGCGGGAGCGCAGGACGGAGGCGACCTCCGCGTCCTCGACCGCGAGACCGTACTCGGCGCCGTCGTGCGCCATCGCCCCAAGACGGACCGGCAGCGCGTAGGCGATCCGTCCCAGACGCGCTTTCTTGTCGCGGCGGGCGACCTGGAGGATCGCGGCGGGCCGGAAGCGCGGCGGGACGATCGTCGGCAGCCCGAGAACCGCCAGGAGCCTGGCGATCCGATCCGCCAGCGCCGCGGGAGCCAGACCGGCGCTCGCGGCGATGCGCGCCTCGGCGACCATGCCGATGGCGACCGCCTCGCCGTGCGCCATGCGATAGCGGGCGAGCGTCTCGAGGGCGTGGCCGATGGTGTGGCCGAAGTTGAGGATCTTGCGGCGGCCGGTCTCGCGCGGATCGGTGACGACGACGCGCACCTTGATGCGGACGCAGGCCTCGATCAGCCGCACCAGCAGGTCGAGGTCGCGGCGCAGCACGCGGTCGGCGGAGCGCTCCAGGGTCTCGAACAGGCCGGCGTCGGCGATGACGCCGCACTTCACCACCTCGGCGAGACCGGAGCGGAACTCGCGCGCGGGCAGGCTCTTCAGGTGGTCGACGTCGATGTAGACCGCGGACGGCGGGTGGTAGGCGCCGATCAGGTTCTTCCCGGCCGGATGGTTGATGGCGGTCTTTCCGCCGATGGCGGAGTCGACCATGCCGACCAGCGTGGTCGGCACCTGCACGTAGGGAATGCCGCGGTGGAAGGTCGCGGCGACGAAGCCGGTCACGTCCCCGACCACGCCGCCCCCCAGGGCCACGAGCGCCGTGGCGCGATCGGCGCCCAGGTCGATGAGGCGGTCCTCCAGAGCATCGCGCGTCCGGCGGCTCTTGTGGCGCTCCCCGGCAGGGAGCGTCACGAGATCGGTCGCGAGCCCGCGGCGGCGCAGCGAGCCCAGCAGGCGCCGGCCCTGCACCGGCGCCAGGTTCGTGTCCGTCACCAGGACGTAGCGGCCGGCCAGACGACGGCGCCGCAGATCGACCGAGATCCGCGGCCCGAGCCCCCGGCCGATGTGGATGACGTGCGGGGCGTCGCCCTGCAGGCGCAGGGCGACCGGGATTCGAATCACCTAGCGGTGGCCGGCGTCGCGCGTCGGCAGACCCTTGACGTAGTCGGCCACCAGGGCCCGGTTCTTGGCGTCGTCGAGATTGCCCTGGATCAGGCGGCCGGCGGCGCCGATCGCGAGATCGGCCACCTGCCCGCGGAGCGTCTCGATCGCCTGCTTCTGCTCGTAGGCGATCTGCTTCTTTCCCTGCTCGACGAGGTCCTGCGCTTCCTTGCGCGCCTGCACCAGGAGCTCGGCGCGCAGGGTCTCGGTCTCGCGCCGGCCCTGCTCGAGGAGCGCCGCGGTCTCGCGCCGCGCGTTCATCAGCAGCTCCTCGTTCTTCTTGAGGGTCTCCTCGGCCTCGGCGCGCGCTCTCTGCGCCCCCTCGATGGCGTCCCGGATCGACTTCTCGCGCGCGTCGAGGAACTCGGTGAACGGCTTCCAGGCGAATCGCGACAGCAGGAAGAGCAGGACGACGAACGTGATCAGCGTCCAGATGATCGTCCCGACTTCCGGGTTGAGGAGCTGTGTGCCCATCCGAATGGTCCCCCGGGGGCGTGCGCGCCCGTCGGTCCTACTTCACCGCCAGAAGGAGCGTGATGACCAGCGCGAACAGCGCGATTCCCTCGATCAGCGCGGCTGCGATGATCATCGTGGTGCGGATGTCGCCGGTCGACTGCGGCTGGCGGGCGATCCCTTCCATGGCCGAGGCCGCGAGACGGCCGATGCCGGCGCCGCCGCCGATGATGGCCAGCCCCGCGCCGAGACCCGCGCCCAGATGTGCCAGTGAGTTGCCGAATTCCATGCCGTGATCCTCCTCGTTCAGTGGGCCGGGTGGGCCGACATGCCGATGAACAGCGACGTCAACATCGTGAAGATGTAGGCCTGCAGGAACGCGACCAGAAGCTCGATGAGATTGATGAACAGCGCGAACGGCACCGACAGGAACACGCCGACCAGCACCGACTTCAGGATGAACACCATGGTGATGAAGGCGACGATGATCAGGTGGCCGGCCGTCATGTTGGCGAACAGCCGCAGGCAGAGCGCGATCGGCTTGACGACCATCGACATGATCTCCACGGGGATCATGATCGGCATCAGCCACATCGGCACGCCGCTCGGGACCATGTTCTTGAAGTGATGCACCACGCCGTACTCGCGGATTCCCGCCGCCTGGATCATCACGAAGGCGATGAGCGCGAGCGCGGCCGTGACGTTGATGTTGGCGGTCGCGTTCGAGGCGTACGGAAGGAGCCCGAGGTAGTTGCAGGTCAGGATGAAGAAGAAGGTCGTCAGGAGGTACGGCACGTAGCGATCGCCGTGCTCCCCGATGTTCTTGCGCGCCAGATCGTCGCGCACGAAGACCACCAGGATCTCGAACAGGCTCTGCGCCCGCCCCGGGATCGTGTTGCGCCGCCGGGTGATCAGCCAGGCGAACAGCAGGAGGATCGCGCTGGCGACCCACATCATCACGACCGACTTGGTGATCGGCAGCGCCAGCGGGCCGATGTGCAGCGTCGGCAGCGTGACCTCGCCGACGAACGGCAGCTCGAGGTGCTGCGAGTTCACCACGTGGCGGAAGATGTGGTCGCCGGCGTTGAACGCGCCCTCGGCGTGCTCGGCGCCCGCGACCTGCCCCGCGACCTCAGCGGCCATCGTCCCTTCCTGCGTTCCCGGCCCCCGCGTCCGGACCTGCCCGGCGCGCGACGAGCGCGTACCGGACCTCCAGAACGGTGGACGCCAGATGGAATCCGAGCAGCGCCCCCGCCATCCACAGGAGGTCGATGCTCGTCCTCAAAGCGACGTAGATCAGAGTCGCGCTGTATATCACGAGTCGGGCCAGGATGCCAAGCATCGTCGCCGCCATGAAGGCCTGGTTTCCGCGGGCGATCGACCATGCCGTCAACAGGATCCAGGAGAGCGCCCCGGCGGCGCCCAGACCCAGACCGAGGAAGACCGCGGGGCGGGCCGCGGCGGGGATGCCGTCGCCCGCCAGGCGGGCCAATAAGGCCGCCGCCGCGGCGAGCAGGAGGACGTACCCCGCGTAGCGCGCGGTCACCGCGGCGGCCCGTCTCCGGGCGGCCGCAAGACGAACCGGAAGAAGTTGACGAACCCGCCGATCATGCCGACCAGGAGCCCGGCGAGCATCAGCCACGGCTTGGTCCCCCACCGGCCGTCCAGCCAGTAGCCCAGGGCGCCGAGCCCGAGCATCGGCGCCACGATCATCGTGCCGGACTGCATGTAGTTCAGCGCCTCGGCCAGCGGCTTCTGCTTGTCGTCCGTGCCCATGCGCGTCAGAAGCTCCAGGGGGTGATGGCGATGATCGATCGGCGCGCGAACTCGACGAGAGGCTGCGGATAGACGCCGAACCCCACCGTGAACAGGATGCAGGCGGCCAGGGCGAAGCGCTGCCCGAACGACGGGCTCACCGCGGCCTCGCCGGCCGGCTCCCGCATGTACATCATCACCACGACGCGGGCGTAGTAAGCGAGCGACACGACGCTGTTGAGGACGGCGACGACCGCCAGCCACGCGTAGCCGGCCTTGATCGCCGCCCCGAACAGGTACCACTTGCCGACGAAGCCGGCCGTCGCGGGGATCCCCGCCAGCGAAAGCATGAAGACCAGCATGGCGAACGCCGCCCAGGGCGCCCGTCGCCCCAGACCGGCGAAGTCGGCCACCTGGTCGCCGACGATCCCGTGCCGGCGCAGGATCGTGACCAGCGTGAACGCGCCGAGGTTCATGAAGGTGTAGACCGCGAGGTACAGGATGACCGCCTGCAGTCCCCACTCGCGCGTCGCGAGGTCGCCGGCGTAGCCGATGGCGATCAGGCCGATCAGCGCGTAACCGGCGTGCGCGATCGAGGAGTAGGCCAGCATCCGCTTGATGTTGTCCTGAACGATCGCCGCCACGTTCCCGAGGGTCATGCTGGCGACCGCCAGGATCGCGACCAGCAGCGCCCAGCGCGGGCCGAGCCGCGCGAACGCCAGGACGTCGACGCGCAGGAGCGCCACGAAACCCGCCGCGCTCGAAGCGGTCGACAGGAAGGCGGTGATCGGGGTCGGCGCGCCCTCGTAGGCGTCGGGGGCCCACATGTGGAACGGCACCACGGCGATCTTGAACCCGAGACCGACCGTGACCAGGATGACCCCGAGCAGGAAATACGGCTGACGATCCGGCTCCAGCGCGGTGAGCGACCGCGACATCCCGATCAGCTCGAAGTAGGTCGTGCTGGTCATGGCGTAGACGAGCGAGATGCCGTACAGCAGGATACCGGTCGAGAACGATCCGAGCAGGAAGTATTTCAGCGCCGCCTCGTTCGAACGGCGATCGGCCTTGAAGTAGCCGACCAGCGGATAGAACGCGAGCGCCATCGTCTCGAGGGCCAGGAACAGGGTCAGGAAGTCGCCCGCCGAGGCCACGAGCATCATCCCGACCACCGCGAACAGGATGAGCGCGTAGTACTCCCCGCCGGGTGATTTCTCCTCCTCGAGAAAACGGCCGGAGATCGAGATCGTCAGGATGGCCGAGACGAGGAACAGGATCTTGAAGAAGATGGCGAACGGGTCGAGGACGAACATGCCCCCGAAGGCCACCGTGTCGTCGAGCGAGCGCAGCCACTCGAAGCCGTGCACCATCGGCCACGAGATCACGTCGGCGAGCGTGACCAGGCAGCAGAGGATCGCCATCGGCTGGCACATCCGCCGGCCTTCCTCCCCCAGGACCGACAGCGCCAGCAGCAGGCAGGCACCGAGGCAGAGCACCAGCTCGGGCGCGATCAGCCGGAGCTGATTGAGGTCGAAGACCGGCATTACCGCCTCGCGTCGGCGGTCTGCGTCTCGGCGGTCTGCGGCTCTGCGGTCTGAGTCCCGGCGGTCGGGGTCCCGGCGGTCTGGGTCCCGGCGGTCGGGGCGACGGGGACGGAAGCGGCCGGCCCGGATGCGGCGCGGCCGGGCGTGGAGTCGGCGGCGGGGGCGGCGGCGATCGCCGGTCCGCCCGTGGCGTCCAGGCGCTGGACGATCTCCGACACCGGCTGCTTGAGGACGTCGAGGAACGGCATCGGGTACAGACCGATCCAGAAGCAGCAGGCGACGATCGGCGCGAGGGTCATCACCTCGCGCAGGTTCAGGTCCTTCAGTTTCTGGTTCTCGGGATTCTCCAGCTTGCCGAACATGGTGCGCTGGTAGAGCCACAGCATGTAGGCCGCGCCGAGGACGATGCCGAAGACGGCGCAGACGACCCAGAACTTGCCGCCGATGAACAGGTTCCCGAGCCACGGCAGCCGGAAGCCGTATCCGTCGGGGATGTCGAAGGCGCCGCTGAGGATCGTGAACTCGCCGATGAACCCGTTCAGGACCGGCAGACCGAT
>DASRAN010000094.1:0-7957 GCA_035638115.1 Patescibacteria group bacterium | reverse complement strand
TGCGCTCGTGGCGACGAGCGCGAAGGCCGCGGCCATGGTGACGCGCGAACGACGGGGACGAATTTCCGGCATGCGAAGCCGGATTATGCCACGAGGAGCGGGGCCTGCGACAAGACAAGGTCGGCCGCCGCCTCGCCGCTGCGCACGCAGTCCGGCACGCCGACGCCGCGCAGCCCGTTTCCGGCGAGGGCGAGACCCGGCAGCCGCCCGAGGCGCGATTCCACCTCGGCCACTCGATCGAGGTGCCCGACGTCGTACTGGGCCATCGACGCGGGATGGAACCAGGCCCGGGCCAGGAGCGGAACGGCCGTGATGCCGAGCATCTCGCGCAGCTGGTCGCGCATCGCCTCGATCGCCCGCCCCTCGTCGCGGCCGGGAACCAGGGTCTCGGAGGTGAAGGCGCGCAGCAGCACGCCGCCGTCGGGGGCCCGATCGGGAAACTTCACGCTGGCGAACGAGCAGGCGATCAGCGGGCGGTTCTCCAGGCGCGGGACGACGAAGCCGAACCCGTCGAGGGCCCGCCGCACGTCGGTTTCCCGGTAGCCGAGGCTGACGGTCGTCGAGCTGCCGTACGGCGTCGCCGCCAGCCGATCGGCCAGGTCGCCGTCGAGCGGCCGGAGGAGAGGCGCGGCCTGGCCCGCGCCCAGGGCGAGGACCACGGCATGAAACGACTGCGTCGCGCCGCGCCCGGTCGACACCATCCAGCGGGGTCCTCCGGGGCCGCCGCGCTGCGGCGATTCGGAGCGCAGGGCGATCACCCGCGACTGCAGATGCAGCGCCTCGGCGGGGATCGCCTGGAGCAGCCGCTCGACGATCGCGCCCATCCCGCGGCGCGGCGCGACGAACAGCGAGTAGCGCGCCCCGCTCGTCCCCGCGCCGGCCCCGGTGGCGCCACGCCGGCCGCGCCGCAATCCCGCGATCACGCTGCGGTGATCGCGCTCGAGATCGAGAAAGCGCGGCATCGTGGCCCGCAGGCTGAGACGCTCCGGGTCGGCGTTGTAGATTCCGGCCAGAAGCGGCTGCGCCAGCCGCTCGAGCACCTCGGCGCCGAAGCGCCGGGTCACGAACGACGCCAGGCTCTCGTCCGGCACGACGGGGCCGCGCGGCAGGACCAGGTCGAATGCGGCCCGGATCCGGCCCCGCAGGCTGAGCGTCGGCGTGGTGGCGAACGACATCAGCCGGGCCGGGGCCATCAGGTGGAAGCCGTCCGGGATCGGCAGCAGTCGCCGCCCGCGCAGGACGAAAGAGCGGCGGCACGCCGGGTTGGTGCCGACCAGATCGTCCGCCAGGCCGAGCCGCTCGCACAACTTCAGGGCCCAGGGCTTGTCGGTGATGAAGCAGTCGGGGCCGGCCTCCACCACGAAACCGTCGATCCGCTCGGTGCGGATGACGCCGCCGGCGCGGTCGTCCGCGTCGAAAATCGCGAGACGCACCGGCACGCCGCGCGCCCGGCCGCGCTCGAGGAGGGTGTGGGCGGCGGACAGGCCGGCGATGCCGGCGCCCACGATCGCGACGTCGAGGGGCGCGGGCCCGGTGTCGCTCACGCCGTCCTCCCCCCGAGGCGGCCGCGCACCAGCTCGGCGAGCAGATCAAGGAACGCCGGATGCGTTCCCGCCGTCGCGGCGCGGTGGAAGCCGATGCCGGCCGCGCGCGCGGCGGCGCGCGCCTCGACGTCGAGGTCGTAGAGGATCTCGACGTGATCGCAGACGAATCCGATCGGTGCCACCACGACGTCGCCCGAGCCGTCCCGGGCGACGTCGGCGATGACGTCACGCACGTCGGGCTCGAGCCAGGGGTCGCGCGGACTTCCGCTCCGGCTCTGCCACGCCAGCCGCCATGCGGGAACACCCGCGGCCCGCGCCACCAGCTCCGCGGTGCGTCGCAGGCTCGTCTCGTACCCCGATGTCTCCGACATCGCCGCCGGCAGGCTGTGCGCCGTGAACACGAGCGCGGCCCGGGCGCGGCGATCGGCGGGGACGGCGGCGAGGGCGTCGCACAGCCGATCGGCGAGCGCCGCGACGAGCAGGGGATGGTCGTGCCACTCCCCGACGAAATCGACCTCCGGCGCGGTCGCGCCGACGCGCCGCCGCCCTTCCTCGACCGCCTGGCGATAGGCCTCGCGCGACGGCGGGGAGGGGTGGGCCGCCAGGACGATCCCGACCGCGCGCCGCAGCCCGCCGGCCGCCATCGTCGCCAGCGTGTCGCTCACGTACGGATGCCAGTGACGCATGCCGACGAACACCGTCAGGCCGGAGCCATCGCTCGCCAGCCGCGAGCGCAGCCCCTCGGCCTGGCTTTCGGTGAGCCGGGCGATCGGCGAGGATCCGCCGACCTCGAGGTAATGCCGCACCACCTCCTCGTAGCGCTCCGGCGGCACCGGACGGCCGCGCAGGACGTTGTCGAGGAACGGACGGATCTCCTCCGATCGGGTAGGACCGCCGAAGGCGAGCAGGAGGACGGCGTCGAACGCCTGCGTCATCGCGGCGCCTGCCACGCGTGGACCGTCTCGACCAGCGCGAGCACGTTGTCGACCGGCGTGTGCGGCAGGATGCCGTGCCCCAGGTTGAAGATCCAGCCGGGGCGGGATCCCGCCCGGTCGAGGAGCGCGCGCGCCCGCCGCACCAGCTCGCCGCGCGGAGCGAACAGCGCCGTCGGGTCGAGATTCCCCATGATCGCCCCCTTGCCGATCGCGTCCCAGGCCTCCAGCAGGTCGACGCGCCAGTCCACACCGACCACTCCGGCGCCGGTGGCGCCGATCTGCGACAGGAGCGAGCCGGTCTGCGTCCCGAAATAGATGACGGGCACGCCGGGACGGACCGCGGCGACCAGCGACTGGACGTGCGGCAGGGCGAACTCGCGGTAGTCGTCCGGAGAGAGGCAGCCGACCCAGGAATCGAAGATCTGCACCGCCTGGGCCCCGGCCGCGATCTGGGCGTTCAGGTAGCCGCCGATCAGCCGGACGATTCTCCCCATGAGGGCGTTCCAGGCGCCCGGGTCGCTGTAGAGCAGCGTCTTGGTGTGGCGGTAGCTGGCCGACCCGCCCCCCTCGATCATGTAGGAGGCCAGCGTGAACGGCGCCCCCGCGAACCCGATCAGGGGGAGCCCGGCGGGGAGGGCGCGGCGGGTCCTCCGGATCCCTTCGAAGACGTAGCCGAGGTCGGCCTCCAGGTCGGGCTCCCGCAGCCGGTCGATGTCGGCCGCCTCACGAATCGGAGGGGAGACCGCCGGGCCGTCGCCCGCCTCGTAGGTCAGGACCTGGCCGAACGCCTCCACCGGCAGCAGCAGGTCGGAAAAGATGATGGCCGCGTCGACCCCGAGACGCCGGGCGGCGTGCTCGGTGACCTCGGTGACGAGATCGGGGTCCTTGCACATCTCGAGGAACGGGACTCTCTCCCGGAGCTCCCTGTACTCCTTGAGGTAGCGGCCCGCCTGACGCATCAGCCAGATGGGGGGCGAGGCGAGGGGGTCGCGCCGGCAGGCCCGGAGAAAAGGACTTTGGTCCAGCGCGCTTGTCATGAGGGCGGCGCGATCCTATCCCCCCGGCGAGGGGCCGATCAAGCGGCGGTCTTTTATTGACAAAAAGGTACATGTTTTCTAAAATTCATCCGTCACGTCTCCCAACCAGCCTTTCCAGAGGGTGTCGGCGGATGAAAGTCTCGGCGAAAGAGGAATACGGCCTGCGCTGCATGCTCCAGCTCGCGCGCCGTCAGAGCGAGGAGCGCCTGGGCCAGAGCCACCAGCGACCCGAGCCGCTCAGCCTCGCGGAAATCGCCCGGCACGAGGGACTGACGGTCGCCTATGTCGCCAAGCTGATCGCGCGGCTGCGGAGGGCGGGACTGGTGCGCAGCGTCCTGGGCCGCTCGGGCGGCTACACCCTGGCGCGCGACGCGTCCGAGATCAGCGTCCTGGAGGTCCTGGGGCCGCTCGGCGGAAAGCTCTACAACACCGACTATTGCAATCGGTTCGCGGGAGACATGAAGGGGTGCGCCCACCTCGACGACTGCTCGATGCGGGCGCTGTGGGGCGTGGTCGAGGGGCTTCTCGATCGCGTGCTGGGACAGACGATGCTCACCGACCTGATCGGCACCGAACGTCACGCGCTGGCCCTTCTGGACGGCCGGTCGCCGGCGATCATGCCGATCGTTCGCAGGTCACGATGAGCGGCGGCGCGGGCCGCGGGAGACGGTGATGGCGGGCTCGACGAAGACGCTCGAGGACCTGACGAAGCAGGACTACAAGTACGGCTTCGTCACCGACGTGGAGAGCGACACGGTCCCGAAGGGGCTTGGCGAGGGGACCGTCCGCCTCATCTCGGAGAAGAAGGGGGAGCCCTCCTTCATGCTCGACTGGCGGCTGAAGGCCTATCGCCACTGGCTCACCATGAAGGAGCCGACCTGGGCCAACGTCCACTACCCGCCGATCGACTACAACGACATCATCTATTACTCGGCGCCGAAGTCCGCGTCCGACGGACCGCGCAGCCTCGAGGAGGTCGACCCGGAGCTGCGGCGCACCTACGAGAAGCTCGGCATCCCGCTCGAGGAGCAGAAGATCCTCGCGGGGGTCGCGGTGGACGCGGTGTTCGACAGCGTCTCGGTCGCCACCACGTTCAAGGGCAAGCTGAAGGAGCTGGGGATCATCTTCTGCTCCTTCTCGGAGGCGGTGCACGAGCACCCCGACCTGGTCCGGAAGTACCTCGGCTCGGTCGTCCCGTACAGCGACAACTTCTTCGCGACGCTCAATTCGGCCGTGTTCAGCGACGGGTCGTTCGTCTACGTCCCCAAGGGCGTTCGCTGTCCGATGGAGCTGTCGACCTATTTCCGCATCAACGCCGCGGACACCGGGCAGTTCGAGCGCACCCTCATCATCGCCGACGCCGGGGCGTACGTGTCGTACCTCGAAGGGTGCACGGCGCCGAAGCGCGACCGCAACCAGCTGCACGCCGCGGTGGTCGAGCTGGTGGCGCTCGAGGACGCCACCATCAAGTATTCGACGGTGCAGAACTGGTATCCGGGCGACAAGCAGGGGAAGGGCGGCATCTACAACTTCGTCACCAAGCGGGGCAAGTGCGCCGGCGCGCGCTCGAAGATCTCCTGGACCCAGGTCGAGACCGGGTCGGCGATCACCTGGAAGTACCCGTCCTGCATCCTGCAGGGGGACGATTCGGTCGGCGAGTTCTATTCCGTGGCGCTGGCCAACAACTACCAGCAGGCCGACACCGGCACCAAGATGATCCACCTCGGCCGGAACACGAAGAGCACCATCGTCTCGAAGGGGATCTCGGCCGGTCACGGGCAGAACACCTACCGCGGCCTGGTGAAGATCATGAAGGGCGCGGCGAACGCCCGCAACTACTCGCAGTGCGACTCGCTCCTGATGGGCGACAAGTGCGGCGCGCACACCTTCCCGTACGTCGAGGTGAAGAACAGCACGGCGCGCCTGGAGCACGAGGCCTCCACCTCGAAGATCGGCGAGGACCAGATTTTCTACTGCCGCCAGCGCGGGCTGTCGACCGAGGACGCGGTCAACCTGATCGTCAACGGATTCTGCAGGGAGGTCTTCCGGGAGCTGCCGATGGAGTTCGCGGTGGAGGCCCAGAAGCTGCTGGGCGTCAGCCTGGAAGGGAGCGTGGGTTGAGGATGACGACACGTGCGATGCTCGAGATCCGGAACCTTGAGGCGAACGCCGGCGGCAAGGAGATCCTCAAGGGGATCAACCTGACGGTGAACCCGGGCGAGGTGCACGCCATCATGGGGCCGAACGGCTCGGGGAAGAGCACCCTGGCCCACGTGCTGGCCGGGCGCGAGACGGTCACGGTCTCCTCGGGTGAGGTGCTGTTCGAAGGCCGCGACCTGCTCGCCATGCCGCCCGAGGTCCGGGCGCGCGAGGGGATCTTCCTCGCCTTCCAGTACCCGGTCGAGATCCCCGGGGTCAGCAACATGTATCTCCTGAAGGCGGCGGTCAACGCCGTGCGCAAGCACCGCGGCGAGCAGGAGCTCGACGCGATGGAGTTCCTGGCGCTCACCAAGGAGCGGATCAAGCTGGTGGAGATGGATCCGACACTCCTGAACCGTTCGGTGAACGAGGGGTTCTCGGGCGGCGAGAAGAAGCGCAACGAGATCTTCCAGATGGCGCTGCTCGATCCGCGTCTGGCGATCCTCGACGAGACCGACTCGGGGCTGGATATCGACGCGTTGCGCATCGTCGCCGCCGGTGTCAACGCCCTGCGCGGGCCGAAGCGCGCGATGGTCGTCATCACCCATTACCAGCGGCTGCTGAGCCATATCGTGCCGGACGTGGTGCACGTGCTGGCGCAGGGTCGCATCGTGAAGTCGGGCGGCAAGGAACTGGCGCTGCGTCTCGAGGAGAAGGGGTACGCCTGGATCGAGGGCGAGACGCGCGGCGCGGCGGCCGCTTCGAGGAGCTGACGATGGCGCCGCCCGACGCCGCGCGTCATCCCGGTCTGGAGCCGTACCTCGCGGCGTTCGCCGGTCTGCGCTCGGAAGCCAGGACCGAAGATGCGTGGCACACCCGGCTGCGGCAGGAGGCCATCGATCGGTTCGCGGCGCGCGGCCTGCCGACGACGCGTGACGAGGCCTGGCGATACACGAATCTCAACCCGCTGCTGACCACCGCGTTCGACCCGCGCCCGGCCTCGCGTCCGCAGAACCTGACCCCGGCGCTGTTCGAGCAGCTGACCTTCCAGCCGTGGGACTGCGCGCACCTCGTCTTCCTCGACGGCCGGTTCGCGCCGGACCTGTCGCGCACCGGCCGCCTGCCGGAGGGCGTGCGGCTCCTGAACCTGGCCGCGGCGCTGTCCGCCGATCGAGACAAGGTCGAGCCCGCCTTCGGCCGGGTCGCGACCGCCCGCGGGCGGGCGCTCACCGACCTCAACACGGCGCTGATGACCGACGGTCTGTTCCTCCACGTGGCGCGCGGGATCGTGGTCGAGGAGCCGATCCACGCGCTGTTCGTGTCGACCACGGGCGGGACTCCGGCGATGTCCCACCCGCGCAATCTCGTGGTCCTGGAGGAGGGCGCGCAGGCGTCGATCGTGGAGAGCTACGCGGGCCTCGACGGCGGCGCCTACCTCACGAACGCGGTGACCGAGGTCGTCCTCGCCGATCACGCGCGTCTCGAGCACGTCCGCCTGGAGAGGGAGAGCGCCGGCGCGTACCACATGTCGCACGTTGAGGCGGCCCTGGCCCGGTCCTCGGTGTTCGTCACGCATTCGGTTTCCCTCGGCGGCGCGCTGGTCCGGCACGACGTCGACACGGTGCTCGACGGCGAGGGCGCCGAGTGCAGCCTGAACGGCCTGTACGTGCTCGACGGACGGCAGCACGTCGACAACCACACACTCATCGATCATGCCCGTCCGCACGGGACCAGCCGCGAGCTCTACAAGGGCGTGCTCGACGGCCAGTCACGCGGCATCTTCGACGGCACGATCATCGTCCGGCCGGACGCCCAGAAGACCGACGCCCGGCAGACCAATCGGAACCTGCTGCTGTCCGAGGAAGCGCTCGCCGACACCAAGCCGACGCTGCAGATCTACGCCGACGACGTGCGCTGCAACCACGCGGCGACCATCGGCCAGATCGACGAGGAGGCGCTCTTCTACCTGCGCTCGCGGGCGATCTCCGAAGAGGTGGCGCGGGGGATGCTGATCCGCGCCTTCGTCAGCGACATCCTGGGGCGGATCAACATCGGACCCCTGCGCGCTGGTCTCGAGTGCCTGCTGTTCACGCGCCTGCCGCGCCACCACCCCAGGGAGGCCGCATGACGATCGGACCGGACACGGGACAGGACAGCGTCGGACGGAGCGCCGAGGTCGGGGCCGTCATGGCCGCGGACGCCGCCGGACCCGAGACCGCGGGCGAGACCGCGTCGCGCGTCTTCGACGTGCGCGCCATCCGCGAGGATTTCCCTATCCTCTGGCAGACGGTCCACGGCCGGC
>DASRAN010000093.1:0-28520 GCA_035638115.1 Patescibacteria group bacterium | reverse complement strand
CCGACCACGTTGGAGTAGATGAACAGGTCCTGGGTGTTGTCCTGCAGCTTGACGTTCTGGCGCTTGCCGTCGGCGTCGGTGTAGCTGATCTCGATCCCCGGGAAGGTGATCTTGGTCAGGCGACGCGCCACGTCCAGCTCGTTGAAGATGACGACATACTGGCGGTGCTTGTAGGTCGGGATGCTGGCGTAGAAGGCGTTCCCCTCGACCTTGCGCGCCGACGACTGCTCGAGGCTGGCCTCGCTGCCGAACTCGCGCTGGTAGGTCTCCTTGACCGAGACCCCGTCTGGGTAGGTCTGCTTGAACGTGACGTCGGTGACCGTCTTGCCGCTGATGTTGTACACGAGCATGTTGGTGATCAGCGAGAACTTCCCGGTGCCGCTGTCGAACTTCGCGCGGTAGGAGGGATAGGCGCTGAACAGCGGCGCCTGCGAGGTCGGCTCCTGGGCGCGCGTCTGCCCCGCCTCGAACAGCGACACGAACGCCAACACGGCCAGCACCTTCTTCATCATGTCCGGGATGTCCTCCTGGCGCCGCAGGATGCGGTCGCCGTGACGGCCCTTCCGTTACGGGCCGCGGATTATAGCATGCGGTCGCGGGCGCGCCGGCCGGCCGCGATCACCGTGATCGCCGCCGCGACGAGCACCAGGGCGACGAGCGCGGACCCGAGCGAGCCGGGGGCGTCGTCGTCGAGCCACCCTCCCGCCTTCATCGCGATCGACAGGACGTTGCTGGCGGCGTGGGCCGTCATCGACGGCAGGAGGCTGCCGGTCGACAGCCTCAGCCAGGCGAGGAAGAGGCCGAGTCCCAGGACGCCGGTGAAGCGCCAGGGGTCGAGATGGAAGAGGGCGAACACGAGCGCCGAGGCGGCGACCACGCTCGCGGGACGATCCAGCGAGCGCGCCAGACCGGACTGGAGGAACCCCCGGAACAGGATCTCCTCGCAGATCGCCGGGACCAGGGCGAAGGCGACGAGCAGCGCCGCGAAGTCGAGCGGTCCGCGATAGACGAACAGACCGTCGAACAGGGCGCGCACCAGCGTCGGCGTCGGCCAGACCGTCTCCTGCCAGGCGCCGGCCATCGTGAGGAGGTGGTTCAGCCCGGCCGCCGCGACGATCGCGGCGGGCAGGTCGGTCCAGCGCCAGCCGCGCATCGGGAGGATTGCGCGCCGATCCAGGTAGAAGAGCCGGATGGCGAGGACCGCCGGGCCGGCGATGAAGAAGATTTCCGAGACCAGGAGCCCGAGCTTCGGTCGCGCGTACTGGAGCAGCGTCCCGGCCGAGAGGTTGAGGAAGAAGGCCAGACCGGCCACCAGGACCATCTCCAGCGGTCCTGGTCCTGTGGCTTGTCTCAGGGGGGTGGGCTCGCCGGCGGCCGTGCCGGGGGGAAGAAGGGCCGGCTCCATGGCCGCCACCGGGTCAGCCGGTGAGGCGGACCTTGAGCCTCAACTGGATGAGCACCTTCCGGCCGTCGAGATCGATTCGGACTGGGACCTCGATCTCGCGCTCCTCGCCGGGACGGATCGGCCCGATCTGCAGGGCGTCCGCCGCCTGCGCCGGGGCGGACGGCTCGTCGAGCGCGTCGCCGAGGTCGATCGGATCCTCGATGTCGAGCGGATCGCGCTCGGTCGCGAGCGCCTGCGTGGCCATTGGTGTCCGCGGCGGCGCGGAGCTCGCGGGCGCGGAACGCAGCGCCGAGGGATGGAGCGTCACCAGACCCGGCGCCGATGCGCGCGCGGGGGTGGCCGGCGCGCGTCCCAGGCCCGCGACCGGCATCGAATCGGAATCGTCCTCGATCTCGTCGACGAGCTCGATGACGTCGTCGTCGGAGGCGCTGATCGGGGGCCGGGCATGGCGCGCCGGCGCCGCGGGCGCGGAGGGAGGCGCGCTCGGCAAGGCGAAATCCTCCGGCTCGCCGCCCAGGGCGTCCAGCGCCCGGTCCTCGGGCGGCAGCTCGCGCGGCCCCGGCTTGCGGCGCCGGTTCCCGTCCGCCGGGCGGGTCGCCTCCTCGGGCGGCACGGAGGAGGCGCGCGTGCCCGCACCGCTCCCCTCCTCGAGGCGGTACTTCGCCGACAGGTTGTTGAGCACCAGCTTGGTCACCGCCTTGAGCGTGTCCTCGACGCCGATGCCGGTCATCGCGACCGCTTCGTAGAACGGGGCGTTGTGCTTGTTGATCCGCGTGTTCATCTCCTCGATGGAGGAGAGATTCGGGAGGTCGCGCTTGTTGAACTGCATCACCAGAGGGATCTCCTCGATCCGGATCCCCATCTCGCGCAGGTTCTCTTCGAGATTCCGGTAGCTCTCGATGTCGGCTTCGATCATCTTGCCCTGCGAATCGGCCACGAACACGACCCCGTCGGCGCCCTTGAGGACGAGCTTGCGGGTCGAGTTGTAGAACACCTGGCCCGGGACGGTGTAGAGCTGCACGCGCGTGCGCATGCCGCGGATGGTGCCCAGCTCGATCGGCAGGAAGTCGAAGAACAGCGTCCGGTCGGTCTTCGTCGCCAGCGACAGCATTTTCCCCTTCTTGACGCTTTCAGGAAGGGAGCTGTAGACGTACTGGAGGTTGGTCGTCTTGCCGCACAGACCGGGGCCGTAATAGACGATCTTGGCGGTCAATTCGCGGGTCGAGTAGTTGAATAGAACCATCCGCGCTCCGGAAGCTCGGGGAATATAGCATCCGGTCCCCCCACCGTCAACGCGATGGACGGCGGCGAAACACCAATGTAATCGGCGAGAGTTCGAGCCCCAGACGCTCGCGCAGCCGGTGCTCCATGTAGCGGCGGTACGACTCGGAGACCTTCCGTCCGTTGCCGAACACCAGGAAGCGCGGCGGTGCTCCGGTCGCCTGGGTGATGTAGTGAAAGCGCACCTCGCGACCGCCGTCGGCCGGAGGCTGCTTCGCCTTGACGATCGCCTCGAGGGCCCGGTTCAGCTCCGAGGTGGCGAAGCGCCGTCCGCATTCGGCATGCACGCTCGCCACGGTGCCGAGCAGTGTGCCGATCCCTTCCCCGGTCCGCGCCGAGATCGGCACGACTGGCACCCACGCCGAGAACTTCAGATCTTCGCGCAGCGCCTCGATGCGGGCGCTCAACGGGAGATCCTTCGGGTCGAGGAGATCGATCTTGTTCATCGCCACGACCGCCGGTCGCCGGCTTGCGATCACCAGTCCCATGAGAGCCCGATCCTGGTGCTCCATCTCGCGCGTCGCGTCGACGAGCGCGATGACCAGCTCCGACCGCTCGAGCGCCTGGCGCGCCTTGAGAACGCTGACCCACTCGATGGCATCCGCTCCGCCCAGCCGGCGGCGGATGCCGGCGGTGTCGACGATGCGGTACAGGACGCCGCCGCGCGTGAAGGCGGCGTCCACGGGATCGCGGGTCGTGCCGGGGATCTCGGAGACGACGGAGCGCTCGGAGTTCAGGATGCGATTGAAGAGCGACGATTTCCCCACGTTCGGGCGCCCGATGATCGCGAGCGCCACGCCGGGTTGCGCCGCGGTCTCGCCCGCCTGGGGCAGCCGCGCGACGATCGCCTCCAGGAGCTCGGCGATGCCGGTCCCCTGCTCGGCCGAGATCGGGATCACCTCGCCCAGCCCGAGACGGTAGAGCTCGAACTCGAGACCCTGCTGGCCCTGCGAGTCGATCTTGTTGGCGACCGGGACGATCGGGCGGCCGGAGCTCCGGAGGATTCGTCCGACATGGTCGTCCGCGGCCGTCAGCCCGGCGCGGGCGTCGATCAAAAAGATGATGACGTCGGCCATCTCGACCGCCTTGAGGGCCTCCTCTCCGACGCGGCGGGTGAGGTCGTCGGTGGCGCGAGCCACCACACCCCCGGTGTCGACCAGGGTCACGTCCCTCCCGAGGATCTCGGCGTCGGCTGTGAGCCTGTCCCGCGTGACTCCGGGGAGGTCGGCCACGATGGAGTGCCGCCGACCCAACAAACGGTTGAAAAGAGTGGACTTTCCGACGTTCGGAGCGCCCACGATCGCGACCACGGGGTGGGGCATACGACGCCGGCTCCAGGAAGTTCGAGGCAAACCCTTTGGACGCAACGAAATATATCACACGGCCGCTACATTACCTTCTTGACAGTGAAAGGCTAGGTTCCTATACTTTCAGCAACTTACAGACATTCAAGAAGGCGGGGCTCGGAATGATCAAAACCGACATCATCAACAATGTCGCGAAGATTGCCGACATCACCCGGGTGAGGGCTGTCGTGGCGGTCGAGGCCATCCTCGACGCCATGAAAGAGTCGATGCGCCGGGGCGAGAGAATCGAGCTCCGGGGCTTCGGCGTCTTCCAGGTCAAGCCCCGGAAGAAGGGGATCGGTCGCAACCCGCGGACCGGCACCGAGGTGCGCATCCCCCCTGGCAAGACCATCCGCTTCAAGCCCGGCAAGAACCTCCGCAACCTGAGGTAGGTTGGAGACATACGACCCGGCGGGCGGCACCGGGGCGCCGCGCGACGAGGCGCCCTTGCAGCCGGGGCGGCCGCGTCTTCGGCGGCCCCTTCCACCCATCGTCAACCTCGCCTGCCTGCTGATCACCTTCGCCTCGACTGTCGTCGCCGGAGCGCTCCTCAGTCAGGAAAATCCCTACACGCTTGGGATCGTGGCGCGGATCGCCTGTTCGCCGCGCGCTTGGTTGAGCGGATTGCCTTATGCGGCGGCTGTTCTGTTCATCCTCGGGTCGCACGAGATGGGGCACTATCTGGTCTGTCGCTACTACCGAATCGAGGCCACGCTCCCGTTCTTTCTGCCCGGACCGAACATCTTTGGCACGTTCGGAGCGGTCATCCGGATACGGGCGCCGTTCCCGAGCCGGCGGGCGCTGTTCGACATGGCCGTCGCGGGGCCGCTCGCAGGATTCGCCGCCGCGCTCCCGATTCTCTACTACGGGCTCCTCCATTCCACGCTGGTCACAACCGTGCCGCAGCCCGGCACGATCGGCCTGACCGATTGCCTGCTGCTGCACTGGCTCTATCCGCACTTCTTCGAGCTCCAGGCGGGCGCTTCGGTCCAGCTGCACCCCGTGTTCGCGGCCGCCTGGCTCGGCTTGTTCGCCACCGCGCTGAACCTGCTGCCGATCGGCCAGCTCGACGGCGGACACATGCTCTACGCCGTCGCCCCCCGGGCGCATCGTATCGTCTCGCGATTCGGGATCGCCACGCTGTTCGCCTGCGGTCTCGCGTTCGAGGGATGGCACCTGCTGATTTTCGCTGCGCTGTTCGCGTTCATCGGTGTCGCCCATCCACGGCCGATCGACGACCTCACGCCGCTCGGGCGCGGCCGCCTCGCCGTCGCCCTGCTCGGCGTTCTCATTCTCGTCCTCTGCTTCATCCCGACCACCCCGCAGGTCTTCGGCGGCGAGTGAGGCGCCGGAGGCGCTCGTCGCCTCCCCCGCGCCGTCGGTGAGCCTCTCGACGGTGAAGGTGGCGTCGCCGGCGCTCCAGGCGCGCACCGCGCCATCCTGGTCGGTGCGCGCCACGAGCGCTCCCGCCTCCGCGATCCGCTGGAGAACGGCGCGCGAAGGGTGCCCCCACGGGTTGCCGGCGCCGACCGAGACCACCGCGATCCTGGCGCCGACCCGGGAGAGAAAGGCGGCGGTGGACGAGGTCTCGCTGCCGTGGTGGGCCACCTTGAGGAGTCCCGCGTCGATCGGAAGTCCGGAGGCGACCAGGTCCTGCTCGACCGGCCGCTCGATGTCGCCGGTCAGCAGGGCGGCGGCGCGACGGTAGACGAGCCGCAGCACGAGGGAATCGTCGTTGGCGCCCTTCGCGCCGGGACGTGCGCCGGCCGCGGGGTGCAGGACCTCGATCGATCCTCCCCCGGCGCCGATGACCACGCCGCGAAGGGGCCTGAGGACGGAGGCGCCGACCTCCGCGGCCGCCGACTCCAGCCGGCGCACGGCGCGGTCGGAGGGCGTCATCGCCCCCAGCCAGACGGCCCGTGGCCTGAACTCGCGCACGATCGAGACGGCCCCGCCGATATGATCGTGATGCGCGTGGGTGATCGCCAGCAGATCGATCCGCAGCAGGCCGAGGGACCGCAAGGCCGGGGCGACGACCCGCGCGCCGACGTCGAATTCCGATCGCGCCAGGCCGCCTGCGTCGACCAGCATCGAGAGGCCGTTCGGGAAGCGGACCAGGAGCGCGTCGCCCTGGCCGACGTCGAGCACCGTCACCTCCAGGCGTCCGGGAGGCGAAGGACTCCGCCCCGACGCGACGACCGCGATCGCGACGAGGATCGCGAGCGTGCCCGCCGCCCGCCGGA
Source organism: Patescibacteria group bacterium (assembly GCA_035638115.1). Taxonomy (GTDB): domain Bacteria; phylum Acidobacteriota; class Polarisedimenticolia; order Gp22-AA2; family Gp22-AA2; genus DASRAN01. The sequence goes on along the minus strand of DASRAN010000093.1, from coordinate 22,245 downwards.
GCGGCGCGCGACGCGCGCGGGCCGCGGCGCCCAGAAGCGCCAGAAGCAGCAGGACGATCGTCCAGGAGGGCGGCAGGACACGGACGAAGCCTCCCGGCAGGGCGGCGCAGGCCGCGGCGCAGCCGCGCAGCAGCGCCAGGAGAAACGAGGCCAGAAGGACGCCGGCGTGCGCCAGAGACGGCGCGACGGGCTGCGCGGGAACGATCAGCAGCGCGATGAGCAGACAGGCGGAGGAGGCCGGCACCGCGATGAGATTGGCCAGCGCTCCGCCGGGAGTGATGGAGTGGAACTGACGCGCCGTGAGGGGGGAGGTGGCCGCGAGCGCCACGAGGGACGCCCGGAACGCGGCGCGCAATGGCTCCGGCACGAGGGGCCGCCTCGCGCGGGCGGCTCCCGCTGGATGCGCCCTCCCCGCTCGCGGGCCGGCTCCGGCGAACAGGCCGAGGGTCGCCAGGTAGCTGAGCTGGAACCCGGCGTCGAACAGCCAGCCCGGCTCGACCGCCAGCAGAATGAGGGCCGAGACGGCGATCGCACCCGTCGGCGCGACGCGCCGGGAGGCGAGCGCGCCCGCTCCGTGCAGCAGCACCATGAGGGCCGCTCGCGCGAGGGAGCCGCTGTCGCGCGCGATCCCCCAATAGGCGAGGAGGAGGGCGAGGAGCGCGATGCGGCGGATGCGCGGTCGCAGCGGCGCGAGACCGAGAAGCGCTCCACCCAGGAGGGCGACCAGCCCGACGTTGAACCCCGACAAGGCGATGATGTGGTAGACGCCCGCCCGCTGCAGCGTCTCCTCGAGATCGGGCGGCAGGGACTGGCGCTCCCCCACCAGGAGCGCTGCGAGGAAGTCGGCGGTCTGGGCCTGCGCGGGGCCCGCGGCGTCCTGCAGCGTCGCCACGACGCGCCGCCGCGCGCGCGGCAGCAGGCCGATCCAGGGGTGGCGGGATCCCGCGACGTACTCCACGAGGAGCGCGCTCTTCACGGACCCGGTCAGGCTGATGCCGCGTGTCGCGAGGTAGGCCGGGTAGTCGAAGGATCCCGGATTGCGGAAGCGGCGCGCCCGGCCGAGGCGCGCCACGGTCTCGAGGGTGTCGCCTTCGCGCCAGGGGATCGGCCGATCGCCGGGCCAGGGCAGCGTCAGCCGGATCCCGATGCCCGGCGCCGCGTGCGTGCCTCCCTCCGCTCCGGCGGGAATGGCGCAACGGGTCATCCGCAGGGTCAGGGAGAGACGGTCGTCTTCCAGCCGATCCCGGTCGATCAGGACGCCGCGCACACGGACCGGAGTGATGCCCTCCTCGAATCCGAGACGTCGCCAGGATTCCAGGAGCGAGGCGGTCCCGTCACGGGCTCCATGCAGGACGGCGCAGGCGAGCCCCGCGGCGAGCGCGGCGGCGAGAAGCGCCGCCGCCGCGCCGAGACGTCGCAACGCCGGGGAACGCGGGCCGGGACGATCACGGGCCGGCGGCCGGATGAACCAGGCCATCGCGATGCCGACGCAGGCGGCGAAGTCCCCCCCGCGCCCGTGGGCGGCGATGCCCGCGGCGAAGGCGATCGACGACGCGAGGAGAATCCGGCCCGAGCGGGAGCCCTGGGCCTCGAGGGAGCCGGAGCGCATGGACACGCCTTCGTCCCGGCTCTCCAGCGGGACCCCGAACCTATCGCAGTCGGGGTCCGGGGATCAAGCCGTGGCGCGGGACGGATCGGGGGCCCCGCGCCCGGCCAACGTTCAGTCGAACAGGCTGAGTCGCGGCAGCCCGCAGCGCAGACGCAGGAGACGGGTGATGGTGGCGCGACGTGTCGCGTCGAGCGCGGCGGGCGTCATCCGTCCGCCCGGCGCCGCGACCTTGGTCTCCACCTCGGCTTCGAGAGCGCGTCGATCCGCCTCCGGAATGACCTGTCGCGCCCTCTCGACGAGCGCGGCGTCCAGGCGGCCGAGACCCGCCTCCAGCGCCTGGGGATCGAACGGCGAATCGGCCAGACCGCGCTGGATCGCCTTCACCTCCCCGGAGGCTTCGGCGATCGGCCCGACGAGATCGTCGAGCCCCTGCTCGGAGCACCAGGTCGCCGCCTCCTTGAGGCGTTTGCGCAGCCGCTTCAGGTACCGGGTCACCGCCTCGGGCGGCTGTCTCGCGGCGCCGCCCTCCGGCGCGGGCTCGGGGCGGCCGGCCTCCACCCCGTGCAGGCCGAGGTAGAGCTCGTGGAGCCCAAGGACCTCCTGACGGCAGTACGACAGCGAGTTGATGCGCCGCGCGGTCGGCGGGCGGCGCTGGTAGGCGTCGAACACATTGTCGATCCCCTGGAGGACGATCGGGATCGGCACGCCCAGGCGCTTCCATTCGCCGATGAGCGCCCAGTCGCGCGGCGCGAGCAGGAGCGGCGCGCCGCGACGCCGGTTGAACGCCTCTTCGATCGCCTGGTAATAGGGATCCGGGTCGGACGACTCGCTCATCGGTTCCGTTCGTAGATGAGCCGCAGACCCTCGAGCGTCAGCTCCGGGTCGACCTCGTCCAGGATGCCCAGCAGCTCGGCCTGCAGCGTCAAGCTCAGACCGCCCGTGCCGAGGGTGCGCACCGGGTCCTCTTCCATCTCCTCGCGCATGCGCGACACGATGCCGGTCACCAGACCCAGGTAGCCGTGGAACAGACCCGATTGCAGGCTGTGCGTGGTGTTGCGCCCGATGACCTTGGGCGGTTTGCGGATGTCGACGCGGGGCAGCCGCGCGGCGCGCTGGAACAGGGCCTCGGCGGCGATGTTGAGCCCCGGGGCGATCGCGCCGCCGAGGTACTCGCCACGCCCCGAGATGGCGTCGAAGGTGGTGGCCGTTCCGAAATCGACCACGATGACGGCGCTCTTGCAGCGCGCGAAGGCGGCGACGCCGTTGACGATGCGATCGGCGCCGACCTCCTGGGGGTTGTCGTACAGGATCGGCATCCCGGTCTTCACCCCCGGCTCGACGAACAGCGGCTTGCGGCGGAAGTAGTGCAGCGCCATCGCCTCCAGCACGCTGTTCAGCGGCGGCACGACCGACGCGATGATCAGGCCGTCGATCGCCGTCGCCTCGATGGCGGCGAGCGACAGGAGATTTCTTGCCAGGATGCCGTATTCGTCCACCGTCCGGTCGCGCACCGTGGTCAGCCGCCAGTGGGCCACGAGACGCGTCTGGTCGTAGACCCCCAGCACGGTGTTGCTGTTCCCGACGTCCATCACCAGAAGCATCGTCAGCTCACTTGAGAATCGAGTCGAGCAGCTCCCCGAACGGGATGCGGTGGATCGACCCGGCGGGGGCGCGCACCACCAGCGCGCCCTCCAGGTCGATGCCGGTGAACTCCCCTTCCACCCGCCCGGTCGGACCCAGGACCGAGAGCTGCGCCCCCGGGGTGAGCGTGGAGAGCGACTCCCACTCGCGCAGCAGGGTGGCGGGGCCGTCGCGCAGGAAGCGCGCGTAGCGGCGCTCGAACCCCTCCAGCACTCCGGCCAGGCAGGTCGCCCGGTCGGCCATCGCCCCGGTCTCGATGCGCACCGACGTGGCCTTCCCCTCGAGCTCCGCCGGAAAATCCGTCGCGGACTGGTTCACGTTGATCCCGATGCCCACGACCATCTCGCGGATCTCCGGCGCCGAGCCGCGCACCTCGCCGAGCACGCCGGCGATCTTGCGCCGCTCGATCAGCACGTCGTTCGGCCACTTGATCCGGGCGCGCAGACCGGATTGCTCGTTGAGCGTGTCCGCCACCGCGACCGCCGCCATGAAGGTCAGGAGCGGGGCGCGTGACGCCGGGATCGCGGGGCGCAGGATGAGCGACGCGTAGATGCCCGCGTAGGGCGCCGAGCTCCAGGTGCGCTCGCGTCGCCCCCGGCCGAGGGTCTGCTCCTCGGCGAGCACCAGACCTCCTTCGGGCTCCTCGGAGGCCGCCAGCTCGAGCGCCCGATCGTTGGTCGAGCCGATGCTCGGGTAATAGAAGATGCGGTGTCCGAAGACGGGCGAACGGAGCATGCGCTGCAGCGCCGCAGGGGTCAGCGCCTCGCCGCGAGCCACCTCCGTCTCGGGGGGCGCCGACGGGGGGCCGTCGTCCCGGGGGGGCAGCGGAAGGCTCATGCCCCTTCCACCTCGAGCGCGATGTCGACCGCCCGCACCGAGTGGGTCAATGCGCCCATCGAGATCCTCTGCACGCCGAGCGCGGCGAGACGCGGGAGCCGCTCCTCGCCCAGTCCGCCGCTGACCTCGAGGAAGGCGCGCCCGCGGGCGACCGCGATCGACTCGGCGAGCGTCGGCTCGTCCATGTTGTCGAGCAGGAGCGCGTCGGCCCCCGCCTGGAGCGCCTCCTTGACCTCGGCCACGCTGGTCACCTCGATCTCGATCCCGATCCCCGGCGCCGGGCGACCTTCGAGGGCGGCGCGCGCCCGGCGCACCGCCTCTCCGACGCCTCCGGCGAGGCGCCAGTGGTTGTCCTTGATCAGGTAGGCGTCATGCAGTCCCCGGCGGTGATTGGTGCCGCCACCGGTCGCGACGGCGTACTTATCCAGCATCCGAAGACCCGGGACCGTCTTGCGCGTGTCGGCGATCTCGACGCCGCTGCCGGCCACGAGCGTCACCATGCGTCGGGTCATCGTCGCGATCCCCGACAGACGCTGCAGGAAATTCAGCACGGTGCGCTCCGCCGCCAGGATCGGCCGCGCCGCGCCGTGCACCGTGCCGATCACGCCGCCCGGCGCGCACCAGGCGCCGTCCCGCATCGCGCCGTCGAACCCCAGCCCGGGATCGGCCTGCCGGAACGCCTCGCGCGCGATCTCCAGCCCGCACACGACCATCGGCTCGCGCGCGACGAGGACACCCTTCGCCTGGACGCCCGGGTCCACGACGGCACGGGAGGTGAGGTCCCCGCCGCCGATGTCCTCCTCGAGCGCGCGGCGGACAACGTCGCGGACCTGGGACTCGTCGAGCATCGCGGCGCGATTGTCCCACACCCGCGGCGCCGCCTCAAGGCGTGGGGCGGCCCTCCAGGCCGCCCAGGGTGCGGCCGAGGCGGTCGATCTTCTCCCCCAGCTCCCGATCGATGGCGCGGACCTTGTCCACGATCTCGGGCTTGGCGCGCGCCAGGAAGTCGGGATTGCGCAGCTTGGCCGCGTGACCCTCGCGCTCGCGCGCCAGCTTGTCGATCTCGCGGCGCAGCCGGCGCGTCTCGGTCTCGAGATCGAGCAGACCGGCGAGCGGCACGGCCAGCTCGACTCCGGCCACGACGGCGCGCGCCGCGGGCCCGGCGGCGGGCGAACCCCCGGGAGCTTCTTCCACGCCCGAGAGGCGGGCCAGGGCGACGACCAGCCGGCTCTCGGCGCGCAGCAGCGCGGCCGCCTTGGCGTCGTGGGCGTGGAACACGAGCGGCACGCGCTGCGCGGGGTCGAGATTGAGCTCGGCGCGCAGGTTTCGCACCCGGCCGACCACCTCCATGATCAGGTCGACGTCGCGCTCCGCGTCGGCGTCGAGTCGGGAGGCGTCTGCCGTCGGCCAGGGGGCGAGCGCGATCGTCTCGCCGGCGTGCGGCAGCCGCTGCCAGATCTCCTCGGTCAGGAACGGCATGACGGGATGCAGGAGCCGCAGCACGCTCTCGAGCACGTGGAGGAGCACCGCGCGCGTGTCCGCCGCCGCTGCCGGCGGCCCGGCCGGCGCGAGCGCCGGCTTGCTCATCTCGAGATACCAGTCACAGTACTCGTGCCACAGGAAGCGGTAGAGGGCGGCGGCCATCTCGTCGAAGCGGAACGCCTCGAGGGCTTCGGTGGTCTCGCGGACGAGGCCCTGGAGCCGGCTGAGGATCCAGCGGTCCGGCAGCGTGAGCGCGTCGCGATCCGGAAGCGCGGGCAGTCCCGACCCCTCGATCGCCTGGGGCGCATTGATGAGGACGAAGCGCGCCGCGTTCCACAGCTTGGTGGCGAACGCGCGGTAGCCGGCCATGCGCTCTTCGGAGAGCGGCAGGTCGGAGCCCGGGGTGGCCATGGCGGCCATGGTGAAGCGCAAGGCGTCGGCGCCGTGGCGCCCGATCAGGTCCATCGGATCGACCACGTTCCCCTTGGTCTTCGACATCTTCTGGCCTTCCGCGTCGCGGACCAGGCCGGTGATGTAGACCTTTCCGAACGGCGCCTCCCCCATGAACCGGAGTCCCATCATGATCATCCGGGCGACCCAGAAGAAAAGGATGTCGAACCCGGTGACCAGCGTGCTGGTCGGATAGTAGGTCGCGAGGTCCCTGGTCTTGTCCGGCCAGCCGAGGGTGGAAAACGGCCACAAGGCCGAGGAGAACCAGGTGTCGAGGACGTCGGGGTCGGGCTGGAGATCGCGCGAGCCGCAGGGGCACGACGCCGGTGTCTCGCGGGCGACGATCACCTGCCGGCAGGCGGCGCAGTGCCAGGCGGGGATCGGATGCCCCCACCAGAGCTGGCGGCTGATGCACCAGTCGTGAATCCGCCCCATCCACTCGTTGTAGCTGTTGACCCAGTGGGGTGGCGTGAAGCGGACCCGTCCGTCCGCCACGGCCAGCGTCGCGGCGTCCGCCAGCGGCGCGATGCGAACGAACCACTGCAGGGACAGGTACGGCTCGGCAATCGTCCCGCAGCGCTGGCAGTGTCCGACGTTGTGCGGGTGCTCCTGCAAGCGCACCAGCCGTCCTGCGCGCGTCAGTTCCTCGACCACCTTGCGGCGCGCCTCGAAGCGGTCGAGGCCGCGGTACGGCTCCGGCACGGCGTCGTTCATCCGGCCGCCCTCGTCCATCACCAGGAGGATCGGCAGGCCGGTCCGCTGCGCGGCGGCGAAGTCGTTCGCGTCGTGCGCGGGCGTGACCTTCACCACGCCGGTGCCGAAGGCGCGATCGACGAACGTGTCGGCGACCACCGGGATCAGCCTGTCCACCAGGGGCAGCCGGACCCGCCGGCCGATGAACTGCGTGTAGCGCGGATCCTCTGGATGGACCGCCACCCCGGTGTCGCCCAGCATGGTCTCCGGACGCGTGGTGGCCACCTCGAGCCCGCCCGATCCGTCCTCGAACGGGTAGAGGATGGTGTACAGGTGGCCCTGCACCGGCTGCTGGATCACCTCGAGGTCGGAGATGGCGGTGCGGCAGCGGGGGCACCAGTTGACGATGAAGCGGTCCCGGTAGATGAGCCCTTCCTCCCAGAGGCGGACGAAGACCTCGCGCACCGCGACGGAGAGAGCCGGCTCGAGCGTGAAGCGCTCGCGGCTCCAGTCGCACGAGCAACCGAGCGTCCTGAGCTGGTCGACGATGGCGCCGCCGTAGGTTTCCTTCCAGGCCCAGACCCGGCGCACGAACTCCTCGCGCCCCAGCGCCATCCGGCTGGTCCCCTGCTTCTCCATCTCGCGATCGACCACCATCTGCGTGGCGATGCCGGCGTGGTCCGTCCCGGGGAGCCAGAGGACATCGTCGCCCGACATCCGCCGCCAGCGCGCCAGGATGTCCTGGAGCGTGTTGTTGAGGGCGTGACCCATGTGCAGGCGGCCGGTGATGTTGGGGGGCGGGATGACCATGACGAAGCGCGGGCGCGCGCGATCGGGGTCGGCCTTGAACACGCCGAGGCGGGTCCAATGCTCGTACCAACGGCGCTCGAAACGGCCGGGATCGAAGACCTTGTCGATGTCGCTCACGTCGGGCTCCCGCGGGCAGGCGAACTCTACCGGCGCGGGCGGGTCGGGGGCAAGTTCAAAGCGGGTCCGGGGCCGGGTGGCGGACCCGGCGTCAGCTCTCCCGCTCCTCGAGCTCCTTGATTCGCTGGCGGACGATGCTCTCGGCGACGCCGGGGATCACTTCCCAGGCGATCTCCCGCACCACGCGCTCCGACATCCGGCGGATGACCAGGTCGGCGAGACGATCGAGGGTGTCGGCGGAGAGCGCCAGATCGGCCCCCGCCCCTCCCGCCCGTGGCGCTTCGCTCGCGGGGTTGGACAGGGCGATGGGCGTTGCGCCCTGCGAGCGGCGCGGTGGGAAATCGGCGCCGGGGCGCTCCTCGTCCTGAGAGGACTCGGCCGGCATTTCGTATCCGCTCACGAATCCCTCCATGGTCTGGTCGGCGGCCTGAGCGGTCGCGGCCCCCTCCGGTGTGACCGGAGCGTCCATCTCGTCGTAGCGGTCGCGCACCACCGTCTCCTCCTCACCGATCGCCAGGTCGGCGAATCCCAGGTAGGCGCCCCCCGGGTCGGGCTCTGCAGGCGGGAAAGCGGGATGCGGGCCGGTTGCCTGGCTGGCGCTCCGTGCAGCAGGCGGGAAGACGGGCGCCGGCTCGGGAGCCGACGTGCTCATGCCGACGGCCGAAGCGGAAGGGCCGCCGGAGGATGCCTGCATCGAGGGCGCCGCGGCCGGCGGGGCGAAGGCCGCAGGCGCGGCGGGACTCGGCCCTCGCGTCGCGGCCTGGGACAGGAGCTCCTCCACGCGCTGGACCAGGGTATGCGACTCGAACGGCTTGGTGACGTGCCCGCGGGCGCCCGCGGCTTCGGCGCGCGCGCGATCGAACGGCTCGAAGGTGCCGGTCAGGAGGAGCACCGGGATCGAGGCGGTGGCCGGATCGGATCGCAGCGCCTCACAGACCTCGTACCCGTTCTTCTCCGGCATGACCACGTCGAGGAGCACGACGTCGGGCCGGATCTCCGGGATCTTGCGCAGCGCCTGAGCGCCGTTGGCCACGCAGAAGACCCGATAGTCGCCATCCGAGAACGTCAGTTCCACCACCTTCTGTATGGTGATGCTGTCGTCAGCGAGCAGGATCGTCTTCACCCCTGGCCCTCCCCCGCGTTACGCAGGCGCCGCGGGCGCGATGGAGCTGCGGTACCGAATCCGGCGACGCGCCCGCGCCGGAGCCGGTGGTGTGCGGCGGGCGCGTGCTAGCGCCGCCGCGGGACCACGTTCTGCCTGACCCAGTCGACCACCTCCTGGGTCGTCGTGCCGGGCGTGAAAATCGCGCGCACGCCCGCGTCCTTGAGCTTGTGCGAATCCTCGTCGGGAATGATGCCTCCGCCGAACACGACGATGTCGGAGCCGCCCTTCTCCTTGAGAAGCCCCAGGAGCTTCGGGAAAAGCGTCATGTGGGCTCCCGACAGGATCGACAGGCCGATGCCGTCGACGTCCTCCTGGAGCGCCGTCGCGACCACGACCTCCGGCGTCTGGTGCAGCCCGGTGTAGATGATCTCGAACCCGGCGTCCCGCAGCGCGCGCGCGATGATCTTGGCGCCCCGGTCGTGGCCGTCGAGGCCGACCTTGCCGACCAGAAGCCGGACCTTCGCCGCGGATGTCACAGCGGGACCTTCCCTTCGCGGTACGAGCCGAACACCGGCCGGAGGGCGTCGCAGATCTCCTGCACCGACGCGTACGCCCGCACCGCTTCGAGGACCGGAGGCACGATGTTGTCGCGGGTGCCCGCCGCGGCCACGAGATCCTGAAGGGCGCGGCGATGACGCCCGGCGTCCCGTCTGCGGCGGACGGCGTGCAGCCGCTCGCGCTGATCCCGCTCGACCTCGTCCGAGATACGCAGCAGCGGCGGTGGCGGGCCGTTGCCCTCGGTGTACTTGTTCACGCCGACCAGGGTCTTCTCGCCGGTGTCGAGCTGCCTCTGGTAGCGGAACGCGGCGTCGGCGATCTCCTTCTGGGGATACCCCTGCTCGATCGCGCTCACCATCCCGCCCATCGCGTCGATGGCGCGGATGTACTGGTGCGCGGCCTCCTCCATGCGGTCGGTGAGGCTCTCGACGAAATACGAGCCGCCCAGAGGATCGATGGTGTTGGTGACGCCACTCTCCTCCGCCACGATCTGCTGCGTCCGGAGGGCGATGCGGACCGACTCCTCGGAGGGAAGCGCCAGCGTCTCGTCGAGCGAGTTCGTGTGCAGTGACTGCGTCCCGCCGAGCGCGGCGGCCAGCGCCTGGACGGTCACCCGCACGACGTTGTTGTAGGGCTGCTGCGCCGTCAGCGAGCAGCCGGCGGTCTGCACGTGCGTCCGCAGCATCCACGAGCGCGGGTTGCGGGCCCCGAAGCGCTCCTGCATGAACCGGCACCACATGCGGCGCGCGGCCCGGAGCTTGGCGATCTCCTCGAAGAAATCGATGTGCGAGTTGAAGAAGAACGACAGGCGGGGCGCGAAGGCGTCGACCTCCAGTCCGCGCTCGAGACCCGCCTGGACGTATGCCAGCCCGTCCGCCAGCGTGAACGCGAGCTCCTGCACCGCCGTCGAGCCGGCCTCGCGGATGTGATAGCCGCTGATCGAGATGGTGTTCCACTTCGGCACGCGTGCCGTGCAGAAGTCGATCATGTCGGTGATGATCCGCATCGAGGGGACCGGCGGGTAGATCCACTCCTTCTGCGCGATGTACTCCTTGAGGATGTCGTTCTGGATCGTCCCTTCGAGCGCCTCGAACGGCACGCCCTGCTTCTCCGCCACGGCGAGGTACATGGCCAGGAAGACGACCGCTGGGGCGTTGATGGTCATCGAGGTGGAGACGCGGCCGAGAGGGATGCCGGCGAACAGCGTCTCCATGTCCTCCAGCGTGTCGATGGCGACGCCCTCGCGACCCACCTCGCCGTCGGCGAGAGGATCGTCGGAGTCGCGCCCCATCAGCGTCGGCAGGTCGAACGCCGTCGACAGCCCGGTCTGACCGTGATCCAGAAGGTAGCGGAAGCGCTCGTTGGTGTCGCGGGCGCTGCCGAATCCCGCGAACTGGCGCATCGTCCAGAGCCGCCCGCGGTACATGGACGGGTGGATGCCGCGCGTGTAGGGCGGCTCGCCCGGCAGGCCGATCTGACGGGCCGGATCGCGTCCGGAGAGATCCTCGGCGGTGGAGATGCGATCGATCGGCAGGTCGGAGACGGTGGTGAAGGCGACGTCCCGCTCGGGCCGCTCCTTGAGGGCCGGCTCGAGCACCCTCCCCTCCCAGTCGCGGCGCGCCGAGGCGCGCACCGCCGTCTTGGCGTCGTCGCGCGTCATGCGACCTGGCCCTTGAGCACTTCCTTGGCGATGACCAGACGCTGGATCTCCGAGGTCCCTTCGTAGATCTCGGTGATCTTCGCGTCGCGGTACAGACGCTCGACGGTGTACTCGTTGATGTAGCCGTAGCCGCCGTGAATCTGCAGGGCCTCCTTGGCGGCGCGGTTGCAGACCTCGGAGGCGAACAGCTTGGCCATGGAGGCCTCGAGCGAGTAGCGCTCCTGGTGATCGCGCGCCCAGCCGGCCCGGTAGACCAGCAGCCGCGCCGCCTCGAGCTGGGTGGCCATATCGGCCAGCTTCCACTGGATGGCCTGGAGCTCGGCGATCGGTTTTCCAAACGCCTCGCGCGTGCGGCTGTAGGCGATGGCCTCGTCGAGGCAGGCCTGGCCGATGCCGAGCGCCTGTGCGGCGATGCCGATCCGCCCCCCGTCGAGCGTCGCCATGGCGATCTTGAACCCTTCACCCTCGGCGCCGAGGCGATTGGCGGCCGGCACCACGCAGTCCTCGAGCACGATCTCCACCGAGCCCGAGCAGGTAATCCCGAGCTTACGCTCCGGCTTGCCCTGGCGGAACCCGGGGTACCCGCGCTCCACGATGAACGCGGCGATCCCCTTGTGCTTCAGGGCCGGGTCGAGCGTGGCGTAGACCAGGAAGGCGTCGGCGGCCTCGCCGTTGGTCACGAACACCTTGGTGCCGCTCAGGACATACGCGTCGCCCTTGCGCACCGCGCGGGTCCGCAGCGCGGCGGAGTCCGAGCCCGAGCCGGGTTCCGTGAGGCAGTAGGCGCCCAGCTTCTCGCCGCGGGCGTGCGGCCCCAGGTACTTCTTCTTTTGCTCGTCGGTCCCGAACCGGAGGACGGGACCGCAGAACAGCGAGTTGTTGACCGACAGGATGACCGAGGTGGAGGCGCAGGCGCGCGCCACCTCCTCGATCGCGATGACGTAGGAGATGCAGTCGAATCCGGCGCCGCCGTGCTCCTCCGGCACCATCATTCCGGCCAGCCCCATCGCGGCGCAGTCCTTCCAGTTGTCGCGGGGGAATTCACGCGAACGGTCGTACGCGGCGGCGCGCGGCCTGAGAACCGACTGCGCGAACTCGCGCACCGACTCGCGGGTCATCTCCTGCTCGCGGCTGAGCGTGAACTCGACAGCCACTAGACCTCCGTCTCCACCAGACCGTACTGGCCGTCCGCGCGCCGAAAGAGCACGGCGACCTGTTGCGACGCCACGTCACGGAACACCAGCACGGGGCGATCGGCGTCGACCGCCCGCAGCAACGCCTCGCGCACCGACATCGGCCGCACCGCCATCCGGCCCATGCGCACCAGCTCCGGCATGCCGTCCGCGGGAGCCGGCTCCGGAAGCGCCTGCCCGTCGAGGGCCCGGGACCACGCCGGCTTCCTCAGACCGCGCCCCTTGCGGAGCGACGTCATCCGGTCGGCGTGCTTGCGGGCCTGGGCCAGGAGCCTCTCGGCGCAGGCCGAAACCGCGTCGGTGAACTCCCCGGCCTCCGCCTTCGCCGTGAGCGTCCGGCTGCGGGCCTTGACCACGACCTCGGCGACCTGCCGGTGCTTCTCGCGCTTCAGGATCACGTGCGCTTCGATCCTATCACCGAGGAGCTTCTCCAGTTTCCCCAGCTTCGACTCGGCGAACTCCTTCAGCGGCGCGGTGAGGTGGGCCTTGCGCCCGGTGAACAAGATGGTCATGTCGCGTGTGCCTCCTGGGGGTCGGATCTCAGCGGAAGCCCTGCCGCCGCTCGTTCGAGGATGGAATGCGCAGCTCTTCGCGATATTTCGCCACGGTCCGCCGCGCGATCCGCAGGCCTTCGCGGCCGAGGAACTGCACCAGCGCGGCGTCCGAGAGCGGATGCGCGGCGTCCTCCTCGGCGACCGCCTTCTTGATGCGCTCCTTCACCGTCAAGGACGACACGTCCTGGCCGCCGTCGCTCGAGATCCCGGAATGGAAGAAAAAACGCATCTCGAAGAGGCCGCGCGGCGTGTGCATGTACTTGTGATTCACCACCCGGCTGACGGTCGACTCGTGCATGCCGATGTCGTCCGCCACGTCCCGCAGGATGAGCGGGCGCATATGCTCGTAGCCGAAGTCCAGGAACCCCTCCTGGTGCTTGACGATGCTCTTGGCGACCTTGTAGATGGTCCGCTGGCGCTCCTCGAGGCTCTTGATCAGCCGGAAGGCGGAGCGGAACTTCTCGCGCGCGTACTCGCGCGTCTCGCGCGTGGCCTCCGGGTTGTTGCGATCGATGAGCCGCCGGTAGAACGGGCTGATCCGCAGGCGCGGCAGACCTTCCTCGTTGAGGACGATGGTGTATCCCTTGTCGATCTTCAGGACGTAGACGTCGGGCGTTACGTAGTGATTGTCGCCGGTGTTGTGCTTCTTGCCCGGCTTCGGGTCGAGATGCCGGATCGTCTCGACGTACGACATCACCTCGTCGAGCGTGCAGCCCAGGACCTGCGCCAGGTCGCGGAACTTGCGGTGCTCGAGGAACTCGAAGTGATCCCGGACGATGGTCTCGACCGGGGTCCCCTCCATGTCGTGAAAGGCGATCTGCAGGAGCAGGCACTCGCGCACGTCGCGCGCCCCGACCCCGGGCGGGTCGAATTCCTGCACCAGGTGGAGGACGAGCTCGACCTCCTCCTGGGTGTACGGCCCCATCGAGGCGAGCTCCTCGGACGAGGCGCGCAGGTATCCCGACTCGTCCAGGTTGCCGATGATGGCCTGGGCGATCTCCTTCTGCCGCGCCGGAAGGGGCGACATCTCCAGCTGCCAGAGCAGGTGCTCGGGGAGGCCCTGCGGGCGGCTGAGCACCGCGTCGAGCGGCCGCGTCTCGATCTCCTCGCGCGGCGCCTGCGGTGTGTAGCTCAGGTCCATGTAGTCCTGGAAATAGGCCTCGTAATCGATCTCGTCGAAGGAGTCGGCTTCGCGCTCGGGCTCGGCGGGCGCCTCGGGCGCGGCTTCCGCGGGCGCCACCACCTCGGAGGCTGGCTCGGGGGCGGCGACCTCGGCTTCGGCGGTCTCCGCCGGCGCCTCGTCGCCCTCGGCGCGCTCACCCTCGGGGCTCGGCTCCTGGACCTCCTCGAGCATCGGGTTCTCGGTGAGCTCCTGGGTGACCTCCTCCTGCAGCTCCAGCTTGGTCATCTGCAGCAGCTTGATCGCCTGCTGCAGCGACGGCGTCATGATCAGACGCTGCGAGAGCCGAAGGTTCAGTTTCTGTTCGAGCGCCATGTCCCTCGAGTCCCGGCCGGCTCAGAGGCGCCGACCCGATGCCGTGCGATTATCGCTCACCCGCGACGCCGGCCGGCGGCTCCGCCGCGCGTTCGAGAAGCCGGAAATTCTCTCCCAGGTACACTTCCCGCACCTTCGGGTCGGCCGCGAGCTCGTCCGGAGTCCCTTTCCGGAAGATCCGACCCTCGGCGATGATGTAGGCCCGGTCGGTGATCCGAAGGGTTTCCTGGACGTTGTGGTCCGTCATCAGCAGTCCGATCCCCTTCGCCTTCAATTGATAGATGATTTTCTGGATATCTGCAACCGCAATCGGATCGATTCCCGAGAAAGGCTCGTCGAGCAGGATGAAGGTGGGGGAGATCGCCAGGGCCCTGGCGATCTCGGCGCGCCGGCGTTCGCCCCCGGACAGGTTGTAGGCGCGGCTCCGGGCCAGGTGGCTGATCTTGAGCTCGTCCAGCACCTCCGCGGTCCGCGCCCTGATCCGCTCCCCGCTCATGTCGAGCGTCTCCAGAATCGCGACGATGTTCTCCTCGACCGTCATCTTGCGGAAGATCGACGGCTCCTGCGGCAGGTAGCTGATGCCGCTCCGGGCCCGGAGGTACATCGGCAGCCGCGAGACGTCGTGGTCATCGAGGAGGACGCGGCCGGTATCGGGCCGGATCAGCCCGACCACGCAGTAGAAGGTGGTCGTCTTGCCGGCGCCGTTGGGCCCGAGCAGCCCGACGACCTCCCCGCCGGACACGTCCAGCGAGATGTCCCGAATCACCTGGCGCCTCCGGTAGCTCTTGGACAGCCCTTCAATGCGGAGTCGGTGGTTCAACGTGTGGTCCTTCCTTCCCATCCGGGGTGAGCGTGATCCAGGCGCGCCCCCCCTCGCCCGTTTCGGTCAGGACGCGGTCGCTGTTGAGGTCGTAGGTGAGCTCGCGGCCGCGCATGGATCGCTTGGTGGCCCCGTCGATCACCTCCGCCAGCCCCTGATCATCCCGCAGGATCATGATTTGCTGGTCGCTGTGGTACTCCGCTTCGCTCGCCGTGGCGAAGGTCCCCTCGTGCCGCGCCGAGACCGAGCCGTGCGCCAGGATCCGATCCAGCTCACGCCGCCGGCCCGTGTCCTTCAGGATGACGTCCATCGAATCGGAGGTCAGCGTGGCGTCCGGGCGGGACAGCCGCGTCTCGCCCTCGTAGTGAGCCGTGCTCGCGGCGTCGTCGAGCAGCAGGTGATGGGCGGCGATGGTCGACGTGATGGGACGTCCCGGCGTGGTCTTGGACGTGCTCTTGGTGGTGAAGCGGGAGAGGACGTTGCCGGCGCCGCGCAGCTGCCGCGTCGCCTCGTCGACGACGATCTCGTCGGCCTGCAGGCTGCTCCCCTCCTGCCAGGCGCGCGCGCTGCCGGTGTAGGTTGCGCGGCGCGCGGCCTGCTCGGCCACCAGCCGGTCGGACTGGAACGAGACGGCGGAGCCGCCGCCGAACCCCGGGATCGAGGCGTTGCGCTCACCGAGCGACGTGGTGCGAACGTCGCCGCGGGCTTCGAGCGACTGGCGCTCCGGGTGCAGGTCGATCTCCTGCGCCGCGATGCGCTCCCGATCGGTGAGGACGACGGGATCGCCGCGCAGCTCGAGGCGGTCCTCGTCGCGAAGGAACCGGGCGGTGCGGCTGGTCGAGGTGTAGACGCCCGACTTGAACTGGCATCCACCGGACGTCTCGGCCGCGGCGACCTCGCCTGTCGTCCCCATGGTCGCGTTCAGGCTGTCGGCGCGCAGCTCGCCCGGGCGGCCCTGCGCGTCGGGCGCGGTGGTCACCACGACGTCACCGTAGGCGTGGATCGCGGTGACTTTCTTGTGCGACGCGTCCATCTCGAGGCGCATGTAGCGGGCGGTCATCCGGTCGGCGCCGCGCTCGAGCGTGGCCGGCTCGGTGAACACGGCGCTGTTCTCCGCCAGACCGGCGGCCAGGCTGCCCGCGGTGATCACGATGGGCGGCCCGCCGTCCTCGGGGTCCACCCGGAGGTTGACCTTGGAGGGGATCTTGATGCGTCTTTCGTTGACCTCGTAGTTCAGACCTTGGCCGGTCCCCTCGATCTTCCCCAGGCTGAAATGAATCGGGTCGCCGGTATAGATCGTCTCCTTGTCGCTGTCGTAGAACAGACGCGCGGTCTCGAGGGACAGGCCGTCGGGGGTCTTGATGGCGACGTCTCCGTTGAGCTGGGCACGGCGCTCCGAGGGATCGAACTGCCCCTCGCGGCTCTGGACCTGCACCGTGCCGCCCTGCTGCTCGTGGACCGTCAGATCGACGTGCTGCAGCAGCTTGCGCTCGCCTTGCAGCCCGGTCACGGTGTGGGCGGCGAGGTCGAAGGCCGGCCGGCCTTCCTTGGTGCCGCTCGCCGTGAAGCGATCGGATTGGTCGACGACGGGGCCCTGCTCGGGCGACACGGCGGGTGCGTCCGCCATCGTGATGACCGCCTGCGGCTTCCCGCGCCGACCCCAGGTCAGCGCCGTCCAGGCGATCACGCCGAACAGGACGAGCAGGATCAGGACCCGCGTCGCCGTGACGGCATGCAGCGACCAGATCGGCAGCCGTCTCGGGGTCACGGCCCTCTAACGCCCCCGGAAGGATGGCTTGCGCTTCTCGAGAAAGGCCGTGGTCCCCTCTTTCATGTCCTCGGTGGCGCAGGTCAGGCCGAAGAGGGCCGCTTCCATCGACAAACCCTCCTCGAGGCTCATCTGCAGACCCTCGTGGACCGCCTGCATGGCGTAGCGCAGCGCCACCGGGCCGCGGCCGATCATCGTCTTGGCCAGGGTCTCGGCGGCCTGGTCGATCTCGGCCAGGGGCACCACGCGATTGACCAGGCCGACGCGATGCGCTTCCCGCGCGTCGATCGGATCGCCGGTCAGGATCATCTCCAGCGCCTTGCCCCGGCCGACGAGCCGTGCCAGCCGCTGTGTCGCTCCGTACCCCGGGATGATCGCCAGAGCGGTCTCCGGCTGGCCCAGCCGGGCGGTGTCGGAGGCGATCCGGAGGGTGCAGGCGAGCGCCAGCTCGAGACCGCCGCCGAGGGCATATCCCTTGATCACGGCGATGCTCGGCTTGCCGAGGGTCTCGAGACGACCGAGGACCGCCTGGCCGGCGCGGGCGTAAGCGGCGCCCTCCACCGGGGTCTGGGCCGCCAGCTCGTTGATGTCGGCGCCGGCCACGAAGGCCTTCTCCCCGGCGCCGCAGACCAGGAGGACGCCGACCTGGGCGTCCTCGCGCGCCCGTCCCACGGCGGCGTCGATCTCCCGCATCGTCTGCCGGTCGAGCGCGTTGAGCTTCTCGGGGCGGTTGATGGTGAGGCGGGCGATCCCGTCGCGCACCTCGTAGAGGACCCGCTCGTTCGTCGGCGTCATCTCAGTGCCTCCCCTCACGGCCGGTCATCGCGCCGCCAGGAAGTCGTTGGGGCGGGGCGGCTCGACGGTGTAGTCGTAGAAACCGCGGCCGCTCTTGCGCCCGAGGAAGCCGGCCATCACCATCCGCTTCATCAGGGACGGCGGCGCGAACCGCTTCTCGCGGAACTCCTCGAACATGATGTTGGCGATGAAGTAGGTCGTATCGATGCCGACCAGGTCGTTCAGCGTCAGCGGTCCCATCGGGTGGCCACACCCGAGCTTCATCCCCTGGTCGATGTCGACGATCGACCCGACGCCCTCCTCGACCGCCCGGATGGAGTCGAGCAGGTACGGGACCAGGAGGCGGTTGACGATGAACCCGGTCCGATCGGTCGTGCGGATCGGCGTCTTGCCGATGGCGCGCGCGAACGCCGTCACCGCTTCCTCGACGCCGGGCTGGGTCTGGACGGTGCGCACCACCTCGACCAGCTTCATCAGCGGGACCGGGTTGAAGAAGTGCAGTCCCACGAACCGGCCGGGGCGCGTGGTCATCGCCGCCATCTCGGTGATCGAGAGGGAGGAGGTGTTGCTGGCCAGGATCGTCTCGGCGCGGAGGTGCGGCTCGATCCGCCCGTAGGTCTCGCGCTTGACCTTGAGGTCCTCGGTGACCGCCTCGATCACGAGGTCGGCATCGCGGCAGGCGGCCGGGTCCGTTCCTCCGGACAGCCTCTGCAGCGTGGCGTCCCGGTCCTCCGGCTTCACCTTGCCCCGTGCCACCCCGCCGTCGAGGAACTTCCGGATACGGCCCATCCCGGCTTCCAACAGGGCGGGCGTCGCCTCGAGCACCGTGGTCGTCAGGCCGGCCTGGGCCGACACCTGGGCGATGCCCGAACCCATCAGTCCGCAGCCGACGACCGCCACCTTGCGAATCTCCATCACGCGCCTCCTTGATTCCGTCCGACGACCGGTCGTCTCATGCCGCGCCCTGCGCCGTCGCCTCGACGACCAGGGCGATCCCCTGACCACCACCGATGCAGGCGCTGGCCACTCCATACCTCCCGCCGCGGCGTCCGAGCTCCAGAAGGAGCGTCAGGACCAGGCGGGTGCCCGTAGCGCCGAGCGGGTGCCCGAGCGCGATGGCTCCCCCGTTGACGTTCACCCTGTCGCGATCCAGACCCAGCTCCTTCTCGCACGCCAGGTACTGCGCCGCGAACGCCTCGTTGATTTCGAACAGATCGATCTCCCCGAGGGACAGCCCGGCGCGCTCGAGTGCGGCGCGAATCGCGGGCACCGGGCCGATCCCCATGATGCGCGGCGGCACGCCGACCACCGCGGCGCTCACCAGGCGGCCGAGCGGGCGGACGCCGAGACCGCCGGCGACCCGCGGCGTCGCGAGGACCACGGCCGCGCCGCCGTCGACGATGCCCGAGGCGTTCCCCGCCGTGACGTACCCCTTGCCGCCGAACGCCGCCGGCAGCTTGGCCAGCGCCTCGATGGTGGTCTCCGGGCGGCGATGGTTGTCCTCGCTGACCACGAGCTCCCGGCCCCGGTCGCGCACGGTGACCGGCACGATTTCGTCCTTGAACTTCCCGGCGCGTGCCGCGGCCTCGGCGAGCTGCTGGCTTCGGAGCGCAAACAGGTCCGCCTGCTCGCGCGTGATGCCGCGCTCCTCCGCGAGGTTCTCGGCCGTCTGGCTCATCGAGAATCCGCACTGCATGTCGAGCAGGCCGGCGACCAAGGCGTCCTCCATCCGGGCGTCCCCCATCTTGATGCCCGAGCGCAGTCCGCGCACGACGTGCGGGGCCTGCGTCATGTTCTCCATGCCGCCGGCGAGGACGACCTCCGCTTCCTCGAGGCGGATCAGACCGGCCGCGGTGGCGATCGACTGCAGACCGGAGCCGCACAGCCGGTTCACCGTCAGCCCCGGCACGGTCTCCGGGAGACCCGCCTTGAGCGTGACGTGGCGTGCGCCATAGAGCGCGTTGGCGCTGGTCTGCATCGCGTTGCCGAACACGACCTGGTCGACGCGCGACGGCGGGACGCGCGAGCGGCGGAGCGCCTCCTTGGCGGCGAGGGCGCCCAGCTCGGTCTCGGTCAGGTCGCGGAAGAAGGTGTTGTAGACGGCCATCGGGGTCCGCGCCCCGGCCACCAGGATCGCGTCGCGGCTCATGCGTGCTCCTTGGCGCGCCCGATCCGGTCGGGCAACCGCTGCAGATCGGCGCTCTTCACGTGACTGCGGTAGTCGGCCGCCTCGACCGGGACCAGCTGACACATCTCGTGCAGGCGGGAGCGCACCCGGGCGCCGATGCGGCTCTCGAGGTTGGGTGTGCGCGGATCGCGCGTCACGTCGAGGTAGTTCGTGGTGACGATCGTCGCGCGGCGCTCGTTGTACCGCGTCGTGACGATGTGGGCCAGGGTTTCCTCCACCCAGGGTGAATACTGGCGCCCGCCGAGATCGTCCAGGACCACGAGCTCGGTGGCCAGGACCGGCTGCAGCAGGTCGAGCTGGCTCATCCCGGACTGCCGGTCGAACGTGGCCTGGAGCTGGCGCAGGAGATCCTGGACGTCGAAGAACAGGCAGCCGACGCTTTTCTCGAGAAGGAGGCGCCTGAGGATGGCGACCGCCAGGTGCGTCTTCCCGACCCCCGGCGGGCCCATGAACAGCAGACCCCGGTCGCTCAGGGGATACTCGTCCGTGTAGCGTCTGGCGACGGTCTTGGCGTTGGCGAGCGATACGAGGTGATCGCCGTAGGAGTCGAAGTTGTCGAACTCGCACTCGGCATACCGGCCCGGAACGCGGGCCCCTTCCAGGAGGGTGGGCAGTCCGGCGGAGGGACGGCGGCGGCAGTCGCAGACGCGCGCCAGGCTCGTCCCCTCACGCTCGAGGATCAGAAACCCGGTCCCGCCGCACCGCTCGCAGGCGTCCGTCACGCCCTGGCTCATGACCCTTCGCTCCCCCGCTCAGTTGAGATAGCCCTGCAGCTGCTGGCATTTCTGCGAGCGATGCAGCTTCTCCAGCGCCTGCGCCTCGATCTGGCGGATGCGCTCGCGCGACAACCCCATCATCTCGCCGATCTCCTTGAGCGTCCGCGGCTCCCCTTCGTCGAGTCCGAACCGCAGGCGCAGGACCTTCTGCTCCTTCGGATCGAGGTCGCCGAGGCAGGAATACAGATGATCCTTCAGCGAGGCCCGCATCAGCTCGGCGTCGGCCGACGGGATCAGATCCTGCTCGAGCTTGTCCGACAGATGGAACTCATGCTCCTCGTCGATGACCGTCGACAGCGACACGTTCTCGTCGGCCACCTGGAGCAGGCTCACCACTTCCTCCACCGGGATCTCCATCTTGCGTGCGATCTCGTCGGGGGAGGGGGCGCGCTCCAGCTCGAGCGTCAGCTGCGAGATGGTCTTGCCGATGCGATACAGGAGGTTCGCCTGTTTTTGCGGCAGCCGGAACGCGCCGCTCTGATCGGACAGGGCGTGGATGATCGCCTGACGCACCCACCAGACCGCGTAGGTGATGAATTTGACGTTCTTCTTCGGGTTGAACCGTTTGGCGGCCTCGATCAGGCCGATGTTTCCTTCGTTGATGAGATCGAGGAACGACAGCCCGCAGTTGCGGTATCGCTTGGCGAAGCTGACGACGAAGCGGAGGTTCGCCTCCACCAGCTTCCGGAGCGCCGCGCGGTCGCCGCCCTGGATCCGGTCTCCGAGGACCTTCTCCTCGTCGGCGGTGATGCGTGGCAGCCGGGAGATCTCCTGAAGGTACTTCTTGAGGGTTTCCGAAGACCCACCCGACGAGGACTTGCGAATCGCTTTCTCCTGGTCCAAAGGTTCACCCCTTCCTGACCTTGTTGACGCGATTCGGGACGCTGACCCGGACGAGCGCCTGCGACGCCGGCGTTCCAGGAGCGGCCTGTCGGCGGGCGATCTCCTCCCGCAGGGCTTTGATGAAGCGATCCATCTCCATCTGCATGGTCTCCATCTTCCGGCGCATGTTGAGGATGATTTCGACCCCCGCGAGGTTGACACCGAGATCGCGGGTCAGGCTGAGGATGAACGACAGCGTCTCAAGGTCGCCGTCGGAATAGAGACGGGTGTTGCCCTCGGTGCGCGACGGCCGGAGCAACCCTTCGCGCTCGTAAAGCCTCAGGGTCTGCGGATGGATCTCGAACTGCCGCGCGACCACTGAAATCATGTAAAACGCCGAGTCCTTGCGCTTGCGCATCCGATCCCGCCTCCGGGTCACGCGAACAGGGCGCGTCTGAGCTCTTCTCCCGGCTCCAGGCCGCCCAGTTCCTCGAGCAGCCGCCGGATGCGATCGGTCCGGCCGGCCGGCGTCACGATCCGGGTCTCGACGTACTGGTCTCCGCGGACGGTTCCACGCAGAGAGGGAGAGCCCTTGCCGCGCAGACGGAATTTCTGGCCCGTCTCCGTGCCCGGCGGGATGCGAATCCGGGCGCGACCGTCGATCGTCGGAACCTCGATGCGGGTGCCCAGCGCGGCTTCGGACACCGTAATCGGCACGGTGCAGTGGATATTATCACCGATTCGACGGAAGAACGGATGCGGCGCGACGCGCGTGATGATGAAAAGATCCCCCGGACCGCCTCCATTCCGTCCGGCGCGTCCGCGCCCCGAAACGCGGACGCGTGATCCATCGTCGACCCCGGGCGGGATCG
>DASRAN010000092.1:0-7801 GCA_035638115.1 Patescibacteria group bacterium | reverse complement strand
CCGGTCTCTCAAGGACCTGGAGGGGAAGAGGCTCGCCGTCGGCAGCCGCGACTCGACCC
The DNA here is from genome assembly GCA_035638115.1 of Patescibacteria group bacterium. Taxonomy (GTDB): domain Bacteria; phylum Acidobacteriota; class Polarisedimenticolia; order Gp22-AA2; family Gp22-AA2; genus DASRAN01. The sequence goes on along the minus strand of DASRAN010000092.1, from coordinate 7,742 downwards.
AGGCGCGCATCCTGCCGCTCCACTTCCTGAAGCAGGAAGGCGTCGACCTCTCCCGCGTCACGATCGTCCCGTTCGACACCGATCTCGGCAAGCATGGCGACACCGGCACGAGCGAGCTGGAGGTGCTGAAGGCGCTCCGGGAGGGGGCGGCGGAGGCGGGGACGATCGGCGACCTGATCTGGGTCGCCGAGCAGGCCGCCGCGCGCGTCGACGCGGGCCGCGTCGAGGTGCTCTGGACGACGCCCGGTTTCGATCATTGCATGTTCGACGGCCGGCCCGGACTTCCGGCGGCGAAATCGGAGGCGTTCCGCCGCGCGCTCTTCGCCATGCGGTGGGAGAACGCGCGGCACCGGCGGCTTCTCGAGCTGGAAGGGCTGCGCGAGTGGATGCCGCCGCGCGAAGAGGGATACCGCAGCCTGACCGACGCCCTGACGGACCAGGGCCGCGAGTAGCGCATGGGCGACCCGATCGCGGCGATCGCGATCGACGGCGGGGAGCTGCCGCTCGGCGGCGGGCTCCTGGCGCTGGTCCGCCCGGCCCTCGACGCCCTGCAGCCCGGCGGTCTTTTGGCGATCCTGTCGCGTGCGCCCGGGCTGCGGCAGGACCTGCCGTCCTGGTGCCGGTCCGAGCGCCACGACTACGTCGGGGTCGAGACGATCGACGGCGGCGACCGGCACCTGATCGCCCGCGGCCGCTTCTCGGTTCCGACCGTCACCGAGTCGTCTCCGCTGCCGGCGCACGCCGACCCGGCGAGCGGCTTCGCGCCGCGCGGCGCCCGCCTCGAGCCGGGACGCCCGAGCTATCCCTTCACGCTCAACGATCGCGATCACGTCGCGCCCCCCGAGGTCGGACGTCTGTACGAGCAGGCCGCCGGGGCGCAATGGGACGCGACGCGCGACGTCCCCTGGGATCGGGTGCGCGAGCTGCCGCCCGCCCTCGACGCCGCGCTCGGACAGGTGATGACCTTCCTGGCCGAGAACGAGCTCTCGGCGCTCTACCTTCCGTCCCGGTTCGTGGCGCGCGTCCATCCGGTCTACGTCGAGACGGCCATGTTCCTGGCGTCGCAGCTCGCCGACGAGGCGCGGCACATCGACGTCTTCCTGCGGCGGGCGCGGCTCTGCCGCGGCGGGCTGGGGGTGTCGGCGTCGGCCACGGCGCGGTCGCTGCTGTCGCTGCTGACGATCGACGATTTCACCGAGGCGGCGTTCCTGCTGTCGGTGCTGGGCGAGGGGACCTTCCTCGATCTCCTGGCCTTCATCGAGCGGCACGCGCCGGACGACGCGACCGCCGAGCTGGTGCGGCGCGCGCGGCAGGACGAGTCGCGTCACGTCCACTTCGGCCTGGCGCACGTCCGTCACGGGCTCGCGACCGACCCGACGCTGTTCGACCGGCTCGAGGACGCGGTCCGGCGGCGCGCCGCGGCGCTGCACGACGTCGGCGGCGTCCCGGCGCCGGTGCAGGACGCGCTGACGATCCTCGCCGCCGGCGAGGCCGCTCCGCGCGCGGTGGCGCGCGGCCATGAGCGCTTCCGCGAGCTGCTCGAGACCATGCACGCGAGCCGGATGAAGCGCCTCGAGCACGCCGGCTTCAGCCCCGAGCAGGCGGATCGGATCTCGCGCCTGCACACGCCGAACTTCATGTGATGCGCCGTGACGCCGCGGCCCGGCCCGGCGCGGCGCGGCGCGGCGCCCCCGGGCGCCAATTGGCTGCCGCCCGGCTCCCGACCGGCTCCCGCCCGCGGTATAGTGGACGTCCTCTCGGGAGGTGAGCCGATGAACCGACCCGCAAGACCTGTTCCGTCCCCGACGCGCGTCCCGGCGGCGCGGCGCGTCCTGCCGATTCTTCTCGTCCTGCCGGCGCTGCTCGTGCTCGGCGCGGCCCTGACCTCGTGGTCCGCCGCCGATTCGGCCGGTCCGTCCCCCAAGACGCCGCTCCAGGTGACCTACTACTTCCTTCCCGGCTGAATGGTCTGCGCCGAGTTGAAGCCCGCCGTGAGCGGGCTCGAGAAGGAGTTCCCCGGGAAAGTGAAAGCGCAGAACCTGGACGCGACCACCGACGCGTCACGCAAGGCGATCAAGGAGCTGGGATTCAAGAACCACGGGCTGGTGGTGCGCTCCGCCGATGGAGCCGTCCTCCACAAGCAGGCGGACCACACGGTCGACATGGACCAGGTGCGCGAGGCGATCCGCGGATTCCTCAAGCAGCCCGGCTAGAAGACGCCCTCGGCCCCTACCTCACGCGAACGGCGCCGCGCTTCAGGGCGCCCGGAGCGAAGCTCAGATCGGGTATCGCCGAGCCGGACGGGCCGGTCACGCTCAGGCCGAACCGTCCTGCCCCGCCATCGTCCACCATGATGGCGCGGAACCCGTACCCGGGCAGCTGCCAGGATCCGCCCTATCTTCTTGACAATTCAAGGTGATCGCGGCACATTCTCGGCGGTTCACCATCAAGGACGAGCTCATGTTTCACGGTCGGTGGCCGCGGCGGCTTCGCGCCTGGCCCGCACCGAGGCGTGAGGTTTTTCGCGCGGCGGGTCGGCCCGCGCGCTGGAGGGGGACGATGACGAGTCTGAGCGGAAGGCTGGCGGCCGGTTGTCTTGGCGTGGCGCTGTCGCTGACCGGGTCGGGGGCGATCGAGGCGGCGTCTGGCCGCGCCACCACGACGCCGATCCAGGAGTCGCCGCGCTTCCTCTGGGGCGATGGGACGCCGTACTACCTGGCGACCTCCGAGGTGGCGCAGAGCGCGGCGCTCGCGGAGACGGCCGCGAACCCCAACGTGCCGCTCTGGAGCGGGAGCTTCACCCACCAAACACGGACTTTCGCCTACACCATGGTGGGCACCGACCCGGCGCTCGGCTCCGCAACCACGACGATCCCCGTGGTGATCGTGCCGCTCAAGCTGATCTTCTATGGGCCGCTGACGACGCTGTCGGCGAGCAACCCGGTGTGCGGCGACACGATGAGCGCCACGACGCTGGCTCTCGACTCGCCGCTGTTCCAGCCTTACCCGTTCCTGCCGGGGGGGACCGACGTCGGCACGACGCAATACATCGACGCCTTCCAGCGCGCCAACTTCTGGTCCGACGTATCCACGGTCGCGCCCGATTATCACGTCCTGCTGTCGCCCACGGTGGCGCCGACGCAGACGGTCCTGATCCCGAAGTTCCTCGGCTCGACCGTCGCCGGCCCCTGCTCCCGCATCGGGAAGGTGAGCTATCTCTACTTCGACCTGGTCCTCAGGCGGATGATCGATCGGCTGGCGATCCCGCCGACCAGCCTGCCGCTGTTCGTCGCCTACAACACCTTCCTGACCCAGGGTGGCCAGTGCTGCGTCCTTGGCTACCACAGCGTGAGGTCGGGCGGGCAGACGTACGCCTTTGCTTCCTACAACGACGCCGGGGTGTTCAACGTGCCGATCGAGGACGTCCACGCGATGAGCCACGAGCTGGCCGAGTGGCTCGACGATCCGTTCGGCGTCAATCCCACGCCGGGCTGGAAAGGCGGGCAGGCGGTGAACTGCCAGTTCAACCTGGAGGTCGGCGACCCGGTGACCGGTATCGCGTTCGACGCGCCTCTCAACGGAACGACCTACCATCCGGAGGATCTCGTGTTCCTCCCCTGGTTCGCCCGCGAGACGCCATCGTCGTCCGTGAACGGCTGGTACACGTTCCTCGACAGCTACGCGGCGCCGCCGGCCGTCTGTCCCTGATCCCCGTTCGGCTCCGGGTCGACAGAATGACCGCTCCACGGTTGACGCGGCGGTGACGAGAACATAACTTGGCGGGGAGGTTCGGGAGTGCGCCCGAGAGCGTCTCCCGTATGGTGGGCCACGATGACGATAGAGAGGCCGCAGCCCGCGGACGAAAGCCACCCGCCGGACGAGGTCCAGCCCCCCGCCCGAATCCTGGTCGTCGACGACGACGAGACCATCCGTGATCTCTACTCGCAGGTGCTGGGGGACATCGGGTTCCTGGTCGACGTCGCGGGCGACGGAGCGCAGGGTCTCGAAGCCCTGCGCCGCCAGGCCTACTCGGTCATCATCTCGGACATCAAGATGCCCAACGTGAGCGGCTTCGAGTTCTGGGCCGGCAGCGAGAACGTGCGGCCGGGCTCCGGCCGGCGGTTCATCTTCACGACCGGCTACCTCGACATCCTCTCGACCACGGAGTATTCCGCGCTCGGAAATCGTCCCTGCATCGAGAAGCCGGCCAAGCTCGAGGACATCCAGTCGGCCGTGGTCGATCTGTTGCGTCAGGTCGGCGTGCTCGCGAACTGACCCCGTCTACTGAATCTCCTTGAGGTGCTTTTCCATCGCCCGATGCAGATCCGGCATCGGGATCCCGAGCGCCGCGCCGAGGGTCGTCGCGTCGCGCGTCGCGCCGGCGCCGGCCGCCCAGGCGCGAAACGCCTCCCGGTAGCGCCCCGCTTCCCCCGTGAGCAGCGTGTGCACCAGGAGCCACGACACGGCGTACTGGACCTGCATCGAATTGTCGAAAAAGTACTGATCGAGCCGGCCATCCACGAGGGCTCCGATGTCGTAGTCGCCCAGATTCTCGGCCAGCAGCGGAAGCGCGTTCTCGACGGTCTTGCGCCACATCCAGGCGCCCGATGCGGTGCCGTCCCGGGTGATCAACGCGGCCGGCTGCGTGACATCGCCCCGATCGAGGGCGTCGAGCCGCACTTTTCCCGGCTTGGCCATCTTGATCGATTCGACGAACATCGCCGTCCCCTCGTTCAGCCAGCGCGGCAGGTATTCGTTCGGCCTGGCCAGACGCAGCTGCGCGAAGTGGTGCGTCGCCTCGTGCGCGATGACGCGCGCGAAGATCGGCATCGGCTGATTCCCCTGCGCGGCGTAGATGATCCGCACCTGAGGGTTGTAGTGGCCGGCGACCGGCGACCGTTCGGGGACGAGGTTGTCGAACGCCGCCAGCTGCTGGTATTTCTCCTGGTCCTTGAACAGGATGATGGTCACGTCCTGGGAGGCCGCCGGCTCGGTCCCCCCGGGGAACGCGTCGGTGAAGGCCTCCTTCGCGAAATCCAGAGTCCTCTGCAGGTCGTCGAGCGCGGACTTCGGCAGGTCGGTGCGCAGGAACCAGCCCTTGCCGCGCGCCTCGAGATATCCCCGTCCGGTCAGCAGGGTCTCGGTGAACTTGAGCGTGGCGGCGCGGATCTGGTCGAGGAGCGTTAGCGACACGACATGCCCACCGGGGAGCAGGACCTCGGGGCCGTTCCGGGGCGCGGGCGGAAGACGGTGAAACGCGGCCTTCATCAGCGTGGCCGCCGGGGTTCCGTCCACCGTCGCCGGCCGGAACCGCCAGCCGCCGAGGCAGGCCTGGGTCTGCGCCAGGAAAGCCGTCCGTCGATCGGGCGGCTGCACGTCCGCATACAGGAGCTTGATGCCCTGGATCGCGCCGGTCTGCGTGATCTGGTACTCATAAAGGGCGTGCGCCGTCGATCCGTCGGACGCGGCGATCCCCGGACACGAGCCATCCTGAAGCGGCACCGGGTTGGAGGTGACCGTCCCCGCCCGGGCGGGCGCCGCCAGGACGAGGAACGCCGCCAGGACGAAGAGCGCCGGCAGGGCGAGGATCGCCGGCCAGACGCGGGGAGGGCGGGCGATCGAACGCCTCGAAGGCGGCGTCACGTTCGCGGCCGTCGCGGACCGGGTGGCGCCCGGCGCGCCCGGGGGTCGCTCAGAACTGGTTCATCACGAGATAGAAGATCGCCTTGTCGACCGCGGGAGGAGCGCCGGTCGAGTCGAGGAACGACGTCTGCGACGTTCCGGTGCCGGGGCTGAGCACCGTCGTGCCCGCGCCGAACAGCGGCGAGTTGCTCCGGAAGATCCGGTACGATCCTCCTCCGCCGGTCCAGGACAGGAGCGTCGCTCCCGACGAGTCGACAGTCGCGAGCTGGATCGGGCTCGTGACCGCGATCTGTCCGGTCATCCCCAGGCCGCAATGCGGCGAGCAGAAGAAGGGGAGCGTGCCCGGCGCCTCGAGGAACTGACGCGTGAACTGGGTGGTCGTGCTGTTGAGGTTCGAGTTCCAGAGCATGTTGGCGACGCACGGCGAGCCGCTGGTGGTGGTGTGCAATCCGGTGGTCCAGGTCCAGCGCACGTAGTCGCCCTGCTCGACCAGGACGATCGAAGGCTCGAAGCGAAGGGTCGTTCCGTTGGCGGACGTGATGGCCACTCTCGGCGCCGCGATGTCGACGCCCGGCTCGACCGCCCCGCTGTCGCCGACGGTCGCGAGAAGCGCGACTCCGGCCATTGTGACAAAAGTCACAGTGCATAAGATTGACCGCATGGAGATCTCCCGAAGCTCTGGCCCGGACAATACCGCGAGCCGGAACGGACGGCAAGCAACAATTGCCGCCCGATTGTGATCGGCGGGGCACGCTGCTAGAATCGCCCGGCCCGAATCCCAAGGAGACGACACTTCGATGAACATGAAACCGCTGTCGTTCGCTCTGATCATGGCCGGCGCTCTCGCCCTGACGGCGCACCCGGCGCACAGCGCCGCCACGACCCAGCCGGCGGTCGGCGCCGCCGCCCCCGACTTCAGCCTCACGACCAACGCAGGCAAGCCCGCGAGCCTGAAGGACTATCGCGGCAAGTGGGTCGTGCTCTATTTCTATCCCAAGGATTTCACCAGCGGCTGCACCGTCGAGGCGCACAACTTCCAGCGCGACCTGGCGAAATACGAGCAGGCGGGCGCCGTGATCCTCGGGGTTAGCGTCGACAGCGCCGATTCGCACAAGGACTTCTGCGCCAAGGAAGGCCTGAACTTCACGCTGCTCTCGGATCCCGACGCGAAAGTGACCGCCGACTACGGCTCGGTGATGGATTACAAGGGCACGAAGCTCTCGGCGCGCAATACGTTCATCATCGATCCGCAGGGAAAGATCGCCAAGATCTACACCGGCGTCAATCCCGAGGGGCACAGCGAGGAAGTGCTCGCGGCGCTCGCGGATCTGAAGAAGCACTGAGTCGCCGCATCACCCATTGCACGGCGCGCGGCGCCCGGCGGCGCCGCGCGCCGTGACTTCATTCCTGAAATCGCCCCCTCCTTCTCCGCCGATTCCACCGATCGTCAGAAAGCCGTCGCGCCGAGGGCATGCCTCGAGCGCCCTCGACGCCTATATTCGGTGAGGCCGCCGCTTGCATGTCGAGCGACGCCCATTGGGTCGGGGGACCGCGTTCGGGGGGACGACAAAATGAGAAATCGAATGATCGGTGTGGGTGCGATCCTGATCTGTTGCGTCGGGGCGATCGCCTGCGTCAGCGGGACCTATCAGCGGGTCTACAGCCCGCCGCCGGCGGCCCCCGCGCCGCCGCCGGGCGCGCAGGACCAGCCTTTCTACCCGGACCTGTCCCCGTATGGAGACTGGGTCTACGTGTCGGGGCCGGGCTGGGTCTGGTCGCCGGACAACATGCCGGCCGACTGGCGACCGTACCAGCTCGGGCACTGGGTGCTGACCGACTACGGCTGGACCTGGGCTTCGGACGAGGAGTTCGGGTGGGCGGTCTATCACTATGGCCGCTGGCACAACGACGGGGCCTACGGCTGGGTCTGGGTCCCCGGCACCGAGTGGGGTCCGGCCTGGGTGGCCTGGCACGAGGGTGGCGGGTACGTCGGCTGGGCGCCGTTGCCGTGGCAGGTGAGCTGGCAGGCGGGGGTCGGCCTCGACTGGAGCGGCGTGAACGTCAACGTCGTGCTCGGTCCGTCGGCCTGGTACTTCGTG
>DASRAN010000091.1:0-7500 GCA_035638115.1 Patescibacteria group bacterium | reverse complement strand
AGAACCTGGCGGTGCAGGATGATCTTCTTGAGGTTCGGGGCGAACTCGGAGATCGTGTTCACGACCGTGTCGCCGAACGCCTCGCGCTGCGCGTCCCAGGCCGCCGGCCCCTCCTTGAGGTTGTACGGCGCGTACTGGACGAAGCAGGACATGACGTGCTTGCCCGGCGGCGCCACCGACGGATCGGTCAGGCTCGGGATCACGATGTCGACGTAGGGGCGGCGCGAGAAACGCCCGTACTTCGCGTCGTCGTAGGCGCGCTCCATGTAGTCGATCGACGGCGAGATCGAGATGGCTCCGCGCAGGTGCGGCCCGCGTCCCGGCAGGCAGGTGAACTCCGGCAGGCCGTCGAGGGCCAGGTTGACCTTGCCCGACGAGCCGCGGAACTTGTAGCGCTTCACGCCCTCGACGAACTCGTCGGGCAGCTCGCGCGGCTCGAGCAGCCGCATGAAGGTCAAGCGCGGGTCGAGGCTCGAGGTCACCACGTCGGCGTGAATCTCGTCGCCGTTCTCCAGCACCACGCCCTTCGCCCGGTTGTCCTTGACCAGGATGCGGGCGACCGGCGCCTCGGTGCGGATCTCGACGCCGAGGGAGCGCGCCGCCGAGCCGATGGCGTTGCTGATCCCGCCGGTGCCGCCGCGGGCGAATCCCCAGGCGCGGAACGCGCCGTCGATCTCCCCCATGTAGTGGTGCAGCAGGACGTACGCCGTGCCGGGGGAGCGGACCCCGAGAAAGGTGCCGATGATGCCGGAGGCCGACATCGTCCCCTTCAGCGGAGCGGTCTCGAACCACTGATCGAGGAAGTCGGCGGCGCTCATGGTCATCAGCTGAACCAGGTTGTAGCGATCGCCGTGGGGCAGCGCGCGGAACCGGCGCCCGAGAAAGAGGAGATTGAGAAGGTCCTTGAAGTCGGGCTTCGCCGGATCGGGCGGGATCATCCCGAGGATCGGCCGCACGAAGCGGCAGAGCGCCTGCATCCGTTTGCCGAACTCCTCGTACGCTTCGGCGTCGGTCTTCGAGTGGCGGGCGATCTCCCGCAGCGCCTGGGCGTGGTCGTCCATTCGCCAGAGGTAATCGCCTTCGGGCAGCGGCGTGAAGGTGCCGTCGAGCGGCAGGATCTCCAGCCCGTGCCGGGGGAGATCGAGCTCGCGGATCACCTCGGGCCGCAGGAGCGACACCACGTACGAGAAGACCGAGAAGCGGAATCCGGGAAAGACCTCCTCGGTGACCGCGGCACCCCCGAGGACGTGACGGCGCTCGAGGACGACGGTCTTGCGGCCGGCCTTCGCGAGATAGGCCGCGGTGACCAGGCCGTTGTGGCCTCCGCCGATCACGATCGCGTCGTAACGTGTGGCCATCGCCTCTCCCGGCCGGCGGCGCACCCGCGCGCCGGCGCCCCTCGCGGTGCGCAATGCGAAACAACGTTGCACGGAGGAGCGGCCATTCTATGGAAGCCGGAGCGCGGGCGCAAGAGCGCCGTCGTCCCGCCGCCGCGCGAACGGCACGCCATCCTCGCCGCCGCCGCGGGCGCGAATGGGAGGGGTTCGGAGCGCGATTGAAAAATGCCGGTCGGCGCATTGAGCACAATCAGCCGACCCTATTGCCCGTCCGGGCGCACGTCGTTATAATGCGCCCCCTCGAACACAGGGGGGAGCGCGCGTGCCGACCGGAACCGCTGTCCACGACAGGACGCTCGCTCTTTGCTCCAGCCTGAGCTATCGCGAGTGGGCCGGGTACTACGCCGTCAGCAGCTACGAAGTCCACTTCCACCACGAGTACAACGCCATCCGCAACGCCGCCGCGCTGATCGACATCTCGCCGCTCTACAAGTACCTCGTCACCGGACCGGACGCGCTGCGGCTGGTCGACCGGGTGGTGACCCGCGACATGCGCAAGGTGGCCGTCGGCCAGATGGTGTACACGCCCTGGTGCGACGAGGACGGCAAGGTCGTGGACGACGGCACCGTCACGCGTCTCGACGAGACCACCTTCCGCTGGACCTCCGCCGATCCGAGCCTGCGTTGGATCCGCGACAACGCCGCAGGTCTCGACGCGCAGGTCGCCGACGTCTCGTCGCAGGCGGCGGCGCTCGCCCTGCAGGGTCCGACGTCCGCGCGTCTTCTCGCCTCCCTCGCGGGGCCAGCGATCCTTGACCTGCGCTATTTCCGGATGACACGCGCCACGATCGGCGGGGTCCCGGTCGAGATCTCGCGCAACGGCTACACCGGCGACCTGGGATACGAGCTGTTCATGCCGTGGGATCGCGCGACGCAGGTCTGGGACACGCTCATGGACGCGGGTCGCGGCTACGGCATCCGGCCGGCCGGCATGCTGGCGCTCGACGTGGCGCGGATCGAGGCGGGGCTCCTGCTGCTCGAGGTCGACTACGTGTCGTCGCGCCACGCGACGATCGACGCGCAGACCTCGACCCCGGCGGAGCTGGGCTGGGAGCGTCTGGTCGATTTCGGCAAGGGCCGGTTCGCGGGACGCACCGCGCTCGAGCAGGAGAAGCGCGCCGGCGGGCCCGCGCGGCGCCAGGTGGGGCTCGAGCTCGACTGGAGCGACGTCGAGCGGCTGTGGGCCAAGTTCGGGCTGACGCCGTCCGTGTCGGCCGCCGCCTCGCGCGCCTCGGTGCCGGTCTACCGCGGCGGGCGCCAGGTCGGCAAGGCGACCTCGACCACCTGGTCGCCCAGCCTCAAGAAGATGATCGCGCTCGCCAGCGTGGAGGCGGCGAGCGCCTCGATCGGCACCGCCCTCCAGATGGAGATCACCGTCGAAGCGACCCGTCAGAAGGCGGGCGCCCGGGTGGTGCCTCTCCCTTTTTTCAATCCGCCCCGCAAGACCGCGGTCCCCGCGGTCTGAGCGCGGCCCTGTTGCAGACGGGAGGTTCGAAGATGGCTGGGATTTCGATCCAGGCGCGCCGGGAGCGCGCCATGCGTGACATCGAGAACGGGCTCAAGATTCTCACCGTGGGGCTCCGGCGTCTGGCGCACGACGTGACCACGTTGTCGTCCGGCGCCCTGGCCCGCCCCGCGCGGCAGCGTCCGGTCACGCGCGCGCTGCGGCTGCAGGGGCGATACATGGGCCTGATCCGCACCCTGCCGCAGCGCAAGAAGCGCCAGGTGATGGCGCTGCGCGCCAGCAAGGGCGTCGAGCGGGCCATCCAGATGGCACGCTCTATGAAGCACTAGCTCGTCGAAGCACTCGCCCGTCCGCCCCGGAATCCTCGCCGCCCCGCAAGGAGGTCCCGGATGCGTCGTGACCCGATGGTGGCGGTTGTCCTGGCCGTTCTGTCGTCCGCCTGCGCGCACCTCGCGCAGTCACAGACCTGGACGTCGGACGCGCGCACGATCGCGCTGCAGCAGGACGAGTATCTGGCCAAGGAGCTGGTCCGCCGGCTGCCGGAGGCGGTCTTCACCCGCTGGTACGCCCCCGGGACGGCGGAGAACGATCCGCTCCGCCCGGTCATCCGCTCCCGCGACGTCGAGGGGGAGTTCACCGTCTACGAGCTGGCCTCCGAGGCCGGGGTGGCGGGCCGCGTCGCGTTTCTGGAGGCGGCGCTCGATCACTGGACGCGCTGGAGGCTGGTGCAGGAGTCGGTCGTCTCGTCCTGGATGAAGGAGGACGTCACGCCCCGCCAGGTCTCGGAGGCGGCGCTTCTGAGGATCGCCGGTCTCGATCCCGCGGCCGAGCCGCTGCGCCCCGACGCCCGGCCCGATCCCGCCGATCTCTGTCCGCTCGATCCCGGGACCTCGGTCGACACGCTCGTCCCGCTCCTGTTCGACCACGATCACGGCAACCGCCTCATCCGCTGGTTCCCGCCGTCGCGGCTCCTGGAGAAGGGAGGTCCGGTGACGGTCCTGCCCGCCGGAACGACCCTCACGATCCGCCCGTGGGACGTGGTGCACGGCCGCCGGCTCGCCGATCGCCAGGGCACCCTCTATCTCGTCGACGCCCCTTTGGGTCTGAAGACCTTCGCGGACGTGTTCTGTCCGGCGGGCCGGTGCGCCCCGGGCGGCGCCGACGGCGTGGTCGCCGAAGATCTCGCGATCGTCTCCTCCGGCGTCGCGGGCGAGGCGTCCCTCGCCGTCCTGCCCGGGCGGTTCCGTGTTCCGGTCTGGATGGAGCGGATCGGGACGCTGCGCGCGGGAGAGAGGGTGCGGGTGCGCAAGTGGAACGCCTGCGCCGGCATGGCGGCCGAGATCGAGCCTCCGGAAGGCCGGATCGCCGGCGCGAGCGGGACGCTCCAGGTGCCGGTCGCGCCACCGGGCCTGTTCCTCCCGGCGGCGGCGCGCTAGAAGGGAGACAGGCTCCTCAATCGGCGCGGCCGCGCCGCTTCGCGACCCAGTCGTCGTCCAGATCGAAGGTCCGCATCTGCTCCGCCAGCCCGGTCGCGTCGAGCAGCGCCTGGATCGTGGCACGATCCTGGCGGCGGGCGCGGTCCGGCGCGTTCGCCAGGCCCCAGATCAGGGTGCCGGTGACGGCGGCGTTGGCGTGCAGCATCGCCAGGTCGGCCTTGTCGTAGGTGTCGGTCGAGGCGTGGTACGACTCCATGTAGCCGGCCGGATCCTGGTTGGCCACCAGGTTCGGGATTCCCTCGAGCAGGAAGTCGAAGTTGTCCGTGCCGACGAAAGCGTCGGTCGTCAAGAGCCCCGCGTCGAACCCGGCCGCCGGGGCGAGGGCCGCCGCCACCTCGAGCCGCAGGTCGGGCCGCCCGCCGAGGGAGAAGCCGGTGATCCGGCCGGTGCCGGTGTCGACGGTCACCATCGCCGCGTGCCGGTCCATCTCGGCGCGATGGGCGCGCACGTAGTCCCAGGATCCGAACATCCCCTGCTCCTCGCCATTGAACAGGACGAAGCGGATGGTGCGCCGGGGCTGCAGACCCAGGGCGCGCATCTGGCGCGCGACGTCGAGGAGGAGCACGCAGTTGGCGCCGTTGTCCAGCGCGCCGGCGCCGAGATCCCACGAATCGACGTGCGCCCCGGCGACGACGATCTCGGACTTGAGATCGGAGCCGGGGATCTCGGCGACGACGTTGCGCGCCGTGTATGCCGGGCCATCCACCAGGTCCAGCTCGAGGCGCAGCCTCGCGGGCCCCGTCTGCGCCAGGCGCTGCAGCCGCAACCCTTCCTCGCGCGCCACGATCGCGATCGGCAGGGGAGCCGGCTTCAGGTTCATCGACGCGACGTGACGGTAGAGGACGTTGTCCGCCCGGCCGCCGACGAACAGCAGACCGGAGGCGCCGGCCGCCCGCGCGCGCTCCAGGATCGGCGGCAGGCGCAGATAGTCGGCGAACAGGTCTTCGAAGGTGGCCAGCACCTTCGACCCGACCAGGAGCAGGGCGCCCCGCGCGCGCGTCCCGGCGCGCTCGAACGCCGCCGCGTCCCCCTCGCCGACGTCGACCACGGGCGCCTCGAGGCCGCCCGCGGGCGTCGGCGGGGACGAGGGCATGGCGACGACGTGGAGCATTCGCGGCTCGGGCGCAATCACCGAGGCGCGCGCCGCCGTCTCCTCCCAGCGGCGCGGGATCGGTGCCGGCTCGGTCGCCACGTGGACGAGACCCGCCTCGCGGAATCGCTGCGCGAACCAGTCGACCGCCCGGTCGTTGGCGGCGCCGCCGGTGGGGCGGCCGCCGATCCGATCGCAGAGGAAGCGGAGATCCTCCGCCGCCGGCGTGGGGCCGAGAAGCCGGCCGATGAGCCGCTCCGGGGCGCCCGCGACGGGGGCTTCCCCCGGCACGGCGGTCGGGGCGCGCCCGGCCGCCGCGCGCGCGGCCGGGGCCAGGATCGCAAAGACGCCGAACGCCGCGAGGGCCGCGAAGGTCGCGAACGCCGCGGGCCGGCGGCTGCGGGACCGATCGAAGCGGGGGAGTATCATGGCGCGCGGAGGCGCGGGATGAGCGAGCCGGGGGGAGAGGCGCTCGAGATCCGGGAGATCCTGCCCGGCCTGCACCATTACACCCTCGAGGACGACCGAATCGGCACGCGCAGCGAATCGTACGTCCTCGCCGCGGGTGGCCGGCTGGTACTGGTCGATCCGCTGCCCTGCCGGCTGGAGGCGATCGAGCGGCTCGGACGGGTCGACGCCATCGTCATCACCGCATCCGGTCACCAGCGATCCGCCTGGCGTCTGCGGCGCCTGACCGGAGCGCCGGTCGTCGCGCCGCGCGACGCCGCGGGTCTGGAGGAGACGCCGGACGCGCGCTACGCCGAGGACGAGCGGCTCGCCGGGGGTCTGCGGGCCGTCGCAGCGCCCGGACCGCGCGGCGCCCACCAGGTGCTGTATCACGCCGTCGGCCCCGGGATTCTGCTCCTGGCCGACCTGGCCATGCGCGGCGCCGACGGGGGCCTGGTGTTCCTTCCCGACGGGCACCTGGAGGATCCGCCCCGCGCCCGCCACAGCGCACGGCGGCTTTTGGAGTACCGCTTCGACGCGCTCGGTCCGGCTCACGGCGAGCCCCTGTCGCGGGGCGGCCGCGCGGCGCTTCTGGATCTGCTGCGGCGCGACGCCGGCCTCTGAGCCGCGCCGCGGACGGGACGCGCTCATTGCGCCGCGGGGACCTGTCCCTCGAGCAATCGCGGCAGCTCGCGCGCCGGGAACCTGAGCCCGACGTAGAACGGGCCGAACTCGGCGTAGTCGGCGCTCGCCTCGTCGAACCGCATGTCGTAGATCAGCTTCTTGAACACCAGGGGATCGTCGGCGAACAGGTCGACGCCCCACTCCCAGTCGTCCAGTCCGGTGGAGCCGCTGACGATCTGGGTGACCTGTCCGGTGTACTCGCGCCCGATGAAGCCGTGGTCGCGCATCATCGCCGCCCGCTTCTCGAACGGCACGGTGTACCAGTTCTTGATCTCGCCGCGTCTCTTGTCCATCGGATAGAAGCAGACGTGGCGGCGCTGCGGCACCTCGAGGAACAGGCGCCCGAGCATCCTTTCGCGCTGCTTGGCCATCTCGGCGTCGTAGGCGCGGCTGAACTCCGGTGTGCCGCGCGCCAGACCGCGCTCGGCGAGATCCTCGTGGACCTTGCCGGTCATCTCGTAGAGGCCGAGCTCGACCATCGACAGGTACGAGGTCGTTGTCTCGAGGTGATCGGCGAGCCCGGTGCCTGACACCTGAAGCTCGGCGGCGGCCAAGGCCTCGAAGTCGCGGCGGAAGTGGATCAGCATCAGGTCCGCCTTGTGGCCGAGCAGCGCGACGCAGGCGCTTGGCCCCTGCGGCCCGGTCTCGAGCCCGGCGAGCACGGCGGCGGCCTCTTCGGCCAGCGCCCGGCGTCGCGACGGGGTCAGCGACTTCCACGATCCCCAGCGGATGCGGAACATCTGGTGCAGGATCGACCAGCCTTCGAGGGTCTCCGGGACCTCGGGGTTGCGCATGGGCGACATCTTAGGGAAGTGGTCCGCGCGACGCAACACCGGCCGGGCGCGGGGGTCCCCCGGCGCGCGCGCCGATTCCGCTATACTCGAACGCGGAGAGACCCCATGGACACGATCGACAGCACTG
>DASRAN010000090.1:0-4012 GCA_035638115.1 Patescibacteria group bacterium | reverse complement strand
AGCGAGGCGAGCGCCTGCTGCCCCACCTCCTCCCGGGCCCGGATGCCGCGCAGCAGGTCCTGCTTGCCGCCGCGCGCCGCTCGGAGCTCCTGCTGGCGGGTCTGCATCTGGTCCTGCAGGGATGCCAGCTTCGCGCCGTTGGCTTCGAGCGACTGCAGCGCGGTCTCGAGGCTCGCCTGCTCCACCCGGAGATTCCGCACGCGGGACGCTTCCGCGAGCGCGAGCGCTTCCGAAGCACGCTGGGCGGCGGCGAGAGTCGAGGTGTTCGAGGACGCCAGCAGGAGTCTCAACTGCGACGTGCTCCCGGCCCGGTCGATCTCCACGAGCCAGCGCCTGAGGGCCTGCTCCGCTTCCGACTGGCGCCTCCGGGCGGCCTCCACCTCGTTCCGCGCTGCGGCCTCGGCCCGCCGCGTGGATTCGAGGTCGGCCTGAAGGACGATCGCCTCACGTCCCAGTACGGCAATCTTGAGATCGATCTCGTCCAGGGCGTCGAGGATCGTGCCGGCCTGCGACTCGCTTTCCACCAGCCGCTGGCGCAGCTCCTCGATCTGGGAGCGAATGTGCCGGAGTCGTTCCTGCTCGGCTTCGGCCCCCGCGCCTTCCTCGTGGGGGGGCGATTCCTGGGCGGCGCCGGGCTGCGTCGGCCGGGGCTGTGACTCCGGGGCGGCCACGGCCGCGGTCAACAGAATCACGGCCGCGCCGACGGTGGCCAGGCCCTGCACGGCCTTCACCTGGCGGGGACCAGGCTCCGGCCATCGATGCCCGCGACCGGTGGCACACCCAGGAGCGCGAGGACGGTGGGAAAGATGTCGCCAATGGCGGGATGGGTCGCACTGAGGGGCGCGCTGCTGAACAGAATGCCCGGGACCACCGAGGGGTCGTTGGAGCAGTGGTCCCCGCTCCAGGCGCGCGTGTTGTCCTCGAAGATCTCGTGCGGCACCTCGCCGAGAGTGCTCTGCCATCCGACACGGTAGTGATTCGCGTTCGCAACCCGGAGATCGGGGATGACGCGCGGATCGAACCCGGAATAGATCTCTTCGCGCCGGTAGACGCGCACCACCGGCTTCTCGTTCGTCTTCGGATCGATCAGGCTCTCGAGCCCGCGGGCGATGCCGTCGCGCACCTCCTCGTACTCGCGTCCCGGCGCGACGCTCCCCTTCGGCTCCCTTCCGAGGAGGTTGACGTAGATGTTGCCCAGTCCGAGCGCGTACGCCTTGGTGCGCGACCAGTCGACGTACTTGAAGAACGCGCCGGGGTCCTTCTTGTCGAACAGATCCTCGAGCGTGCGACCCTCGTACGTCGACTCGCGCAGGGTCATGAAGCCGTTCTTCACGAGCCAGGTGTTGTAATTGACCCCGCGGCGGAAGGAGGTGAACCCGTGGTCCGAGCAGACGATGAGCGCGGTCTTCGGGCGCAGCCGTTTCATCGCCTCGCCGACGATGGCGTCCATGCGCTCGTACGCCTTCGGGATCTCCGGCTCCCAGCGCGCCGCCAGCGCCGCGTCGTAGGCCGGGTGTCCCGGATCGTGCAGGCGCCAGAGCATGTGCCCGACGCGATCCGTGAAGTCGAAGACCTGGACGTAGAGGCGGTCGCGACCCGCATCGAGCGCGCCGGTCATCATCGCCAGCTGCGTGTCGACCGTCGAGCGCATGTCCTCGATGAACAACTCCTCGTCCGTGACGCCCTGGGCCAGCGACCAGGTGTCGATCGGCCATCCGAGAGTCTTGAACAGGCCGAGGTCGCGCAACAGGTCGCTGGCCAGCGATCGCGGCGCGGTGAAGGGGATCGGCTGGCACTCCGGATGAAAGTTGAGAGGGCTCATGTAGAGCTTGATCTCGGGGCTCAGCGCCAGGAGCTTGAAGCGCGCGATGCCACGCAGGCCGTTCATGGCGTCGACGAGCGGGTTGATGCGGATCGGCACGACCAGCCAGTGGCTCCACTCTCCCGGACGCAGCGTCGCGGACTGCCCGGCGAGCGTCAGGGTCAGCGCGTCGTCCGTGACGTCGAGGGTGAAGGGGATGTCGAGGCGTCTCGGCACGCCCCGCGCCTTGAGCGCGTCCTCCGCGGCGGTGCGCGCCTTGCCCCGGGCTTCGGCGTTGTCGATCCCGCGGACGGCCTCGTCCAGCCGGTAGTCCCAGAACGGTTTGTTCTGCGGACCGACCACGGCCGTCTCGATGCGCCCTCGACGGGCGGCGAGCTTGATGATCTCGACGCTGAACTGATTGTCGGGCACCGTCAGCTGCGGATCGGAGGTGAAGATGGATGGCGATCCGATCCGGCCGCGCATGTCGGGAACCCCCAATCCGGAGAGCATGGCGAGGTCCTCGTGGCTCTCGGCGGGAAAGGTGTCCGGCACGTTGATGACCCGGACCGGCAGGCCTCCGGCGGCGGCGGCCGTCCAGAAAGGAAGACCGCGGCGCTGGTTGAGGGCGTCGGGGACCTCGTGCGGCAGCCAGCGCGATGCGATCGCACCTGTCGCGGCGCCGGCTGCCGCGGCGCACATCAGGCTCCCTGCCGCGACGATCACCCAGCGCCGGCGAAGAAGACTCAGCGCCACGGCCGCGACGGCGGCCGCCAGACCGGCCGTCAGGGCGCCGATCACCATCGCGTTGCGCTCTCCGAACAGGAGCGGCCGACGGGTCTCCTTGATCATGGCGAAATCGGGAAGGTAGGTTCCCTCGGTCCGCCGGAGAAAGTCAAAGATCTCGGTCCGCCCGGGGTTCAGCCCGGTCGCGAAGGCGGCCCAGCTGACCGGCGTCTGGGGCGGATTTGTGCTTTGCAGCGAGCTGTAGGTTCCCTCGGCGCGAAGCCGGGCGAGATTGGGGAGCCGTCCGGCCGCCATGTACTCCTCGACCAGGCCGGCGTCGGCGCCGTCGAAACCAAGGATGACGACGCGCTCGTAGGCCGCAGCCATCGATGCGGACGTCGCCAGCGCGACCGTCAGAACGCATCCGAGGAGCGCCAGGGCGCGCCGCCGGGGGCTGCGACGACAATCCAAATCGCTGACATGTCTTGATTTAGTCGGGGCCATACAGGGCGGAAGTATAGGAGAACCAGGAAACGCGGGCAACTTCATTGATCGCCTCGTCATCTTCTATTTATGATGCGCAGGCGTCCATCGCCGGTCCCGCCGCCGGGGGCGCGATCATGACCCGCCCCCATCGAGCCGACTCCGCCGCGGGCAGCGCCTGGGTGCTTCTCTGCGTCGTCTGGGCGCTGGCCGCGTTTGGATGCCGGGGACAGCCGCCCGATCCCACCGGCCTGACCATCGCCATCGACAGCGGACCGGCGAGCCTGGATCCGCGCATCGGCAGCGATGAAGGAAGCCGGCGATTCAACGACCTCGTCTACAACGCCTTGTTCCGAACCGGCGACGACGCCCGTCCGGTCCCGGATCTGGCGCGGGAGGCGAGCTGGACCGATCCCCGCACGCTCGTGGTGACG
The DNA here is from genome assembly GCA_035638115.1 of Patescibacteria group bacterium. Taxonomy (GTDB): domain Bacteria; phylum Acidobacteriota; class Polarisedimenticolia; order Gp22-AA2; family Gp22-AA2; genus DASRAN01. The sequence continues at coordinate 568 of DASRAN010000090.1, read as the reverse complement.
TTGCGCGACGGCGTCCTGTTCCACGATGGATCGCCGCTGCAGGCGGCGGACGTGGTCGAGGCCTATCGCTCGATCCTCGAGCGGCGTGTGATCTCGTTCCGACGCGCCGACCTGGAGGTCCTGGAATCGGTCGACTCACCCGACGCGCGCACGGTGCGATTCCATCTGGCGCGCCCCTTCGCGCCGTTCGTCGCCAACCTGACCGTGCCGATCGCCCGCGACCGCGGGGAGTCCAACGGGACGCTGGGTCCGCTGGGGACGGGACCCTTCGAGCTGACGCGCTACCGCAAGGACGAGGATCTGCTCCTGCGGCGGTTCGAACGCTACTTCGAGGGACCGAGCGCGCTGACCAGCGTGCGGCTGCGCATCATCCCGGCCGAGACCGCACGGCTTCTCGAGCTGCTGACCGGCGGCGTCGACCTGGTGGTCAACGATCTCTCCCCCGATCAGCTCGAGCGCGTACGGCGCGAGCCCGGCTACCGCGTCCTGTCGCGCCCGGGGCGCAACGCCGTCTACATGGCCTTCAATCTCGACGATCCGGTCCTGCGCGATCGACGCGTGCGCCAGG
>DASRAN010000089.1:0-20294 GCA_035638115.1 Patescibacteria group bacterium | reverse complement strand
TGTCGGTGGCGGCCGCGATCTTGGCGCTGATCGAGGGGTCCCAGTTGTAGATGTGGGCGTCGGTGCCGCACAACGAGGCGGCGCGGACCCGGATCAGGACCTCGTCGGGGCCGCAGGGGGGGATCGGGACCTCGGCCCACTCCAGAGCGCCGGCCCTCGGAGCGAACTTGCGAACCGCCTTCATCGACGCGGGCTCCTTCCCGGACGCGGGTCCGCCCGGACCCTCGTCCGGAGGCCCCCGGGGACGCCGGATTATAGTCGTTCTTGACGGGCCTCGTTCCGGGATGCTACAAGGGTGGCCCTCCTCCGGAGGACCCGCGCCAGCGCCCGCTTCGTTGAGGCGTGTCCGGAGCGGGGGGTTCTCGACCGGAACGGATGGCACAGCGACTTTTTCGGGGCGTGGCGCAGCCTGGTAGCGCACTTGCTTGGGGTGCAAGGGGTCACTGGTTCAAATCCAGCCGCCCCGACCAATTCCCCCACCACACCGTGGGTCTCCGCCGGGGCGGACGTGTACGCGTTGTCCGTCCCGGCGGCGGCCGCGGCCGGCGACGGGTTCCGAAAACTGCCGACGACGCATACATGGAACCGGTCCCGATCCTGATCACCAACGACGACGGCTTCGGCGCCGAAGGCCTCAAGGCGCTGGAGGAGAGCCTGGGTGCGCTCGGTCCCGTCTGGGTGGTGGCCCCCGACCGCGAGCAGAGCGGGCAGGGCCACGCGCTGACCCTCAACCATCCGCTCCGCTTCGAGCGCCGCGGCCCGCGCCACTTCGCCGTGCAGGGGACGCCGACCGACTGCATCTATCTCGGGGTCCATCACATCCTGCCCGAGCGTCCGCGGCTGGTGGCGAGCGGCATCAACCGCGGCGCCAACCTGGGCGACGACATCACCTATTCGGGGACCGTCTCGGCGGCCTTCGAGGCGACGCTCATCGGGGTGCCCGCGTTCGCGGTCTCGCAGCAGGTGCAGGACGGAAGCGCCGAGTTCTCCGCCGCGGCCGTGTTCGCCCGCACGCTGGCGGCGACCATCCTCGACCGCGGCCTGCCGGCCGACACGCTGCTCAACGTGAACGTCCCGCACGACCGGGCCCGCGGCGTGGCGGTGACCCGCCAGGGCAAGCGGCTCTATCCCGGCGGTATCATCGAGCGCAAGGATCCCAAGAAGCGCAGCTACTACTGGATCGGCGGCGCGCCGGCGGAGTGGGAGGCCGATCCGGAGAGCGACTTCGCGGCGCTGGCGGAGGGCCGCATCTCGGTGACCCCGCTCCACCTCGACCTGACCAACCACCGCGTCCTCGACGAGATGCGCGGCTGGAACCTGACCACGTGAGCGCCGGTCCGTTCGTCCCGGTCCAGACGCGGCGCGCGCCGGGGGCGCTCGCGGCGGGGGACGACTTCGCCCAGCGGCGCGCCCGGATGGTGGAGGGTCTGCGGCGCCGCGGCATCGCCGACCCGGCGGTCCTGGCGGCGTTCGCCGCCGTGCCACGCCACCAGTTCGTCGACGAGGCGCTGTCGGGACGCTCCTACGGCGACGACGCGCTGCCCATCGGGCACGGGCAGACCCTGTCGCAGCCGTTCATCGCGGCGCGCATGCTCGAGATGCTGCACCTGACACCCGTCGACCGCGTGCTGGAGATCGGCACCGGCTCCGGGTACCAGTCGGCGCTTCTGGGTCGCCTCGCCGGCGCCGTCTACTCCATCGAGCGGCTGGCGGCGCTCGGCGCGCGGGCGCGCGACAACTGGGGCCGCGCCGGGGTCGCGGGCGTGAGCCTCCGGATCGGCGACGGGACCCTCGGATGGAGCGCCGTGGCGCCCTTCGACGCCATCGTGGTGAGCGCCGCCGCCCCCTCGGTCCCGGCGACGCTCCTGGCCCAGCTGGCTCCCGGAGGCCGCCTCGTCGTCCCGGTCGGCGACGCCGCCGACCAGAGACTCCGCCGCCACCGGCGCACCGGCGCCGGCGACCAGATGGAGATCGCGGAGAGCTGCCGGTTCGTGCCGCTCATCGGCGCGGAGGGATTCGCGGAATGACCCCTCCGGCGGAGCCGATCTGGGTCGACACGCCTGAGCGGCTGGCGGCCGCGGCGGAGGAGCTCGGCCGCGCGCCGGCCCTGGCGATCGACACCGAGGCCGATTCGTTCTACCACTACTTCCACAAGTGCTGCCTCATCCAGGTGTCGGACGGGCACCAGGCGTACCTGATCGATCCGCTGGCGCTGAAGGAGGCCGGCGCCATGCGCGACCTGTTCCACGACGCGCACCGCGCCAAGATCCTGCATGCCGCCGAGCAGGACGTCCTCTACCTGCGACGGGACTTCGGGCTCGACCTGCACCCGCTGTTCGACACCATGATCGCGGCACAGCTCCTGGGGAAGAAGAGCGTCGGCCTCGCCGGGCTCCTGCACGAGTATTTCGAGGTGGTCCTTGACAAGGGCTGCCAGCGCGACGACTGGTCACGCCGTCCGCTCACCGCGCGCCAGATGGCCTACGCGGCCGAGGACGTGCGTCATCTGATCCGGCTGCGGCACGCTCTCGAAGCCGATCTCGAGGCCAAGGGCCGCCTCGAATGGGCGCGCGAGGAGTTCGAGCACATCGCGCGCCGCGCCTGGGCGCCGCGCGAGTTCGATCGCGAGGAGTTCTGGGGTCTGAAGGGGGCGCGCGACCTCGAGCCGCGCTCGGCCGCGGCGCTGCGGGAGCTGTACGCCCTGCGCGACGCCCGCGCCCGCGCCGCCGACGTGCCGCCGTTCCGGATCGTCTCTGACGAGACGCTCGTCGATCTGGCGCGCCGCATGCCGAAGACGGGGGCCGAGCTGGACGGCATCCGCGGCTTCACGCCGCTGGTGCGCCGGCGCATCGGTCCTCCCGTTCTCGAGGCGGTGGCGCAGGCCCTGGCCCTGCCGGACGACCGGATGCCGAAGCCGCCGCGCTCGCAGGGGCGCCGCCGGACCGCCGCTTTCCGGGCGCGGGTCGAGCGGCTGCGCGCCTGGCGGCGCGAGCGGGCCGCCGAATTCGCCATCGAGCCGGGGGTCCTGTTTCCGCAGTCGACCCTCGAGGGGCTCGCCGATCGCGGCCTCGAGGCGCTGGAGGACGCCGGCGCCATCCCCGGGCTCCGACGCTGGCGCAAGGGGATCCTGCTGCCGGACGCCGCGCGCCTCCTCGCATAAGACGGGGGACCCACCGTGAACGGCCGCGCTCTCGTCGCCCGTCTCAAGGAAGAGGCCGCGACCCTCGGTCTCGGGACGCTCGGGGTCGCCCCGATCGCTCCCTCCGATCACGCCGACGCGCTTCGGCGCTGGCTCGACCGCGGCCACGCGGCGACGATGGAGTGGATGGAGCGCACGGCGCGCGACAGCGTCGATCTCACGCGCCGGTTCGCGTGGGCGAAGAGCGCCCTGGTCGCCGCCGTGCCGTACCTTTCCTATGCCGGCGACCGGACGGCCCAGCCGGGCGTCGTGCCGCACCTGGCCCGCTACGCGCTCGGGCCGGACTATCACGTCACGTTGCGGACCCGGCTGACGGCGCTCGCCGCGCTCCTGGCGCGCGAGGCGCCCGGGGCCACGAGCCGGGTCTATGTCGACACCGGCCCGATCCTCGAGCGCGAGCTCGCCGCCCGCGCCGGTCTCGGCTGGTTCGGCAAGAGCACCAACCTGATCCTGCGCGGCGGGGACTCCTACATCCTGCTCGGCGAGATCCTGACCAGCGTCGAGCTGCCGGCCGACGAGCCGGCCCCCGATCGATGCGGCACCTGCACGGCCTGCATCGACGAATGCCCGACCGGAGCGATTCTGGAGCCGTACCTGGTCGATTCCAGCCGCTGCATCTCCTACCTGACGATCGAGCATCGCGGCCGCCTGCCGCGGGGCAGCGAGCGCGATCTGGGCGACTGGATTTTCGGGTGCGACGTCTGCCAGGAGGTCTGTCCCTGGAACCGCAAGACCGGGCCCGCCGGGGACCCGGCGTTTGACGCCGATCGCCGTCTCGAGGAGGAGAGTCTCGCGGCGATCGCCCGGATGGACGAGACCGAGTTCACGGCGCGATTCGCCGGCACGGCGATCGCCCGGGCGCGGCGGCAGGGGATGGTGCGCAACGCGCTGGTGGTGGCCGCCAACACCGGCGACGAGACGGCCCTGGAGGCGGCGGGCGACCGCCTCTCCGACGCCGATCCGGTGGTGCGATCGACGGCGGCGCACGCCCTGGGCCGCTCCGGCGGCGCCCGGGACCGCAGGCGTCTCGACCGGGCGCGCTCGCGCGAGACCGACCCTAAGGTCGCGGCCGATCTCGAGCTCGCCCTCGAGGAACGGCCGTTTGACGGGCCGCGCGAGCCCGTGCTATAAGGCGGACTCTCTCGAAAACGGTCGGGGCGTAGCGCAGCCTGGTAGCGCACTTGGTTCGGGACCAAGGGGTCGGAGGTTCAAATCCTCTCGCCCCGACCACGACTCAACTCTCGATGAAGGCGACACGGGTGCTGATCCGAGGTCTGGTGCAGGGGGTCGGCTACCGCTATTTCGCCGAGCGGACGGCGCGACACCTGGGTCTGCGCGGCTTCGTGCGCAACCTGCCCGACGGGCGGGTCGAAGCCGTGGCGGCCGGAGACGAGGACGACGTCGCCGCCTTCATCGCCACGCTGCGCCAGGGACCGGCCGCCGGACGCGTCGACGGTCTGGAGACCGGCGACGCGACGCTCGAGGACACGGTGATTCGATTTGAAATCCGACACTGAGCGGCCGCGCAAGAGCCACGTCGATCTCCGGGCGCTCATCCGGGACGTCCCCGATTTCCCCAAGAAAGGGATCCTGTTCAAGGACATCACGCCGCTTCTGCAGGACAGCGAGGCGCTGCGCGAGGCGCTGGAGCGGCTGTCGACCCCGTTCCGCAAGGCCGGAGTCACCAAGGTGATCGGCATCGAGTCGCGCGGCTACATCTTCGCCCCGGCGATCGCCGCCAGCCTGGGCGCCGGCTTCGTCCCGGTCCGCAAGCCCGGCAAGCTTCCGTGGAAGACCGCGGCGGAGGAGTACGCCCTCGAATACGGCAAGGACCGGCTGGAGATCCACCTCGACGCCGTGGCGCGTGGCGAGAAGGCGCTCATCGTGGACGATCTGCTGGCGACCGGGGGCACGGCGGCCGCGACGCGTCGCCTCGCCGAGAGGCTCGGGGCCGAGGTGGTGGGCGCGGCGTTCCTGGTCGAGCTGACCGCGCTCCAGGGACGCACCCGGCTGATCGGCATGGACGTCCTCAGCCTGATCCAGTTCTAGAGCGCTCCCGTCTCGCGCGCGTCCGCGCCGGGGAGCGCGGCGTCCCGAAGGCCGCATCCCTACGGCGGCGTCACGACTCCGGCCCCGCCCGGTCCGCGCGCGTCCGCCGCCGCCTGGAGCGTTCCGTCCGCTCCGACCCGCACCGCGTCCACCTCGCCCACCGGCCAGGTGACCTCCTTGAGCCGATCCCCGCGCGACTCGAGCTCCTGACGCTGCGCCGCGTCGAGCGCGCCCGGCTCGTAGCGCACCTCGTCGGGCATCCATTGATGGTGGAACCGCGGCCGGTTGACGGCGGTCTCGAGCGGATCGCCGTCGACGATCACGTTGAGCAGCACCTGGAGCGTCGCCGTCGGGATGCGCGACCCGCCGCGCGAGCCGAGCACGAGCGTCTCCCGTCCGCGCCAGGCGATGGTCGGCGACATCGACGACAGCATCCGCGCCCCGGCGCGCACGGCGTTCGCCTGGCCCTGGATCAGCTCGAACAGATTCGGCTGGTCCGGCACGGTGGCGAAGTCGTCCATCTCGTTGTTGAGGAAGAATCCCGCCTCGGGGACGTAGACGTAGCAGCCGAACCAGCCGTTGAGCGTCGTGGTCAGGGCGACCGAGTTTCCCTCCCGATCGACCACCGACAGGTGCGTCGTCTCACCCGAGCGGCCTTCGGGCGCCGGCGCGTCGGGCCACGGGCGAATCTCCTTCGACGGCGTGGCGCGGGTCGCGTCGATCCCGGCGACACGGCGCGCGACCCACTCGGGTGCCAGGAGAGAACTGGCCTCGGCGCGGGTGGTCGCGGGATCGCCGAGGAGGTAGCGATCGGCGAAGGCGCGGCGCCAGCTCTCGACCAGGAGGTGCGCCCGCTGGGCGTCGCCGCGCGGCAGCGACGGCCAGCGCAGGGCCTCGAGCATCAGCAGCGTCTCTCCCTCGATGATCCCGCCGGAGGAGGGGAGGGGCATCGAGACGATCTCCCAGCCGAAGGCCTCGAACCGGAGCGGCTCGCGCCAGACGGGCCGGTAAGCCGCGAGGTCCGCGGCGGTCAGCAGACCGCCGCCGGCGTGCGACACCGCTTCGATGGCCTCCGCCACCGGCCCCTCCATGAGCGCCTTCGGCCCGCGGTCGGCGTACGCCGCGAGCGTGGCCGCGAGCGCCGGCAGCCGCAGCCGGGTGCCGGTGGCCAGGGGCTGACCCTGCGGAAGCCAGACCTCGGCCGTCGCGGGGAATCGGGCCAGGTCTTCCTTCTCTTCCTCGAGGGCGTGGTGCAGCCGTTCGGTGACGGCGAAGCCGCTGCGCGCCAGGCTGATCGCCGGCTCGACGACGCGCCGCCATGGCAGGCGGCCGTAGCGCTGATGCAGGTCGTAGAGTCCCTGCGGCGAGCCCGGTACGGCGGCGGCGAGCGGGCCGACGAGCGAAGCCTCCGGTTTCGGATGGCCCTCGGGCGTGAGGAACATGTCGGGGCGCGCCGCGGCAGGCGCCGTTTCGCGGAAGTCGAGCGCCGCCACACCCCCCGTCGTGCGCACCACGGCAAACCCGCCGCCGCCGAGGTTTCCGGCATTGGGCATCACGACCGCGAGCGCGAGCGCGGTCGCGATCGCCGCGTCGGCGGCATTGCCGCCGGCGCGCAGGACGGCCAGACCGGCGTCGGTCGCCGCGGGCTCAGCGCTGGCGACCGCCCCCCCGGCGAAAACGGACGACGTGGTCGCCCCAGGTTTCGGGGCCGCGGTGTGCCCCGACGCCGGGGGCTTCTGCGCCGGGGACTTCTGCGCCGGGACCGCCACGCAGGCGGCCAGCAGGCCGAAGACGCCGAGGAAGGCGGCGAGCGGCGCGACGCGGCGGATCGAGGCGGGCTTCACGGTCGCACCGGAGTCTCTCATAACGACCCGGCCGCCGCCAGAGCGACGCGCCGGCTCGTGCTTTCCATTACAATGGCCCGGTCATGGGCCTGTAGCTCAGTTGGATAGAGCAACGGATTCCTAATCCGTAGGTCGACGGTTCAATTCCGCCCAGGCCCACCACGCGGCTTCACGAGAGGACACGATGAAAAAGGAAGAACGGCATCAAATCAAGAGGGACGACTTGGCCACGGCGCTCGGCTCGGCGTCCGATTACTTCGGATCCCATCGCCGCACCGTCGTCGTCTGGGGCGCGGCGGCCGCGGTCGTCCTGATCGCCGGCCTCGCCGGGCGCTCCTGGTGGCAGGAACGCGAGGCGCGCAGCGCACGCGGTCTCGGCGAGCTGATCCGCACCTACAACGCTTCGATCACCGCCACTCTCGAGGACCTGCAGACCGCCGATCCGAACCGCGTGACCTTCACCTCCACCGAGGAGCGCGACCGCAAGGTGATCGAGCAGGCGGACGGGATCCTGAAGGAGGGCGGCTCCGGCATGGCGATCGCCGGCGCCAGCCTCTACAAGGGGATGGCCCAGGCCGACCTGAGACAGGACGACGCCGCGCGCCAGTCGTTCGAGGAGGTGTTGCGCCGCGACCCGCGCGGCGTGTTCGGACAGACGGCCCGGCTGCGCCTGGCCCGCCTGCTCGAGCAGCAGGGGAAATCGGCCGAGGCGCTGGCGCAGTACCAGGCCATCGCGGACGACGCGTCGGGGCTGCTGCCGCGCGAGGAGGGTCTGGTCGGGATGGCCCGCTGCCAGGCCTCGCTCGGGAAGCCCGACGAGGCGCGCAAGCTGTATCAGCGGATCGTGACCGAGTTCCCCAACTCGGAGTACGCGGGCGAAGCGCGCAACCACGTCGCCGGCGCTTCGTGACGGGGCCGGCCCCGAACGGCCGGCCCCCGGGGATCCTCAGAACGGAATGTCGTCGCCCTCGGGCGGGGCCTGCGACTCGTCGCCCCCCGCGTCCATCGGAGGCGCCGCCGAGCCGCGCATCTCGCCGCCGCCGTCCGGACGTCCGAGAAGAACGACACGCAACGCCTTGACCTCGGTCGTCGAGCGCTTGTTCCCCTCCTTGTCGTCCCACTGGCGGGTCTGCAGCGACCCCTCGACGTAGACCTGCTTCCCCTTGGTCAGATGCTCGCGGACGATCTCCGCCGTCTTGCCCCAGACCACCACGCGGTGCCATTCGGTCCGCTCCTGCCGCGAGCCCGACTTGTCGGTCCAGGACTCGTTGGTGGCCAGGGTGAAGTTCGCGACGGGGGCGCCGCCCTGCGTGTAGCGGACCTCCGGGTCCCGTCCGAGGTTGCCGATGAGGATGACCTTGTTGACGCTGCCCATGCCTGCCCCCTTTGTCGTCCGATCGGATCGTGCCGGTAGCCTATCACAGCGGTTGCGCCTCCATTGAATCCCCCCGCGCGCCCGCGTAGAATCCGCCCGCTCGACAGGCACCGGGAGCGCGGCGCGGATGAAGGACGGCGAGCAGCGGCTCATCAGGTCGGCCGGCTCGATGAGCGTCATGACGGCGCTGAGCCGCGTCACCGGCTATGCGCGCGACTGCCTGCAGGCCCGCCTGCTCGGCGCGGGGCTCTATTCCGACGCCTTCGTCATCGCCTACCGCATCCCGAACCTGCTGCGCCGTCTCGTGGCCGAGGGCGCCCTGACCGCCGCCTTCGTCCCGACCTTCGCGCGTTACATGAAAAAGGGCGACGAGGACCGGATGTGGCGGTTCGCCGCGTCGGTCGTCTGTGCGCTGACCGCGCTCCTGGTTCTCATCGTCGTTCTCGGCGTCCTCTTCTCGCCGCTCCTGGTGCGCGCCCTCGCCTGGGGATACGGCTCGGAGCCCGGGAAGGTCGATCTCACCGTGCGGCTGAACCAGCTGATGTGGCCGTATATCTTCTTGATCTCGCTCGCCGCCCTGGCCTCCGCGATCCTGAACGCCTTCGGCTCGTTCGCGCTGCCGGCGTTCACGCCGGTCCTCCTGAATCTCACCATCATCGGCTGCGCCTTGTCGCTGCGCCGCTTCTTCCCGAATCCCGCCTACGCGTTCGCGGTCGGGGTGCTCGCCGGGGGCTGCCTGCAGCTCGGGGTGCAGGTGCCGGCCATCCTGCGTCTCGGCTTCCGCTGGCGCCGGCCGGTGCCGCTCGACGCGGCCGGCGTGCGCGAGGTCGCCCGTCTGATGCTGCCGCGCGTCTTCGGGGTCGGCATCACGCAGGTCAACCTGGTCATCGACTCGCAGTTCGCGACCTCGCTGCGCGGCGGCAGCGCCTCCTTCCTCTACTACGCCAACCGGGTCACCGAGCTGACCCTCGGCATCTTCGGCATCAGCCTGTCGACCGTGCTCCTGCCGACCCTGTCGCGGGCCGCGGCCGACGGAGACCGGCGCCGGGTCCTGGACACGCTGGCCACCGCCATCCGGCTGCTCGTCTTCATCACCGTCCCGGCGACCCTGGGGATGATCATCCTCCGCCTGCCGATCATCCACGTCCTGTTCGAGCGGGGACGGTTCAGCCCGGAGGACACCGCCCTCACCGCCGGGGCGCTGGCCTGTTACAGCCTGGGGCTCCTGCCGTATGCCGCCGTGAACGTCCTCGCCGCCGCCTTCTACGCCCATCGCGACACGCGCACGCCGGTGAAGGTCGGGCTGTTCACCTTCGCTCTGCATCTCGCGCTCAACTTCGCGCTGCGGGGACCGTTCGAGCACCGCGGCATCGCGCTGTCAACCGCGATCAGCGCCTTCGCCGATTCGACGCTCCTGGCGTGGCTCCTCCGGCGCCGGTACGGCGAGTTCCTCGACGCCGCCGTCCGATCGTGCGCGCGCCGGACGGTCCTCGCGACGACCGCCATGGTGGCGGCGCTGGTCCTGGCGCTGCGCTTCATCGACGTCACGACGGTGCCGTCCATCGTCCTGAAGGCGACCGGACTCGGCGTTCTGATCGGTCTGGGCTGCGCCGTCTACCTGGGTGTCGCCTGGATGCTGGGCAGCGAGGAGATGCGTCTGCTGCGATCGGTGATGGGTCGCGGCGGCCGCCCGTCATGATCGCGGTCCTGCAGCGGGTGTCGCGCGCGGAGGTGCGGATCGGGGGCGCCGTCGTGGGGCGAATCGGCCGCGGACTCGTGGTGCTCCTGGCGATCGAGCGCGGAGACGATTCGACTCGCCTTGACGGGTTTTCCGACAAGGTGCTACAAGTGCGTGTCTTCGACGACAACACGGGTCGCATGAATCTTTCGGCGCGGGACGTCGGCGCCGGGCTGCTCGTGGTGTCCCAGTTCACGCTCGCCGCCGACCTGAGCCGCGGCCGGCGGCCCGGGTTCGAAGGCGCGGCGCGGCCGGGCGTCGCCGAGCCGCTGTACGAAGGGTTCGTCGCCCGCCTGCGGACGAGCGGGCTCACGGTCGAGACCGGACGTTTCAGGGAGCACATGGAGGTCGAGCTGGTGAACGACGGACCCGTCACCTTCGTTCTCCGGGACCAGCCCCGGTGAAAGCCGCCGGGCTGATCGAGGAGTTCCTGCATCACCTCGCCGTGGAGCGCGGCCTGGCGCGCAACACGCTGATGGCGTACGGCCAGGATCTCTCCAAGTTCGCGCGCTTCCTCGAGCGCAAGGCGCGTCACCCCAAGCAGGTGCGGCGCGGCGAGATCGACGAGTTCGTGCGCGAGCTGGCGCGCCAGGGTCTGTCGCCGCGCTCGACCGCGCGCGCCCTCAACGCCGTCCGGATGTTCTGCCGCTATCTCGTCGCCGAGAAGACCATCGCCTCCGATCCGACCGCCGACGTGCGCGCGCCGCGCATGTCGCGCACGCTGCCGCGCTTCCTGACGCTCGAGGAGGTCGACAAGCTCCTCGCGGCGCCCAACCCCGGCACGCCGCTCGGCCACCGCGACGCCGCGATGCTCGAGCTGCTGTACGCCACGGGCATCCGGGTCTCGGAGCTGGTGTCGCTGCGCGTGCGCGACGCGAACCTGGACGCCGGGCTGCTCACCTGCCTCGGAAAGGGGAGCAAGGAGCGGATCCTGCCGCTCGGCCGCTCGGCCGTCGCCCGGCTGCGCTCGTATCTCGAGCGCTCGCGGCCGGAGCTGCTCGACGGGCGCAACCAGACGGCGCTGTTCCCCAACTGCCGCGGGGTCGCGATGACGCGGCAGGGATTCTGGAAGAACCTGAAGGAGTACGGACGGACCATCGGTCTGAAGAGCCGGCTCAGCCCGCACGTGCTGCGTCACTCGTTCGCCACGCACCTGCTGGAGCGCGGCGCCGACCTGCGCTCCGTGCAGGTGATGCTCGGCCACTCCGACATCTCGACCACCCAGATCTACACGCACGTCAATCGCGAGCGGCTGCGCCGCGTGTATCGCGATTTCCATCCGCGCGCCTGACGCCGTTTCCATCCCGTCTCGACCGCCCGCGATTGCTTGACACGTCCCGAGGCGCTGTGTTTGACTCGCCGTCATGGCGGTCGAGGAAGACGACTTCGAAAAACCGCTGCGCGAGCTCGAGAAGAAGATCGACGAGCTCTCCGGGGTTCCCGGCGGAGACGATCGCGCCGACGAGATCGCCCGGGTCCAGCGGCGTCTGGACACGATGCGCCAGGAGGTCTACGCGCGGCTCACGCCCTGGCAGCGCACCCTGGTCGCGCGTCATCCCCGCCGGCCGTACACCCTCGACTACGTGCAGATGCTGTTCTCCGAGTTCCGCGAGATCCACGGTGATCGGAAGTACTCCGACGATCCGGCGATCGTCGCGGGGTTCGCCCTCTACAAGGGCGAGCCGATCATCGTCATCGGCCACCAGAAGGGGCGCGACACCCGCGAGAAGGTGCGGCGCAATTTCGGCATGCCCCGGCCCGAGGGTTATCGCAAGGCGGTGCGGGTCATGGAGCTGGCCGAGAAGTTCGGCCGGCCGATCCTGACCTTCGTCGACACGCCGGGCGCCTATCCCGGACGGGGCGCGGAGGAGCGCGGACAAGCCGAGGCGATCGCCCACAGCCTGCGGTTCATGGCGCGGCTGCGGGTGCCGATTGTCGTGACCGTGACCGGGGAAGGCGGCAGCGGCGGGGCGCTGGCGATCGCCGTCGGTGATCGGGTCCTGATGCTGGAGCACTCGGTCTATTCGGTGATCAGCCCGGAAGGGTGCGCGGCGATCCTCTGGTCCGACCAGAGCAAGGCGCGCGAGGCGGCGCGCGCCATGCGGATGACCGCGCCCGACCTCAAGGAGCTCGACGTGGTCGACGAGATCGTCCCGGAGCCGGCCGGCGGCGCGCAGGCCGACCCGCAGCGCCAGGCGCGCATCCTCGACGATTACCTCTCGGGAACGCTGGCCGACCTCACGCGGATTTCCGCGGAGGATCGGGTCGAAGCCCGCTACCAGAAGTTCCGCCGGATGGGTCGGTTCGGCCAGGCGAAGTTCTTCTGAGCGCCGCCTTCGCCTCCTCCCACAGCTCCTCCATCCGGTCACGCCGCTCGGGCGCGGGACGCGTGCCGTCGCGCGCCAGCGCCTCCTCCACGTAGCGGAAGCGCTCGATGAACTTCCGGTTGGCCGCCTGGAGGGCCTGCTCCGGATCGACCTCTTCGTGGCGCGCCAGGTTGGCGACGGTGAACAGGAGGTCCCCGATCTCCTCGGCGATCGCGTCGCGCTCGCCGCGACGCACGGCCTCGCCGAGCTCCGTCATCTCCTCTTCGATCTTCGACCAGACGCCGGCCGCGTCGCTCCAGTCGAACCCGACGCGCGCCGCCTTGGAGGAGATGCGCAGCGCCTTGAGCAGGGCGGGGAGCGCGGCCGGGACGCTGGCGAACATCGAGGCGTCCCGCCGCCCGCGCCGCTCGTCCGCCTTGAGCTGCTCCCACTGCTGCAGGACCTGGTCGGAGTTGTCCAGACGCCCCGACGCGAAGACGTGCGGATGTCGGCTCACGATCTTGTCGCCGATCCCCTTCATGACGGCCTCGATGTCGAACGCCCCGCTCTCCTCCGCGACACGCGCCTGGAAGAGGATCTGCAGGAGGAGATCACCGAGCTCCTCGCGCAACGCCTCGGGGGAGCCGTCGTCGATCGCCGCGATCACCTCGTGGGCCTCCTCGATGAGGTAGGTGCGCAGGCTCTCGAGGGTCTGCTCGCGATCCCACGGGCAGCCCTCCGGACCCCGCAATTCCTCCATGATGCGCCGCAGCCTGACCATCTCCGACATTCGCGTTCCTCCGCGCGTTCCGGGCGTCCGCACTCTCTTGTCACCGCCCGGGGCTGATGCTACCATCCGCGCCGTTCCACGGCGTGCCCGTTCTGGAGGCGCTTTCCGATGAGCGAGGACAAGCCCGCGAGCAGGAACAGCGACCCGGTGCGCGTGATCGACCGGCGCGGGTTCACCGCGGAAGGAGAGCGGCGCGATCCGGATCAGCGCGACGAGGCCAGCCACGCCCCGGCGCCGGCCCCCGCGCCCCCGTCCATCCTGGGGACCACGGCGCCGCCCCGGTCCGAAAACTCCCACGATCCGGTGGCCTCGGCCCACTTCCAGAACCTGGTCGTGAACCTGGCGCGCCAGGCGGCGGCCAATCTCGGCAGCGCGCGGCACCCGCTGAGCGGCCAGATCGAGGTCGACCTCGAGGGCGCGCAGCAGATGATCGATCTCCTGCAGGCGTTGAGGGAGAAGACCCGGAGCAATCTGACCGCGGAAGAGAAGGAGCTCCTCGAGGGCCTCATCGGAGATCTCCAGATGCAGTTCGTCGCGGTCCGCTCGAAAGCGTCCCGCAAACCGTGACCCTGCCGGCGCCGCCGGAGGCTCGCGCATGAGATCCGCCGCGCCCCGCGCCCGCCGCGGTGCGGTCTCAATGGTGGCGACGCTGGTCTGGCTCGCGGGAGCGGGCCTGCTGCGGGCCGACGCGACGCCCGCCGCCGCACCTGGCGCCTCCCGCCCCCAGGCCGCGGAGCCGGAGGTGATCCGGATCGCCCCCGGCGCCGGAGAAGCCGGGGACGCCGCCGCGCCGGAGCTGCTGCCCTCACCCGCGCAGGGCGTGAACGCGAGGCAAATCCTCTCCGATCTCTGGTTCAAGTATCAGGGCCTGCGCCAGCGCGGTGCGGCGAAGGAGGCCGAGGCGCTGGTGACGTCGGCGCTCGCGTTCATGCAGCGCGAAGGTCTGCGTTCCGCCCCCGAGATTGCCGCCGCCTTTCTCGCCGAGGGGCGGAGGGCGCGCCGCGATGGCGACGACAGCGGCGCCGTCGAATCGTTCCAGCTGTCGCTGCGCTTCGATCCCGACCGCGCCGACACGCACCTGGCGCTGGCCGCGGTCCTCCTCGGCGGGACGCACGAGCTCGGAGAGGGGTTGCGCGAGATGGGCCGCGGCGCGAGGGCCCTGCTGACCGACCCGGAGTCGATCTTCTTCCTGGGCGGGGCGATCCTCACCATCCTCTATCTCGGAGCCTGCGCCGGACTCGGGGTCGGATTGCTCCTCATCGCGTTGCGGGCGACGCGCGCGTTCGCGCACGACCTTCATGAGCGTCTGACGCGCCGCGCCACCGCGTCGATGGCGGCGCCGATCGCCTGGGCGGTCGTGACGCTGCCGCTGGTGCTGCCGATCCCGTTCACCTGGGTGCTCGGGCTCTGGGCCGTCCTCGTGTTCGGGTACGTCCACGGAGCCGACAAGGTGGTGGTGATCGCGGCGCTCGGCTCGCTGATGCTGGCGGGCTTCTTCGGCGCGGCGGTCGCGTGGTACGTCGAGACCGCCACCGATCCGGCCGCGAGCGCCCTGCTGCAGGCGGGCCGATCGGGCGCCGACCTGCGGTCCGAGGACGCCCTCAAGGAGGCGTCGCGCGCCCACCCCGAAGATCCGATCTACCCGTTCCTCCTGGCCGGCGCCGAGCGGATCGGCGGGCGGTTCGAGGAGGCGATGGCGATGTACCAGCACGTCATCGAGATCGATCCGAGAAACGCGCGCGCCATGGTGAATCTCGGCAACCTGCACGCCCTCCGGCAGGAGTTCGCCGTGGCGCAGGGACTGTACAAGAAGGCCGCGGAGACCGACCCGACCCTCGTCCTGGCGCACTACGACAGCCACCTGGCGCACCTCGAGACCTTCAACATGGAATCGGCGGACGAGGAGCTGAAGCGGGCACGTCAGATCGACGACGGCCTGACGAGCCGGCTGGTCGCGCAGGCCGAGGCGCGGGGCGCCGCCCGGCGCATGCCGCAGGACTGCGCGATCCCGCCGCGCGAGCTCTGGACGCGGGCCTTCCAGCTGCGCCGGCCGGACGCCCGGCATTCGCTCCTGTCCTCGGCCCTCAGGAACCCGACGGCGATCGGCGCGTTTGCCAGTCTCCTGGCGGCCTTCCTGATTCCGGGTCTGTTCCTCGCGCCGCGCTCGGGCGGCGCCGGATTGTGCCGGCGCTGCGGCCGCGCTTTCTGCCGGCGCTGCCAGATGACGACCAAGCATCCGGAGCACTGCGCGCAATGCGTCCACCTGTTCATCGTGCGCGACGGTCTGGCTCCCGCCGTCCGCGATCGCAAGATGGCCCAGGTGGTCGGCTACCATCGCCGAACCTACCTCGCGACGCGTCTGCTGAGCCTGGTCCTTCCGGGCAGCGGACACGTGATCGGCGGACGCTCGCTGCTCGGGGCGTTTTTCCTGGTCGGGTGGGGGATGGCCTGGACCGGGCTTCTGCTGCGTTCACGGCTGCTCGTGCCGCCCGGGTTCCGGCAGGGAACGGCGCTGACCATCTCGCTCGTGATGTCGCTCCTGCTCGCCTTGATCACCTGGCTCGCGGCGAACATCTCGCGGCAGCAGAAGGCGGCGGTGTAGCGATGGCGCTCCAGGGGACGCTCAAGGATTTCAGCCTGGCTGACATCTTCCAGTTGATCGGCATCCAGAAGAAGACCGGCGTGCTGTCGCTGAAGAGCCCCCAGGAGACGGTCACGGTGACGTTCGTCGAAGGCCAGGTCGTCGGCGCCGACTCGACCCTCAGGCGGCTGGAGGATCGCCTCGGCTTCGTCCTGGCGAAATCCGGGCGCCTGACGGACGCGCAGCTCCAGGAAGCGCTGCGCGTGCAGCGCAGCACGCTCAAGCGTCTCGGGACGATCCTCGTCGAGGGGCATCTGATCGACCCCAAAGCGCTCTCGGAGGCGCTGCAGATCCAGATCAGCCAGATGGTCTACCGCCTGTTCCGCTGGACCGCGGGGGAGTACCACTTCAGCCAGGACGCCAAGGTCGAGTACGACCGCGAGCTGGTCGCGCCGATGTCGGCCGAGAGCATCCTGATGGAGGGAGCGCGGATCCTGGACGAGTGGCCGATGATCGAGAAGGGGATCGGCTCTTTCCAGTCCGTCTACAAGCACGCCAACGTGGAGATCGCCCGACCCGGCGTCGCGGCGTCGGCGCGCGCCGCGGAGGGAGAGGCCGCCGGCGCCATCACGTTGAGCGACTCGGAGCGTCAGATCTACTCACTGGTCAACGGGCAGCGGCCGGTGCAGGAGATCGTCGAGCGATCGCCCCTGAGCGAATTCGACACCTGCCGCACTCTCTACGAGTTGATCAGCCGCCACCTGCTGGACGAGGTGCGTCGCACGGCGACCCCGGGCCAGCCCGCGCGCCGCGTCGAGTCGTCGTCCCCGATCCTCCTGGGTCTGGTTTACCTGATTGTCGTGCTGCTGGCGGGGAGCGGGTTGCTGGTGCGCGTGCTGCCCTGGCTCGGTCGCGCGCAGATCGGATCGGGAATGAGCGGCTGGCTCACCCCGTTCCTGACGCCGGAGACCCGCGCCGCGCTCGACAGCGCCGTGGTGCGCAGCCGCCTGCAACGGGTGAGCGTCGCCCTGGAGACCTACTACCTCCTCAATCGCGGCTACCCGGCCGGACTCGAGGACCTGGTGACCGACGGTTTGATCCGGCCCGACTCCCTGTTCGACGCGGCCGGCCGGCATCTTCTTTATCAGCCGACCAAGGACGGCTACAGGCTTGGACAGGGGCAGGGTTCATCGGACTAAGTGATTGTAGTACAACCATATACCACTTCGACATTTAACTTGACAATAGAACACTCAATCTCTATACTGCCCCTACACTAAGTGGCCTTGCGGGACCATCGCCGGCCAGGGGAGGATTCGGCACTATGAGCAAGATCATCGGAATCGATCTGGGGACGACCAACTCGGTCGTTGCCGTGATGGAAGGCGGGAAACCGATCGTCATCCCGAACGCCGAAGGCGCGCGCACCACGCCGTCGGTCGTGGCGTTCACCGACAAGGGCGAGCTTCTGGTCGGCCAGGTCGCCAAGCGCCAGGCGATCACCAACCCCGAGAACACCGTTTTCTCCATCAAGCGTTTCATGGGACGCCGGATGGAGGAGGTCAGCGAGGAGATGAAGATGGTGCCCTACCGCGTGATCGCGGGGCAGGGCAACGCGGTCCGTGTCCGCAGCCGCGGAAAGGAATACGGGCCGGAGCAGATCTCGGCCTACATCCTCCAGAAGATGAAGCAGTCGGCCGAGGACTACCTCGGCGAGAAGGTGACGCGCGCCGTCATCACCGTGCCGGCCTACTTCAACGACGCGCAGCGCCAGGCGACCAAGGACGCGGGCCGGATCGCCGGGTTCGAGGTCGAGCGGATCGTGAACGAGCCGACCGCCGCGGCGCTCGCCTACGGGCTCGACAAGAAGAAAGACGAGACGATCGCGGTCTACGACTTCGGCGGGGGAACCTTCGACATCTCGATCCTCGAAGTGGGGGAGGGGGTCGTGGAGGTGAAGTCGACCAACGGCGACACCCACCTCGGCGGAGACAACATCGACCAGCGGATCATCGAATGGATCGTGGCCGAGTTCAAGAAAGAGAACGGCATCGATCTGTCGAAGGATCGCATGGCGCTGCAGCGGCTGAAGGAGACCGCCGAGAAGGCGAAGTGCGAGCTGTCGACCGTCACCGAGACGGAGATCAACCTGCCGTTCATCACCGCCGACGCCACCGGACCGAAGCACCTGACGATGAAGCTGTCGCGCTCCCAGTTCGAGCGCCTGGCGATGGATCTGTTCGAGCGATCGATGCCGCCGGTGCAGCAGGCGCTGAAGGACGCGGGCGTCAAGCCGTCAGACATCGACGAGGTCGTCCTGGTCGGCGGCAGCACGCGTATCCCGAAGATCCAGGAGATCGTCAAACAGTTCTTCGGCAAGGAGCCCCACAAGGGTGTCAACCCGGACGAGGTCGTAGCGATCGGGGCCGCCGTGCAGGCGGGCGTGCTCGCCGGCGAGGTCAAGGACCTGCTGCTTCTCGATGTCACGCCCCTGTCGCTCGGCATCGAGACGCTCGGCAGCGTGATGACCAAGCTGATCGAGCGCAACACCACGATCCCGACGCGCAAGAGCGAGACCTTCTCGACCGCCAGCGACAGCCAGACCAGCGTGGAGGTCCACGTCCTGCAGGGGGAGCGCGAGATGGCGCGCGACAACCGCACCCTCGGCCGGTTCCACCTGGTCGGCATCCCGCCGGCGCCGCGCGGCGTGCCGCAAATCGAGGTCACCTTCGACATCGACGCCAACGGCATCCTCAACGTCATGGCGAAGGACACGGCGACCAACAAGGAGCAGCGCATCACCATCAGCGGCACCGGCACTCTCGCCAAGGACGACATCGACCGGATGGTGAAGGAGGCGGGCGAGCACGCCGCGGAGGACAAGAAGCGGCGTGAGGAGGTGGAGACACGCAATACCGCCGACTCCCGCGTCTACCAGGTCGAGAAGCTCCTGGAGGAGAACAAGGACAAGGTCACTCCCGAGGACGATCGTGCCATCCGCGCCGCGCTCGAAGAGGTCCGCACGGCGCTGTCGTCCGGCTCGAAGGAGACCATCGACGCCGCCCTCAAGCAGCTCGACGGCGCCAGTCACCGGCTCGCGGAGCACCTGTACCAGAAGACCGGTCCGGCCGGGCCCGGAGGCGGGCCGGGCTCCGCGCCGTCGGGCGAAGGCGAGGCCCCGGGCGCCGCGGGGCCGGCCGCAGGGTCGCCTCCCGGAGGCGAGGTCATCGACGCCGAGTACGTCGACGTCGACGAGTCGAAGCGATGAGCGCGCGATCCTCGCGTGGGGCCCGCGGCGAAGAGGCCTCCGCCGCCTGGGATCCGCTGCGCGAGCTGACGGGTCTCAAGGAGCGGCTCAATCGGCTGTTCGAGACCGCGCTCCGGCGCGGCGGAACCCCGGGGGCTTCCGAGCTGGCGGGCTGGGTCCCGGCCGTGGATCTGCGCGAGGAACGTGACGCGTTCGTCATCGCCGCCGAGATTCCCGGTGTCGCGCGGGGCGACCTCAACCTGCGCGTCGAGGGCCGCACGGTGACCATCGCCGGCGATCGTCCCCAGGCGCGCGAGGCGCGTGGCGCGGACCATCTGCGCGTGGAGCGATCGTACGGCGCCTTCTCGCGCACCTTCCATCTCCCGGCGGGCGTCGACGAGACGGCGGTGCGCGCCACGCTCCGCCAGGGGATCCTCGAGGTCCGCCTCCCCAAGGCGACGCGCGAGCGCACCGCGCCCGTGCGTATCCGCGTCGGCTGAGGGTTCGATGAACCATTACGAGGCCATGGGGCTGAGCCGCAAGGCCCGCACGGCCGACATCAAGCGGGCCTACAAGCGACTGGCCCGCAAGTACCATCCCGATCTCAACCCCGGGGATCGCCGCGCCGAGGAGACCTTCAAGGCGATCAACGAGGCCTATGCGGTTTTGGGCGACCCGGCGCGGCGCAAGGCGTACGACCGGGACATGAACGGCGCTCCGTCGCCTCGCACGGCGCCCGCGCCGGCGCCGGGCACCGCCTGGGACGCCTCCGCCATGTTCGACCCGTCCAACCTGGGCGCCCTCTCTTCGTTCTTCACGGAGTTTCTCCGCGAGCCGTCCCCGGACCCGTCGGGCCGCCTGGCCCCGCGCCGCGGCGACGACGTGATGCGAACGCTGTCCGTCGATTTCTTCGACGCCCTTCGAGGCCTGACCGCCCGGATCGACATCGACGCCGAGACCACCTGCGAGCTCTGCCACGGCGCCGGCCGCGTGACGGCCGCGACCCGGCGCTCGTGCCCCGACTGCGCCGGCACGGGGCGGATCAGCCGGTTCGCGGGGCCGCTTCGCCTGGCGACCGGCTGTCCGCGCTGCGAAGGGGAGGGCGTCTTCGGATGGGATGGCTGCGGCGCCTGCGCCGGCGCGGGAATTCTGACGCGCCGAGAGG
>DASRAN010000088.1:0-33672 GCA_035638115.1 Patescibacteria group bacterium | reverse complement strand
GTGGAAAGGGTGCACGCGCGCACGCGCGGCTGGGTCACGGCGCTTCAGCTCCTCCGGCAGACCGCCCGACTGGAGAAGGAGAGTCCGGATCTGGCCGAGGAGGTGTTCGTCAGGACCGAGTCGGAAATCTTCGATTACTTCAGCGAGGAAGTGCTGGCCGCCGAAAGCCCCACCGTGCGCGAGTTCCTCCTGGCGTCTTCGATTCCCGTCGTTCTGGATCCCGAGCTCTGTGCCGAGGCCCTGCCCGGGCTCGACGCGCGGGAGATCCTGGCGACGCTCCTGCGGCGCAAGCTGTTCGTGTCCCCGCTGGAGAGCCGCGGCGAGCTCTATGCGTACGACCCCCTGTTCAGGGACTTCCTGAGACGCAAGCTGCGATCCGAGAAGGGCGCGGCCGGTACCCGGGATCTCGAGCGCCGTTACGGCCACGCCTTCGCCCGCCGGGGCGACTTCTCACAGGCGCTGACCCACCTGCTGGCGGCGGAGGATCACAAGGGGATCGCGGAGGTTCTGCGGAGGAACGGCAAGGTCCTGCTGCGCGCCGGGATGCTCGACCCGATCCGGGAGGCGGCGCGATTCCTCTCCGCCCGGGGCGTCCGCTCGGCCGCGCTCGAGGATCTCCTCGGGGAGACCGCGCGTCTGGCCGGCGACCATGTCGCGGCCATCGGGCATTTCGAGAGCGCGCTCGCCGGAGGGTCGCGCGGATCCGCGGGCCTGTCCCGAGCCTTCCGGACGAGCGTGCTCCAGGGGCTCGCCTACTCGCTTCTGAAAACCGGGAAGACGTCGCGCGCGGCGGCCACGGCGGAGGAGGCGCTCTCCCTGTCGAGCGACGGCGACCCGGCGCAGCGGGCCCGAATTCTGAACGGCCTCTCCATCATCCGCTACCGCGAGAACCGGCATGCCGAGGCGCTCGTCGGCTGGCAGGAGGCCCTGGCGCTGGCGCGCCATGCCCAGGACGAGCATCTCACCCTGATGATCGCCCACAACCTCGGCTTGCCGCACGCCGTCCTGGGGGATTTCCGCCGGGCCGCGGAGTGCTTCAGGATTCTCACACAGCCCGACAACACGCGTCTCGGCCCCGAGGAGGGCGCCGCCTTCCTCAATCTCGCACGCATCGAAACCCTGCGCGGCGAGTACGCGCGGGCGGCGAGGCTTCTGGGAGACGCCCTGGAAATCGCCACGCGTCTGCGTCTCAAGGCGCTCACCGCCGACATCCTCGAGGCGGAGGGTACGCTGCTGCGCGAGACCGGGGATCTGCAGGGAGCGGCGGAGAGGTATGCACGGACGCGCGACCTCTTCACCGAGCTGGGGCTCCATGACCTGCTCGACGGCCTGGCGGAGGAGGAAGCGATCCTGGCGGCGCGGCGCGGCGAGCCCGACGAGGCCGAGCGGCTGGCCGCGGGCGTCGTCGACCGCCGCCGGAAGGCGGACGACGCCGAGGGGATCGCCTCGTCGTTGCTCGCACTGGGGGAGGTCAGGGCGCAAGCCGGGCGGTTCGCGGCGGCGCTCGACCCCCTCTCGGAGGCGGCCGGGATCTTCAGGTCACTGGAGCGCGCCTACCAGGAATGCAGGGCGCACCTCTTCCTGGCGTTCGCCTGCTTCCTCGCGAACAGGAGGGACCGCGCCCAGACGGCGGCGCAGGATGCCCTGCGGCTCGCCGAGCGTTACGACTACCGGGCCACCGTGCGACAGGTCGCCGATCGCGACCGGAGCGTGCGGAAGTGGCTCGCCTCCATCCCCGGGGCCCCTTCCTATTTGAAGGAGGACGCCGGCGGGGACACCCCGCCGGAGATGAGGGCCGGGCCGGCGCGACTGCGGATTGGGACGTCCGGCCACGACCTGACCGTGCGGCTCCTGGGGCCGTTCGAGGTCTTTCGCGACGCGGAGAACAGGATCCCGGCCCGGGCGTGGAAGATCCGTCGCGCGCTGGAGATTTTCTGCGTCGTGGCGTCCTCCCGGGATCACCGCGCAACCAAGGACCGGATCGTGGACGCCCTGTGGGGGGAGGCCCGCCCCTCCGTCATCGAGAAGAACTTCCATCCCACCATCTCGTTCCTGCGGAACGCGCTGAACTTCGCCCACAACGTTCCAAAGAATTTCATTCTGTTCGAGGGCGGGGCCTATCTCCTGAACCCCGCCTATCGCTATGAAATCGACGTCGAGCGTTTCGAGGCCGGGATCAGGGAGGCGCGCGCCAGCGCCGCCCAGGGCGCGGGCACTGCGGCGCTGGCCGCCTTCGAGGCCGCCCTGGAGCTCTACCGGGGCCCGTTCATGGAGGAGGCTTACGAGGAATGGACCGAGGCTCCCCGGGCGCACTACGAGAGGCTCTATGTCGCCGCCCTCGAGGAGGCGGGCCGGCTGCACATGAAGTGCGGCGAGGCGGGGAGCGAGCTTCCCCTCTTCAGGAAACGGGTGGAGCACGATCCCCTGAACGAGGCGGCCTCCTCGGACCTGATGATGGCCTTGGGGCGGACCGGGAATCGGGCCGGCGTCGAAACGGAATACGCTCGACTCGTCCAGGCGCTGGCCGAAGAGATGGACGACAAGCCTCTCCCCGAGACCCGCCAGGCGTATGAGACGGCCCGGGCGATGGAGCCCCCCCGAGGTGCGAAGCTCGGGCCGAGGGTGGCGCCGCTTCACAAGCCACGCCGGACGCTACGATGATTGCAGTGATCGCGGTGATTTGTGTTACAGTCTGGAACAAATTCACCGGAACACTCTGAGCTCAAGGGTGCTGTCGATGTGGATGATGCGCTCACGTCTCGCGAAATCCTCAGGCTTCCGCGCCGCGGCTCTCGGTTTTGGTCTTCTGCTGGCGTCCGTCACCCTCCTCCCGGCCGGGCCGTACGTCACCGAGACCTCCGGGATTCGCTGGAACGACGTCGGCGGCCTCCGATGGAATGACGTCGGCGGTTTGCGTTGGAACGACGTCGGCGGCCTCCGGTGGAACGACGTCGGCGGGATCCGCTGGAACGACGTCGGCGGGACCTTGTTCACCGACGCGTCCGGCCTGCGATGGAACGACGTCGGCGGTCTCCGATGGAACGACGTGGGCGGCCTGTCCCTGGACGACGCGCTCGCGACCGGCGGGATCAGCCTGGATCTCGAGCTGCTCAACGAGCTCTCCTTCCTCCCCGACACCTCGTCCATCAACGTCATCGTCACGTACCGTTCCAATCCGACCGTCACCGATCTGGCCGCCCTGATGGCGCTCGGCATCCCCGGGGGGACGGTCTTCCGCCGCCTGCCGATGGTCGTGATCAACGCCACCCCGGGTCAGATCCGCGCCATAGCGGCCCTGCCCGCGGTCCGCTCGGTCTTCGCGGATCGGACTCTCAGCTTCTTCGACCAGGAGAGCCGCGCCCTCATCGGTCTCACGGACGTGGCGTCGGACCCCGAACTTTCGCCTCCGATCACGGGGGCGCCGACCGGCGCCGGAGTGACCATCGCCGTGCTCGACACGGGCGTCGATGCGACGCACCCCGACCTTCCCTACGGATCGAAGGTTGTCGAAAACGTGCGCGTGAACGCCGCGCTCAATACCGGACCGGGATTCCTGCCGCCCGTCCCGGTGGAGGGCGTTCGAGACACCGACCTGATCCTCGGGCACGGCACCTTCGTCGCCTCGGTCGCCGCCGGGACCGGTTCCGCCAGCGGCGGAACCCTGCGTGGCGTGGCCCCGGGGGCCTCGATCCTGGCGCTCTCGGCGGGAGACCTGTTCATCACCAACGTCCTCGAAGGATTCGACTACGTCCTGGACAACGCGACCCGTTTCCAGGTCAAGGTGGTGAACTGCTCCTGGGGAACCGAGGGATTCTTCGACCCCGACGACCCGGTGAACATCGCCACGCGGGCTCTCTACGATGCCGGGATCAGCGTGATCTTCGCCGCCGGGAACAACGGCCCCGCACCCGACACGCTCAACCCCTATTCGGTGGCGCCCTGGGTGATCGGCGTCGGCTCGGTGCGCAAGGACGGCAGACTGTCGGATTTCTCCTCGCGTGGAATCTTCGAGGAGCTGCTCTACCATCCCGTCCTGATGGCGCCGGGCGAAGCGATCGTCGGCGCCAGTCCGGAGGCGTTGAACGGCGGCGCGCCCTATGCCACCGAGAGCGGCACCTCCTTCGCCGCGCCGCACGTGGCCGGAGTCGTGGCGCTCCTGCTGCAGGCGTCCCCAACCCTCTCCCCGGCCGACGTCAAGCGGATCCTCCAGCAGAGCGCCACGCCGATCCTCGGCCACGATCGGTCGGAGGTGGGCGCAGGACGCCTGGACGCCTGGGCCGCGCTGACCCTGGCACGCAATCCCTCGCGACCGTTCGGAACCTACGTCCCCGGGTGGCTGGATGCGCGCCCGTATCAGATCGTGCACCGTCCCGCGACGGTGACGCAGGCCACCGTCCCGGCGGGGAGCGTCGCGACGATCCCGCTCAGCCTCTCCGAGCCGGTGCTTTCGTGGCAGGTGACGCTCGCGTGGGGCACGCTGCCCGGCGGCAACGATCTCGATCTACTGGTCACCGATCCCGCTGGTCGGGAGCTGGGGCGTTCCGACGCGTTCAACGGGACGTCGCTGTTCGCCCGGACGGAGGGCTTGCACCTGATGACCGCCCTGCCGGCCGCGATGACCGCGACGGTCTACTTCAAGACCGGAAGCGGATTGCTGGAACAGCCGTTCGAGATGAGACAGGAGACGGCGGTGGCCACGCTCACCGCCTACACCGACGTGGCGGGCCTTTCGGCTGCCGATCTGGACCGGGCGACCCGCGCCGTGAGCCGCCATGTGCTCGATGGCCGGGGGAGCCTGTTCGCGCCCGACGAGAGCCTGACGCGCGCGGAGCTGGCCCGTTCCCTCGCCCTCACCGCGGAGCTCCCCCAGAGAATTCCCTCCGTGAGCTCCTTCCCCGACGTCGGGACGAAGGATGCCGCGTTCCCCTTCGTGGAGACGATCGCGGGAACCCGCGCGACGCGGATCCTCATGACTGCTCCCGGCGGGCGTTCGTTCAAGCCGCGCGACGCCGTGACCCGTCTCGATTTCACCCTGGCCGTCGTTCGTGCGGCCGGGCTGGAGACCGAGGCTTGCGCCCGCGCCGGCGAAACGCTCGGGCTGCGGGACGAGTCGAGCATCCCGTCGAACCTGCGCGGCTACGTGGCGGTGGCGCTCGAGAGGGGTCTCGTGAGGACGATCGCGCGCGCCGACGGTCCCTATTTCCTTCCCGCGGGCTCGCTCCGGCGGCTCGACGCCGGCGACCTCCTGCTGAATCTCCTCGACCTGCGCCAGCAGCAGCCCTGACCCCGGCGCCCTTCAGTCTTTCTTCGACGCGTCGCCCAGGCCCGTGGTCACGACGATGTGCGTGATCGAATCCCAGGCGTTGTGGATGCCGATGAGCAGCAGGCCGAGAGCCGCCGCTGCGATGACGAACAGCGCCGCCTGCGGCGCCGTTCCAAGCAGGAACGCCGCCACGACCATCACGGCATAGGCGCTCCACGGCAGGACGGCGTGGCAAAGGCGCGGATCGGATCCTCCGTCGCGGGCTTGCGCAGGTTGGCGATCAGCGCGATCACGACGAACTGGATGCCGATCAACGCCGCGGCCGACGATCCCACGATGACGTAGAAGTTCTGCCAGGAGGCGAATTGCTGGTTGGCACGTCAGTCACGGGATTCCTCCATGCCGCGATTCTGCGACCATGCCCCGCGCAGGGTGTCTTCCTGCGTCAGGTCCGAGCCGGCGCGCTCGCGCCGCGCGAGCAGAATGAACGGCAGCGCGAGGATCTCGATGACGGCGCCGGCCAGGTAGGACGTCGAGTAGCCCCACACGTCGGCGGCCCTCCCGAGAGCCGGCTGGACGATCACACCGCCCGACGAGCCGAGGAGGTTGTAGGAGGACAGGACCGTGGCCCTCTCCCTGGACGGAATCAGGCCGTTGATGAACGCCTGCCGGACCGGCATCGTGGCGGCGAACACGACGGCCCACAGTCCCATCAGCGTCAGGGCCGCCACGAAACCCGGCGCCAGCCCGATCAGCGCCAACGTGGCCGCGCTCGTCACCGACCCGGCGACCAGCAGCGTCGTCCTCCTTCGAAAAAATCTGCCGGCGTAGGGCACGATGGCGCCTCCGACGATCTGCGCGCCCGCGACGATGGCCGCCGCCAGTCCGGCGACCGCGTACGACCCGCTGTGTCCGTAGAGCTCGAGAAGGTACGGCTGCATCGCGTAGAAGGTGTAGATCCCGACACCGGCCTCGAACGGCGCGGCGAGCATCAGCCAGCGCACCGGCGCATTGCGGAAGCCGTGCTGAAGCGAGGCCCGCAGAATGTGCCGGGTCTTCTCCGGTATCGAAGTGCTTCTCTCGCGCGTGAAGCCGACGTCGCGCATCCACACGAACGCCACCGCGAACGTCAGGGCAAGCGTGATCGACCTCAGGAGATACGGCACGCCGAGATTCGTGGCCTGGGCGACGACTCCGCCGGTCACCGTCCCCGTGAGCATGGCGGCCCCCGCGGCGATCTGACCTTTGGCGAACGCCGCCTCGAGGGTCCCCCCGTAATTCGCGAACGTCAGACCGTCCACGAGCCACGCCTCGGTCGCCCCCGAGAAGAAGGTGAAGCCGAGACCCAGAAGAATCGAGACGAGGGCCCATGCCAGGAACGAGCCGTGCAGCCGCCACAGCAGGAGATAGAGGAGCGTCGAGACGAAAAGCGCGACCGAGCCGAGGAGGTAGGAGGCGCGTCGCCCGAGCATGTCGGCCACCACGCCGGTCGGGACTTCGAACAGAACCTGGCCTGCCGTGAAGAAAGCGTTCGCCGCGAAGGCCTGGGTGATGCTCAGCCCCGCATCGAGAAGGAACAGGGTGTTGATCCCCCAGATGAACGAGGCCGCGAGCGTCGACAGACACGTGATCGTGACGTAGGTCCTGAGGACCCCGTCGACCGTGACGGGCTTCTTCTCGCTCGGGCCGGAGGCGGCCATGATCATTCAGATTGGGGCGACAGGAGCCTACCAGAATCATTGCGGGGGGGCCAAGGCGGCCCTGGCCGCGAAGTTCGGCGCGCCGGTCTTGCGCGAATCTCGGCAGGTCGTCGACAGGTGCGGAGAATCGTTCAGCGTGGACGTCGCGGGGCGGCGGCACACCCGCGGTCTTAGCAGAGCGACGAAACACAGCTCACTCAGCGTCTTGCCTGGCTTCCCTGAGGATCGCAAGGCCCTTGGCACGGGGCGTGAAGTGGAGCGCGGCCGAACAGGAGGTCGATGATGTCGCATCTACACATAGTGCAGGAAGCCGGCGGGCCGGCGCTTGGCGCCCCATTGGTCGAACCCGAGCCCGCGACCCGCAATACGCGTGACGGTGATCCGCCCGGCGGGCTGGGACTGGTCCTAACCGGCGGCGGGGCGCGCGCCGTCTATCAGGTCGGCGTGCTGCGGGGATTGACGCGCCGGCTTCCGAAGCTGCATTTCGACGTCGTCACCGGTGTGTCGGCGGGAGCCATCAATGCCACCTACCTTGCGGCGCGGTCGGGACCGCTCGCCCGCGACGTCGAGGGGTTGAAGGAGCTTTGGCGGAGCCTGACCCTCGAGGACGTGGTGCGCGTCGACGCCTCTGCGCTCTGGCGGAACGTCGTCCGATGGGGGGCGCGGCTCGTGTCGGGCGGCGGCCCGCTGGCCCCGCCGGTCCACGGCCTGGTCGACACCTCTCCGCTCCGCCGGCTGCTCGAGCGGGTGATTCCCGAGGACGACGGCGGCGCGATCGCGGGCCTCGAGGAGAACCTCATCCACGGGCGGCTCAAGGCGGTCGCCGTCTCGAGCCACGATTACGCCAACGGCCAGACGGTGACCTGGGTCGCGGGCGCCGGCGCCGCGGGCTGGAACCGGCCGGTCCGGCGGAGCGCGCCGGCACGGCTCACCATCGACCACGTGCTCGCCTCCGCCGCCCTGCCGATCCTGTTTCCGGCGGTGCAGCTGGGAGGGCACTGGCACGGAGACGGCGGCATCCGACAGTCGGCGCCGCTGTCCCCCGCTCTCCATCTCGGCGCCCGCCGGATCCTGGCGATCTCGACCCGTCACGCGAGCCCGCTCGCCGAGCCCGACCCACCTCGGGCCGCCGGCTATCCGCCACCCGCCCAGATCCTCGGCCAGATGATCGACGCCGCGTTCCTCGACGCGGTGGACGAGGATGCTTTTCATCTGGAGCGCTCGAACGACTTCCTGCGCGGTCTGTCGTCCGGTCAGCGCCGCGGCTACCACCCGATCGACGTCGCGGTCATCCGGCCCTCCCAGGACCTGGGCCGGATCGCCGCCCTGTACGAGCCGGGTCTGCCGCGCGCCTTCCGCTTCCTGACCCGCGGCCTCGGGACGCGCGG
Organism: Patescibacteria group bacterium; assembly: GCA_035638115.1. Taxonomy (GTDB): domain Bacteria; phylum Acidobacteriota; class Polarisedimenticolia; order Gp22-AA2; family Gp22-AA2; genus DASRAN01. The sequence goes on along the minus strand of DASRAN010000088.1, from coordinate 25,321 downwards.
CGCCTCGAACGCCGGGTTTCTGAGCCTCCTGATGTTCGTGCCCGAATACGCCGAGCACTTGATCGCCCTCGGCGAGACGGACGCCGAAGCCCGGCTCGCGGACGTCGCGCGCCTGGCAGGTCTGCGCGACAAGGAGGGGATCCATGTCGACGCGATCCACTGACGTGCCGGGTGCCGCCGTTCGCCGCGGCCGGTGGCCGGTCGCGGCCCGGGGCTTCGCGGCGGCTTTCGTGTCGGCCATCGTCCTGATGCTCGGCGCCGCTCCCGCGCTCGCGGACACCGAGCTGATCGGGCCGCTGCGCCTGCGGGACACGACGCCATTCAACATTTTGCGGCTCGACATGCTGCCGGCGCACGCGGTCCGGGGGGGTCGAGGCTCGTGGGCGATCGAGGCCGACCTGTCGTACACGAACACCTTCGTGATGAGCGACAACGTCATGCGCTACCTCGAGGCGCGTGGCGGCGGCCGCCGGCCGCTCGACGCCGCCGACGTCGCCGCGATCGAGAACCTCGGCGGAGACGCCTACTACGTCGACGGGGAGTTCGGGGTCCTCGATCTGACGTTCCACGTCGCTCTCACCTCCCGGACGTCGGCCTATTCCACGCTGCCGCTCTACACCTTCGCGGGTGGCGGCCTCGACGGCACCATCGAGGGATTCCACAACACCTTCGGGTTCACCAACGCCGGGCGTGAATTCGTGGCGCACAACCGTTTCCAGACGGTCCTGGCGCTCGGCGGCCTGCACACGACGTTCCTCCAGGCCCCCCTCGACGGCGGCATCGGCGACCCGGTCCTGGGGCTGCGCCATTCATGGCTGTTCGGTCCGCGCTGGGCGCTCGTCCTCGACGGCGCCGCCAAGCTGGCGGTCGTCGGCGAGCGGACGCCCCTGTCGACCGGCGCGAACGAATACGGCCTTCAGACCTCGCTGCAGGGGAAGTTCAAGCGCCAGGGCGCCTACTTCAGCGCCGGCTGGGTGCGCACCGACGGCCGTGTCCTCGGCGTCCGGCTCGGCCAGAACAACGTCCCCACCCTCACCGCCGCCTGGGAAGTCGGCCTGACCGGCCACACCAACGGAATCGTCCAGGTGTACGCCAGTCAGAGCACCCTGCGCGACACCACCGTCGAGGAGATCAAGGCCAACAAGTACGAGGCCAGCTTCGGCGTCCGGAGCCACCGCGGTCACTGGCTCTACGGTGTGGCCGTGATCGAGAACATCGCCAATTTCGAGAACACCCCCGACGTCGGGCTGTCGCTGAGCCTGGCGTGGCTCTCTTTGAAGCCCGAAACGCCCCGGGATTAGAACCGGTAGCCGACCACCATGCCCGGGCTCGGGCGGTAGAAGATCAGGTTCGAGACCGCGTCCACCTCGTAGACCGGCTCCTTGTCCCGTCCCAGGTCGATGACCGCCAGCATGCGGCCGCTGGCCTTGTCCACCTTGGCCAGGCCGTACGAGCCGCGGTCGGTCTTCACCATCATGAAGACGAAGTCGGGGGCCACCGTCGAAGCCTTGAAGCGGGTGCGCGCCGCCTCGCCGTAGCGGGCGCTGAGCACCGCCGCCTGCGCCCCGACCTGCGCGTAGCCGGTGGCGAGGGTCGCGGTCACGGCGCGGTCCATCGAGCCGGGCGCGGTCTGGGTCGAGCCGGCGGCGAAGGTGGCGCTCGCGGCGCCGGCCGCCACCGCGGCCATGCCCATCCGGATCTGCTCCGCCCGCAGGAGCGCCCGCATCATCACCGGCAGGCGCGGCGAGGGATGGTAGGCCTGCACTTTCAGCGCGCCGTCGAGGCCCCAGGCGATGACGTTCTGGCTGGAGACCACGCTGATCCGGTCGCCCGCCACCTCGATCGCCATCGGAGTCTCGTCCTCTTCCAGCCGGACGGGCGTCTGCGACAGCGGCGTCACCGTCCCGCGCTCGACGTCGATGCGATGCACGAGTCCGCTCTTCGCGCCGTAGGTGTAGAGGTTCTTTCCGTTCGCCACCGCGACCAGCGACTCGTCCGAGCGCACCGCCCCGTCCAGCCGCGGGCGGCCGGTCGAGAGATCGAGGATGTCGGCCTCGCTCGTCGTGGTGTACAGCAGTCCCGCCGGAACGACCTGCGTCGAGACGATCTTCCCTCGCAGGCGAAGCGGATCCTCGAAGCGCGCGACGCCGTTCTTCACGTCGATCAGGGTCAGGTTGAAGACCTCGCCCTTGTTGGTCCAGGCGCTGTCGTAACCGGTGGTCAGAACGAGACCGGCGTCGGTCCAGTCGTGGTTGACGATGCCGCCCTCGATCTCGATCCCCTTCCCCTTCTTGCCCCAGAGTCCCTCGCCCGTCTTGAAGTCGCACAGGAGGATCTTTCCCTTGCCCGTGGTCCGGCCGCTGAGGATGAGCCCGCGGTCGGTGACGATGACGTCGTTCAGGCCGCCCTTGATCCGTACCGGCTCCTGCCAGACCGCGGCGCCGTCGGCCAGGCGCCGCGCCTCGTAGACCGAATAGACGACCTCGCTGTTTCCGGTCGAGCTGGTCATCGTCGTCGCGGTCTCGCTGCCGACGTAGACGACGCCCGGCGTTTTGGCCGTGGTGAAGAAGCGGGTCGCGCGCGTGCCGTTGGCGTTCGCCGTCTTCCAGCGGATCGCGCCGCCCCGCGTATCCACGGCGTAAACGTCGGTGGACGACGCGATCAGGAAGGTCCGGGCGTCAGCCTCCAGCGGATCGGAGATGATCCCCGACTGGTTGGTGGCGGCCTGCAGGAACGCGGTCAGCCTGCGCGTGAACTTCCCGGCTCCCGCCAGGAGCTGGTCGTTCTCCCACAGCAGCTTGCCGCTCTCGGCGTCCACCAGGAACATCGTCGTCGCCGGGTTCCCCTGCCGGAATCCGAACAGGACGAGCGCGCGGCTCTGCGGCAGGAGATGCCGGCTCAGCACCTGGGTGACACCGGCCGCCGCCGAGTCGAACACGACCCGCCCGTCCACCGTGTCGAGGACGACCGTGCGCGGGCGCGTCGCTCCGTCGGAGATCGCCACCAGCGAGGTCCCGGCGATCTCCTCGTAGTGATCCTGAGCGAGACCGCCGAGGTCGGCGTGCGTCCAGAGAGCGCGTCCCCGCTCCGGGTCGATGGCGCTCAAGGCGCTCGTCGTCTTGACCAGCAACTGGCCGAGCGGCGCCACCCGCTGCCACTCGACCTCGCCGTCGAGATGCAGGCTCCATGCGGGAGAGAGCGTCGGGGGCGCGCCCGCGGCGGCTGCGGCGGCCGCGCTCGGGCTGCCGGCGCGTGCGCCGGGGGCCGGGGACAAGAGGCAGCAGGCCGCGACCGCGGCCAGCACGAAGAGACGACGGACGCGAGAACGCATGGTGATCCTCCCGCGATCGGATCGGATCGCGGGAAAGAAGGTAGTGCCCGGAGGGGCGCTCCGTCAGCCGATTGCAAAATTGGGATCGGGCTGCGCGGCGAGTCGGCTAGTCGGCCCGTCGGCCGCTCGCTCGACGGGGCTTCGGGCCGCTCTTGCCCTGGAGATTGAGCGCCACCGCGGCGCGGATGAGATTCTTCAAGGCCGCCTCATCGACTTTCTCGCCTTCGTGGATGTCGATGGCGCGCCTGACATTCCCGTCGAGGCTGGAGTTGAACAGACCTGAAGGGTCGTGCAACGCGGCCCCCTTGGCAAAGGTCATCTTGACGACGCTCTTGTAGGTCTCTCCCGTGCAGACGATGCCGCCGTGGGACCAGACGGGAGTCCCCATCCACTTCCACTCTTCGACAATCTCAGGGTCGGCGTCGCGAATGATGGCGCGCACTTTCGCGAGCGTCTTCCCGCGCCAGTCCCCAAGCTCCCTGATCTTCCCGTCGATCAATGCCGAGGCGGATTCCGCCGGGACAGCCTTTTTCATGGATCCTCCGCTACTCAGACCTGGAGGCCGAGGTGAGTCTGCGATAGGCCGCCAGATGCTGGATGGCATCCTTGGGTCTTCCGAGACGCTCGCACAGGAGCGCGAGGTTGAAGTGGCAGTCGGCGAAGGCGGGATCGCGGCGCAGCGCCGCCCCGTACGCCTCGGCGGCTTCGAGCTGGCGGCCGCGGTCGTCGAGCAGGACCCCGATGTCGAAGAGAAGCACCGGGTCGTCGCCGTGCGCCCTCAGCGCTTCGCGATAGACGCCCTCGGCTTTCTCGAGGCGCCCCTTCTCGTGCAACAGGCAACCAAGATTGATGCGGGCCTTGAGGAGCCCGGGGTCGGCGGCGACGGCCCGCTCGTAGGCGTCGATCGCGGCCTCGGGGTCGGCGGACTCCAGGGCGACCCCGCGCTCGAACCAGTCGTCCGCGCCGTCGGGCGGCGCCGCGTTCTCCCGGTCGAGGCTGCGGAGCGAGCCCGCCGAGGGATCGCCCTCGAAGCCGAGCAGGTACTGCCCCGACTCGGCCCGCCAGCGGCGATTCCCTTCCTTGACGACGAGACCACCGGGATCGGCCGAGAGGTTCAGACCGGACAGGTGCGTCGATTCCGGGAATCGGCGGCGCAGCTCCTTCACGGAGTCCGTGATCCGCTTGCGCGGCACCTTCGCCGCGACGAGCGCCTGGGCGTTGCGCAGGACGATCAGGTCCTGGAACGAGAAGCGCCAGGCGTTGCGCGGCCCGCGCGCCGGCGACACGAACCCGGCCTCGACCAGCGAGCGGATCCGGCGGCGGGGAAGGTGAACGAGCTTCTCGACGTCGCGCACGCTGTACTGGTGCATGGCGGGCCGGCTTCTCCCGGGGAGGCTTCTCCCCTACCTCTTGGCGGCCTTTTTCCCCGAAGCCCCCGACTCCTGGGCGCGCCGGGGCGGCTTGCGCGCGTCGGCCTCGGCCTCGACGGCCTCGGGCTTCGCGGCCCCGGCGCCGCTCGCAGCGGCCTGGGCCTGCGGCGCGCCCGCCTTGGGGGCCGCCTTCCTCTCCAGGCTGGCGCGCAGCGCCTCCATCAGGTCGATGACCTGCGCGCCGCCCTCCGGCGCCTCGGCCATGGTGAACTCCTGTCCTTCGACCTTCTTCTGCACCGCCGCCTCGATGCGGGTGCGCACGTCGTCGACGTACGGCGCCGGATCGAACTTGTCGGTCGACTGCTGCTCGATGAGCTGCTGCGCGAGCTTCAGCTCGGCGTCCTTCACCTCGCCCTTGGGGATCTCGATCTCGGAGAGCGCCCGCACCTCGCCGGCGTACAGAAGCTGCTGCATGACCAGGCCCTCGGCCACCGGGCGAATCATCACGATGTACTGCTTGCCGCGCGCCGCCCAGCGACCGATGGCGCAGCGCTTCGAGTCGCGCAGCGCCCGCGCGAACAGCGCGTACGGCTTGGCGCCGCCCTTGTCGGGGGCGATGTAGTACGCCTTGTCGAAGTAGACCGGGTCGATCGACTCGATCGGGACGAACTCGGCGATCTCGGCGCTGTGGGTGCCCGCCTCGTCCATCGCCTTGAGCTCGTCGGGTGCGAACACGACGTACTGCTCTTTGGCGAACTCGTACCCCTTCACCATGTCCTCGCGCGGCACCACGACCTCTTCCTTGGCGCAGATGTACTGCTGCTTGAGCCGCGAGTGGCAGGTCTTGTGGAGGAGGTTGAACGATATGGCGTGGCCCGCCTCGGTGGCCGAGAAGAGCTTCACGGGAATCGACACGAGCCCGAAGGAGACCGTCAGCGACGCGATGGAGCGTGGTGCCATGCTGTCCTCCGCAATACCGTCAATCGGTTGAGTCAGGTCGATCGGTTCAGCAATCCCTCGAGGTCCTGCTTCTTCTTCAGCGCGTCCCGCCAGCGATCGCCGGTCGCAGCAAGCCGCTCGGCGGCGTTGCTGATGCGGAAGTCGAGAGGGTGCGCCTGGGCCAGCTCCTCCCACGTCAGAGGCATCGAGACCGGGCCGCCGGCGGCGCCCCGTGGCGAATAGGCGACGTTCAGGGTCTTGCCGCGCACGTTCATATTGTAGTCCAGGAAGATCTTGCCGGTGCGCTTGGGGACGCTCCACTCCATCGTGATGTCCTTCGGGTGCCGGCGCACCAGGTGCCGTCCGACCAGCTCGCACACTTCGCGCGCCTTGTCGAACCCGAGCGTGCGGCGGATCGGCACGAAGACGTGCAGACCGGTCTTGCCCGAGGTCTTCACGATCGCCTCGAGCGACATGCTCTGCAGCAGCTCGCGCAGGTGGAACGCCACTTCCTTTCCTTTCTCGAACGCCACGGTGTTCAGCTCGGGCTCGTCGCCCGGCGCTTCCTTGCCCGAATATATGTAAGGGTCGAGGTCGAAGACAAGGAAATCGGGGCAGTCGAGGACCGAGCTCTCGAGGGACTGCAGCGACGACGCATAGTCCGTGCCCCGATCGGGGGCGTCCGGCCCGGGCTTGGCGCGCGAGTGCCAGACGTGGAACTCGAGCGTCCCGAGCTGCGCCAGCCACAGGAGCGTCGGCAGGTTGCTGCAGAGAAGGTAATTATGCTTCTCGTCCTTGTGCTCGGAGAAGACGGTGATCGTCTCGACGAACTCCGGCCGCTCCTGGTCCCAGTGCTTCTGGAAGAAGCGATGCCCCCCGATCCCCTCCGGCATACGGATCATGGTGAGCGGGCGGTCGGCGAGATGCATCAGGATGTACGGCGACACCTGCGCCAGGTAGCGCAGCAGGTCGCGCTTGGTCAGCGCCGGCTGCTGCAGCCCCGGGTCGGCGGGCCAGTAGACCTTGTCGAGATGCGTCAGGCGGATGCGATGCGGCCCGACGACGATCGGAAAATCCTTCCTCTTGTCCTCGAGCTGCTTCAGGACGCGCGCGATCTCGCCGGACGCGCCCGCGGTGCCGCCTGCCATGCCGCCTGCCGCGCCGCCACCCGCCGCGGCCCCCGCCGCCGTGGACGCCCCTCCCGTCACGCGGGCGCGCCGGACGTCCTTCGCCTTCACGTTCTTCGAAGGGACGTCTTCGCGCACGCGCAGGAAGACCGGCGCGCGCAGATGCTCGTCCTCGGTCCATGACTGGAACTTGACCTCGACCACGACCTCGGGCTCGACCCAGGTGGTCGGATTCGGCAGCTCGGGCTTCTCGGCGAACGGGCAGGTGGCGCGCTTCAACGGCTCGAGCCGCTTCTGCATCTGCTTCACGCCGCGATCGTCGAACCCCGACCCGACGTGCGACGCGAAGCGCAGCTTCCCCTTGTCCCAGTAGCCGACGAGGATCGCGCCGAGCGACGCGCGCGCGCCTTTCCCCTTCGTGTAGCCGCCGACGACGAACTCGGCACTGCGGCTCGGCTTCACCTTCACCCACGCGCCCGACCGCCGGCCCGCCTCGTAGCGGCTGTCCTTGCGCTTGCCGATGACGCCCTCGAAGCCGCTCCGGAGCGCCGCGTCGTTCAGGGCGAGGCCGTCCTGCGACGCGTGCACCAGCTGCACGCGCGGCGTCGGCAGGAGACACTGCGCGAGGTACCGGCGCCGCTCGTGGTAGGGCGCCTGGCGCAGGTCGACGCCGGCGAAATGCAGCAGGTCGAAGCAGTACAACACGACCGGCACCGTCTGCTCCGCCGCCTTCAGCTCCGCCGGCGTCTTCATCTTGGCGCGGTTCTGCAGCGTGTTGAACGAGGGACGGCCGTCGGCGTCGAACGCCACGATCTCGCCGTCCAGGATCATCGACCCCGCGGCCTGCTTGCGCAGCTCCTCGACGAGGCCCGGAAAAGTCGGCGCCAGCTCCAGCCCGCGCCGCGAGCGCAGCCGGACCTCCTGGCCGTCGAGGAACCCCAGCACCCGGTAGCCGTCGAGCTTCGGCTCCCACATCCAGTCGGAGCGGTTGAACGCGGCGTCGCCGATCTCCGCCAGCATCGGCTCGAGCTTCGCCGGCAGCGGTCCGACCTCGCCCTGGGGGACGAGCCGCGACGCCGGCATGCGGCGCGCCGGCACGACCTTCATCTCCTCGACCGCGGCGCCCGACAGGACCGACCGGTCCTGCGCCGTGACGTCGACGGTCGTAACGAACCGGTCCTTGTGCTTGATCAGCAGCCAGGTCTTCGCGTCCTTGGTGCGCACCAGCGCCCACGAGCCTTTCACCTTCTCGCCGCGGAAGGTGAAGCTCAGCTTCCCCTTCGCTACCCCTTCACGGGTGCGCTTCGCGGCCCCGGCGCGGTCATGGAACCAGGTCCCGCCCTCGTCCGGCGAGAAGACGCCGCAGTCCCAGACGATGACCTCGCCCGCCCCGTACTGGCCGGCCGGGATGATCCCCTCGAACGACGCGTAGTCGTAGGGATGATCCTCGACGTGGACAGCGAGGCGTTTCTCGCTGGGATCGAGGGACGGCCCCTTGGGGCAGGCCCAGGACAGAAGGACGCCGTCGCACTCGAGGCGGACGTCGTAATGAAGCTGCCGCGCCGCATGCTTCTGGATCACGAACAGCAGCGGGCCGCTGCGCTCCGCCACCGCGGGCGGCGGCTCGGGCGTGGCGTCGAAGGTCCTCTTGGCGGCGTACTCGCCGAGCGGCGCGGGATCGGGCGGCGCGGCATCGGCCGGCGTGGATTCGGCCGGCGGGGATTCGGGCTTGGGGGGCCGCTTCACGCAGGCGGATGCTAGCAGGGATCGCCCGGCGGTGGTGTGGTATGTTCGAGCATCACTCCTGGAGGTCACCATGCCCGAAATTCAGTGGCGCAAGGACGTCGACGCCGCTCTCAGCGAGGCCAAAGTCGCGCGCAAGCCGGTTCTTCTCGACTTCAGCGCGGCGCCGATGTGAACGGGGTGCGCTCGGCTGGAAGCCGAGGTCTACCCCGATCCGCGAGTCGTCGATGCCGTATCGAAGCAGTTCATCCCGGTGAAGATTCACGTCAAGGAGAACAAGCCGGCCTTCGCGCGGTTCAACGCGCAGTGGACGCCGACCCAGATCGTCCTGGACCCCGGCGGAGTCGAGAGACACCGGATCGAAGGATACCTTCCGGTGGACGACTTCCGGGCCCAGCTGGAGCTGGGCCTGGGCAAGCTCCATTTCCAGCGTCAGGACTACGGCGAGGCGGAGAAGCGCTTCCGTTCGGTCTGTGACGGCTTCCCCGGCACCGCGGCCTCCCCCGAGGCCTGCTACTGGGCGGGCGTCGCGGCCTACAAGGGGAGCGACGACGCGAAGCACCTGGCTGCGACGGCCAGGGCGCTCAAGGAGAAGTACCCCGACAGCGAGTGGACGCGCAAGGCGTCCGTCTGGAGTCCGTGACACGTGCAGTTGCTGACAGGAACGACCGGCTTTTCCTACAAGGAGTGGGTGGGGCCGTTCTATCCGGCGAAGACGCCGGCGGACGGCATGCTGCGCTTCTACGGCGAGCACTTCCCGACGGTCGAGATCAACAACACGTTCTACAGGTTTCCGGCGCCGGCGCTGGTCGAGCGCTGGGCGGCCGACGTGCCGGCGCACTTCGTCTTCACGCTCAAGGCGTCGCGCTCCATCACCCACATGAAGCGCCTGAAGAACGCCCAGGAGAGCGTCGCCGAATTCATCCGCCGGGCGGCGTTTCTGGGCGACAAGCTCGGCATGATTCTCTTCCAGCTTCCGCCGACGCTTCGCAAGGACCTGCCCCGGCTCGGCGACTTCCTCGCCGCGGTGCCGGCCGGGCGCCGGTTCGCCGTGGAGTTCCGGCACGCGTCGTGGCACGACGACGAGGTCTACGACGCGCTGCGCGCGCGCGGCGCCGCCCTGTGCGTCGCCGAGACCGACGAAGACGGCAGCGCGCCGTTCGTCTGCACCTCGGAGGACGCGTACCTGCGCCTGCGGCGCTCGCAGTACGGCGAGGACGATCTGCGCGCCTGGGCCGACCGCCTCGCGTCGCAGCCCCTGGCCCGCGCCTGGGTCTACTTCAAGCACGAGGACGAGGCCCTGGCGACGCGCTTCGCACGGCGGCTCGATGAGCTGTGGCGCGCGGCGCACGGGCCCGCGCCCGCGGCGGCCAATCCGACGCCCGGCCCGAAGGGCCCTGCGCGGTGAAGTGGACCGACGGCGTCGCGCGGTTGAGCGCCACCGACCTGGCGAATCACGTCGCCTGCCGCCATCTGACCACGCTCGATCTCTCCATGGCCCGCGGCGAGCGCCGCCCGCCGGACTACTTCGATCCGGACGCCGCGATCCTGCGCCAGCGCGGCGACGAGCACGAGGCCGCGTTCCTGAAGCACCTGGAAGAGCAGGGACGGCGCATCGCCCGGCCGGATGAAGGGCCCGACGCGAAGACAGGGTTCGAGCGCACCCTCTCCGCCATGCGCGAAGGGGCCGACGTGATCGTGCAGGCGACCCTTCTCGAGGGGCGCTGGTTCGGGAGGGCGGACGTGCTGATGCGCGTGCCGCGCCCGAGCCGGCTCGGCGACTGGTCGTACGAGGTGTGGAACACCAAGCTCGCGCTCGAAACCAAGGGGGGCTCGGTCCTGCAGATCTGCCTCTACTCGGATCTGCTCGAGACCGTCCAGGGAGCGCGGCCGGAGTTCATGTACGTCGTGCCGCCGCGCGACGATTTCGTCCCGGACAAGTATCGCGTCGACGACTACATGGCGTACTACCGCCTGGTGCGGCAGCGACTCGAGAGGTCGATCCCGTCCGCGACCACCTATCCCGATCCGGTGGCCCACTGCGAGATCTGCCGCTGGTTCCCGGTCTGCGACGCGCAGCGCCGCAAGGACGACCACCTCGGCTTCGTCGCGGGGATCTCGAGACTTCAGAGGAGCGAGCTCGAGACGCGCGACGTCGACACGCTCGCGGCGCTGGCGGCGGTGCCCCTGCCGATTCCATGGAAGCCGTCCCGCGGGGCCGTCGAGTCGTACGCGCGGGTGCGCGAGCAGGCCCGCGTCCAGAGCGATGGGCGCAAGGCGGGCCGCGTTCTCTACGAGCTGCTGCCGCTGGCGTCCGGGCTGGGGCTCGAGCGGCTGCCCGCGCCGTCGCCGGGCGACGTGTTCTTCGACCTCGAGGGCGATCCGTTCGTGGGCGCGTCGGGCCGCGAGTATCTGTTCGGCTGGGCGGTCGAGGAGCGCGCGGGGAGCCAGGGAAGCCCGGCCGTCCCGGAGTATCGCGGCCTCTGGGCGCTCGACGCGGCCGCGGAGCGGGCGGGCTTCGAGGCGTTCGTCGACTTCGTCATGGCGCGCTGGGCGGAGCATCCCGATCTGCACGTCTATCACTTCGCGCCGTACGAGCCGGCGGCGATCAAACGCCTGATGGGGCGCTACGCGACGCGCGAGAACGAGGTCGACCGGATGCTGCGCGCCGGGCTGTTCGTCGACCTGCACGCCATCGTCCGTCAGACGATGCGCGCCAGCGTCGAGGAGTACTCGATCAAGAAGCTCGAGGCGCTGTACGGCTACGTGCGGGCGGCCGATCTGAAGGACGCCGGCGTCAATCTGCGCATCGTGCAGCGCGCCCTCGAGCTGGAGGAGCCGGATGCCGTCGACGCCGGCGTCCGCCGCGTCGTCGAGGCCTACAACCGCGACGACTGCGTGTCGGCGCTGCGGCTCTATCGCTGGCTCGAGGAGGTGCGCGCCGGCCTGGAAGCGAAAGGCGAGGCCATCGCGCGGCCACCGATCGGCGAGGGTCTGCCGAGCGACGCTCTCGCCGAGCGTGACCGCGAGGTGCGCGAGGTCATGCAGGCGGTGCTCGACGGCGTGCCGTTCGAGCGCGCCGAACGCTCCGGCGAGCAGCAGGGGCGGTGGCTTCTGGCCTACATGCTCGAGTGGCACCGGCGCGAGGACAAAGCGGCCTGGTGGGAGTACTTCCGCCTGCGCGAGCTGTCCGACGAGACGCTGCTCGACGAGAAGGCGGCGCTCTCCGGCCTGCGCTACGTGGGACCGGCCGCCCCCATGAAGGGCAGGTCGGTCCACCGCTACTCGTTCCCATCCCAGGAAACCAGCATCCGGGAAGGGGACAAGCTGAAGCTCCCGCTGCCCCTCGATCAGGAGTTCGGCGAGGTCGTGGCGATCGACCTGGCGGCGCACACCCTCGACGTCAAGAAGCGCGGCGCGTGCGAGAAGCTCGACCCCGAGAGCGTCTTCACCTTCGAGATGGTCCGCACCCACGAGCTGGCGGCGTCGCTGATGCGCCTCGCCCGGTGGGTCGTCGGCAACGGCCTCGACGCCCCGGGCGCGCATCGCGCGGCGCGCGATCTGCTGCTGGCGCGGCCGCCGCGCATCGCCGGCCTCGTCGGCAGCGCCCTGCGCCGCGAGGGGGAGACCGGCGTCCGCGCCGCGCGCCGGCTGGTCGCCGTGCTCGGGCAGGGCACGCTGGCGATTCAGGGCCCGCCCGGGACCGGCAAGACGTACACCGGCGCCCGGATGATCTGCGACCTCGTGCGGGCCGGAAAGAAGGTCGGCGTCTGCGCCACGAGCCACAAGGTGATCCGCAATCTGCTCGACAAGGTCGTCGAGGCGGCGAAAGACGAAGAGGTCACGCCGCGCTGCTATCACAAAGGGCGCGAAGAGGACGACGATGGCCCCAACGGCGACGTCACCGTGGTCACCGACAACGCCGCCGCCTTGCGCGCCATCAGGACGGGCGCCGCCCGGGTGCTCGGCGGGACCGCGTGGCTCTGGTCGCGCGAGGAGTTCCTCGAGACCGTGGACGTCCTGTTCGTCGACGAGGCCGGCCAGATGTCGCTCGCCAACGTCCTGGCGATCGCCCAGGCCGGCGGCGCCGTGGTCCTGCTCGGCGATCCCCGCCAGCTCGATCAGCCGCTCCAGGGCACCCACCCGGAAGGCACCGACGTCTCCGCGCTCGAGCACCTGCTGCAGGGCGACAAGACGATCGCCGACGACCGCGGACTCTTCCTCGAGGAGACCTGGCGGCTGCATCCCTCGATCTGCGCGCTCACGTCGGAGCTGTTCTACGAGAGCCGCCTGAAGCCGGTCGCCGGCCTCGAGCGCCAGGCGATCCTGGGCCCCGTGCCGATCGCAGGGACCGGCGGCGGCGCGGGCGCCAGGGCCGGCGCCGGACTCTGGTTCCTTCCCGTCGCGCACGACGGGAACCAGAGCAGCAGCCCCGAGGAGGCCGCCGCCGTCGCCGCGCTGGTCGAGCGGCTGACCCAGGGCGACGCGCGCTGGCGCAACCAGAAGGACGAGGAGTCCCCCCTGCGCCTCGACGATATCCTTATTATTGCGCCCTATAACGCGCAGGTCGCCGACCTGAGCGCCCGCCTGCCCGGCGCTCGCATCGGCACCGTCGATCGCTTCCAGGGCCAGGAGGCGCCGGTGGTCATCTACTCGATGACGACGTCCACGCCCGCCGACGCCCCGCGCGGCATGGAGTTCCTCTACAGCCTGAACCGCTTCAACGTCGCCACGTCGCGCGCCCGCTGCGCCTGCGTCGTCGTCGGCAACCCGCGCCTGTTCGAGCCCGAGTGCCAGACGCCGCGCCAGATGCAGCTCGCCAACGCCTTCTGCCGCTACCTCGAGCTGGCGCGGGAGCTGCCGATTGAGGAGCTGCGAAGCGCCAGCCGGAGGACCTAGCCATGCCGCACGTCTTCGAGCCCGCCCCGACCGGCCGCGCCAAGTGCCGCGGCTGCGAGCGGCCCATCGCGAAGGGAGAGCTGCGCTTCGGCGAGCGCATCCCGAACCCCTTCGCGGAAGGCGAGACGACGCTCTGGTTCCATCCGATGTGCGGCGCCTACAAGCGACCCGAGGCGATGCTCGAGGCCCTGGGCCAGGCGCCCCCCGGGAGCGTCCCCGAGCCGGAGGCGCTCGAGCGCGCCGCGCGCGGCACTTCGGCCCAGCGCCGGCTCCCCCGCATCAGCGGCGCCGAGCGCGCCCCGACCGGCCAGGCCAAGTGCCGCTCCTGCCACGAGCCGATCGCCCGCGGCGAGTGGCGCATCCGACTGGTGTTCTACGAGGAAGGCCGCTTCAATCCCGCGGGATTCGTCCACCTCGGCTGCAGGGAACCCTACTTCGAGACCCGCGACATCCTGGCGCCGTTGCTGCATTTCAGCCAGGACCTGAGCGAGGAGGATCGTTCCGACCTGATGCGGACCCTGACCTAGGAGGACGCACATGACGCCACGCATCACGACCCATCTCTGGTTCGACAAGGAGGCGCGCGAGGCGGCGCGGCTGTATACGTCGCTGTTCAAGGGCTCGAAGGTGAAGGACACGACGACGCTCGAGGGGACCCCTTCGGGCTCCGTCGACATCGTCACGATCGATCTCGCGGGGCAGGAGTTCACGCTGCTGTCGGCGGGGCCGCTCTTCAAGTTCACCCCGGCGGTGTCGTTCCTCGTCGCCTGCGCCACAAAGGGGGAGGTCGACGAGACGTGGAGCGTGCTCTCGAAGGGAGGCTCCACCCTCATGGAGCTGGGGTCGTACCCCTTCAGCGAGCGGTACGGATGGCTGCAGGACCGATATGGGCTGTCGTGGCAGATCATGTTCGCGGGGGACCGGCCGATCCGCCAGAAGATCACTCCGGTCCTGATGTTCGTGGGCGACGTCAGCGGTAAGGCCGAGTCCGCCATCAAATTCTACACGTCGGTTTTCGGCGGCGCGCAGGTCGGCGATATCAGGCGCCACGACCCGGGAGGGCCCGAGCTGGAGGGGACGATCAAGTTCGCGACCTTCACGCTGGACGGGGTGGAGTTCGCCGCCATGGACAGCGCCGGCCCGCATGCCTTCACGTTCAACGAGGCGATCTCGTTCATGGTGCACTGCGAGACCCAGGAGGACATCGACTCCTACTGGGGCAAGCTCTCGGCGCGACCCGAGGCCGAGCAGTGCGGCTGGCTCAAAGACAAGTTCGGCCTGTCCTGGCAGATCGTTCCCAACGCCATGGACGACATGCTGAAGACCAAGGACAGGAAGAAGCTGGCCCGCGTGACGGAGGCGTTCCTCAAGATGAAGAAGTTCGACATCAAGACCCTCGAAAGGACGTTCCGGGGGGATTGAAGCGGCTCATCCGATGGAGGACATCATGCGAAAGCTCAAGCTGCAGATGCAGATCACCGTGGACGGTTTCGTCGCCGGCCCCGAGGGCCAGCTCGACTGGATGACCTGGGACATGGACCAGAAGCTCATCGGCTTCATCAACCAGCTGACCGACACGAGCGACACCATCCTGCTCGGCCGCAAGATGACCGACGGATTCATCAAGTACTGGGAGGCGGAGGTCGCGAAGCCGGAAGGCCCGCAGTACTCCTTCGCCCGGAAGATGGTCGACA
This sequence comes from Patescibacteria group bacterium, assembly GCA_035638115.1. Classification (GTDB taxonomy): domain Bacteria; phylum Acidobacteriota; class Polarisedimenticolia; order Gp22-AA2; family Gp22-AA2; genus DASRAN01. The sequence continues at coordinate 10,218 of DASRAN010000088.1, read as the reverse complement.
CGCCCAAGGTCGTCTTCAGCAAGACGCTGAAGCGCGTCGACGGAAAGAACGTCCGCGTCGAGAACGGGCCGCTGCCTGCGGCGGTCGCCCGGCTCAAGGAGCAGGCGGGCAAGGACATCGTCGTCTACGGCGGAGCGACCTTCGTCTCGTCCCTCATCGACAACGGTCTGATCGACGAGCTGAACTTCTTCGTCAACCCGGCGGCCATCGGCCAGGGGATGCGGGTCTTCTCCGCCCGCCGGCCGCTGAAACTGACCGGCTCGACGCCCTACCCGTGCGGCATCGTGGTGAACACCTACATGGCGCGCTAGGAGGAGCGCGGCCAGCTCCCTCTCGGCCCTATTGCGTCTGCCAGGATCCTTGCAGATCGGCGGCGACGCGCGACACGAGGTCGCCGACCAGATCACCGTAGGCGGCCTCGGGGTCAGCGGCGTTGAAATCGAAGCTGTTGCCGCCGTAGACGGAGACCTGGGCAACGCTGCGGGTGGCGCTGGCGGAGCGGCTCCAGATCGAAGCTCCGGTCTCGGCCTCGACCATCTCCACTTCGAGCGTCGCGTCCACCTGCGCGGTCACCTGCCCGGACCGCCACAGCGCCGAGACCTGCACGTTGGGCCGCACGTTGGAGAGAGTGAGTGTGCCGCGGATCAGGGTCTTGACCCCGTGCTCGCGGGCGATGGCGCGGCAGGCCTCGGGGGTCCACTGGCTCTTGCCAACCGACGCGAGGGCGGCCGGCCCCGAGCCGACATCGATCATCCGCACCATGTCCTGGTCGCGGCGCGCCGCCTCGGCGAAGCGCCGGGTGGCCAGTTCCGCGAGGCTGCCCTTCGAGGTGGAGGTGAAATCGACCATGCCGATGATCTCGAGCGGCTTCAGGTCGATGCGCGGTCCGACCCAGACGCGGTGGGCCGGCGGATTGCTCGCGCAGCCGGCGAGAAGCACGAGCGACAGAACGGCGACCGATCGGACCGGGATGCGCGGCATGGTTCTCCTCCTCTGACGGATGGCGCTGCCGACGGTCCAAACCTAGGTTTCGAGCGCACGGCAGACAAGGCTTCGCGCGGCGGGATTGCATCGAGAGACGCTCGCACCAATATTGGATTCGGGTGCGGCGGGCGCACGGCACGCAGCCCGCCGCCGAGGATCACAATTCCGGCATCGTGCGCCCGCGTGGGGCGGCCACGTGCCGAGGGGGGGTGGCGATGCTTCGACGTGCGATCCGGCTGGAAACGGGATTTGCCTTGATCCTGGCGATTGGCGCCGCCGGCGCGAGCCTCGCTCGGGCCGCTCAACCGCCGCCGATCCCGACCTGCGAGAGGAAGCTCGGCACGCTCGCGGTGATCGAGCCCGAGGACAAATGGTGGCTGGAGTACAACCTCGAGTCGCCCGAAGCGGTCATCAAGGTCTTCGTGTCAGAGTCGAAGTGCTTCACGCTGGTCGACCGGGGCAAGGGGATGCAGGCGGCGCAGCAGGAGCGCGCACTGGCCGCGAGTGGCGACATGCGCGGCGGCTCGAACGTCGGCAAGGGCCAGATGAAGGCGGCCGACTACGGACTGGTCCCCGACCTGGTCAGCAGGAACGCCAATGCGGGCGGGAAGAAGATCGGCGGCATGTTGGGCGGCCTGGTCGGGCACGGCGTCGGCGCCATCGCCGGCGGCATCAATCTGAAGAGCAAGACTGCCGACGTGGTGCTCGCTCTCACCGACCTACGCTCCACCGAGCAGGTGGCACTGTCGCAGGGACACGCCAAGAAGACCGACATCGGCTGGGGCGGCGGCGCCAGTGGCGGATGGCTCGCCGGGTTCGCGGCAGCAGGGGCCAGCAGCTATACCAACTCCGAGATCGGCCAGGTGATCGTCATGGCGTACCTCGACGCCTACACCAAGCTGGTCGAGGAGGTGCGGAAGAACGCCCCCGACGCCAGGGCCGACAACGTCGCTCAGGCGGTGACCATGGCGAAGCCGGGCCGGATGTACGAGAAGCCGGACCAGAAGGCGGCCATCGTGCGCGACCTCGACCCCGGGATGATGCTCTACCCCAGCGGCGACAAGCAGGGCATCTGGTGGAAGGTCTCCGACGAGCTGGGGAACGAAGGCTGGGTCCCTTCGACCCTCTTCGACCTGGCGAGATAGACGCCGCGCTTCTCGAGCGAAGACCACCGCGGACGCGCGGCCCATACGGCGACAAGACGCCAGGGTTGACTATATCCGTGACGGTAGTATCATCGCCGTCATGCGCAGGCCGCTGCCGCCTCTCGGGGTTCCGCCGCTCACGCCGGCCGTCTTCCACATCCTCCTCGCGCTCGCGGACGGGCCGCTGCACGGCTACGCCATCATGCAGGCGGTCGAGCACTCCGCCGGCCGCGACCTGCGCATGGGCCCGGGCACGATCTACGGCTCGCTGCAGCGCATGGAGGACGCCGGGCTGATCCGCGAGCACGCGGCGCGCTCCGACGAGCGGCGCCGGGTGTTCGGCCTCCAGCCGGCCGGCCGCCTCGCCCTCGAACAGGAAGCACGCCGTCTGGGCCGCCTCGCGGAGCTCGTCCGCGCCAGGCGGCTGATCCCGGAGGAGGCCTGATGCCCGACCCAGGCGGCCCTCGCCGAGGCGGCGCCGGCGCCAGCCGGTCGCCGTCGTTCCGCTGGTCGCGGGCGATCTACCGGGTGCTGCTCGCCGTCTACCCTCCCGGGTTCCGCCGCCGCTTCGGCGCGGAGATGCAGGACGACTTCCGGAGGCTGCTCGCGGCGCGCGGGCGCGTCGGCGCGTGGTGGGCCGTGGCCCGCGATCTCGGGTCATCGATCCCTGACGCCCACGCGCAGGCGCGCGCCCGGCGCCGCGTCGAGCCGCGCCTCGCGCCGCGCCGCCAGGTCGCGCCCCGCCGCCGGGTCGAGCAGGGTCTGGTCACGAAAGGAGACTCTCCCATGGGCTCGCTTCTCTTCGACCTCAAACACGCCGCGCGCCGGCTGATGCGGGCGCCGGTGTTCACGGCGATCACCGTGCTCACGCTCGCGCTCGGCATCGGCGCCAACAGCGCCATCTTCAGCCTGGTGAACGCCGCCCTGCTGCGGCCGCTGGGGTTCGACGACCCGGATCGCCTGGTGTTCGTGCACGAGGGGATCCCGCAGGCGAACATGCCCAGGATTCCGGGCTCGGCTCCCGACATCCTCGACCTGAGGGACTATCAGAAGTCGTTCTCCGCTCTCGCGGCGTACCGCGGCGAGCAGGCGGAGCTGTCGGGGACCACCGAGCCGCGGCGCGTCGCGGTGACACGCGCCGAGGCGGGGCTTTTCCCGCTGCTGGGCGCCTCGCCGATGCTCGGCCGGACGTTCGCCGCGGAGGACGACACGCCAGGGCACGACGTCGCGATCCTCGGATACGGTCTGTGGCAGAGCCTGTTCGGCGGCCGGCCCGACGCGGTCGGCTCGGTCGTGAAGCTCGATCGCCGGCCGTACACGATCGTCGGCGTCATGCCGGCGTCGTTCGAGTTCCCCCGCCGCGGGGCGGCGTACAACGCCACACCCGCCGAGCTGTACATCCCGATGGCCTGGACCGACTTCGAGCGGGGCGCGCGCGGCAGCATGTTCAACAACTCGGTCATCGCGCGGCTCGCGCCGGGCGTGGCGCTCGCGCAGGCGGCGGCCGAGATGAAGGACCTCGGCCCGCGCATCGGCGCCAACTACCCGGCGGCGATGCGCCGCGGCCAGGTGGACATCACCCTGACCGCGACGCCCCTGCGCGACGAGCTCGCCGGCCGCGTGCGCACGCCGCTCCTGGTGCTGTTCGCGGCCGTGGGTCTCGTGCTCCTGGTGGCGTGCGCCAACGTCGCCAACCTGATCCTCAGCCGCGCCGTGTCGCGGCAGCACGAGCTGAGTCTGCGTCTGGCACTCGGCGCGCCGCGGCGCAGGCTGCTGCAGCTCCTCCTGTGCGAGAGCGTGCTCCTCGCCGCGGCGGGCGGCGCGCTGGGACTGCTCGCCGGCCGCGCCGCTCTCGACGCGATCCCCGCGGTGCTGGCGACCAGCCTGCCGGGCGTCGACCACGCGCCGCTCGACGGCCGCGTCCTCGGGTTCACGCTCGTCATGTCGGCGCTGACCGCGATCGTCTTCGGACTCATCCCGCTGTTCACGACCGACCGGCGGCTGGCGGCGACGCTGCACGAGGCCGGCGCGCGTGCCACCGGCGGCCGGGCCGGCCGGCGCCTGCAGCAGGGGCTCGTGGTCGCGACCGTCGGCTTCGCCGTGATCCTCCTGGTCGGCGCGGGGTTGCTCCTGCGTTCCTTCGCCGGTCTCGTGGCCACCGACCCCGGATTCTCTCCCGACCGCGTGCTGACGATGAGCGTGTCCCTGCCGATCGAGGCCTACCCGCAAGGGGCCGACGTCACGCGCTTCATCCGCTCGCTCCACGGGCGGTTCGCCGCGCTGCCCGGGCTGCGCGCCGTGACCCTCTCGACCGACGTGCCGCTCGAGTCCAACGAGCAGCGCGCCATGACGCCCGAGAACGCCGCCACCACCGGCGCCCTGCCGAGCGTCGCGCTCACCTGGACGTACGGCGACTACTTCGGCGCGCTCGGCGTGCCGATCCGGCGCGGCCGCACCTTCAACGACACCGAGGACGAGGCGATCCGGCCGGTCGCCATCGTGAGCGAGTCGCTGGCGCGCCGTTTCTGGCCCGGGCAGGACGCCGTCGGCAAGCGGATCAAGAACGGCATCGCGGCCTCGCCCTCCCCGTGGCTGGAGATTGTCGGCGTCGCGGGCGACGCGCACGACGGCGCGCTCGGCGCCGAGCCGACGATCCACGTCTACCTGCCGTGGAGCCACATCGTCCCCGACCTCGACACGCTCACGCGGATCGGCAACAGCTTCGGCCGCACGCTGCGCATCGCGCTTCTGGTGCACGGTGATCCGGCGGCGCTCGCCGAGCCCGCCCGCCGCGAGATCGCCGCCCTCGATCCCGCCCTGCCGGTGACCCGGATCGCGACCATGGCGCAGCAGGTCGCGGCCTCGGTCGCACCGCAGCGCTTCAGCACCCTCGTGCTCGGAGTGTTCGCCGCCGGGGCGCTCCTGCTCGCGGCCATCGGGCTGTACGGCGTGCTGGCGTTCAGCGTCGCGCAGCGCACCCGCGAGATCGGCGTCCGCATCGCGCTGGGCGCCACGCCCGGCGGCGTGCTGGGGATGGTCGTGCGCCAGGGGATGCGGCTCGTCGCCGTCGGGATCGGCCTCGGCCTCGTCGCGGCGGCGGCCGCGACCCGCGTCATGACGAGCCTGCTCTATCGCACCGCGCCGTACGATCCCTGGACTTTCGCCACGGTCCCGCTGGCGCTCGCCGCCGTGGCGCTCGTGGCCTGCTGGGTCCCGGGGCGGCGCGCCGCCCGCGTCGAGCCGATCGTGGCGCTGCGCGCGGAGTGAGAGCGACCCGGAGCGGTGCGGATCGTCCTGGATGAAAGACGGCGATCGCGCGTGCCTCAGGGTTTTCCCTGATGCAGCAGAATCCGAATCCACCTTGTGTCGCGCGCGCCGCCGGTCTGGCACGCGCATTGCTGCGAGCACCCGCGAAACACGCGAACATCAATCCAACAAACCGCGACGCGAGGTGATCGTATGACCAAGCACACGGAAGGACAGGATGTCGGGCTGGTCGAAACCGTGAAGGAAGGAATCGTGAGCACCATCGAGGGAACCGGCGATGTGGCGGGCGCGATGGTCGACACCGTCAGCAAGACCGTGGCGAAGACGATCGGCGGAATCGGCAACATCGCGGGCTCGCTGGTGAGCGCGACGTCCCAGGTGGCCCAGGGCACCATCCACGCGGCGGTGGAGGTCGGCGGCGATCTGGGAGACGCCGCCAAGGGTGTCGTGCTCGGCGTCCTGCGTGGGACGAAGAACGCGGGCGACGCCGGCCTCCAGGCGATCGGTCACACGGCCGAATCGGTGATCAAGACGACGGCCAGCACGGCCGGCGATCTGGGCTCGGCGGCGAAGGGGCTGGTCGAGGGAGCCGTCGAGGGAGCTCGGGAGGTCGGTCTCGACACGGCGCAGGCGGCCTCCGCGGCGGCAACCGGGGCGCTGCGGGCGGCGGGTGAGGTCGGGTCGGAGGCGGGCTCCCAGGTGCGCCAGGCCGTGAGCGGCACGATAGCCGGTGTCAGAGTGGTTCTGAAGGAGCCGTTGAAGTCCGACGGATCCAAAACGCAGCACTAACGCTGCGCAACCCCGGCCGGCAGATCGACATCACCGTCCTGCGCGACGGCAAGCCGGTCTCGGTGAGCCTCAGGACGGAGCGGCTGCTCTAGCACTTCTCTTATCAATACCAGGGATCGCTGCACCGGGCCGTCTTGACGGACGGCATTCCGCGGCATAGCCTCGAGCGACTCGCGGGAGTTCTTCTGCATCGGGACAAGGCGCCCTGTCGCCGGCTGCGTCGGATCGCGATACCCCTGGTCGCAATCCCGGCGCTTCTCTCCTGTTGCGCCCTTCATCGGATGCCGTCCGTCCCGGTCCCGACGAAAGCGTACGCGGACCGGCCCGAGGCGCGTGCTCCGGCCCTGATCGTCTTCCTGCCCGGCAAGCGATCGCGAATCGGGGACTTCGATCGCGAGCGATTCATCGACATGGCCCGGGAGCGGGGAGTCGACGCCGATCTGATCGAGACCGACCTGCACCTTGGGTACTATCAGGATGGGTCCTACTCCAGGCGGCTCTGGGAAGATGTCGTCGCTCCGGCCCGGGCCTCCGGATACAAACGGATCTGGATCGTCGGGATCTCCCTGGGAGGGAGCGGGGCCATTGGATTCGCCCGGGAGCATTCCGATGCCCTCGCAGGCCTCGTGCTCCTGAGCCCCTACCTGGGTCCGCCTGGGATGAGCGAGACGATCCACGCCGCGGGAGGGCTCGAGAACTGGACGCCGGATCATCCGGCCGCCGCCGGTTCGTTCGAAGCGTTCATCGTGGAGAACTGGGGCTTCCTCAAGCAGGTGTGCGCGACGGGCGGCCGGTCCCCCGTCCTCTATCTCGGGTACGGCCGGAACGAGCCGATGGGCCCTTCGCTCGATCTTCTCGCGGCTTCACTGCCGGCCGGTCATGTCGTTCGCGTTGCGGGCGGGCATCGCTGGAGCACCTGGCGGGCGCTCTGGGCCGAGTTCCTCTCCCGGCAACTGTTCGACGAGCCGAAGGCGGCGGGGCCGGGCTGACGGCACGCGGCTATTGGATCATCCGTAGCGGCTTGCGGCGCGGGGCGACGAGAGGGGCACCGCGATCGCGTGCAGCGCTTCGGCGACTTCCTTCGCCGCGCCCGGCCGCTCCTCCGGGTCCTTCGCGAGAAGCCTGGACACGAGCGCACAGAGTTCCTCGGGCGCCCCGATCCTGGCCGGGTCGAGCGCCGGGGGAGGCGCGGGCGACGCGTGCGCCATGAGCACCTCGCGCACGGCGCCCGAATAGGGCGGCTTGCCGGAGAGCATCTCGAAGAGAACGCAACCGAGCGCGTACAGGTCGGCGCGCGCGTCGACCGCGGCGCCGCGCGTCTGCTCGGGGGCCATGTAGGTCGGCGTTCCCATCACCGCCCCTTCCTGCGTCATCGCCGAGTCGCCCATCCGCGCGACCCCGAAGTCGGCTACCTTGATATCGTCCCCCGAGAAAAGCACGTTCGCCGGCTTGAGATCACGATGGATGACGCCCCGGCCGTGCGCCGACGCGAGCGCCTCGGCGATCTGGGCCCCCAGGCGCGCCGCCTCCTGCGCGGGCAGCCGCCCGGTCTTCCTGAGCCTCGCCGCGAGACTGTCGCCCTCGCACAGCTCCATTGAGAGAAATTGTCGACCGCCTTCCTGGTAGAGATCGAAGATCTGGACGACGCGCGGGCTCGAAATCCGGGCGAGCGCGCGCGCTTCGCGCCGGAACCGCTCGCGCACCTCGGGCACCGTGGCCAGTGGTCCCGCGAGCTCCTTCACCGCCACGCGCCTCCCCAGCACCATGTCTTCGCCCAGGTGGACCGTCCCCATGGCGCCCCGCCCCAGCAGTTTGAGGAGGCGAATCCGTCCGCCCGGCCCAATCGCCGCGGGCGAGGAGGCGGACGCCACAGAGTCGGTCAGGGTCCTTCTCCCCTGTTGCTCGCGAAGCTGATCGACGACCTGCGCGCGCCGATCCGGGTCCGGGGCGAGCGCCGCCGCCCGGGACAGGAGCAGGCTGGACCGCTCGAGATCCCCGTCCCCAGCCGCCTGCCCGGCGGCCGCCGACAGGGCCTCGCTCTCCCGCCGCGCGCGCTCGAGCGTCGGCCTCACGCGGCTCTTCGCGTAGGCACCCACGAGCGCCCACCCGGCGGGCCACAGCACGAGGTCGAGCCATCGCATGACATCGGGATAGGAATCATGGCTCGTGCGGATGATCCCTCCCAGATAGGTCTTGGGTCTCGGCACGATCACGCGCACGAGCGGCCCCAGGACGACCGTCATGAACAGGATATGGACGCACAGGGCGACGATGGCCGCTCGACATTCCTTCAACCAGAGCATGAAGATCGGCTTGCGTCGCAGGGCCTCGAGCGTGGAGCGAAAGAGCATGCGCCCCCCGGGCGCGTTTCGGTCTCGCGGAGTGTCCTGACGTTTCGCAATCATCGCATGCCGGAATATAGGCGGATCAACAACGGCCCGCAATCAAACGACTGGGTCGCCGGCTTCGACGCGTGCCTTCGCCTGTGCCGCCTGCGCGAGGGGAAACTCCGCCGCGATCGGCACCACGAATTTCACCGCCTCGATGGCGCGGTTGAGCCGCTCACCGCCGGATCCACGCGGCCACGCCGACATCATGGCGAAGGTCTCCCCGGAGAACACTGGACCGCGCCGGACTCCTCCGACGAAGCAGCCCGGCGCGCCCTTCAGGCGCCCAGCGCGCGCAGCACCGGGGGGAGCCCTTCGCGGGAGGTCGGATAGCGCGGGCGCCAGCCCAGATCGAGGCGGGTGCGGGCGACGTCGAGATCGACCGGGCAGGTGAGAGCCTCGGCATACACCTGGCCGCGCTCGCGAATCGCCTGCTCGCGGCTGACCCCCCGCGGCATGGCCAGGCCGAGGGCGCGCGCGGTCGCTTCGACGAAGTCCCTGGCGGTCAGCTTTTCCTCGTCGACCACGTTGTACGTGGCGCCGGCGGCTCCCTTCTCGACCGCCAGCCGGAAAGCCTCTCCCACGTCGTCCACGTGCACGTAGCCGAGGGGCGCCGAGCCTTCGCCCACGATGTGGGTCGTCACGCCGGAGCGGATCTCCTGCACCAGATCCGGGAACCAGCTTCCCGCCCCGTAAACCCAGCCGGGCAGGACCACGACCAGCGGCACCTGGCGCGCGTGGGTTTTCAGGTAGCTTTGCGACAGGCTCAGGAGCCGGTCGTACCCGACCGGGTCGGACGCGGCGTCCTCCCCCTGATTCACGCTGCTGCCGCAGAAGACGAAGGTGCGGCAGGAGGAATCGGCCGCCAGGCGTGACAGTCCCCGGGTCCATTCCAGAATGCGCGCGCCGGCCGACTGCGCCTTCTCGATCGTTTCCCGCCCGCTCATCCAGGCGGCCGCCAGGTGGACCACCACCTCCGGGCGGCCCGCCGCCTCGAGATACGAGTCCGGGTCGTCGAGCGTGCCGACGATGGCGCGCACGCTTTCGCTTTCCAGGGCGTGCGCCTTGTCGCGCGTGCGGGCCAGCCCGGTCACCTCGTGCCCCGCCGCCGCGAGGGCGCGGCAGGTCGCCCTGCCGAGGAACCCGGTCGCTCCTGCCACAAAGACCTTCATACCCAACCTCGCCATCGGTTTCCTCGCGAGTCCGATCGGATTGATTTATCGACTGTCGATATTTTACTTGACGTTATTCGATAAATGCGTTATTGATATTCAATAACTCAGAGGATACCGAATCATGTCAAAGCCAGGCTCTTCCGCCGCCCTTCCGATCGCCCACGTCGTGCTGCGGACGCTCATCGTCCTGAACTGGCTGTACGGCGCCGCGATCGCCACGCTCCTGGTCGCCATGCCCACCAGGCGATGGATCATGAGCGCGCTCGATCTGTCTCCGTCGCCCGAGGCCGACCAGGTGATCTTGGCCTTGCGCGCGATCGCGGTGCTCGGGATTCTCGCGGTCCCGGTGAACAATCTCGTCCTCAGACGGCTGCTCGCAATCGTCGGGACGGTTCGCGCGGGCGACCCCTTCGTCGCCGCGAACGCATCCCGCTTGCAGGCGATCGCCTGGGCGCTGCTCGCGCTGCAGCT
>DASRAN010000087.1:0-12003 GCA_035638115.1 Patescibacteria group bacterium | reverse complement strand
CCCGCTCATCATCGGCCACGAGTTCTGCGGCGACGTGGTGGAGGTCGGCCGCGAGGTGCGCGGCGTCGGGGAGGGCGGGCGCGAGCCGATCACCACCGGGGCCTTCGTGTCGGCGGAGTCGCACATCGTCTGCGGCGTCTGCTACCAGTGCCGGATCGGGCAATACCACGTCTGCGTGCGCGAGAGGATCATCGGAGTGCATCGCGACGGCGGGTTCGCCGAGTACATCGCCATCCCGGCGCGCTGCGCCTGGATCAACGATCCGGCCGTGGTGCCGGTCGAGGTCGCCTGCGTCGAGGAGCCGTTCGGGAACGCGGTGCACGCCGCCACCGAGTACGACCCGCGCGACCGCTGCGTGGTGATCTTCGGTGTCGGCCCGATCGGGCTGTTCTCCATCGTCGTGGCGGCGGCCTACGGCGCCGCGCGCATCATCGCCGTCGACCCTTCCCCTTACCGGCTCGATCTGGCCGTCAAGGCCGGGGCGCACGTCGCCTTGCGGACCGAGGCCGCGCCGCGCGACGACGCTGCGGCCCGCTCCCGCGAGCGGGAGCGCCTGGTCGGCCTGATCAAGGATGCCGCCGCGCCCTGGGAGGTCGACCTGGTCATGGAGATGAGCGGGCACCCGGACGCCATCGACGCCGCGCTGCGCGCCGTGCGCCGGGGCGGCAAGATGGTGCTGTTCGGCATCCCGAAGGAGAGCGCCGTGACGCTGGAGCGCTACTCCGAGGACGTCATCTTCGGCGGCGTCACGCTCAAGGGGATCATCGGCCGCAAGCTGTACGACACGTGGACGCGCACGCGCGCGCTCACGGCGCGGCCCGACGTGCGCGACGCCATCCGCGCGATCATCACGCACACCTATCCCCTGGCGCGCTACGAAGAGGCCTTCGCCCGCATGCTCGGGCGCGACAGCGGCAAGGTGGTGATGCGGGTGGCGGAGGACACGCGATGAATCCCAGGCTGGCGGCGTTCCTGGCGGCCGAGATCGGAGCTCTCAGGGAGAAGGGGATCTTCCGGATGCCGCGCGTCCTGGAGACGGCGGCGGGACCGCGCGTGAGGATGGACGGCCGCGACGTGATCCAGCTCTCCTCCAACAACTATCTCGGGCTCGCCACCCATCCCCGCGTGATCGAGGCGGCGATGCGCGCCGTGGAGGAGTTCGGCGCCGGGCCGGGCGCGGTGCGGTCGATCGCCGGGACGATGAGCCTGCACCGCCGCCTCGAGGCGCGGCTGGCGGCGTTCAAGGGAACCGAGGATGCGCTGGTCTTCCAGTCGGGGTACACGGCGAACGTCGGGGTGGTGTCGACGCTGATGCAGGACGGCGACCTCATCGTCTCCGACGAGCTCAACCATGCCAGCATCATCGACGGCTGCCGGCTGAGCAAGGCATCGCGCGCCGTCTACCGGCACTGCGACTACGGTCACCTGCGCGAACAGCTCAAGACGGCGCGTCGCGGCGCCGTGAACCGCATCCTGGTGGTCGCCGACGGCGTGTTCTCGATGGACGGTGACGTCTCGGACCTCAAGGCGATCGCCGATCTGTGCGACGAGTTCGACGCCATCCCGATGGTGGACGACGCTCACGCCACCGGGGTGATGGGGCGCTCCGGCCGGGGCACGGTCGATCACTTCGGGCTCAAGGATCGCTGGGACATCCAGATCGGGACCATGTCGAAGGCGTTCGGGGTCATGGGCGGATACGTCTGCTGCTCGAAGCCGCTGGTCGAGTTCTATGTTCACAAGGCGCGGCCGTTCCTGTTCTCGTCGTCGCATCCGCCGGCCGTGGTCGCCGCGTGCGCCGCCGCCATCGACGTGATGGAGTCGGAGCCGCGGTGGCACGAGCAGCTCTGGGAGAACACCCGCTTCTTCAAGGAGGGGCTGGCGCGGCTCGGCTTCAACACCGGCGCGTCGGTGACCCCGATCACCCCGGTGATCATCGGGTCGGGGGCCAAGGCGGCACGTTTCAGCGACGCGCTGTTCGAGGCGGGCGTTTTCGCGCAGGGGATCTATTTCCCGATGGTGTCGGAGGAGAAGTCCCGGGTGCGGACCATCGTGATGGCCACGCACACCCACGCCGACCTCGAGGAGGCGCTCGACGCCTTCGCGCGGGTCGGACGTTCTCTCGGCGTGATCTGATCGAGCGGTGGCGCGCGGGCGGGCGGGTCAGCGCTTGCGCAGGTCGGCCGGATCGCGCAGCGATTCGAGCCGTCGATCGTTCCCGTCCATCAGACGCAGGATCTCCTCCAGCTCGGTCGTGACCGCCTTGTCCGGACGGCCCGCGGCCAGGTGGTCCTGCGAGTCGGGATCGAGGATCGATTCGAGCGCTCCCGGATCCTCGCCCATCCCGAGCTTGGCGCGCGCCCCGGCGATGGTGTATCCCTCGTCATAGAGCAGCTTCTTGATCTCGCGCACCATCTCGACGTCCTTCTTGCGGTACAGCCGCTGGCCGGTGCGGCTGCGGGTGGGCGCCAGGTGCGAGAACTCGGATTCCCAGAAGCGCAGGACGTACGGCTGGGTGTCCGTGAGCTGGCAGACTTCGTTGAGCTTGTAGAAGAGCTTGCGCGGGACCGCCTCGGGCATCGCGCCCCTCCCCCGGAAGGCCCGTCTGACGGGCCGCATCGCCGGAATCGCCTCCGGCATGCTAAGAGAGGCGGTCGATCGTGTCAAGGCTTCGGACGGGCGTTTCGGCGCCCCGGGTGGGGAATTCAAGGCTCGCGGGTTCCCTGCCGGCCGTAACGATCCTCGAGCCGCACCACGTCGTCGAGCTCGGGCGTGCTCACCTCGAAGAGGACGGCGTCTTCGATCGCCTCGATGCGGTGCCGGGTTCCGGGTGTCAGGTGGAGCGCCTCCCCCGGCTCCAGGACCCGGTCCTCGCGGCGCCCGTCGACCTCGAGTCGCGCCTGGATCCGGCCGGAGTAGAGATACAGGGTCTCCTCCTTGCGCTCGTGGTATTGCAGGCTCAACGACTCGCCGGCGCGCACGCGCAGCACCTTGCCGGCGTAGCGCGCGGTGTGCGCGAAGATGATCTCCTCGCCCCACGGCTTCGGAACCCTGCGGATCGCGCTCATTCCTTCTCGATGTCGCGGTGCGACGCGGTGACGCCGAGCCCGCGGGCGCGCAGGTCGGCGGCGATCGCCTCGGCGAGGGCGACGGAACGGTGCCGACCGCCGGTGCAGCCGATCGCCACGGTGAGATAGCTCTTCCCTTCCTTGGTGTACTGCGGGATGAGAAAGGCCAGGAGGTCGAGCACGCGGGTGCGCACCGCGTCGAACTCGGGCGTCGTCTTGAGATAGGCGACCACCTCCGGGTCGAGACCGGTCCGGCCGCGCAGCCCCTCGACGAAGAACGGGTTGGGCAGGAAGCGCGTGTCGAACACCAGATCCGATTCGGGCGGGATGCCGTGCTTGTAGCCGAACGACAGCAGCGTGATGGCCATCGACTGTCCGCCCTTGTCGGGCGCCAGGTGATCCTGGATGTAGCGGCGCAGCTGGTGCACCGTGAATCCGCTGCTGTCGAGGATCAGGTCGGCCAGATCGCGCAGCGGCCGGAGGATCTCCCGCTCCCGCCGGATGCCCTCCTCCAGGCCGCCGCCCGCCGCCAGGGGATGCGGCCGGCGGGTCTCGGAGAACCGCCGGATGAGGGTGTCGTCGTCGGCGTCGAAGAAGATGAGCCGCAGATGCGGCGCGCGCTCCTTCTTCAGCCGCCGGTAGATGTCCGGGAAGTCGCGCAGGAGATCGCCCTCGCGCACGTCGACCACGAGGGCGGCGCGGCGGATGTTCTGACGCGCGCCGGCGCACAGATCGGCGAACACCGGGATGAGCGTGACCGGGAGGTTGTCGACGCAGAAGTAGCCGCTGTCCTCGAACGCCCGCAGCGCGAGCGTCTTGCCCGAACCGGACAGGCCGGTGATCACCAGGAGCTCGCGGTCCTCGACGGTGGCGATCACGCTGCGATTCTAGGTGCCCGTCCGGGAAAGATCAACGGCCGCGTTCGCCACGCCCCGGGGGTGGATGCGGGAGCGCGCCGCGCGTTGACCGCTCCGGCGCGCTCTGCTATCGTTCAGGCCATCGAGCGCTCGGTGACCGGGGACCGCGGGAGAGGATCATGGCCTCCAGGAAAGTGGTGCACATCATCGGCACGGGGACCATCGGCGAGCCCCTGATCGGGCTGTTCACCGACAAGAAAGAGCAGCTCGGCTTCGACGAGGTCAGCTTCCACAAGCGCACCCCGCTGCTGACCGATCGCTCTAAGGTCACCAACCTGATCAAGCGCGGCGCCCATCTGGCGTGCGACGAGTCGGCGCGCCGGGGTTTCCGCGAGATCGGCATCGAGCCGGTGTACGAGCACCACGAGGCCCTGCGGCAGGCGACCGTGGTCATCGACTGCACGCCCTCGGACGTCGGGCTGCAGAACAAGAAGGAGATCTACGAGAAGTACGCCCACAGCACGCTCGGCTTCATCGCGCAGGGCTCCGAGTTCGGGTTCGGCAAGCCGTTCGTGCACGGCATCAGCGACCGCACCCTGAAGCACGGGCAGGACCAGTACATCCAGGTGCTGTCGTGCAACACCCACAACCTGTCGGTGCTGATCGACCAGATCGCGCTCAAGCACGGGGGGCCGGACAACTTCGTCGAGGGGCGCTTTCTCTGCATCCGCCGCGCCAACGACATCAGCCAGGACACCTCCTTCGTCCCCTCGCCCCAGGTGAACCGTCACAAGGACGAGCGCTTCGGCACGCATCACGCGCGCGACGCCTGGCACCTGTTCCACGAGCTCGGGTACGACCTGAACCTGTTCTCCTCGGCCCTCAAGGTCAACACCCAGTACATGCACGCCGTGCACTTCAACATCCGGGTGCGCAAGCCGACCTCCGCCGAGAGCCTCCTGGAGGCGTTCCGGGGCGACGAGCGGGTGGCGCTGACCTACAAGAACTCCGCCAACGCGGTTTTCTCGTTCGGGCGGGATTACGGACACTACGGGCGGATCCTCAACCATGCCGTCCTGGTCGCGCCGACCCTGATGGTCCGCGATCGCACCGAGGTGGTCGGCTTCTGCTTCACGCCGCAGGACGGCAACGCGCTCATCAGCAGCGTCGCCGCCGCCACCTGGTTCGTCTACCCCGAAACCTACGAGCCCAAGCTCGCCTGTCTCAAGGATTCGATCTTTCCCGAGGTCTGAGAGAGCGGGTACGCTCGGCGCGTCGCCCGTTCAGGCGGCGTGCTTCCTGAGGATGAGGCAGGCGTTCGTCCCGCCGAACCCGAACGAGTTGTTGAGCGCGTGGTGGATGGGCAGCCGGCGCGTCTCATTCGGAACGTAGTCCAGGTCGCACTCCGGGTCGGGGGTGGTGTAGTTGATCGTCGGCGGCGCCGTGTCGTGGAAGATCGCCAGCGCCGTGATCGCCGTCTCCAGACCGCCCGCACCGCCCAGGAGGTGGCCGGTCATCGATTTCGTGCTGCTGATCGGAACCTTGGGCGCCCGCTCGCCGAACACGGCGCGCAGGGCGCGTGTCTCGACGACGTCGCCCTGCGGGGTCGAGGTCCCGTGGGCGTTGACGTAGTCGATCATCGACGCGTCGATGCCCGCGGAGCGCAGCGCGTTGCGCATCACGCGGATGGGACCGTCGCCGTCCTCGCTCGGCGCCGAGACGTGATAGGCGTCCCCCGACAGGCCGTACCCCGCCACCTCGGCGTAGATACGCGCGCCGCGACGGACCGCGTGGCCCAGCTCCTCGAGGATCACGATGCCGGCCCCCTCGCCGATGACGAACCCGTCGCGATCGCGATCGAACGGCCGCGACGCCTTCTCGGGGGCGTCGTTGCGCGTCGACAGCGCCCGCATGGCGCCGAACCCGCCGACGCACAGCGGCGTGATCACTCCCTCGGCGCCGCCCGCGATCATGACGTCGGCGTCGTCGCGCTTGATGATCTCGAAGGCGTCCCCGATCGCGTGGGTGCCTGTGGCGCACGCGGTGCAGGACGCCTGGTTGGGGCCCTTGGCGCCGTAGCGGATCGACACCTGACCCGACGCCATGTTCACGATGAGACCGATGATGAAGAAGGGCGAGATCCGCCGCGGTCCCTCCGAGAGGAGCTGCGTGTGCTGGCGCTCGATCGACGGCAGCCCGCCGATCCCGGACCCGATATAGACCCCCACCCGCTCCGCCTCGCCGGGCGTGACGGTGTAGGCGGCGTCCTTGAGCGCCATCTCCGAGGCCGCCATCGCGTAATGGATGTAGAGGTCCATCTTCTTGACGTCTTTCTTGGAGACCCAGTCCTCCGGATTGAAGCCCCGGATCTCCCCGGCGATCCGGCAGGCGTAGGCCGAGGCGTCGAAACGGGTGATCGCGCCGATGCCGCTCTTCCCCTGGACCAGGGCGTCCCAGTTCGTCTGCACGCCCAGACCCAGGGGCGACACCATCCCCAGCCCCGTGATCACCACCCTTCGACCCATGTCGTCTCCCGGCGCGCCGGCCGCCTCAGGCGTGGCTCTGGATATAGCGCACCGCGTCGCCGACCGTGTGAATCTTCTCGGCGTCCTCGTCGCTGATCTCGATCTTGAACGACTCCTCGAGCGCCATGACCAGCTCGACGGTGTCGAGAGAGTCGGCGCCCAGGTCGTTGACGAACGCCGCCTCCATCGTCACCTCCTCGGGATCCACCCCGAGCTGCTCGACGATGATCGACTTGACCTTGTCCTCGATGCTCTGCCCCATCGTTCCTCCTCCGGACTGACGCCGGCATCCCCTCCGCCTCCCCCGCCTTCAGGGCGTGGTGGGCTTCCGGGCCGGCCGATTATCGGGCGACACCCCTCACATGTAAAGACCGCCGCTGATGTTGAGAACCTCTCCCGTGATGTAGGACCCGCCGGGGCCGAGCAGGAACGCCACGCCGGCCGCGACGTCGTCGGGGGTTCCCAGGCGCTCGAGCGGGATCCGGCCGACCATCGCCTCGCGGGCCGGCGCCGCGATGGCGCGGGTCATGTCGGTCTCGATGAACCCGGGCGCGACGGCGTTGACCGTGATCTGGCGTGACGCCACCTCGCGGGCGAGCGACTTGGTCAGCCCGATGAGTCCCGCCTTGGCGGCGCAGTAGTTCGTCTGCCCGGCGTTGCCCATCAGCCCGACCACCGAGCTGATGTTGACGATGCGGCCGTAGCGCGCCCGAATCATCGCCGGCAGGACGGCGCGCGTCACCTCGAACGCCCCCGACAGGTTGGTCTGCAGCACGCGATCCCACTCTTCGCGCTTCATGCGCATCATGAGACCGTCACCGGTCACACCGGCGTTGTTGACCAGGTGATCGAGCCGCCCGGCCGCGGCGAGCGCGCGCTCCACCCCCGCCTTCACGCTGGCGCCTTCGCTCACGTCGATCACCAGGGCGTGCACTTCGACCCCCGCCGCACGGCACTCCGCGGCGGCCTCCTCGAGCGCCGCGCCCTGCCGCGCCGCCAGGACGAGGCCCGAGCCGCGGCGCGCCAGCTCGAGGGCGATGGCGCGCCCGATGCCGCGCGACGCGCCGGTGATCAGGCTGACCCGCCCCGAGAGCTCGCCTCCGCTCATCGCGGGCCCGTGCCGGGCTCGAGGGCCCGCAACGTCGCCTCCAGGCTGGCCGGGTCCTCGACGTTGAGGACCGTCATCTCCGGATCGATGCGCCGCGCCAGACCGCTGAGAACCTTGCCGGGGCCGATCTCGATCTGCGTGCCGGCGCCGAGCTCCCGCAGCCGCGCCACCGTTTCGACCCAGCGGACGGGGCTGGTGACCTGCGCTTCGAGCGCGGCGCGCAGCGCGTCGGCTCGCGTCTCGGGCGCGGCGCTGACGTTGTTCACCACGGGGAAAGACGATTCGCGCAGGACCAGGGTCTCGAGGACGGCGCCCAGCCGATCCTGCGCCGGCCGCATGAGCGCGCAATGGAACGGGGCGCTGACGGGGAGCTCGATCACCCGCCTCGCGCCGTGCTCCTTGGCCATCGGGATCATCCGCTTGACCGCGGCCGCGGTGCCCGCGACGACGATCTGGTCCGGGGCGTTGAGGTTGGCGGGCGCCAGGACGTCGCCGCCGGCGGCCGCCCGGCACAGCGCCTCGACCGCCTCGAGAGACGCGCCGAGCACGGCCGCCATCGCCCCCTGGCCGACCGGCACGGCTTCCTGCATGTACCGGCCGCGCCGGCGCACGGTGCGCACGGCATCTTCGAATTCCAGCGCCCCGGCGGCGACGAGCGCCGAGTACTCTCCGAGCGAATGACCCGCCGCACAGATCACGAGAGAGTCGATCCGCGGCGCCGCCGCGCGCAGGGCGGCCCACAGCGCCAGGCTCGTCGTCAGGATGGCGGGTTGCGTCGTGGCGGTGAGCCGCAGCGCGTCCTCCGGGCCTTCGAAGCAGACTCGGCTGAGCGGCTCCTTGAGGGCGGTGTCGGCCCGCTCGAACACCGCGCGCGCCTCGGGAAACGCGGCCGCGGCGGCGCGCCCCATCCCGACCACCTGGGAGCCCTGCCCCGGGAACACCAGAGCGACGCGGCCGGCGGAGGTCAAACGCCCCACCGGCAGACCGCCGCGCCCCAGGTGAGGCCCGTTCCGAACGCCGCGAAAAGGACGACGTCGCCGCGCTTCAGCCGCTTCTGCCGGACGGCCTCGTCCAGCGCCACCGGAATGGAGGCGGCGGCGGTGTTCCCCACGCGCTCGATGTTCACGTGGACCTGGTCCTCCCGCAGACCCAGCCGGCTGCCGATCGCATCGATGATGCGGCGGTTGGCCTGGTGCGGGATGAACAGGTCGATGTCGGAAGGGGCCAGTCCCGCCATCTCGAGCGCCTGGCGCGCCGAGTCCTCCATGGAGCGGACGGCCATCTTGAACGTCTCGTTCCCCTTCATCTTGATGTAGTGGCGGCGCTCGGCGATGGTGCGCTCGGACGCCGGCTCGCGCGTGCCGCCCGCGGGAACCTGGATGTAGTCGGCCAGCGATCCGTCCGCCCGCAGCGTGCAGGACAGCACGCCGTACGGCGGCGCACCGGCGCGCAGCACGGCGTCGCCCGCCCCGTCGCCGAACAGCACGCAGGTGGTCCGGTCGGTCCAGTCGACGTATTTCGAGAGCACCTCCGCGCCGATCAGGAGCACGTGGTTGTATTGCGGCGAGGCCAGGAAACGCTCGGCGACCGAGAGACCGTAGAGGAAGCCCGAGCATCCGGCCGCGAGATCGAACGCGGCGGCGCGCCGGGCGCCCAGACGGTCCTGGATGATACAGGCGGTCGAGGGGATCGGCATGTCCGGCGTGACCGTCGCGCAGATCAGCAGATCGATCTCCGCGGCGTCCACCTGCGCCGCGCGCAAGGCCTCCTGGCCGGCCGCGATGGCGAAGGTCGACATCGATTCGCCCTCGGTCGCGACGCGCCGCTCGCGAATCCCGGTGCGCGTCGCGATCCACTCGTCGGAGGTGTCGACCATCTTCTCGATCTCGGAGTTGGGGAGGATCCGGCCGGGCAGCGACGACCCGGTGCCGATGATGACCGCACGCCGCGGGTCGCCGCTCACGCGCGCTCGCCCTGGTGCGCGACCGGGTCGTCGGCGGCCGCGACCCGTCCTTCGCGGGGCGCGATGCGGCCGATCTCGTCGCGGATCCGATCGTTGACGCCGTGACGGTTGAACTCGAGGGCCACGCGCACGGCGTTCTTGATCGCCCGCGCCGACGAGCCTCCGTGACAGACGATGCCGGTGCCCCGAAGGCCGAGGAGGGGCACGCCCCCGTACTCGGCGTA
Source organism: Patescibacteria group bacterium (assembly GCA_035638115.1). GTDB lineage: Bacteria > Acidobacteriota > Polarisedimenticolia > Gp22-AA2 > Gp22-AA2 > DASRAN01. The sequence goes on along the minus strand of DASRAN010000087.1, from coordinate 2,258 downwards.
GTCCACCTTGCGCCGGAACGCCTTGAAGGCGGGGCGCGCCAGGAGATACCCCATGCGGGCGAGGGCCGACTTGGAGATTTCGACCTTCATGAAGTGCATCAGCGCCTCCGAGGCGCTCTCCACCGCCTTGAGCGACACGTTGCCGATGAAGCCGTCGCACACGATGACGTCGGCCTTGCCGCTGAAGATGTCGCGCCCCTCGATGTTGCCGATGAAATTGAGCGAGGTCTCCTTCAAGGAGCGGAACGCCTCCCGGGTCACGTCGTTCCCCTTGCCGTCCTCCTCGCCGATGCTCATCAGGCCGACGCGCGGATTGGCCAGGCCGAGAACCTCGCGAGCGTACAGATGTCCCATGATCGCGAACTGGACCAGGTGCACCGGCTTGCAGTCGACGTTCGCCCCGACGTCCAGCCAGACCGACGGGCCGTGGAGGTTCGGGACCACCGCGCACAGCGCCGGGCGCTCGACCCCCTCGAGCACGCCGCACAGCATCTTCATGGTGGTCATCACCGCGCCGGTGTTGCCCGCGCTGACGATGGCCTGCACGGCGCCGTCCCGGGCCAGGCTGGCGGCGACGTGGAGGGAGGAATCCTTCTTGCGCCGGAAGGCGTTGACCGGGGATTCATCCATCCCGACGATTTCCGAGGCGGGAACGATCTCGATCGGCAGACCCGCGGTCCGGTGGCGGCGCAGCTCGGCCCGGATTTCGGGCTCGCGGCCGACCAGCCGGATCGGAACGCCGAGCTCGCGGGCCGCCAGCGCGGCCCCGGCGACGGTTTCCGCCGGTGCGAAATCCCCTCCCATCGCGTCGACGGCTACGGGTCGTTCCATCGCTTCGTTCGCCCCGGCCCGGACGCGCCGCGCGGCGGCGCGCCCTGCGTCCCCCTGTGTTACAGCTCGGCGACTTCGATGACCTCGCGCCCTTTGTAGAACCCGCAGTGAGGGCAGACCCTGTGCGGGAGTCGCGGCTCGTCGCAGTTCGTGCATCGGGAGATGCCCGGACGGACCAGGGCGTCGTGCGCGCGGCGCTTGTCGCGACGGGCGCGGGAGTGACGGCGTTTGGGATTAGGCATCGTTCTGGATCCCCGTACTGGTCTAGATGAGCTTCTTGAGTGCTGCGAGTCGCGGGTCCGGCATTTGTTCCGCCGGGCACCCGCAGTCACCGGCGTTCAGGTTCGCACCGCAACGCGGGCAGAGCCCGCGGCAATCGTCACGGCAGAGCGGCTTCAAGGGCAACGCCAGGTAGATCTGCTCCGCCAGAAGGGAGTCGAGATCGATGCGCGCCCCGTCGAAATGCACCTCGGTGAAGCTGTCTTCCTCGACGCGCGATTCGCCACCGCGCTCGTCGCGCTCGGGCTCGGCGGTATAAAGAAGATCGAATCGCATGTCGAGGGGAAGCCCGTACGGTTCCAGACAGCGGCTGCACGGGAGCGTCGCCACCGTGGCGATCTCTCCCGCGAAGGCGACGCGACCTCCCTCTTTGTGAAGGTCGCCGCTGAGCCGAACGTGTTCCACGCGCACATCATTGTCGCCGTCCGGTGACGGAGGAAGGTTCCACGCCAGGTTTCGATCGACGACCAGCCCGTCGGGACCTATCTCCTTTGTTTCGATATACATGTCGAGCTATCCACGGAAGCGGCGGATTATATCACGGGGAGGGGTCGTGTCAAACGCCGGGTGGAACGGGGAACGTGACGCGCCTGGGGGCGCGCGCGGTCAGTTCTTGCTCTCGGGGAGGTCCTTGAGCGCCTGCCTGGCTCCCGCATGCGAGGATTGCAGCTGAACGACCTTCTCGAACTGACGGCGCGCCTTGGAGATCAGTCCGATCTGCCGATAGAACTCCCCCAGGGCCATCCAGTGGGACGGGTTGAACGCGTCGAGCTCGGTGGCGCGAAGCAGCGCGTTCTCCGCCCGGCGCTGCCAGCGATGGTCCGGGTTGCGCGCCAGCGCCTGGCCGAGGAGCGAATGGATGGCGGCGTCCAGATCGTAATAGCCCTGAGCGAACTCGCAATACCGGATGCAGTTGTAGACGTCGCCCATCTTCCAGAAATCGCGCGCCTTGGTGAGGTATTGTCCGGCGAGCCGCTGATTGTGCTCCTCGAGCGCCTGCTTCTCGGTCTTGGTGAGCTCCTTGCGCCGGGCCGAGGTGTCGACGTTCGGAGAGACTCCGCGGTCCCCGGCCCCCCGCTCCCACTCGGCCAGCGTCTTCGAGCGCAACGCCAGAAAAGCCTCGATGAGCCGCGCCTCGATGATCTGCA
>DASRAN010000086.1:0-94867 GCA_035638115.1 Patescibacteria group bacterium | reverse complement strand
ATCATGAACGAGGACGGCACCATGGCGCGCCGGCCCGACCTGATCGCCTTCTCGCTGCGTCACAAGATCCGGATGATCACCATCGCCGATCTGATCAGCCACCGGATGAACACGGAGCGCCTGGTCCAGCGCGTCGCGCAGCCCTGGCTTCCGACGCGTTTCGGACGCTTCCGGCTGGTCGCCTACCGCAGCCACATCGAGAAGAAGACGCATATCGCCCTGGTGCTCGGGGAGATCGAGCCCGAGGATCGCGTGCTGGTCCGCGTGCACTCCGAGTGCCTGACGGGTGACGTGTTCGGCTCGATGCGCTGCGACTGCGGACCGCAGCTGCATCGGGCGATGGAGGTGATCGCGGCCGAGGGGAAGGGGATCGTCGTCTACCTTCGTCAGGAAGGCCGCGGCATCGGGCTCCTGAACAAGCTGCGCGCGTACGAGCTGCAGGAGGAAGGCAAGGACACCGTCGAGGCGAACCACAAGCTCGGCTTCAAGGCCGATCAGCGCGACTACGGCATCGGCGCCCAGATCCTCCGCGACCTGGGCTGTTCGCGGATCCGCGTCCTGACCAACAACCCTGGCAAGTTCTCGGCCCTGCGGGGCTACGGCCTGGAGATCGTCGAGCGGGTCCCGCTCGAGGTGGCGCCCAACGAGGCGTCGCGCAAGTACCTGAAGACCAAGAAGGAGAAGATGGGGCACCTGTTGTCGCTCGTCTGAGCGGCCACGCCCCGCAACGCCATGTTCGAAGCCCTGACCGATCGCCTGCAGTCGGTCTTCCGCGACCTCCGCGGCCACGGTCACCTGACCGAGACGGAGCTCAACGAAGGTCTGCGCGGCATCCGCCTGGCGCTCCTGGAGGCGGACGTCCACGTGCAGGTCGTCAAGGAGATCATCGACCGGGTGCGCGCCAAGGCGTCGACGCAGGAGATTCTCGGCAGCCTGACGCCCGGTCACCAGGTGATCAAGCTGGTCCGGGACGAGATGGTGGCGGTGCTCGATCCAGGGCAGGCGGCGCGGCTCTCGGAGTCCTCAAGACCGCCCACCGTCCTGATGATGGTGGGGCTGCAGGGCTCGGGAAAGACCACCACCACCGCGAAGCTGGCGCGCCACCTGCGCGAGCGCGGGCGCAACCCGCTCCTGGTCGCGGCCGACGTGCGTCGCCCCGCCGCCGTCGATCAGCTCAAGATCCTCGGAACGCAGATCGGGGTGCCGGTGATGACCGCCCCGCCGGGCGGCGACGCGGTCGCCGCATGCCGCGAGGGGTTGCGCGAGGCGCGCCAGACCGGCCGCAGCCCCGTGCTGGTCGACACCGCCGGACGCCTGCACATCGACGAAGAGCTCATGGTCGAGCTCGGCGTTCTCAAGGACCTCTGCGGTCCCACCGAGATCCTGTACGTGGCCGACGCCATGACCGGTCAGGACGCGGTGCGATCCGCCACCGCCTTCCACACGCGCCTGTCCCTCACCGGCGTCATCCTCACCAAGACGGACGGCGACGCGCGCGGCGGCGCCGCCCTCTCGGTCCGGCAGGTGACGGGAGTCCCCGTCAAATTCGTCGGGACCGGCGAGCACGTCGAGGATCTCGAGCCTTTCCACGCCGACCGCGTGGTGTCGCGCATCCTCGGCATGGGCGACGTGCTGACCTTGATCGAGAAGGCGGAGTCGATCGCCACGGTGGAGGAGGCGGAGAAGGCGGCGCGCGCGTTCCGGAGCAACGAGCTGACCTTCGACGATCTCGCGGACCAGATCGATCGAATGGGGAAGATGGGGTCGCTCAAGCAGATCATCGGGCTCCTGCCCGGCGCGTCGGCGCTCCAGGGAACGGAGATCGACGAGGCGGGAATGAAGCGCTCGCGGGCGATCATCGGTTCGATGACCCGGATCGAGCGCCGCTCGCCGCAGATCCTGGACGGGCGCCGGCGGCTGCGTATCGCGCGCGGGTCGGGGACCTCCGTGAACGACGTCAACCGGCTGGTCAAGCAGTTCAAGCAGATGAAGAGAATGATGAAGTCGCTCCAGACGCAGGGCCGGCGGACCAACCTCCGGGACCTGATGCGGACGGGGCGGTCGTTCCCACGTTAGACGAAGCGCCCCGGGGCGCAGGAGGTGTGTCGGTGCTGGCGATCAGGCTGTATCGAGCGGGTTCGAAGAATCGTCCTTTCTATCGCATCGTCGTGTCGGAGTCGGCGCGCACGCCCGGTTCGCGCGTGACGCAGCAGCTCGGTGTCTATGACCCGACGCGTAATCCCGAGGTCGTCCGTCTCGATCTCGCCAAGGCGGAGGAATGGATCCGCCGCGGGGCGCACGCGTCGCACACGGTGCGTTCCCTCATCGAGCGGGCGCGCGAGTCGCGGGCGTGAGCCCGCGCGAGCGCGGCGGTCCGGACGTGGCCTCCTGGGTGGGGGACGTGGCGCGTCGGCTCGTCGATCAGCCGGAGAGCGTCACCGTGCGGCTGGTCCACGACGAGGATGCCGAGGTGGTCGAGCTGGAGGTCGCGCGGGAGGAGATGGGGCGCGTGATCGGCCGGCAGGGAAGGACCGTGCAGGCCATGCGCGCCCTGCTCGATCTGGCCGGCGAGAAACATGACCGCAATTACGATCTCGACATCGTCGAGTAGCGCCGTGGCCCGCGGTCGGGTGGCCGCCCCCGGTGCTGAGACGGTCCCGGTCGCGACGAATCTGCGGCTCAGGGGCGCCGACGGCCGGATGACGGCGAGCCTCGTCAGGGGCGGGATTGACCAGCTCGAGGGTCACCGCGAGGTCCTGGTGGGCAGGGCGGGGGACGACGCAAACCTCCGTGAGATCGAGACCTACGAGACCTACGGCCACAAGGTCGTGGTCAAGTTCCGGGGGGTCGATACGGCCGCCGAGGCGGCGCCCCTCGAGGGTCTCGATATCTTGATGCCCTGCAACGGGTTGGTTGACCTCCCGGAGGGCGCCTACTATATTTTCGAACTGGTCGGCATGCGGGTCAGAACGAGCGATGGTCGCGACCTGGGAGTGGTGCGGCGCGTGGTGGAGACCGGCGGGGCGCCGCTTCTGGTGGTCGAGGGGGCGGAACCGGTGCCGCAGTCGAGTCGAGAGTTGCTGATCCCGGCGGCGCGTTCGATCTGCACGCGCATCGACCGGCGCGCGCGGATCATCACCGTCGATCCGCCCGAGGGGCTTTTGGAGCTGTGATGGAATTCGACGTGGTCACCGCGTTCCCGGGCATTGTGGAAGGCCCGCTCGCGTTCAGCATCCTGAAGCGCGCGCGCGACGCCGGCCTCGTCTCGGTGCGCGTGCACGACCTGCGCGATTTCGCCTCCGATCGGCATCACAAGGTCGACGACACGCCGTATGGCGGCGGCGGGGGCATGGTGCTGATGCCGGGGCCCATGTTCGCCGCCGTGGAGGCGATCGAGCAGCGCCATCCGGCGTCCCGATCGCGCACCATCCTGCTGTGCCCGCAGGGAGCCCCGTTCGACCAGCACGCGGCGCGACGGCTCTCGGGTCACGACCGGCTGATCCTCCTTTGCGGACGGTACGAAGGCGTCGACGATCGGGTGCGCTCGCACCTGGCGGACGAATCGATCTCGATCGGCGACTACGTCCTCACGGGCGGAGAGATTCCCGCACTGGTGATGATCGACGCGATCACGCGGCTGGTGCCCGGCGCCCTGGGCGACGAGAACGCGACGAGCCGGGATTCGTTCTCCGACGGGACCCTGGAGCACCCGCAGTACACGCGGCCGGCCGATTTTCGCGGTCACAGAGTGCCGGAGGTGCTGTTGTCCGGGGATCACGCGCGCATCGATGCATGGCGGAAGGAGATGGCGTTGGAGAGGACGGCGCAGGAGCGACCCGATCTGATCCGGCGTCTGAGGACTCGCGGTCTTCCGGCCGCGGAGCACTGAAGACAGCACAGGGAAACGAGGAGAGCATGGACATCATCAAGATGATCGAGGACAGGGAGATCAAGACCCAGCCGCCGGCCCTCCAGGTGGGCGACTCGGTGAAGGTGCACGTCAAGGTCCGCGAAGGCGAGAAGGATCGCATCCAGGTGTTCAACGGCCTGGTGATCGCCATGAAGAGCGGTGGAACCGGCGCCACGTTCACCGTCCGCAAGGTGTCCGACGGCATCGGGGTCGAGCGGATCTTCCCGCTCTACTCTCCGGTGATCGGCAAGATCGAGGTGGTCAAGCGGGGTCGCGTCCGGCGCGCCAAGCTGTACTACCTGCGCCGCCGCAAGGGGAAGGCGGCACGCATCGAGGAGCGCTCCGAGGGCTAGCGCCCATGCGCGGCCCCTTCGCCGGAATGTCCCACGAGCGCCGACTGAAGGCGCGGGGCTTCCGTCTTATCGCCGGGGTCGACGAGGTCGGACGGGGCAGCCTGGCGGGTCCGGTGGTGGCCGGAGCGGTCATCCTCGATTCCGCCCGGCCGGTGAGCGGATTGCGCGACTCGAAGCTGCTGACCGCGGCGCAGCGCGAGGTCCTGGGGCGGAGGATTCTGGAGCGCGCTCTCGCGGTGGGGATCGGGGAGGCGGAGGCGGATGAGATCGACGCCATCAACATCCTGCGCGCCACGCACGCCGCCATGCGACGCGCGCTCGATGCGCTGCGCACGGCCCCGGATTTCGTCCTGGTGGACGCCTTGACGATCCCCGGTGTCGAACGGCCCCAGGAGGGCCTGGTGCACGGCGACCGGTTGTCGGCTTCGATCGCCGCGGCCTCGATCGTGGCCAAGGTCCACCGCGACGCGTTGATGCAACGTTGTCATCAGCGCTGGCCGCGCTACCGGTTCGACGCGAACAAAGGGTACGGGACCCCCGATCACCTGGGGGCCTTGCGACGCCACGGCGCCAGTCCGATCCATCGCACCACGTTCCGCGGCGTGATGCGCGGACCGCGGACGCGTGAAGCCGCTCCCGCCGACTGGAGCAGGTGAACGATGCCCGCCTTCGATCGCGCCCGGAGTCTGGCCACCGCCGAGAAATTCGTGAAGGCAGGCAAGATGGCGGAGGCCGTCGCCGAATACAAGAAGCTCGCCGACGACAACCCGCGCGACATGAACGTGGTGAACAAGCTGGGGGACCTCCTGGTCCGGGCGGGCAAGGTCCCCGATGCCCTCAAGCAATTCCTGCGCATCGCCGACTTCTACGCCCGGGATGGCTTCTTCCTGAAGGCCATCGCGATGTACAAGAAGATCTGCAAGATCGATCCGAAAAACCTCGAGTGCCAGCAGAAGCTGGCCGAGCTGTACCAGCAGCAGGGCCTGACCACCGAGGCGAAGACGCAGTTCATCCAGGTGGCGGAAGCCCTCATGCGGCAGGGGCAGGGGCCGGAGGCGGCCGACGCCCTGCGCAAGGTTCTCGAGGTCGACCCCGAAAACCACAAGGTCCGTAACACTTTGGCGGAGCTGCTCTCGCGCTCCGCAAAGCCGGAGGATGCCGCGAGAGAGTACTGCAACGTGGCGCGCCTCGCCGCCGCGCGTGGCGCCCTCGACGAAACCATCCAGCTGGTGCGCAAAGCGGTCAAGGCCGCCCCGGCCGGAACCGAGGTCGCCTCGGTGCTCCTGACCGCCATCGTGAAGGTGGAGGCGATTCCCGCGGACGCTCTGGCGGTGGCGGCCGAGATCGCGACCAACGCGGTCCGGAGCGCGCTCGCGCAGGTGGTTCACTCCGAGGCCCTGCGTCGTGCCGGGCGTCACGAAGAGGCGGCGACCGGATTCCAGCGCGTCGCCGAGGGTTCCGGGCTGGACGACGATCTCACTCCGGAAGCGCTGATCATCGTCGCGCGGTTCCACGCCGGTCGCGATGGATCGTCCAACGCCTGGACGTCGCTTGAGCGGCTGGTGGCGCGGCTGCTGGTCGAATCGCGCGTTGCCGAAGCGGGCGGGTTCGTCGATGAATTCCTGAAGAGGAATCCGACGCATCGCCAGGCCCTCGGGACCCGCGCGGAAATCGCGGGCAAGGAGGAGAACCCCGCCGCGGAGGGCACGATCCTGATGCGTCTCGCCCGGGTCCTGATCGACGCGAGCGAACTGGATCGCGCCCGGGAGATTCTGCCCCGCCTGACCAGTCTGCGTCCCGGGGACGTCGTGGTTCAGGGACTTCGCGACGAGATCGAGCATCCCGGGTCCGCGGGCGCCGCCCCACCCCCCGCGGTCGCAGCGGCCCCGCCCGTGACGACGCCTCCACGCGTGGCGCCGTCGCCGGTGGTGGCGACCGCGCCGGTCATCGGCGACGCGGAGGAGGAGCGCGAGAGCGCGGACCAGATCTTCAGCCTGGAAGACGACACGCTGGTGGTCGAGGAGGAGCCTGACGCGGCACCCGCCGATCTCGGCGCCAGCGGCGACGCCGAGGACGCGGCCTACGGTCCCGACAGCCGGATTCAGGACATCCAGGCGGCGGAGCCGGGCGGCGAGCCGGTGGACGAGGACTTCGTCAGCGAGCACCTCACCGAGGCGGACGTCTTCGTCAAGTACGGGCTCCAGGACAAGGCGCGCGAGCAGTTGCGTGCGGTCCTCGATCGCTATCCGCAGCATGAAGCGACGCGCCAGAAGCTGAAGGAGATCTTCCTCAGCGAGGGGAACACGGACGCCGCCGTGCGCGAGTGTCTCGCGCTCGCCGATCAGCGACGCGCGCAGGGGCGCGAGGCGGACGCCAGAGAGATCGTCAACGAGGCGCTGCGCATCGATCCGGAATCGCCCCTGCTCAAGGGAATTGCCGAGGGCGTCGCGGCCGCCGCGCCGGCGCCACCCGTCCCCGCGCGTCCCGCCACCAGCGGAAAGGATCGAAGCCCGTCGCCTGCCAAACCGGCCGCCAAGCCCGCGCCGGTCCGAGCCGCATCGCCCCAGGCCAGGCCCGCGGGACCGGCGCCGCTGACGATCTCGGACGAATCCCTGTCTCTCGGCGATGACGAGGAGATCGAAATCGAGATGGAGGACGACTCCATCTCCGTCACGGAAGAGGTCGGGTCCGCGGAGCCCGATTTCGCCGCCACGACGGCGCGCACTCAGGTTCCGCTGGTCGCCGAACGGATCGAGGAGGAGGCCCCCGAGGAGATCCCGAAGGCGGCCGCCACGGCCCCGGACCCGTTCGAGGACGATCTCTTCCGCCTCGACGAGCCAGAAGTCGATACGGAACAGAAGCCGGAGCCGGTCCCCGATCGGCGGCGCAAGAAGACCGCGACGCCTCCGGCGCGGGCGGCCGCCGAGCCGGACGACGAAAAGCTGGGCGAGGTCGATTTCTATATCGAGCAAGGATTGATTGACGAGGCCCGTCAGGTCCTCTTTCAGCTTCGCAAGCAGCATCCGGAAAGCAAGTCGGTCAAGGAGCGTCTTGCCCGTCTGGATCGGCCCGAGCCTTCCGCGCCTGCGAAGCCTCCGAAGGGCAAGAAGGCGCCCGAGGCCGCGCCGGAGGATGTCGACTTCGAAGTCGAGCAGGCGCTGACCGGGAAGTCGCGGCCTGCTGAGCAGGCAAGACCCGCTCCGCATGCGTCTCGCCCCCGGCCTGTCTTCCGCGTCGAGAAGCAGGAGCCCGCCGCCGGGGGCGATTTCTTCGATCTGGCGGCGGAGCTCGATGCGAGCCTGGCCGAAGAGCAGGAGCGGGAACATGTCCGCGACAAGGATGCTCTGGACGGACAGGCCCATTCCTTCGAGGACATCTTCGAGGCGTTCAAGAAGGGCGTCGCCCAGCAAGTCGACTCGGACGACTTCGACACTCACTACAACCTGGGGATCGCCTACAAGGAGATGGGCCTGGTGGACGAAGCCATCGGCGAGCTGCAGTTCGCCGCGCGCGATCCGTCTCGTACGCTCGAGTGCTGCGGCATCCTGGGTCTGTGCTTCCGTGATAAGGGCCTGCCCGATCTGGCGTTGAAGTGGTATCGGCGGGGGCTCGATCACCCCGGCCTGGACGAACAGCAGACCGTGGGTCTCCGTTACGACATGGCGGAGGTTCTCAAGGAGAAAGGCGAGCTCGACCAGGCCCTGGGCCTCTATACAGAGGTTTACGGCGTCGACTCCACCTATCGTGATGTCTCCGCGCGGATCAAGGAACTGAAGGCCCTGGTCACCGCCTCGCGTCGTTGATCGTCCCCGGACAACTCTGACACGCAGACGTCCGCCTGCCACGCCAATTCGCCACGCTCGCGCCGCTCACGCCATCCTGGCGTGCCTTGGAACGTCGAATCCATCAATCGCTAACTCATTGAAAAAACGGGTCGTTTGAAGATCCCTGAATGGCTGGTGCGCCGGCTTCGAATTGCGGCACGCCGATTGCTATTCCGTGCGCAACCGGGCGGATTGGTTGAACAGCCCGGAAACGTGAAAGACGAAATGCGAGAACTTGGAGGATTCGACCCAGTGGCCGGTGACACGATGAAAACTCCTCGAAACACCCCCCACCATCCGGACACCCACCTGATAGAGCGAGAGCACATACGGCGAATACGGCGACACCGGCCACTGGGCGAAATCTCCACGCGGAAGTTCCCCGTCCTTGTTCGGAAACACGAAGACCTTCTCGGAGCGCTGCGCGCGTTCTGCCGGCGCCTCGAAGCGGATCATGATTCATACGAGGCGTGGGTCGGGCTCTCGAGGGTCTTTGAGGCGCTGAAGGACGTCGAGCGTTCCGAAATGTGCCGCGGCATCGCGCGGCAGCTGAAGTTCCTGGCCGAATTCTCCGGGTGCTCGATCAGCAACTGACGGTCCCCTCGTCCTGCCTCCTTGACCGGCGTTTCACGCTCTGCTAGCATCCCGCATCCATCAGATTGGCATCAAAGGACTTCCGCGCTCCAGCGGGAGTCGGGGGCAAGCCGCGAGAGATGGCCGAGCCAAAGGCCTACCGCAATTTCATCGACGGCGAATGGGTCGAATCGGAAGCCGCGGCGGTTTTCGAGGACCGTAGTCCGGCCGATCGCAGCGAAATCATCGGGCTCTTCCAGGACTCGGTGGCGGCCGACGTGGATCGAGCCGCGGAGGCCGCCACGCGCGCCTTCCTTCGTTGGCGTGGGGTCCCCGCACCGAAGCGAGCCGAATACATCTTCCGCATGGGCGAGATCCTCGTCCGTCGGAAAGAAGACTACGCACGCGAGATGGCGCGCGAGATGGGGAAGCCCTTGCGCGAGGCGCGCGGAGACGTCCAGGAGGCGATCGACGTCTGCTATTACATGGCGGGAGAGGGCCGCAGGCTGTGCGGGTGGACGACCCCCTCGGAACTCCCGAACAAAGCCTGCTTCACGACGCGGATGCCGGTCGGTCCTTGCGGACTGATCACCCCCTGGAATTTTCCGATGGCGATCCCGTCGTGGAAGCTGATCCCGGCCCTCGTCTGCGGAAACACCGTGGTGCTGAAGCCCGCGTCCGATGCTCCGTTGCCCGCCTACCAGCTCGTCAAGATCGCGCAGGAATGCGGGATTCCGAGAGGCGTGGTGAACTACGTGACCGGAGGGGCGAGCGCCGGCGCTACCCTTCTGCGCCATCCGGGAGTGGCGCTGATCTCGTTCACCGGGAGCTCGGAGACTGGTCGCGCCGTTGCCATCGCGTGCGCCGAGGAATTCAAGCGCGTCTCTCTCGAAATGGGCGGCAAGAACGCGATGATCGTCATGGACGACGCGCGGCTGGACCTCGCCGTGGACGGCGCCGTGTGGGGCGCCTTCGCGACGGCGGGTCAGCGCTGTACGGCCACCAGCCGGATCATCGTTCACAAGAAGGTTCTCGCCGAGTTTCTGGCGCGCCTGACGGAGCGCGTCGAGAGTCTCAAGGTGGGGGATCCGCTCGACGAGAGCGTCGACATCGGCCCGCTGGTCAACGAAGCCCAGCTCAAGAAGACGATGGAGTTCGTTCAGATCGGCCGGGACGAAGGAGCCGACCTTCGCACGGGCGGGGTCCGCCTGACCAAGTCCGAGTATGGCCGCGGCTGGTTCTTTCCTCCGACGATTTTCGCAGGCGTCGTGCCGGAGATGCGTCTCGCTCGCGAGGAGATTTTCGGACCCGTGCTCTCCGTTCTCGCCGCCGACGGTCTCGACGACGCGCTCAAGATCGCCAACGACACCTTGTATGGCCTCTCGTCCTCCATCTACACCCAGGACGTCAATCGGGCGTTTGTGGCCGCGCGCGACCTCGAGACCGGCATCACCTACGTCAACTCGTCGACCATCGGCGCGGAGACCCACCTGCCCTTCGGCGGGACGCGAAGGACCGGCAATGGGCATCGCGAGGGGGCCGCCCAGACGGCGCTCGAGATCTTCACGGAGTGGAAGACCATCTACGTCGACTATTCCGGCCGTCTGCAGAAGGCACAGATCGACAACAACTGATCCACGCGGGAGGGCGCCTGGCGGCGCCGGGACACGACGATGCAGATTGGAGTGCCAAAGGAGATCAAGGACAACGAATACCGCGTCAGCATGGTGCCGGCGGGGGTCGCGGCGCTCGTGGAGGCGGGGCATCAGGTCCTGGTGCAGGACGGCGCGGGGGCCGGGAGCGGCATCGAGAATCATGCCTTCGAGCAGGCGGGCGGCGTGATCGTTTCCGATGCGGCGGCCATCTTCAGGCGCGCCGATCTGATCGTCAAGGTCAAGGAGCCGCTGGAGTCCGAGACCCGGATGCTCCGCAGAGGACAGGTGCTGTTCACCTACCTGCACCTCGCGCCCGCGCCGCGACTCACGAAGGCGCTGATCGAATCGGGCGTGACCGCCATCGCGTACGAGACGATCACCGATGGAGAGGGTGGGCTGCCCCTGCTCACGCCTATGAGCGAGGTGGCCGGCCGGATGGCGATTCAGGTCGGAGCGTACAACCTCCAGCGTCCGCTCGGAGGGCGGGGCGTCCTGCTCGCGGGCGTGCCGGGCGTTCCGCCGGGCGATGTGGCGATCCTGGGCGGCGGCACCGTCGGCATCAACGCGGCCAGCATGGCGCTCGGTCTCGGCGCTCGCGTCACCATCCTCGACCGATCCCTGCCGCGTCTGCGCTATCTCGACGACATTTTCCGCGGCCAGGTGACGACGGTCTACTCGACCGGAGCGTACGTTGCCGAGGCGGCGCGGCGCGCCGATCTCCTCGTCGGCGCGGTCCTGATCCCGGGAGCCTCGGCACCACGCCTCGTGACGCGCGCCACACTGGCGCTCATGAAGAAGGGGTCCGTCATCGTCGATGTCGCCGTCGACCAGGGCGGGTGTATCGAGACGACGCGCCCGACCACCCATTCGGACCCGACCTACGTCGTGGACGGGGTCGTGCACTACTGCGTCGCCAACATGCCCGGCGCGGTGCCGCGCACCTCCACGTTCGCGTTGACCAATGCCACCCTGCCATACGTCCTGAAGATCGCCGGGAAGGGATTTCGCGACGCCGCGATGGAGGACGCGTCGCTGCGGCCAGGGGTTAATGTCCACGACGGCAAGGTGACGTGCGAGGCGGTCGCCACCTCGCAGGGGCTCCACTGGACTCCGCTCGAGACGGCGCTCTGACCCCACCGGCCCTCCGGGTACCCGGGCCTTCCGCGAGCCTCGCAGGACCGGACCGGTCCCGAGGCCGAATCTAGTCGCCCTTGATCGGGATGATGGTCGCTGGACGGCCGTCGAGTCCGACCGGCGTCTCGCCCGTCTGCGTCGCGGGACCGCCGGGCGGGGTGGAGGCCTGAGACCCGATCTGCGCCTGCGTTTCGCGGCGCTCGTCCCGTCTCAGATCGAGCCGGATGTGGCGGACACCCGCGTCGTCGTGCAGGAGAAGCTCCTTGCCGTCGGGCGACAGCTCGATCTCTCCCTGCCCTTCGCCGACCAGCCGCGCCAGGACGTCGGGGTCGGCGCGTAGCTCGTCATCGCCGCGTACCTCGAGGCGTTGCAGGTAGTAGGGAAGCGAAATGCGGAAATGCTCCGCGTCGGAGCAGGGCTGGCTCGGCTCGCTGCCCTCGACGAACGCCTCGAGGAACGGCGTCGGGCAGCGTGATTCCGTGGTCGCGAGGAGCCCGGTGCGCCGATCGATGGCCGTGTAGACGATGCCGGCGGGGCGGGTGAATTTCTCCGCCGGCTTCCCCGACGTGGCGGCCTTCATGAAGTCGATCCAGATCGGCAGCGCCGCCTTGGCGCCGGTCTCTCCCTCCCCGAGCGTCTTCTTCTGGTCGAAACCGACCCACGCCCCCGCGACGATGGACGGGCTGAAACCGACGAACCATGCGTCGGCGAGATCGTCGGTCGTGCCGGTCTTGCCGGCCACCACCTGATTGAGCGCCGCCGCCGCCGCGGCGCCCGTCCCCGCCTCGGTCACCCCTTCGAGGAGATAGGTCATCAGGTAGGCCACATCGGCTCGCAGGGCTTCGACGATGCGTGGCTTCGACTCCTCGCGCACCCGCCCTTCGCGATCGACCACCTGGCGGATGAAGTGCGGCTCCACCCGCACTCCCTGGTTCGCGAAGACGGAAAAGGCGGTGGTGAGGTCCATCAGCGAGACCTCCATCGTGCCCAGCGCCATCGAAGGGTACGGCCGCAATGGGCTCGAGATCCCCATCCGACGGGCGGTGTCGATGGTGCGGCCGTAACCGACCTCGTTGAGCAGCTTGACGGCCACGATATTGCGCGACTCCTCCATCGCCTCGCGCAGCGTCGTGGTGCCGTAATACTTCCGGTAGTAGTTGTTCGGCTGGTACTGATCACCGGTCGCCTGATCGACGAACACCGTCGGCTCGTCGAAGATGGTCTGCGCGAGCGAGTAGCCCGCTTCGAGGGCGGCGGCGTAGACGAACGGCTTGAACGCCGATCCGGCCTGCCGGTAGGACTGCGTCGCCCGGTCGAACTGGCTCCGGTTGAAGTCCCAGCCGCCGACGAGCGCGCGGATCTCGCCGGTCGCCGGCTCGATCACCAGGAGGGCGCTCTCCGCGTCGGGCTCCTGGTCGAGACGGACCGCGAGCGTCTTCTTGCCCTCGTCGATCGCCTGCACCAGGAACGGTGCGACGTCGCCGGTCTTGAGCGCCTGCGCGACGGAGCGTCCGGTCCACTGCACGCCCTCCGGGCCGACGTGCGCCGTCCAGTCGCCGAGACGCACGACGGCCGCGTTGCGCGCCACCTCGGTCACCACGCCCCAGCGCAGCCGGCCCACCTGGGGCGCACGCGACCAGCCGGGGTGCGACCAGGTGGCGGTGCTGCCGCCCGACTTGAGAACGTTCTCCAGGCCGCCGCGCCAACCGCGCCTCTTGTCGAGCGCCCGCAGCCCGTCGAACACCGCCTGGTTGGCGGCTTTCTGGAGGGGGGGATCGAGCGTGGTGTAGACCTCGAGTCCCTCCTGGTACAGCGCCACCTCGCCATAGGTGGCGTCCAGATAACGCCGCACCTCCTCCACGAAATACGGCGCGATGTTGTCGTCCTCCTGCACCTTGGCGACGACCACCGGCTCTTTCACCGCGGCGCTGGCCGCCTCGCGCGACAGTTTCTTCTCCTCCACCATCCGGCGCAGCACGTGATTGCGCCGCGCCTGAGCCTTGTCGGGCGCGCGAATCGGGGAGTAGGCCTCGGGTCGCTGGACGAGGCCGGCGAGCAGGGCCGCGTCGGCCAGCGACAGCTCGCGGGCCGGCTTCCCGAAATAGAACCGCGATGCCGCCTCGATGCCGTAGCGGCCATGACCCATGTAGACCTGGTTCACGTAGAAGCCGAGGATCTCGCTCTTGGAGAACGATTTTTCGATCTGCAGCGCCAGGAGCATCTCCTGGAGCTTGCGACGCCAGGTCTTCTCCGTCTTGAGGAACAGCGATCGCGCCAGCTGCTGCGTCAGGGTGCTGCCGCCCTGGGCCTTCCGGAGGTGGATGATGTCCGTGACGATGGCACGCGCAATGCCCCACGGGTCGACTCCCATGTGGTCGTAGAAATGCGAGTCCTCGGTCGCGACCAGCGCGTCGAGAAACGCAGGCGGCACCTGGTCCAGCCCGACGACGATGCGCTTCTCCGCGCCGAACTGGTACAGCACCTGTCCGTCGGTGCTGTAAAGTGTCGTGACCACGGGCGGCTTCCAGTCCTGGAGGTGCCGCACTTCGGGAATGTCGAAAGTCAGGAAGTAGGCGAGACACGAGCCGGCCACCACCGCGACGACCGCCGCGCCGAGCAGGATCGTCCCGAGCGTGAGGCGCCGCCGTGACCAGAACGGGGGCCGGCCGCCCGGGCCTGCGGGCGGCGGAGGCTCCGGCGGCGCCGCGTCGGAGGGCGCGCCGGGAGTCCGAGTTTTCTCGTCCGAAGCGCTGCTGCTCAATGGACCTCGACCGGTCGCCCGCTGCGGCGACGGGGGAGTATACCCGATGCCCGACGCATCGCCGCGACGGCGAGTTCGCCTGCGCCCGGACACGTCGCACGCTGCGTGAACGGGCGCAGACGACGTTCGACGCCCACGACCTCGCGAGCGGGCCCGGAGACTCTTGAGCGGTCAGGGCCCGGCCGGCCCGGCGTCGATCGCGGGCCAGAAATCCTCGTCCTTGCGGAAATGAAGAGCGTGAATCGGGACGTCGCCGATCACGGCGCGGGCGCGATCGAAGAGCTCGGGATGGCGCGGGAGCTGGTCGACGATCCAGGGCAGGTTGCCGATGAGATCGGCGTAGCAGGCGGCGTCACCCCGGCGCACGCTCGTGATCGCGTCCTTCTTGAGGCGATAGAGTCCCGTCACTGGAAAGACACCGCGAACGGGCTCACCCTGGTCGTAGGTCCCACGGAACGGACCGCCGACGGCCATCAGGCCCTCCGGACGACGCATCAGAAGCGTCAAGTCGTCGCTGAGGACCTGGCCTCGGCCGCTCAGTGCGGCCAGGGTCGACTTTCCGGCCCCCGACGGGCCGTAGAAGAGGCGGCAACGGCCCCCGGTCACGATGCTCGCGCCGTGCAGGAAAAGACCACCGCGGCCGACCGCGATCCAGGCGACCGCGCTGCGCAGGAGGTTCTCCATCGCGCGGGGCGCTGGGTCGAGGTCGCCGCGCGCCAGGACGGCGCGCCCTTCGAGACGCATGAGGTCGAGGCACCAGGCCAGCCTGTAGGAGGTCGCGATGAAGTACCGGCCGTCGTACCCGGTCAGCACCCGGTAGACCTCCCAGCGCTTCGCGAAGGCCGGCGGCAGGAAATAGTCGACCGGCGCCTCGACGACTTCGACCCGCAGCCCGGGTCCGCCGCCGTCGCCCGGCGACATCCAGGCGCCGTATCGCTCGGCCATCGCGTCGGCGAGCGGGTCGGGTAGGCCGTTCATCTCGATCACGACGTCGGCCAGCGCCAGGCGCGCGGTCCGCGATCCGGCGGGCGTGACGAATGCAGACAGCTCTTCGCGGCTCAGCGGCGTATCGCGATCGGTCGTGGAGGGCGTGGACACGGGACGCTGCATACACCGGCGCCCGGGGGGCCTGTCAACCATCGCGCGACGGGCGACGTCGGCGCCGGGCGGGCGCCGCTGCTATGATCGTCGGCGCCGCAGCACGGAGGATCCCATGTCGAGCCTGTTCCGGCTCACCAGCGAATTCGAGCCCAAGGGGGACCAGCCCGAGGCGATCCGCCGCCTGGTCGCGGGGCTCCGGGCACCGCGCAAGCACCAGGTCCTCCTGGGGGTGACCGGGAGCGGCAAGACCTTCACTATGGCCAAGGTCATCGAGGCGGTGGAGCGTCCGACGCTCATCCTGTCGCACAACAAGACGCTGGCGGCGCAGCTCTATCAGGAGTTCCGGCGTTTCTTCCCGGACAACGCGGTGGAGTACTTCGTCTCCTATTACGACTACTACCAGCCGGAAGCGTACATCCCGCAGAGCGACACCTACATCGAGAAGGAATCGACCATCAACGACGAGATCGATCGCATGCGGCACTCCGCGACGCGGTCGCTGTTCGAGCGCCGGGACGTGGTCATCATCGCCTCGGTGTCGTGCATCTACGGCCTCGGATCGCCCGAGGCGTATCACGGGATGATGCTGATGCTGGAGCCGGGGATGACCCTCGATCGCGACGCCATGCTCCGCAAGCTGGTCGAGATCCAGTACGAGCGCACCCCGTTCGACATCGAGCGCGGCAAGTTCCGGGTGCGCGGCGACGTGGTCGAGATCTTCCCGTCGTACGAGGAGTTCGCGGTCCGCGTCGAGATGTTCGGCGACGACATCGAGTCGGTGGCCGCGATCGATCCGGTGCGCGGCGCGGTCATCCGGCCGCTCGATCGGATTCCGATCTATCCGAACTCGCACTACGTCACGCCGCGCGACCGGCTGCTCCGTGCCGTCGAATCGATCAAGGAGGAGCTGAAGCTCAGGCTCGCCGAGCTCGAGTCGCAGCACAAGCTCCTGGAGGCGCAGCGCCTGCACCAGCGCACCCTGTTCGACCTGGAGATGATCAAGGAGATCGGCTACTGCCAGGGGATCGAGAACTACTCGCGCCACCTGACCGGCCGCCGTCCCGGCGAGGCGCCGCCGACCCTGATGGACTACCTGCCGAAGGATCATCTGATCATCATCGACGAGAGCCACGTCACCATTCCGCAGATCCGCGGGATGTATCACGGCGATCGGGCCCGCAAGGAGAACCTGGTGCAGTTCGGGTTCCGGTTGCCGTCGGCGATCGACAACCGGCCGCTCAAGTTCGAGGAGTTCGAAGAGCGCGCCGGGCAGCGCGTCTATGTCTCGGCGACGCCGGGGCCGTACGAGCTCGCGGCGGCGGGTGGGGAGGTGGTCGAGCAGGTGATCCGGCCGACGGGGCTCATCGATCCGCCCATCGAGGTGCGCCCGGTGCGGCACCAGGTCGACGATCTGCTGCACGAGGTGCGGCTGCGGATCGAGCGCGGCGAGAGGGTCCTGATCACCACGCTCACCAAGCGCATGGCCGAGGAGCTGAGCCGCTACTACACCGACCTCGGCCTCAAGGTGCAGTACCTGCATTCTGACGTCGAAACCCTCGAGCGCGTCCAGATCCTGCGCGGCCTGCGGCGGGGCGAGTTCGACGTCCTGGTCGGCGTGAATCTCCTGCGCGAAGGTCTGGACCTCCCCGAGGTCTCGCTGGTCGGAATCCTGGACGCCGACAAAGAAGGCTACCTGCGCTCCGCCGGCTCGCTCATCCAGACCTGCGGCCGCGCGGCGCGCAACGTGAACGGCCGCGTCCTCATGTACGCCGACGTGGTCACCGACTCGATGCGCAAGGCGATCGACGAGACCGAGCGCCGGCGCACACGGCAGTCGGCGTACAACAAGGAGCACGGCATCACGCCCGAATCGATCGTCAAGGCGATCGACGACGTCCTCGGATCGGTTTACGAGGCCGACTACCTGAAGGTCCCGATCGAGGCGCAGGAGGGCGCGGAGAAGGGCAGGACTCCCGCCGAGATCGAGACCGAGATCGACGGCCTCGACAGACAGATGCACGCCGCGGCCGAGGCGCTCAAGTTCGAGGAGGCGGCCGCCCTGCGAGATCGGATCCGATATCTGAGGAAGATCCTCGTCATGGCGTCCTAGGACGCCACCCGAATCATGGACGACGCCACGACCCCCGCCCGCCGCAAGCTCGACGACCTTCCGGACGCCCCCGGCGTCTACCTCTACCGGGACGCCGGAGGTCACATCATCTACATCGGCAAGGCCAAGTCGCTCAAGAGCCGCGTGCGCTCCTACTTCCAGCCGGGCGGCGGCGGACTGTTCCCCAAGACCGACGCGCTGGTCGGGGAGATCCACGACCTCGAGTTCATCGTCACGAGGACGGAAGTCGAGGCGCTGATTCTGGAGAACAGCCTGGTCAAGAAGGAGCAGCCGCGGTGGAACATCCGGTTGCGGGACGACAAGAATTTTCCCTATCTGAAGCTGACCAGCACCGAGCGTTTCCCTCGCGTCGTCCTGGTGCGTCGTGCCCGCCTCGATGGCAACGCCTACTTCGGTCCCTATCTGCCGGCCAGCGCGGCGCGCCGCACCATTCAGATGGTGGCGCGCCACTTCAAGGTGGCGACCTGTTACGAGCACCTGGACGGGACGCGACCCCGGCCCTGCCTTCTCTATCAGCTCAACCAGTGCCTCGGGCCCTGCGCCGGGCTGGTTTCTGACGACGAGTACCAGAAGGCCGCGCACGACGCGCGTCTCTTCCTCGAGGGGCGAACGCGGGATCTGGTCCGCAGCCTGCGTCAGAAGATGCAGGAGGCCGCCGTCGGGGAGCGGTACGAGGCCGCGGCGCAGCACCGCGACCTGATTCGCACCCTCGAGAGGCTGCAGGAACGCCAGACCGTGGCGTCGGTGGGGCTGGAAGAGCAGGACTACGTCGCGTTCGCGCGCGAAGGGGAGACCGCCTCGGTGCAGGTGTTCCGGATGCGCGAGGGCCTGGTCCAGGCGCGGCGCGAGCTGTCGTTCGAGTCGATCGGCGTCGACGATGCGGCGTTCCTCGACGCCTGCCTCGAGCAGTACTACGGCGCCACCGACGACGTGCCGGCGACCATCCTCGTGACGCTCGAGCCCGCGTCCCGGGCGCTCCTCGAGGAGTGGCTGAGCCAGAAGAAGGGCTCGAAGGTCTCCTTTCTGGTGCCGCGCCGGGGCCCGCGCCGCCAGTTCCTCGACACCGTGGCGCGCAACGCCCGGCTGTCGTTCGAGGCGATGTTCCAGGCTCCGCACACCCACGGCGTGGAGATCCTCGAGGGGCTCCAGGAGGCGCTCGGTCTCGACGAGCCGCCTCATCGGATCGAGTGCTTCGACATCTCGCACATCCAGGGGACCGATCAGGTCGCCTCCCTGGTGGTCTGGGAGGCGGGTCGGCCGAAGCGCTCCGACTATCGGCGCTTCAAGGTGAAGACCGTCGCGGGCAACGACGATTTCGCGTCCATGGCGGAGGTGGTCGGCCGCCGTTACGCGCGCCTCCTGCGGGAAGGAAAGATCCTGCCCGACCTCGTCCTGATCGACGGCGGAAAGGGCCAGCTTTCGTCGGCCCTGGCCGTTCTGGAGGGTCTCGGCCTCGGTCATCTGCGCGTGGCGTCGCTCGCCAAGCGCGAGGAAGAGATCTTCCTCGACGACCGCTCGGGGCCCGTCCGGCTGCCGCGCGAGTCGCCGGTCCTTCATCTCGTGCAGCGCATCCGCGATGAGGCGCACCGGTTCGCCGTCACCTTCCATCGCAAGGTCCGCTCGCGCCGCACGGTCGGCACCGAGCTGACCACGATCGAAGGCGTCGGCGCACGCCGGGCGCGGCTGCTTCTGCGCCAGTTCGGCTCGGTCCAGGGGGTGCGATCGGCCGCACCGGAGGCGCTCGCCGAGGCGGTGGGCGCCCGCCTGGCGGAGCGTATCCGCGCCGCTCTCGGCACCGGTCCGGCGGGCTCCTGACCCTGTGCTATAGTCCGCACCCCGATGGCGACTGGTTCCGGAGGACGGGGTTCGGGTCTCGTCCGCCTGCTGGCCGTTCTCCTGCTTGTGGCGGGCGCCGCGAGCGCGGCAGCGGCGGCGTTCGTCCACTCCGCCATCGAGCCTCCCACCGACCACGCGAGCGAGGACCCTTCCGAGTATCTGCTCTCCGCCGACCCCGTTTCGCTGACGGCGACCGACGGCGTCCACCTGTCGGGCTGGTATATCCACGGCCGGGGAGGATCGCCGCCGATCATTCTGTGTCACGACCTGGGCGGATCACGCAACGGGCTTCTCAACAGCGCGGTGGTTCTCAACAAGGCGGGTTATCCGCTCTTCCTCCTCGATTTCAGGCGGCATGGTGAAAGCGGCGCCGCCCGGTCGACGCTGGGCGTCGACGAGCGGCTGGACGTGCTGGCGGTGGTGGCCTTCCTGAAGACACACAAGGGTCTCGACGCACGGCGGATCGGTGGCTGGGGGGTTGGCATGGGCGCGTATGCCCTGGCTCTCGCGGCGCTGGAGGAGCCGTCGATCACTTCTCTGGCCCTCGACGCCCTCTATCCGGACGTGCCCACCGAGGCGGACCGCCTCGTGCGGGAGCGGATTCCACCCGCCCTCGGCGCGGTGGTCCCGGCGCTTCACCCGCTGTACGATGCCGTGCTCCTGCGGCATCTCTCGGCGTTTTCGATCCGTTCGCGCCTCGCGGGTCTGGCGGGCAGGAATCTGTTGCTGATCGCGGCCTCCGAGGCGCCGGAACGGTTCGCCCAGATGCAGCGACTCTATGAAGCGCTTCCCGAGGGGCCCGAAGGGGGGAAGAACCTGCTCGAGCTGCGCCGTTCCGGCCTCACGGGACTCTACGCGGAGGATCGATCCAAGTACGACGACGCGATACGCGGCTTCTTCGCCGGCAGCCTGCACCCGGGCGGGCAGGCGGTGGGTGGGACGCGCATCGAGGTGATCGAGAAATGAGACCCATCGCCGCAACGCGGATCCTGGCCGCCTTCGTCCTGTACGTTGCGGTGGCGCCGCCGGTACGCGCCCAGGACGCGGCGCCGCCCCCGGCGCCCTCCCCGGCGCCGTCCCACCCACGAAACGGGATCGTCCTCGTGACGGTCGACAGCCTCAGGGCCGATCGGCTCGGCTGCTACGGCGGGGGAGCGAACGCAACGCCGGGTCTCGACGCCCTGGCCGCGGGCGGCGTGCGGTTCTCGCGCGCCTACGCCACCTCCGTCTCGACCGTTCCCTCGACGGCCAGCATCCTCACGGGTCTGTTCCCGTCGCGGCTCGGTCTGCGGCATGACCTGGGCGGACGTCTGGCGGACGGGGTTGTGACCCTGGCGTCGCAGCTGCGCTCGGCCGGCTGGTCGACGGTGGCCGTGGTCGGAACCGATCATCTCGACACGACGAGCGGCCTGAATCGGGGCTTCGATCGGTTCGATGACGACATCCAGGGCATTCACAAGCGGGGTGTCTTCCTGTCGTTCGAGCGGCGGGCGTCGGAGGTGGTCGAGGCGGCCTTGATCGCGTACGACGCCCTGCCCGCGGACCGCCCGTTCTTCCTGTGGCTGAACATGCACGACCCGCACTTCGACTACGACCCGCCCGCGCCGGGTAAGGACCAGCCCGCTCCGCCGACTCCGTACGACGGCGAGGTCGGTCAGGTCGACTCCCAGATCGGGGCGCTGGTCGCCAGCCTGCGCGGCCGGGGAGCGCAGCCGGCCTATGTCGTCGCCGGCGCGCATGGCGAGGGGCTCGACGATCACAAGGAAGAGGGGCACGGGACCTACCTGTACGAGACGACGGTCCGGGTGCCGCTCTTGATAGCGCTTTCGTCGCCGGGGGCCGCGCGTGGAAAGGTGGTGGACGATCCCGTCAGTCTCGTCGACCTCGCCCCGACGATACTGACCCTCGCCCAGGCGACGGTGCCCGCGGGTCTGGATGGCGTGAGCCTCGCTCCGTTCCTGGGGGACGTCAAGGCCGCCGGGGAGACGGGGGGCTCGCGCCCCGCCAAGTCGAAGAGCGGTCGGCCCGCCGCGCGGCCGGCCCGACGGCTGTTTGCCGAGGCTGCGATGCCGCTTCAAGCCTACGGCTGGAGCCCGCTGTACGCGGTGATCGAGGGGAACCACAAGGTTGTTCAGGGCGCCCGCCTCGAGGCGTTCGATCTGGCGACCGACCCCAAGGAGGAGAAGCCGCTCGCTCCGGTGCCGTCCTGGGCCGCGTCCTTGACCGGCTTCGGAACGCCGCTGCTCGGCCGGCTTGGACCCACCGACGAGGATCGACGCAAGATCATGGCGGCGGCCCAGGCGCTGCCGTTGCCCTGGGCCGACAGTCCTTTCTGCGCCGAGAAGGATTCCCGGCCCGACCCGAGGGATCCCGAACGTGTCGCGCTGAACGGCAAGCTCTACGAGGGACGGGTCCGCCAGGAGCAGGGGTTGGTCGGGTGGTCGATGCAGAACGGCCAGGCCGTGCTGGAGACCGACCCCGCCAATCTCATGGGGCTCGATTTCGTCGTCTTCACGGGGCTCCGGAACCGCTGGGGTGACATGCTGATGGAGATGCTCGAGACGATGCAGTGCGACTATCCGTACGAGGGCGTCGGCTACCATTATCTGGGTCATCTTTATGAGAGCGACCGGAAACCGGAGAAGGCGCTCGCCGCGTTTCGAGTCTTTGCGCTGGCCGAGCCCTGGAGCACCGAGGCCGAGCTCGATGTCGCCGCGTCCCTCGGCGCAGCGGGCCGGATCAACGAGGCCCTCGACCACGTCGCGAAAGCGGTCGAGCTCGGCTTTCACGAGACCAAGAGCAGCCTGCGCGATCCCCGTCTTTCGAAGCTCCGCCAGGACCCCAGATACGTCGATCTGGTGCCACTGAAGTCGAAGTGACCCGGCGGCTCCCCCTGTAACCCACTTGTAATGCCCGATTTGCGGCCACTTTCTCTTGGACAGGCCGCCTGGATCGCGGTATATTTCGGCGGCAAAGCACCGAATCGGGATCAAGACGGGAGTTGTCTACCTTGACGATGACAGGGTTGCGGACCAGTTCCATCGAGCCGTTCATGGCTCCGGCGCACGCCCCCGCCACTGGTGATTTCGTTCCCGGGGAGGAGTGGTTCGCGGCCCGCCGCGCATCGTTCGGACCGGTCTCGCTCGACATCGGCGTCGGTCCGCTCCGGTTCCGGCTGGACGGCATGTCCGCGACGCAGGCCGACGCGCTGGCCGCACGCTACCGTCCCTTCGTCGAGGGCCTGCCACCGGGCGCGCCGGTCGACCTGACGCTCCATCTTGGCCCGGCGGGCGTCCCGGAATTCCTCCGCCTGCCACCCGGTGGGAGCGAGACCTACCGCATGGAGCGGAGGTCCGGTCCGGGTCTCCGGGACGTCTGGTCGTACGAGTTCGCCGCCCGGCTGTCGCTGCGGAGACGTGAAGCCGACCTCGCGCTGGTGGCCGAGAGCGGCCACCTGTTCGATCGTGGACTTGAAAACTACCTGCGGGCCCTGACCGCCTCGCTCATCCTGGACCGGGGCGGGTTGCTCGTGCATTCAGCCGCCGTCGTTCACGGGGGCCGCGGTTATCTGTTCTTCGGACCGTCCGGGAGCGGCAAGACGACCGTCACGCTGTTGTCACCACGCCACACGATTCTCAGCGACGATCTCGCCATGGTCCTGCCCGCGCACCAGGGCTTCGTGGTGGCCGGCATTCCCTTCGGCATGGCGCATCATCACGTGCCGGACTCGAAGGAATCGTTTCCTCTCGCGGGCCTGTTCCGCCTGATCCAGTCGAACCGGGTTGCCCGCGAGCCACTCCGGGGGGGACGGGCGCTCGCCGAGCTGTCGTCCTGTCTTCCGTTCGTGATGCAGGAGACCGTGGAAGCGAGGCAGGCGCTTGCGAATGCCGGCTGCGTGCTGGACGCGGTCAAAGCCTGGCGGCTTCTGTTCCGCAAGGATGATGCCTTCTGGCAGGTCATCGAGGAGGCCTGAGTCGCATGGATCTGAACACCGTCCTGAGCAAGACACCCGACGCCGCCTATCGCGTCTATGATGGTCTGGCGACCATCGTCCTGCCATCCAGGTCGGAAGTGAACGTACTCAACCCAGTGGCCAGTCTCGTGTGGGATGCCATCGATGGGCGCCGGACGCTCGCGGAGATCCTCGAGTCCGTCCTGCGCGACTACGAGGTCCCGCGCGAGGAGGCCACCCGGGACCTGCTCGAGTTCGTGAACGCCCTGCGAGCGCAGGGCATGGTGAACTGACATGGCGACCCCTCTGGAACAGCTGGTGACGCGCAACTGGAACAACGCCGTTCCCATGTCGGCGTTGTTCGAGCTGACCTTCGTCTGCAATCACGCCTGCTCCTTCTGCTACAACTGTCCCACCGGCCAGAAGGAGATGAACACCGCCGAGGTGTTCGACGCGCTTCGCAAGATGGCGGAGTTCAACGTGCTCTATCTCACCCTCTCCGGCGGCGAGCCGCTGGTGCGCCGGGATTTCTTCGAGATCGCGGCGCGTGCCCGGGAGCTGGGCTTCGCCCTGCGCATCTACACCAACGGCTATCTCATCGACGAGGCGATGGCGAAGAAGATCAAGCAGATCGCCAACCCGGTCGAGATCGAGATCAGCCTGCACGGCGGCACGCCCGAGACCCACGACCGCCTGACCTGCGTTCCGGGGTCGTTCCGCAAGATCGTCAGCGCCGTGAGATTCCTCCGCGCGGAGGGGATCAAGGTCAACTTCAAGACCCCCGTCACCCGCGACAATCAGGGAGAGGTGCTCGAGATGGAGCGTCTCGCCCACGAGCTCGACGTCCGGATCCAGTTCGACACGGTCATCACCCCGCGCGACGACGGCGACAAGGATCCGTTGCGTCTGATGGCGACCGACGATTTCCTGGAGAAATTCTGGACCGACGACGCCTACCGGACGGCGCGCAAGGAAGAGGTCCCGCTGCCTCGCCACGACGGCCCGGGCGAGGCGGTCTGCGGCACCGGCCGCTCGTCGTTCGCCATCGACCCGTATGGCAACATCTATCCCTGCGTGCAGCTGCGGCGCAAGGCCGGCAACATCAAGGAGCTCGAGAACCTGCGCGACATGTGGCGCTCGTCCCCGGTGCTGATCGAGGTGCGCAAGATCGCGGTCGACGTGGCGCAGAAAACTCTCAAGACCGTGCAGAACGGCAACCAGTGCGGATTCTGCATGGGTGTGGCCGAGGTCCAGCTGGGCGACCCGACGGCGATCTACCCGCAGATCGCGAAAAACGCCGAGTACCGCGCCAAGGCCTACAACGCCTGGAAGGAGCGGACCGGCCGCTCGGACGAGGACGCCGGGGGGGTGCAGACGAAGTGCGCGATGTGAGGGACCGCCTCCTCCCGCGTGTCCGAGGAAAGAGGTGAGTTCCGGCCTTAGGCCGAATCCAGGATGAAATCGCGCGCCTTTCGAGCCCTCGCGGCCGGGGCCCTCCTGCTGGGCCTCGCGGCGCCGGGTCTCGGCTCCGGCTCCGGAGCGACTTCCGTACCCCTCTCGCTGACGGTTCCCGATCCGCTCCTGGTGGCGGAGGCCGGCGGTGTCATTCCGCGCCTCGACGGATTCGGGACCACGACACGTCCCGGGGAGCCCGCTCTTCCCCTGAAGGTCCTGCTCGTGGCGATTCCCGAAGGGGCGACGCCCGTCCTGCGCCTGCTCCGTTCGAGCAGCAAGTCTCTCGGGCGCATTTCCGTCACGCCGGTCCCCGGAGTCCACGACGTCGTGACGGAAGGGAGCCCGCGTCTTCAGGACGACGATCGGGCCGGCTTCCGCGAGCCCGGCCGCAGCAGTTGGCGGGACTACCAGCCTGACGCGACGATCTACGGGCGCTCCCGCGCATTCCCCGAGTCGCCGCTCCGGCTGGGGACGACGGGCGCCCTGCGCGATCAGCGATTCGTCGAGGTGTACTGGACGCCCGTGGTCTGGAGCCCGGCCACCGGAGAGGCCACGGTGTATTCCCACCTCGAGGCCGAAGTGGCGTTCGAGCCGCCGTCGGGTGATGCGAACCCGTTCCGTCCCGATCCGCGCTTCGAGAAGGCGTACGCCACCAGCCTGGTGAACTACGAGCAGGGGAAGATGTTCCGGGCCTTCGGCGCCCGGCGCGGCGGCCGGGTCTACGGAGGTCCGGCGGCGTCGGTCACCGAGAGCGCGGCGGCGCAGACCATCGCTTCGGGCACCTCCCGCTACAAGCTCCAGGTGACCCAGGAGGGCGTCTATCACCTCGATTCCGTCTGGCTCACCGCTCACGCGCCCGACCTCGCCGCCGTCGACCCGCGCACCCTGGCGGTGGAGGTGGACGGGGCCGAGATCCCGATCCTGATCCGCGACGCCGCGGGCAACTCGGGGGAGGCCGACGGCGTGTTCAACAGCGGCGACGCTCTCGAGTTCTACGGCCGGCCGAAAGCGGAGCCCCCCACCGTCCTGAACCTCGATCTCGGGCTTTCGCTCCCGGCGGTGTACGAGGCGAACGACTTCACGGACACGCAGGTCTACTGGCTGTCCGCGTCCGGATCGCCCGGGTCTCACCTGAGAATCCCGGCGCGCAACGGAGCGCCGACCTCGGGCTATTCGCTGGCCGCCGATTTCGGCGAGACGGTCGTCTGGGAGCAGAACAACATCTTCATTCCGCTCGGCGCGGTCGATCCCTACTTTTCGCTTCCTTCGCTTCTGGCCGGGAGCGCCCAGGATCATCGCGACGTGTCGGTCGCGCTGCCTGGCCTGGCGGCGTCCGCCGCCACGGCCTCGGTGACCGTGCGCTTCCGTGGTGGGACCGACACCCCTCAGGACCCGGATCACAAGACGCACGCCTGGGTGAACGCCGACACGGCGGACGCCGCCGATTTCCTCTGGAACGGCGAGACCATCCGCGAGCAGACCTTCACGATGGCGCAGTCGGTTCTCTCGAATCCGGCGACCGTTCACCTGCAGGCCCCCGGTCTCGCCGGCGTGGTCGTCGATCAGCAGTACCTCGACACCATCACCATCTCCTACCGGCGCCAGTTCGCGGTGTCGGGGGATGTCCTGAGATTCAGCGTTCCGAACCAGAACATGCGGTTCACGGTGACGGGCTTGGGCGCCATCGAACCGGCGATCTGGGAGATCGGCCGGGCGATCGCCGGCAACGGCGAGGCCGACGCGGTCCGGATCACAGGCGCCACTCCCGGCGGGACTCCGACCTCGACCTGGACCTTCGAGGTGGCCCAGGACGCCACCCCGGGCGCTCCGCCGACGCGCACCTTCGCCGTCGCCGGTCCGGCCGGGCTGCGTGCTCCCGACTCCGTCGTGACCGCCGCGTCCCCGACCCTCCGTGTGCCGGGCCAGTCGGCCGACTACATCGTGATCGGATCGGTTAATACCCTCGATGCGTCCGTGGGAGGCTCGCTCGACCTTCTGCTGGAGCATCGCCTCGCGGCGCAAGGCCTGGTGTCGCGCGTCGTCTTCATCAACCAGGTGTACGACGAATTCTCCTTCGGGAGGCGTGACGCGAACGCCATCCAGGCGTTCCTGGCCTACGCGTACGCCAACTGGCGCGGACCCGCGGGAACCGACCCGCCGCCTTCGTACGTCCTGCTGGTCGGCGACGCGACGCCCGACTTCAAGAACAACCTGGCCCGGGGCGATTACGTCGATCAGGTCCCGACGCCGATCATGTTCCAGGTCAACTCGATCATCGGCTACTACAGCAGCGACAACTGGCTGGCGTCGGTGAACGGCGCCGACCAGATTCCCGACCTCTATCTCGGGCGCATCTCGACCCGGACGGCCGCCGCCTCGGCGGCGGTGTTCGACAAGATTCGCTTTTTCGAGACCGGCGCTCCCGCGGGGACCTGGAAAGGCCGGGCGGTCCTGACGGCGGGGGACGAAAAGTCGGCCGGCGAGGCCGCCAGCTTCCAGGCCATCGATGACACGCTCCGGACCCAGTACTTCTCGAACGCGCCGTACAGCAGCCCGTCCCCGCCGCTGTACTTTCAGCAACCGCCCTGGAACGCCACGGACGCCGCGGGATTCAACACCGCGATGACGTCGGAGATCATGAACGGCGCCGGGGTCTTCACCTACGTCGGTCATGGCAATTTCGACAACTGGGGCCTGGAAACCGTGTTCACCGCGGCGAACGCCGCCGCGCTGACCAACGGACTCAAGCTCCCGTTCATGTTCAACGTGAACTGCCTGTCCGGGGGCTTCCATTATCTGGTGGGGTCGGGCTCGATCGGAGAGGACATCGTCAACAATCCGAACGGCGGGGCGATCGCGGCCTTCGCTCCGTCGGGGCTCTCGAACACGTTCGTCGGCACGGTGGCCGCGGACGCTCTCTTCCTGCCGCTCTTCGGTCAGGAGCGGGAGACGACGCTCGGTCCCGCCACGCTCCCGGTGCGCACCGCGCTCTGGAGTCAGGGCTCGATGGTCGACATGCAGTCGTTCACCTTCCTCGGCGATCCGGCCAGCCAGATCGCCACCCCGGCTCCGCCGCCACCGACCGGGCTCTCCGCCGTGGGGGGGAATGGGCAGGTGACCCTCAACTGGACGCCCCCCGCGGCACCCGTCGCTGCAATCCACTTCTACCGCGCGCTCTCGGCCTCATCGACCTACCAGCGGATCACCTGCACTTCCGCGGGCGCCAACTCGTGCACCGACACGTCGGTCGTCAACGCCACGCGCTACTACTACTACGCGGCCTCGTCGGACGGCGACGGCTTCGAAGGGGCGCGCTCCAATCCCAATGACGACTGCGACGCCGGACCGGGCTGCGTGACCGCGCGTCCGCTCAACCCGAACCCTCCTTCGGCGCCGACCGGATTTCTGGTCCGGGACCTTGGGACCGGCGGGAGGCTTGGTCTCTCTTGGTCGCCGAACCCCGAAACCGACGTGAAGAGCTACACCGTGCGCTGGGGGACGACGTCAGGGGTCTACACGGCCAGCCAATCCGTCACGCCGCCGACCACCCAGGCGACGCTCTTCGGACTGCAGAACGGGACGCCCTACTACGCCACCGTGACCGCCACGAACACCTCGGGCCTCACGAGCGCCCCGGCGCCGGAGCAGGCCGGCGTTCCCAGCCTGGTGCAGGGAATCGCGCCGCCACGCGCCATCTCGGATCTGAGGGTGAGCCGGTCGGGGTCCAACCTCGTGCTGAGCTGGAGCGCTCCTGCGGTCGACATCTACGGGCGGCCGACCACGGTCGTCGGGTATCGGGTCTATTACGGCACGACCCCCGGATTCAGCATCACCGGCGTCACGCCGACGGCGGTCATCGCCAGCGGCTCCACCACGACCTGGACGCATGTCGGCGGCATCACCCTGCCGGCGAACGGCTTCTACCTGGTCACCGCCGGCGACGCCAACGGGCTCTGGTCGGGGGCGGGAAGGGATCTGCCGAACGGAATTGCGGATCTGGACGTGACCTCGCCCTCCGACACGACGGTGCACCTATCCTGGCTCCCCGTGACCAACGACGTGCAGGGGCTCCAGACGCTTGTGAGCTATTACCAGATCCACGTCACCGCGACGCCGGTCTCGCGGGCCGGCCTGGGGCCGTCGACGCTCTTCAGGGACCACGTGACGCAGACGGCCATCGACCTGTCGCTTCCGGCGAGCCCCCAGTTCATCAGCGTCCTGGCGGTGGACGACCGGGGCAATCTCAGTCCCTTCTGAGGGGCGAAGCGGGCGGCTCATGGATTTCATCAAGCCAGGCACTCTCACCGACGTCGAGGCCGCCGAAGGCCCGGCGGACGGGGCGCCGGCGGAGTCCCCCGAAGTGACACGGCTGGTGGAGCTGGCCAAGACGGGCGACCCCGAGGCGTTCGCCGGGCTGATGCGTCTGTACGAGCGGCGCGTGATCGGCCTCGGCGTCCAGATGGGACTCAGCCAGGACGATGCCATGGACGCCTGCCAGGATTCGTTCGTGAAGGTGTTTCGCTACATCGGCCGGTTCCAGTCGGGGCGGACTTTCTTCAAATGGCTCTATCGGATAGCCATCCATTCGATCTACGATCAGATGCGCCGGACCCGGGGAGAGCCGGTCGTCTCGATGGAAGAGCTGGAGTCTTCCTTGGTGAGCCAGGTCAAATCGGACGAACCGGGTCCTTTCGAGCAGGTCGAAGCCGCCAGAACCGCCGCCCTGCTGCGCAAGAGTCTCGACTGTCTCAGCCGCAAAGAGCGGATCGTGTTTGTTCTCAGGGATCTGCAGCAGTTGGACAGCGCCGAGATCGGTGCCATCCTGGGCATCTCTCAGATCACCATCCGCCGACACTGCATGTCGGCACGACATAAACTGCGCGAGCGCATTTTTGGCCGGCGGGGCTGAACGATTTTGAGATCGCGAGGGTAGGATCCAGAGTGGACTCTCACGGAGAAGTTCTTCTTGACAAGAGGCTGATTCGGCGTATCTAGGGGGAATCTGGCGGGGTTTCTTTGTTCGCTCAAGGGCCTGGTCAATTCAATGTTGCTGGTTCAACAACTTTCGCAGTTCCGAACGATTCACACTCAGGAGGGGGGAATCTGATGAAGACATTCCTCAAATTGCTGGTCGCGCTGGGGGCGGCGGTTGCCGTCTTCATGGCGACGCCCGGGGCCATGGCCCAGCCGTGTCCGAACTCGGCGCCCTATGCCCATTTGCTGCAGGGGTCGCTGACAGGTCTCCCAGAGGCCTACGTCTCCGGACATGCAGCGGTGAAGGGGGTCCCCTCGATCAACGACGGGGGAGCACCATTCATCTGCCGCTCGTTCGACGATGCGGCCTTTGACTTCTGCCAGCCGGAGTCCGGCTTCCCCCCCAACGGCTCCACGGACGGCGCCGTGACCCTGAACGGGAACTGGGGTAACGTCGGAAACACCGGCTGCCCGGACGCGGTCAACACTTCGACCACCGGAGACAGCCCGGTGATCGCCTACGTGACCTCGTCGGTCAACGAGGGCTCGGCGACGCACAAAGGCCGTTACGCGATCCTGTCGGTGGGTTGGCTGCAGACCTCGGCCGCCTACATCTTCGACCTGGCACATCCGAACCTTGACCTGAACGCGGGGTTGGCCGGTCCGCTCGGCGCGGCCGACATTCCGTCGATCACGGTCAGCAACGTCCAGGCCGGCAGCGACGCGAGCCACCGCCACATTGAACTTTCGTGGAACGCGGCCATCACCTACGACGAGTGCGCGCTCAACCTGGGTGGCACGTGCACGGATGGGGCCCCCTCCGGCGGCACCACCGTGCGCCCCGGCGTGGTGAACGGCTACGACCTCTACCAGATCGTGGCGCCCTGCTCCGCAGCCCCGACCACCGGCATGGTCTCGACCTGGGGAAGCCCGATCGCGGGCTCGCCTTTCTCCGGAACCACGGTGTCGGCGCTCGACGTTCCGTTCGACACGACCGGGACCAACTGCACCTACATGGCTCTCGGTATTCACGCGGGTGGCTTCGCCGGAAGCTCCGTTTCGGCCCACGTCAGCATCGGGACGGTGGATTCGGACGGTGACGGCATTCCCGACACGATCGACAACTGCCCCAACACGCCCAACGCCAATCAGTCCGACCTCGATCACGACGGCAAGGGCGATGTCTGTGACAACTGCGTCAATGCAGTCAATCCTGATCAGACCGACAGCGATTCCGATGGCAAGGGCGACGTCTGCGACAACTGCGCCCACACCGCGAATCCCGGCCAGCAGGACGGCGACACGGACGGCGTCGGCGACATCTGCGACAACTGCCCGGCGAACGCCAACAGCAGCCAGGCCGACTCCGATGGCGACAGCTTCGGCGACGCCTGCGACAACTGCGCCGCCGTCTCCAACGTCAACCAGGTCGACACGGATCATGACGGCCGCGGCGATGTCTGCGACAACTGCGTGGCGATTGCCAACGCCAACCAGGCAGACGCTGACGCGGACGGCGTGGGCGACGTTTGCGACAATTGCGCCGCCAAGCCCAACACGGATCAATCCGACGTCGACAACGACGGCGTGGGCGACGCCTGCGACAACTGCGCGACCATCTTCAACCCGAACCAGGCCGATACCGACCACGATGGCGTGGGTGACGCTTGCACGCAGAACGTCGCTGTCATCAACATCAAGTACAGCGGAGCGGCCGGCACGATCACCTGGTCGACGACGTCGGAGATCAACATCAACTCCTTCAACGTCGTTCAGGTCTTCAAGGGGAAGACGACGCTCCTGAACTCGGCGCCGATCCCGTGCAAGGGCTGCTCGGACGGCCTGCCGCACAGCTACACGTTCCCGGTCGCCAAGCACAAGGGCGGCTCGACCCAGTTCTTCGTTCAGCTGCTGGCGCTGAACCAGCCGCCCAAGACGTTCGGGCCGGCGATTCGCAACTGATCGGGTAAATCATTTTGAAATAGCCCCGGGCTCGCCCAGAGCGTATATTTGGGCGAGCCCGGGGTTCGACTTCACAGAGGCTTCATAACTCTTACGCCGCATGAGGGATGTAGCCAAAGTCGCTCAGGAGCGCCTGTTCACGCGGGCGCTGTGGTTGGCTGCCGCACTCGCCTTCCTGTTCTTGATCCCCGCCCAGGCCCAGTCCTCCTTCAAATCGCGTCGTGATTTTCGCGTTGGAGACCGCCCCACGACGGTCATCGCCGCCGACTACGACGGTGACAGC
Organism: Patescibacteria group bacterium; assembly: GCA_035638115.1. Classification (GTDB taxonomy): domain Bacteria; phylum Acidobacteriota; class Polarisedimenticolia; order Gp22-AA2; family Gp22-AA2; genus DASRAN01. Next base: position 62,963 of record DASRAN010000086.1, on the reverse strand, counting down.
GAGATTGACCTGATCACGGTCGACGAGCAGTCGGGATACATCAGCCTCATCAAGGGATTCGGCGACGGCACCTTCCGGCGGGTCACGACCGTGGTCGCCGGCTCCGACCCTCGAGGCGTCCGGTTCGCGGACGTCAACCACGACAACTTCCCCGACCTCATCGTGTCGAACCGCCTGTCGACCGACGTGACGGTCAACCTCGGCAACGGCCAGGGCGTGTTCGGAGCCAAGATCCGATCGATCGATTCGCTTCCGAACTACGCCCTCAACGTCGGCGACTGGAACATGGACGGAAACCTGGACGTCGTGACCGTCAACACCACCACCAACCAGATCACGACGATGCGCGGCACGGGCACAGGTACTTTCGGAAACGTGGCGTCGATCACCGTGGGAACCTCGCCGTCCTGGGTCGAGGTGGCCGATTTCAACGCCGACGGGTTTCCCGACCTGGCGGTGGTGAACACGGGATCCGACAACGTCCAGATCTGGCGCGGCAACGGCACCGGCGGGTTCACCCTCAACACCACGCTCAGCGTGGGGGCGGGTGCCGGCGCGGTGTCGGCGACGGCGCGCGATCTCAATCGGGACAACCGCCCCGATCTCGTCGTCTGCCTGCGGGATCTCAACACCCTCAAGGTCTACCTGGCGAACGGGACCGGCGGATTCAACGCCCCGACGACCCTCTCACCCGGCCTTGGCCCGCAGTTCGTTGGCGTCGACGATCTCAACGCGGACGGATTCGTGGATCTCATCGTCGGCCAGTCGCTGGTCAGCGGCGTCGGTGAGCTGGCGATCATGAACGGCAACGGCGCGGGCGGATTCGCGGCGCCGGTGATCGTCTCGACCGGGCCGACTCCGGTCTCGGTGGCCACCGCCGATTTCAACGGTGACGGCAACATCGACGTCGCCTCGGCGAGCCAGACGGGGAGCACCGTTTCGGTGATCCCGACGATCGGAGCGGGCACCTTCATGGTGGCCGGCCGGATCTCGCTGGCGACGGGCGCGTATCCGACCAGTCTCGTGGTGGGGGACTTCAACCGCGACGGAAAGCTCGACGTCGCGGCGACCGACGAGGGGACAGACGACATCTCGGTGACGCGCGGCAACGGGAACGGCACGTTCCAGACGCCGACGTACACGGCGACCGGAAACCTGTCGGCGCCCCAGTCGCTCACCGTCGTCGACACGAACCACGATCTCTGGCCCGACATCGTGTCGGTCACCGCTCTGAACACCATGTCAGTGCTGCAGAACAACGGAGCGGGCGGGTTCAACGCCACCAACGGCATCACCCTGGGTGTGTGCGACGGCTCCGACTGGATCACCTCGGGCGAGATCAACGGCGACACGAATCGGGACGTCCTGTTCACCTGCGAGGTGTCGTATCACATGTGCACCAAGCGGGGGACGGGCGGGACCGGGAGCAGCGCTTTCGGCGCCACGGTCTGCACCTACCTCGACCCCGCGCCGGAGGGAATCACGACCGGGTATTTCAACTTCGACAACCTCCAGGACGTCGCGGTCGCGAGCCTCAACTCCAACTGGCTCGACATCGGCGCCTCGGACGGTTTCGGCGGCCTGCAAGACATTCCCGGCACCTTTCCGACCGGTCTGTGCCCGCGAGGCGTTGTGACAGCCGACCTGAACGGGGACGGTTACGACGACCTCGTGGCGGCCAACTCCTGCTCGGCGACGGTCAGCTCGCTTCTCGGGGATGGCGGCGGCGTGTTCACCTTCCCGTCGATCGAGACGGTCGCGGGGGACGCGCCGACCGCGGTCGCCGTGGCCGATTTCAATCTCGATGGAAAGCTCGACATCGCTTCGGCCAACACCAATTCCAACGACATCTCGCTCCTGCTCGGAGACGGGTTCGGGTATTTCGCCAAGGCGGGAGATTTCGGGACGCGTGACTATCCGGTCGCCATCGCGGCCGGCGATTTCAATCAGGACGGCAAACCGGACCTGGTCGTGGCGGACCATTTCAGCGACAGCATCACGGTGCTCCTGAACCAGACGGTCGTGGGGGACCCGATGCAGACGGCGACGGTGCTCGGCCAGAACCAGACGGTGTTGCGCTGGGGACTGGTCCCTGGAGCGGTCTATGACGTCATCCGGGGCACCCTGAGCCAGATTACGGCGGGTGGCGGGACCAACAACCTGGGGGCCGTGACCTGCCTTGCGAACGACCTTCCCGACACCGATACAAGCGCCGTCCCCGACCCGACCCTCCCTCCCCTCGGGCAGGGCTTTTTCTATGCCATCCGCCAGGTGGTCGCTGGAGTGGCCTCTCCGTACATGGTGTCGAATACAGGGAAGGCGGGCGTTCCGTCCTCGGGCGGATGTTTCTGATATTCGTGCCCTCCTGCGCATGAACGATCCGGGCAGGCGCCCGGTATTTAGAGACATGTCGACCTGTCTGAAAGTCAAAGCGGATCTGGCGGCGTTCGCGTTCGGCGAGTCGGGCAGCGAGGTGTCCAGGCTCGTGTCGGAGCATCTCGCCGAGTGTCCGGGCTGCCGCTCCGAAGTCAATGAATTCAAAGAGCTTGTCTCCGCATCAAGGTTGACCCTGGTGGCGGAGAAATCGCTCTCTCCGTTCGTCGTCTCCCGCATCTCGAGACAGGCTGCCGAGGCGGCGGTACTGCCAGTCTGGTGGCGCCGATTCGTCCCCATGCACACCACTCCGGTGCTCGCGGCCGTGGTGCCGGCGATGGTCGCGCTCCTTGCGCTCGGTATCGGTCTCGCGGCCAGGAGCGGGCGGTCGATCGAACCGACATCCCAGACCCCGGCCCGCCTCGACATGCAGGTGGAAGGGGATGGGGTGCGCCTGGCTTGGACCGACGGGCGGGGCCGGGCCTACAAGGTCTACAAGACGTCCGACCCCCGGCTCCTGGGGCGGGGACAGGGGACGGTGGTCCAGGGAAATCAGTGGCTCGATAGGGAGCCTGACTCCTCCCAGGTGGTGTTCTACAGGGTGGAGTGAACGTCGATTTGGTGGTTGACAAAAGCGTTTTTGGGGGTAAATACCGGCGGTGGCCGTTGCCTTGCCGGGGCGGTGTCCACGGAATCAAGTCAGGGGCTAAATAAGAATATGGAGGCGCAGAAAATGTTGCTCAACCGGAAGTCGTTCCTCAACCTGGCGGTGGTGCTGGTCGCTGCCACGATCGTGGTTGCCGGCAGCGCGGCGATCGCATCGAACACGGGCTTCAAGATCAACAAGGGCCTGCGGCTCGTCCAGACCACGGACACCGGTCAGAAGGGGTCGAACTGGATCTCGATCCCCTACTTCAACCCGTACAACAACGGCACCGACTTCTGCACCCAGACCGGGCTGCGCAGCGCCCTCGCGGGCAACACGACCCTTCTGGCGAAGCTGGACCCGGTCAGCGGCAGCACGACCAGCGTCAACTGCGCCAGCGCCGGCACCTTCACCATCACGCCCGGACTCGGCGTCCGCATCCGTCCGGCGGCGATCGTCGGCGGCATCGCGAACCCCAGCTCGATCATCATCGTCGGTTCGCACAATCCGTCGCTCTCCCTGACGATCCCGAAGCCGGGCGCCGGGCAGATCGGCAACTTCTGGTTCTCCGTCCCTTATCACACCACGGCTGTGACCGCGGCCGATCTGTGCGCCTCCATCGGCCTCACGTCCACCGGGCTGTTGAACAAGGGGACGGTGTCGCGCCTCGACCCGAACAGCGGCAGCACCACCATCGGGACATGCGGGACTTCCACGGCCACGAACCTTGTCCTGAACCTGGGCGAAGCGGTGACCCTGCGCGAAATCCTGGCCTCTCCGCTCACTTTCGTCCCGGCGCACTTCTAATCGCGGCGTGCTAGCATAGGCCTTTCGGATGCTTATCAAGAGGAGGGAGACCTGAACATGAATCGAATGACCAAACTGCTCACGCTGGGCGTGGCAGCCATCGTCGTCCTGAGTATCCCGACCCAGATTTTTGCACTCTGCTCGGGCATCAGCGAGCCCGCGCAGAACTTCGGCGGAAAGATCGCCAACTGTCCAGATGCGAGACCGGTTGCCGGATTTGTCGGAGCCATCGGCCAGACCGCGACGGTCAACTCGGCCGGTATCGACGTCATCTGCGAGGACGGATCAGCGGTCAACCAGCAGTCGGTCCTTTGTCAGGGGGAAGCGGGCGTCCCGGGTGATGGGTTCGTCACGTTCTCCTTCGACTGGGGGAATTTGCCGCCTGCCAACGGTTGCCCGAACCAGGCACAGGTTCCGAACGTCGGCCGGAACATCTTCGGGATCGTCTGCAACAACGGTGCAGGCGCCCTGATGACGGTCGCCTTCGACATCGGCTCGGGTGGGTATGTTCTCGACTTCGCCCATCCCTACGATCCCGGGACCGGGTTCTACGACGTCGTCCTGTCGCCCAACCAGAACGGTCTGAAGCTGGCCACGTTCAGCCGCACCGGTGGCAGCGACACGGCGTGCATCGACCAGACCACGGCGCCTGTCAAGCTGTACAGCGATTGTGACCCGGGCAGCCTCGCCAACGCGTTCGGCGTGACTTGCCCTGACACGACTCCGGCCGTTGCGGCCGGCGCCAATCTCTTCACCTTCAGTGGACCTGCCACCGGTGGCCCTCAGGATCTGAGGACGAGCGCCTGGCAGACTGCCGCGACCACAGCTGGTCCCGGCGGCAGCAAGTGCGTGAACTATCCGACACCCGGCGCCGGCCTCTGCACCTGGATCGGCTCGACCTCGGTTGTCGGCGGTTCCGACACGGGCGCCATCTCCGGCTGGGTCCAGGTTTGCGCTGGTGACCCGACGGCGGCGACCGACAAGGTCAAGATCAACTCGGCGGCGTTCGACCAGGGCAAGCTCGCCGTGGGCTTCGCCACGGAGAACGAGAGTCTGATCGTCGGGTTCAACGTTTACGCCGGCTCGACGAAGCTCAACACGGGCTTGATTGCGGCGAAGGGGACGGGCAGCAACTCGTACTCCTTCGAGGTCGGCCGCGGCGCGGTGAAGTCGAACAAGACTGTCACCGTCGAAGCCGTCAAGAGCGATGGCACGGTTGTGAAGACCGCGCCGGCCAACGTGAAGTAATCTGCCAAGGGAGGGAGAGTTTCGTCATGAAGAAGAGCTACGAGAAGCCGGCAGTCATTCACTCGGAGAAGATCGAAGCCCGTGCCACGACCTGCAGCAAGTCGGATGAAGCCTGCAGGACGAGCGGGGGCCCGATCACCAGCTAGTCAGCCGTCCCGTATCATCTGAATCACGAACCAAGCCGCCAGACCATCCGGTCTGGCGGCTTTTTTGTGTGCCGACGCTTCGGTCCGGGCCGGCACGACGACGCGGGATGCTAGAATCCGCGGGTCCCGGCCCGGGATCGTCCGGAGGATCATGACCGACCCATCGAGTCCGGCATCCGAACCGTCGCTCGCGGCTCCTGCGATTCTCATCGCATCCTGCCTCGCGAGCTTTGCGGCCTGCGGCGCGGTGTTCGCGGCCGGATACCGGCTGTTCGCGGTGACGGGGGGCACGATCTCGCTGTCGATCTCGGCGGCGTGCGCCAGCGTGATCATCGGGGTGGTCGCGGGAATTGTGTGGGGCAGGCGGCAGGCGCAGCGCTCGCTGGCGCTCAGGCAGGTGGCCCTCGCCGGCCTGATCGCGGTAGCTCCGCTGGTCTTCGCGCTCGTGCGGGGCGTCTATCTTTTCCTGTGGCCGCTTCTGGGTGGACGCGCGGGGGGTGCGTGGATTCTGCGCGGACTCCTGGGCGCAGGGTTGTTCCTCCTCCCGGCATTCGCGTTCGGGCTCGTGTTGTCGGCGGCGAGCGCCGTCCTGAACGGCGAAGCGCGCGACGGGTCGATCGGGCCCGGCTTCGTCCAATCCCTCGCGACGGCGGGATTCGGCCTGGGGCTGGTGATAGGCGGCCAGGCGCTCATGCCGGCGCTCGGATTGCGCGGCACCTGGTACGTCGGGATGGCCCTTGCCGGAGTGGCCGCCGGGGCGAGCCTGCTCATCGGGCGCTCGCCGCTCTCCGGCCCGAGCGGTGCTGTGCCGTCGGAGGAGAGCACAGGCCGCGGCGGTCATTGGGCGACGGCCACGGCGGCCGGGATGGCGGGTCTGTCGCTCACGACCGCGTACATCGGATGGGACCGCACGGTGGGGATGGTCGCCGGTCCGACGGCAGCCAATGCGCTCCTGACGCTGTCTCTGCTCTTCCTGGGGCTCGCCCTCGGCTCTTTTCTGTCGATCGTGCTGCCCCGGTCATCGGGGTCGACGCCGGCGCTCCTGTCCCTGGCGGGCGCCGGCCTCGCGATTCAGGGCTCGATGTACGTGGTGCCGAAGCTGTCGACCACCTACCTGCGATTGGCTCCCGACTACGTGCCCGGAGGAGGCGGCGCCTGGCTGGCGGCGCTCGTCGCGGCCCTCCTGATCGCACCGGCGGCGGCTCTGGTCGGCCTGGCGCTCGCTCGACTGCCCATGCGCACGGCCGCGGGCCAGGACGTCAGCGCCTCCCTTGAGTCGATCGCCGCCAGCGCGGGTGGCGCGCTCGTCTCCGCGCCGATCGCCATGCTGGTCCTCGTTCCAGGATTCGGCTTGAGACGCACGGTTTCCCTCGCGGCGGCGATTGCGGTGCTGGGGGCCCTGACGCTCGCGGGCGAGGCGCCGGCCCGCAGCGGAGGCGCGCGCGGCACATGGATGGTCGCGCTGCTCGCCCTGATGGTCGTGGTCGGCGGGTTCCCCGCGTCGTGGGACCCGCGGATCGTCGCCGGAGGCCTCTATCGCTACGCCGCCAGGGCACCGGAGCGCCTGGGGTCGACCGATGCATGGCTCCAGGGCCGGCTGCGCGCGGAGGCGCCGTACTTCTATCGCGAGGGCAGCGAGGCCTGCGTGGTGGTGGAGCGTTCCGTCCAATCGCTGCCGGGAATGCCCGACGTCGAGACCTGGACGCTGAGCCTCGACGGCAGGACCACCGCTTCGAACGGGGCCGATCTGAGAAGCCAGGTGCTCTCCGCCGAGATCCCGATGCTGCTCCATGGCCCGACCGACAAGGTCCTGGTGATCGATTTCATGACCGGGGTCACGGCGGGGTCGGTCCTGCGCCATCCGGTGACGTCGCTTCGAGTGATCGAGCGCGAGCCGGCGGTGCTCGCCGCAGGGGCGCTGTTCCGCGAGCTGGCGAACGCTCCGCTCGACGACGCCCGGCTCGCCGCGATTGACGACGATCCACGCGCCCACCTCCTGGCCGACCGCACCCGGTACGGCGTCATCATCCTCAGCGGCATCGACCCGTGGCTGCCGCACACCGGCGACCTGGTCACCCGGGAAGGGTACGCGCTGCTCCGGGAACGGCTTCAGGAAGGAGGGCTCCTGGCCCAGCGCGTGTCGTTGTCGTCCGCCCCCGAGGGGGCGACTCGTGCCATGCTGCGAACCTTTGCGCGCACCTTCGCTTCGGTCGGCGTCTTCCAGCTGACGCCGGACGATCTGCTGGTCGTCGGGTCGGACAAGCCCGTCCGGCTGGACGCCGGGAACATCCGGTCCATCGTGGCCGGCAACCCGGCGGTGGCCGCCGACATCCGCCGGGTGGTCGCCGTCGGCCCGAACGAAGTCTTCATGACGTTGCGGCTCGGGGACGACGCGCTGCGGCGTCTGCTCGGCGACGGACCGATCAACGACGACAATCGGGCCGTGGTCACGGTCGCCTCCGCCCGCGACCTGTCGGTGCACCGGGGCGACGCTCTGGTCACCGACATCGACGGCGCCTGGAGCGGATTCGGAACGCTGCTGACGAACAGTGGCGGAACCCAGGCGGAGAGGGCCGAGTTTCTCTACACCCTCGCGAAATCGTATCTCGGCATCAGCGCCGACCCGACGCGCGCGCGCGACCTGGCCAAGGAGCTCGCCGGGATGGGCGAGACCGCCCGCGCGCGCTGGGTGACCGGCGAGGCCCTCCTGCAGCAGAAGGATCTCGACGGCGCGGTCCGGGAGTGGGAAGCGGTCCTGGCGCTCGAGCCGGACAATCTCGACGCGCTGTTCAGCCTGGGCACGTTCTATCTCGACAGCCGGGACTACTTCGCCGCCGATCGCTATCTGGCGCGCGCCGCCCACGGACCGCACGAGACGCCGGCGGTCCTCTATCACTACGGTCGGAACCTGGTGCAGCTCGGAAAGTACTCCCAGGCGATCGAGGTCCTGCGCCGGGCCCGCGAGGTCGGCGCCGCTCACGAGAGCTATCCGCTGGTCGACTACCTCGTCGGCCTGAGCGACCTGAAGCTGCACAAGAACGCCGAGGCGGTGCAGTCTCTCAAGGACTACCTCGACTGGGCCTACCAGCAATCGACGCTGACGCGCGTCGAGGTCGACGCCCATCTCAAGCTGGCCGAGGCGCTGGAAGGGACCGGAAAGCGGTTCGACGCGCTCAAGGAGCGGCGCAAGGCGGAAGAGCTCAAGCAGCGCATCGAGGCGTACGCCAGGTCGCAGGAGGGGGCGGCCACCGATGCGCCGAAGCCCCCCGCGACCGGGCCGGGCCCCGCCGCTCCAGCCCATGGGGGCTGACCGGAAACCGGACGAGGCCGCGCTCGAGGAGCGGCTCGGCCACCGCTTTCGTGAACCGGAGCTCCTGGCGCGCGCCCTGACCCATTCCTCCTGGGCGCACGAGCACGGTTCGGCCGCCGACAACGAGCCCCTCGAATTTCTCGGCGACGCCCTGCTCGGATTCCTGGTCGCCGAGGCGCTGTGCGCGCGTTTCCCCGACGCGGACGAGGGGACCCTCTCCAAGATGAAGGCCTACCTGGTCAGCCGGGGAAGCCTGGCCCGGGTGGCGCACGATCTCGACCTGGGGGCGCACCTCAGGCTCGGACGCGCCTCGCGCGTGGAGGGACGGGCGCGCGACACGCTCCTGGCGGACGGGCTCGAGGCGGTGGTGGCGGCGGTGCACCTCGACGGCGGGGATGCCGCGGGCCGCGCGCTCGTCACGCGGCTGTTCGGCCCGCGCATGGAGGGCCTCGACCGCGCCGAGGCGGAGCGGCAGGATGCCAAGACGGCCCTGCAGGAGGCGCTCCAGGCGGCCGGCCGCCCGGCGCCGCACTACCGCGTGGGCGCCACCGAAGGGCCGGCCCACCGGCCGACGTTCCAGGTCGATCTCCTGGTCGAAGGCACGGTCGTCGCGAAGGGCGAGGGTGGCAGCAAGAAGGAGGCCGAGCAGAAGGCGGCGCGCAAGGCGCTCCTTCTCATCCGCCGGGCCGCTTCGCGGGGGAAGCGCTAGGGACGACGGGGTTCTCCGCTCCGGACCGCGGCGCGTCCGCTCCGGTCGCGCCACCGGCCGGCTCGTCGGCCACCGCCTCGGTGCGGCGCGCCTTGAGATCCTGGATGGCCGACTGGATCGCCGCCGCCTGCGGGTGATCCGGACTGAGCGCGATCGCCTTCTCCATGTCGTAGAGAGCCTTGCCCGGATCCTCCAGACCCCGCATCCAGATGAGCCCGCGATAGAAGTAGACCTGTCCCAGAAGACGCGGCTCCATGGAAGGGTTGTAATGCCGGGCCGCGTCGAGCTGCGTGAGCGCGTCGCGATACTGGGCGGATGCGAAGAGCAGCTCGGCGAGATCGAGACGCGCCTGCAGATCCTCGGGCCAGAGGTCGACCGCCTTCCCCAGCCACTCCAGCGCCTGCGGCGTGTCGCCTTCGAGCTGGTAGGCGCGCGCCAGCTTGCGATGCGACATCAGGTAGGACGGGGCGATCTTGAGCGCCTCCTTGAGCTGCACCACCGCGCGATCGAGAAGCGGCCGGGCCTGATCGCGCCGGCCCTGCTGCAGAAGATCCTGCGCCTGCTGCAAGAGGGCGATGCCGAGACCGTGATGGATCCCGAGGTGGATGCCCTTGTATTGCGGCCCCTTGGCGACCGATTCGGCTTCCAGCTCCCGGAGCAGGGCGTCGCCGGCGATCGGCGCGCCGAACTGGCGCCTGAAGATGGCGTCGCCCGCCGCGCCGGACGGACCCTCCCCCAGCAGGACCAGGCCGACGCCGTAGGCGTCCTGCGCCATCTCGTAGCGGCCCTCGGCGTAGTACTCGTTGCCGACGACGAGCGCCTGCTCGATGGCCGTCACGACGCCGCGCGGCAGCTCGACGTTGCAGAAGGCCAGGACGACGAGGAACAGGGCCGCGAGGCCGATCGCCCGGGGCGCGCCCGGGGCGCGCGCCCGATCGACGAGGGCGCGGGCCCCGAGCGCCGCTCCGGCCAGCCCCTCCGCCGCGAACAACGCCAGGATCGGCACGATGGGAACGCGGAAGCGCGAGAAGTTGAAGAAGAACAGAACGGTGACCATGTACCCGAAGATCAGGACGTAGAGCGGAACGAGCGCGCGCCAGCGCCGCCGTGACAGCGCGATCCCCAGCATTCCGAGCGGCACGAGCGTCCCGAAGGTCGCGAACAGGTGCAGCCGGATCGGTAGCCAGCCGCCGCCCGACGGCAGCGCCGGGGCGGGCACGCCCGCGGGTGGCACCGTGACATTGAGGAGCCGCAGGAGGGGGGAGAAGACCTGCATCACCGAGTAGTCGAGATTGTCCGGAAGCTCGTACCAGTTCCAGAAGTGCAGGAACTTCAGCCAGAGCAGGCGGACCCACGCGACCGGCTCGCCGGTGATGAACTTCAGGCCTTCATGGAACCAGAACCAGGACGACTCCATCGGCGAGACGGGATGCCCCGTGAGCTCGGTCGCCCGCGCGACGAAATCGCCGTGCTCGTAGCGCGGATCGGGGCGGACGAACGGCGGAGGGACGTACAGCCCGTTGGCGTCGTGATTGTTGCCGATGAAGAAGACCTCGCCGCCTCCGGTGGTCAGGAGCACCAGCTCCCTGGAGGCGGCGAAATTCCGGATCGTCACCGGCAGGATCACGAGCGCCGCCCCGAGCGCGAACGCCCCGGCCGACCGCAGTCGCCGCCGCGCGGGCGCGCCGCCTGCGCCCCCCGCCAGCCAGGCGACCAGAAGCGCGAGAACGGGCGCCAGAAGGACGAAGTTGTCGCGATCCAGGCAGAGGAGCCCGAACACCAGCCCCGCCGCGACGAACAGCGGGACGGCAGGGTCCCTCCCGGTGCCGGTGCCGGCGGCGGCGCCGGACGCAGGTGGGTCCCCCGCGGGCGCCTCCGGGTCGGCCGCGCCCGACGCGCCCGCCACGCGGCGGGCGGCCATTCCCAGGACGATCGCCAGCAGGATGGTCAGGAACGGCGAGAGGAAGGTCTTCATCACCATCCCCTCGTAGAACACGAACGGGCCGTAGAGCGCGAGGAGAAGCCCCGCGATCAGCCCCCGGCGAGGTCCGAAGTAGAGACGTCCCGCGACGCAGGTGAGCGCCACCGTTCCGGCCCCGACCAGCGTCTGCGCGATCAGGATCGGTGTGATCGCCGCCCCGAACACCGTCATGAACAGCCCGAGGAGATAGGCGTAGAGCGGGCTCTGGACGAAGGGGGTCTTGCCGAAAAAATCGCCGGACGCGATCGACTTCGCCCAGCCGTAGTAGAAGCCGGGGTCGAGCTCCTCCGGCTGCACCAGGCCGGTCGAGCGGACCTGCCAGACGTACAGGAGCCTGATCGCGAGCGCGGCCGCGGCCACCCCCGCCACCCCGACCCAGGCGGGGAGCGGCGCGCCCGAGCGTCCGCGCATCTAGGTCTGCTCCTCCCGCATCTGGTTCAGGCGATCGAGGAACTCGGGCTCCACCAGCACCTCGCGCGGCTTCGAGCCGTCCGCCGGGCCGACGATGCCGTTCTGCTCCATCATGTCGACCAGCCTCGCGGCCCGCGCGTAGCCCAGCTTGAGACGCCGCTGGATGTGCGACACCGAGATCTGCCCCATCTGGACCGCCATCCGGACCGCCTGCTCGTACGCCGGATCGACGTTCTCCGCGGGTCCGCCGCCCGGGGCTCCCTGGGCCTCGGCCTCGTCGCGCGTCACCGTCTCGTCGTAAAGCGGTTTGCCCTGCTTCTTGAGGAAGGTGACGATGCGGGTCGCCTCGATCTCGGTGACCAGGGGGCCGTGCAGGCGCGTCAGCCGCGAGGAGCCGGGAGGGATGAACAGCATGTCTCCATGGCCGAGCAGGTGCTCGGCGCCGTTGGCGTCGAGGATGGTGCGCGAGTCCACCTTGGAGGAGACGCGCATGGCGATGCGGCAGGGGAAGTTCGCCTTGATCACGCCGGTGATGATGTCGACCGAGGGACGCTGGGTCGACAGGATCAGGTGGATGCCGACGGCGCGGGCCATCTGGGCGAGACGCGTGATCGCCTCCTCGACCTCGCGCCCCGTGGTCATCATCAGGTCGGCCAGCTCGTCGATCAGGATCACGATGTATGGCAGGATGGCCGGCTTCTCGCCCGGGAGGTACGTCTTGCGCCCGGCGGCCGGCCCGGCGCTCTCGGTGCCGGCGTCGGCCGCCTCGCCCGCGCCGGCCGGCTCCGGGGCCGGCGTGGCCGGCTCGTCGCGCCGGGCCCCGGCCTTGCCGATCTCCCGCTTCATCGTCAGGTTGAACTGGTCGATGCTGCGCACCCCCGCTTCGGCGAGCTGCTTGTAGCGCCGCTCCATCTCGACCACCGCCCAGCGCAGCGCGTTGCCGGCCTTCTTCGTGTCGGTGACCAGGGGCGTCAGGAGGTGCGGGATGTTCTCGTAGACCCCCAGCTCCAGGCGCTTCGGGTCGATCATGATGAACTTCACTTCCTCGGGGCTCGCCTTGTAGAGAATCGAGGTCAGCAGGGTGTTGAGACAGACGCTCTTCCCGGATCCGGTGGAGCCGGCGACCAGCAGGTGAGGCATGCGGCTCAAGTCGGCATAGTACGGCTCGCCGTTGATCTCCTTGCCGAGCGCCAGGGTCAGGGGCGCGGCGGCGCGCTGAAAACGCTCTCCGCCGAGCAGCTCGCGCAGGGAGATCACCTCGCGGGTGCGGTTGGGGACCTCGATACCGACGGTCGACTTGCCCGGCAACCGGTCGATGCGGATCGATTCGGCCTTGATGGCGAGACACAGGTCGTCGGTCAGTCCCACGATGCGGCTGTACTTGATGCCGGCGTCCGGCTTGAACTCGAACACGGTGACGACGGGTCCAGGCTGGATGGCGATGACCTGGCCGTTGACCTCGAACTCGCGGCATTTCTCGGTGATGAGCCGCGCCGTCTCGACCAGCTCCTTCTCGTCGACCTGCGTCTCCTGCTGCGGGGGATTGAGGAGCGACAGGGGCGGCGGGGTGTAGTCGGGAAGGGCCTCGACGAAATCGAATTGCGGCTGGCCGGCGCCCGGTTTCGACTCCTTCGGCTCGGCGGCCGGCGTCGTCTTCGCGCCCCGGCGCGCGGCGCGCAGCGGCTCGGCGGCCGGCGTCTTCTCCGCCCCCGCGGCGGCGCTCCGCCCGGCCAGGGTTTCGGGGATCTCCGGGAGGACCGGAATCGGCGCCGCGGCGCGCGGCTCGCTGGCCGCCGTTTTGAGGGCCGCTTCCTGCCCCTGCCGATCGCGCTGCCGCCTGGCCACCTCGGCGCGCTGACGCTCGCGGCGCCGCGCCTCCCGCCAGCGGACCCAGGCGAGCCAGGCCGCCTGCGTGGCGCGGGCCAGGCGCGCGCCGGTGGCGCGGACCGCATCGACGAAGGTCGATCGTCCAAGCAGCAGCCCGCCGGTGCCCGCCAGCGCCAGCGCGACCACCAGGCCGCCCCAGCGATTGAGCGGGCGCGCCAGCATGCGCCCTGCGATGTAGCCGATCCATCCGCCGGCGGGATGCGCCGGAATCGGCCCACGCTCGCCGAGCGTCAGGTGGAGACAGGCGGTCAGGGAGACCAGGACCAGGAGGCTGCCGGCGACGCCGACCAGGCTGCCCGAGGGCCTGCGCCAGAAGGTGCGCCAGCCGACCAGGAGCATCAGGAGGGGCGCCGTCCACGCCGCCCAGCCGAAGGTCTGGAAAAGCGATTCCGACAGCACGCTGCCGACGATGCCGGCCCAGTTCGCGACCGGCTCGCCGTGCCAGTTGCCGAGCGGCCAGGCCACGGGGTCGGTGTTGCTGTGCGAGACCAGGCTCAGGGCGAGGAGGACGGCGAACGCCATGACGACGATCGCGACGCCCTCCGCAAAAATGCTCCGCGAGGCGGTGGGCTCGCGGCGGGGTGAGGTCCTGCGCCGGCGGGCCGCCATGGACGCCAAGTTTACCTCAGGTCTCGACCACGGCCGGGATGATCATCGGCCTGCGGTCGAGCTTCTTGCGGAAGAACCTCTTGAGGTCCTGCTGGATCATCGCCTTCAGGACACCGCGGTCGGCGCGCTCCTCGGGCGTGGCGGCCTCGACCGAGCGGCGCACCACCCGCGTCGCCTCGCGCAGCAGATCGCCCTGCGCCCCCTCGAACACGAACCCGCGGCTGACGATCTCGGGGTCGCCCTCCATGCTGCCGCTCTGCTTGTCGATGGCGACGATGGCGAGGACGATCCCCCCCTCAGAGATGTGACGCCTGTCGCGCACCAGGATCTCGTCGACCTCCTCGAGCGTGCCGTCGATGAAGACCCGGCCGGCCCGCACCTTGCCCGTCACCCGCCCGCCCTTGTCGTCGAGCTCGATGACGTCGCCGCTCTCGGCGAGCAGGATGCGCTCGCGCCGCAGGCCGGTGCGCTCCGCCAGGCGGGCGTGGCTGTAGAGCTGGCGGATCTCGCCGTGGATGGGTATGAAGAACCGGGGCCGCACCAGAGTCAGCATGATTTTCAGCTCCTCCTGGCTGGCGTGCCCCGAGACGTGCCAGGGAGGGGCGCCGCCGAACTGGACCTCGGCGCCGCGACGGTAGATGTGATTGATCACGCGGTTGATGGAGCGCTCGTTCCCGGGGATGGCGCGAGCCGAGACCAGGACGATGTCCCCTTCCTCGATCGACACGTCGCGATGGTCGTCGAGGGCGATGCGCGACAGCGAAGACATCGGCTCACCCTGGCTGCCGGCGGCCAGGATCACGGTCTTCTGAGGCGACAGCCGCCTCACCTCCGACGGCTCGATCATCGTTCCGGGCGGGACCCTCAGGTAGCCGAGGTCGCGGGCGATCTCGGACGTCGACTGCATGCTCGACCCGACCAGCGCCACCTTGCGGCGAAAGGTCACGGCGTGGTCGATCACCTGCTGGATCCGGTGCACGTTGCTCGAAAAAGTGCTGAACACGATGCGCCCCGGGGCGCGGCGGAACAGGCCCTCCAGCGCCTCTCCCACCAGCCTCTCCGAGCCGCTGAACCCCTCGACCTCCGCGTTGGTGCTGTCGGAGAGAAGCGCCAGCACTCCCTGGTCGCCGTAATAGGAGAACGACTGGAAGTCGAACGTCCGGCCGTCGATCGGGGTCTGATCCATCTTGAAGTCGGCGGTGTGGATGACCGTCCCCGCCGGGGTCCTGATGGCCAGGGCCATGGTGCCGGGAATGCTGTGCGTCACCTGGAGGAATTCGATGCTGAACCGGCCGAGCGCGACCTCTTCGCCCGGCTTCACCGTCTTGAGCATCCGGTCGTGGGGCAGGCCGTGCTGCTTGAGGCGGCGCGCCGCGAGCCCGAGCGTGAAGTCGCTGCCGTAGACCGGCACCCGCACTTTCTCGTACAGGTAGGGGAGGGCGCCGACGTGGTCCTCGTGGCCGTGCGTCAGGACGATCCCCCGCACTTCGTCCTTGCGCTCAAACAGCCAGGAGAACTCCGGGATGACCACGTTGACACCGAGGATCTGCTCCTCGGGGAACATGACGCCGGCGTCGACGACGATCGACTCGTGTCCGCACCTCAGGACGGTGCAGTTGAGCCCGAATTCGCCCAGGCCGCCCAGGGGGATGATCTGCAGTGGATGCTGGGAATTCCGCGCCCCCTCGGGGCGCTGGCGGGTCGTCACGGGGCGCATTATAGTCCGCGGCTTTCCTGCCAGGCCGCGAACAGGGCCTGAAACCGCTCCGCCGTGATCTCCTCGCCTCGCATCCCGGGCTCGATCCCGGCCGACCTCAGGAGATCCGAGGCGCCGGCATGCCCCAGGGTGCCGCCGGGGGCGCGCAGGTGGGCGAGATTGTTGGAGACCGTCTTGCGGCGCGCCGCGAACGCGGCCCGCACCAGGGCCGCGTACCCCTCGAAGTCCCGGCCCGCCGCGCCGCCGGGGTCGCGCAGGATCAGGCGGATCACTTCCGAGTCGACCCGCGGACGGGGGTGGAAGGAGCCGGGGCCGAGCCTCAGGATCGAGTCGACGCGCGCGAAGGTCTGACACAGGATGCTCAGGCTGCCGTACGCCTTCGATCGCGGCCGGGCGGCGATCCGGCCGGCCACCTCGCGCTGCACCATGACCATCATGTCCGCGAGCCGCGGCCGCAGCGTCAGAAGACGGAGGATGACGGTGGTCGCGATGTTGTACGGAAGGTTGGCGATCACGCGGCCGGGCCGCTCGGGCGTGGCGTCCAGGCGCTCCAAAAGGAGCGCGGGCTCGATGGCCAGCACGTCGCCCTCGATCACCTCGAGCGACCCGGGAAGCGGGGAGTCCGGCAGCGACGCCGCCAGGGAGGACGCCAGGGCGGGATCGATCTCCACGGCCACCAGACGGGCGACCCTGCCGGCCAGCCGGCGCGTCAGGACCCCGCGCCCGGGGCCGATCTCGAGGACATGATCGGCCGGCCGGGGCAGGAAGGCCCGGACCAGGGTGTCGGCGGCGCCCTCGTTGACGAGGAAGTTCTGCCCCCATCGTCGCTTCGGTCTGTCACCTTCCTCGGGGCGGCGCATCCAAGTAGGTCTCCGGGGCGGAGTATGGTATAAAAATCAGTCCACCCGCACCGGGGACAGCCGGAGGAGCAACGGAATGAGCAGCGAGAACATCGTGACCCTGACCGCCGCCAACTTCGACGACGAGACCAAGGGCGAATCTCCGATTCTGGTCGACTTCTGGGCCGAATGGTGCGGTCCGTGCCGCATGGTGGCCCCCGTCCTGGAGCAGCTGGCGAAGGAGTACGCCGGCAAGGCGAGGGTGGGCAAGGTGAACGTCGACGACCACAGCAACCTGGCCTCGCGATACGGGGTGATGAGCATCCCGACCCTGCTTCTCTTCAAGCAGGGGAAAGTCGTCGAGCAATATATCGGCGCCACCAGCCGCGACACCCTGGCCAAGCTCCTCGACAAGCACGTCTGAAGATCCGCCCCGCCCGGGTTCCCAGGCGTCCTTTGACGGGCGCCGGACCGTGGTCTACAATTCCGCGCCCTTCTTGAGGTTACAAGGAATGGAGACGACCCCGGTCATGGAAAACGACGTCCGACGGATCAACGACCTTGTCGCGAAGGAGTCGGTCTTCGTCGAGCAGGTGCTCGGCGAGGTCAGGAAGGTCATCGTCGGGCAGAAAGCGCTGCTCGACCGGCTGCTCATCGGGCTTCTCGGGGACGGGCACCTGCTGCTCGAGGGCGTGCCCGGTCTCGCCAAGACGCTGTCGGTGAAGACCCTCTCCGACGTCCTCGATCTCAAGTTCCAGCGCATCCAGTTCACCCCCGACCTCCTGCCGGCCGACCTGATCGGCACGATGATCTACAACCAGAAGGATGGGGAGTTTGTCGCGCGCAAAGGGCCGCTGTTCGCCCAGATCATCCTCGCCGACGAGATCAACCGCGCTCCGGCCAAGGTCCAGTCGGCCCTCCTGGAATCGATGCAGGAGCGCCAGGTCACCATCGGCGACACCACCTATCCCCTGGATCGCCCGTTCCTGGTGCTGGCGACCCAGAACCCGATCGAGCAGGAAGGGACCTACCCGCTTCCCGAGGCGCAGGTCGACCGCTTCATGCTGAAGATCAAGGTCGACTATCCGACCAAGGCGGAGGAGCGCGAGATCCTCGACCGGATGACCGGGCTGCCCACCTGGGAGGTCCGCCGCCTGGTGCACGCCGAGGACATTCTGCGCGCCCGGCGCGCGGTGGCGCAGGTCTACGTCGACACGCGGATCAAGGACTACATCGTCGATCTCATCATGGCGACCCGCAGGCCCGAGGAATACAAGCTCGACATCAAGGGGCTGGTGCAGTTCGGCGCGTCGCCGCGGGCCACGGTCTTCCTCACCCTCGCGGCCAAGGCGCATGCCTTCATCCGAGGTCGCGGCTACGTGACGCCCGAAGACATCAAGTCGATCGCGTTCGACGTCCTGCGGCACCGGATCATCCTCTCGTACGAGGCCGAGGCCGAGGACGTCACGCCCGAGCAGATCATCCAGAGGGTGCTCGACACCATCGAAGTTCCATAAGCCCGGCATCGCCCGATGCTGCCCGCGGAGATTCTCAGGAAGGTTCGGCGGATCGAGATCCGCACCAACCGGCTGGTGAACGAGTCGCTGGCCGGGCAGTACCACTCCGTCTTCAAGGGCCGCGGGATGGAGTTCTCCGAAGTGCGCGAATACCAGTTCGGTGACGACATCCGCAGCATCGACTGGAACGTCACCGCACGTGTCGGCCACCCGTACGTCAAGAAGCACGTGGAGGAGCGCGAGCTGACCGTCATCCTCCTGGTCGACTTCTCCGGCTCGGGCCAGTTCGGCACCAAGCGGCAGTTCAAGCGCGAGATCCAGGCGGAGATCTGCGCGCTCCTCGCGTTCTCGGCGATCAAGAACAACGATCGCGTCGGCCTCATCGCCTTCACCGACCGCATCGAGACCTTCATCCGCCCGCGCAAGGGAAAGAATCACGTCCTGCGCGTCATCCGCGAGCTGCTGTATTTCCGGCCCGAGGGCCGGACCACCGACATCGCCATGGCGCTCCAGCACATGCACCGGACGATCACCAAGCGCAGCGTGGTGTTCGTGATCTCCGATTTCCTCGGGGCCGAGTTCGCGCGCCCCCTCCGGGTGGCGGCCCGCAAGCACGACCTGATCGCGCTGACGGTCACCGATCCGCGCGAGGAGGACCTGCCCGACGTCGGCCTCCTGGAGCTGGAGGACGCCGAGACCGGCGACCGCGTCCTGGTCGACGCCGCCGACGCCAGGACGCGCCAGGCCTTCCATCGCTGGGGCGTGGAGCGACGGCTGGCACGCCAGACCCTGTTCCGCTCGGTCGGGGTCGACGCGCTGGAGCTGCGGACCGATCGACCGTACGACGTGCCGCTGGTCCGGTTCTTCCGCCAGCGGGCCCGGCGGATGTCGCGATGAAAGCGGCGGCCGGGGCCGCGGCGCAGCCGGCGCCGACCGCCACCGACGGCGCTTCCGCGCCGGTCACCCTGGAGGTCAGCGCGGACCGCTCATCGGTCACCGTGGGCGACCCGGTGACCCTCACGTTCCGCCTGCGCCACGCCAAGAACGTCTCGATCGTCTCGTTCGACGCCGACGGGGCCCTCGCCGCCCTCGAGGTCGTCGCCCAGAAGGAAGGGACGCCGCGCACGCTCGAGGACGGCCGGATCGAGGAGCTGCGTCAGGTGACCGTGGCGGCCTTCGAGACCGGCAGCAAGGAGATCGCGCCGGTCCGGGTGGTCTACAAGGACGCCGCGGGGAAGGAAGGCTCGGTCGCCGCGCGGCGCATACCGATCCAGGTGACCTCGGTTTTGACCGAGGGACAGAATGAGCCGGCCGACCTCAAGAAGCCGGCCGAAATGCCGGTGCGGGCCATCTGGCCCTGGGTGCTGCTCGCGGTGCTGGTGGCCGCCGCGCTCGTGGCGTTCCTTTGGTGGCGCCGCCGCCGTCGCGGTCCGGCCGCGGTGTCGGCCGTCCCCGCGGCGCCGCCGCGGCCGGCGCATGAGATCGCCTACGCCGAGCTGCAGCGCCTGCTCAATTCCAACCTCCTCGAGAAGGGCGCGATCAAGGAGTTCTACATCGAGCTGGCGGAGATCATCCGGCGCTACCTCGGGACGCGGTTCGGGGTCGACACCTTCGATCGGACCTCGAGCGAGATCCTGGAGGCCCTCCGGCTGGCGCGCGCGCCGGTCAAGGCGATGGCGATGATCTCCGGCTTTCTCGCTGCCTGCGACCTGGTGAAGTTCGCCAAGCACCGGCCGGACACGGACGAGACCCGCCGCACGGTCGAGGGCGCCTACCGCCTGGTGGATGAGACCAAGGCCGTGGAGGAGCCGGCCGCCTCCGTGCCCGCCGCGGCGGCCGGCGGTGCGGCCGCGTCGGGTGGCGCCGCATGAGCGGGCTGCATCTCGCGAATCCCTGGATGGGAGCGGTGGCTCTGGCGCTCTTGACGTTCGTCGCCTGGCGTGTCCTGCGCGCGCGCCGCCACGCCAGCCTGATCTTCTCCGACACCCGGATCTTCCGGAGCATCCCGCCGGGTCTTGGGGTGCGGGTCCGACATCTGCCGACCGTCCTGCGACTTCTCGGTCTGGCCTTGCTCGCGGTGGCGCTGGCGCGCCCGCAGACCTGGTTCCACGAGGAGGAGGTGCTCACCGAGGGGATCGACATCGTGATCGCCCTGGACGTCTCCGGCAGCATGCGCACGGAGGATTTCCGCCCCAAGAACCGGCTCCTGGTGGCCAAGGACGTGGTCAGCAAGTTCGTCCGCGGGCGGCGCAACGATCTCATCGGCCTGGTCGCGTTCGCCGCCAACGCCTACACCCGCTGTCCGGCCACGCTCGACTACGGCGTGCTCCAGGACCTCCTCGAACGGACCGACTTCGCCACGCGCGAGGAGGACGGCACCGCGATCGGCATGGGGCTGGCCACCGCGGCGTCGCGTCTGAAGGACGTCCGCGGCAAGAGCAAGGTGATCATCCTGCTCACCGACGGGCGCAACAATCGCGGCCAGATCGATCCGCTGACCGGCGCGCGCCTGGCGCAGGCGCTGGGGATCAAGGTCTACACCGTCGGCATCGGCAAGGAAGGGGAGGCCCCCTACCCGATCGACGACCCGCTGATGGGACGGCGGTACATCATGGTCCAGGCCGACATCGACGAGGACGTCCTCAAACAGATCGCCGACGCCACCGGGGGTCAGTACTTCCGCGCCACCGACTCGGAGTCGCTCCGATCGATCTTCGACCGCATCGATCGGATGGAGAAGTCGGAGATCCGCGTGCGCGGCTACGACCGGCACGCCGAGAAGTTCGCCGGGCTGCTCTACCCCGGCGCGCTGCTCATCGGTCTGGAAATCCTCCTCGGGGCAACCCTGACGCGGAGGATTCCGTAATGCGGTTCGGGTCCCCGGGGTACCTGTGGCTCCTGCTGCTGCTGCCGCTCCTGGCGGGGTTGCTCGCGCTGCTCGCCTGGCGCCGCCGGCGCGCCCTGGAGCGGTTCGGAGACCTCGACCTGATGCGCCGGCTCGCGGCGAGCGTCAGCCCGGAGCGGCGGGTGGCCAAGGCGGTGCTCCTGGTGGTGGCCGCCGCCTTCCTGATCCTGGCACTGGCGCGGCCGCAATGGGGCGCGCGGACGGAGACCGTGACGCGGCGTGGGATCGACGTGATCGTGGCGGTGGACACCTCGTTGAGCATGCTCGCCGAGGACGTCAAGCCGAACCGGCTGGCCCAGGCGCGCGGCGCCGTCCTGTCGCTGCTCGATCTCCTGCAGGGGGACCGCATCGGCCTGGTGGCGTTCGCGGGGACCGCCTACGTCGCCTGCCCGCTGACGCTCGACTACGGTGCGGCGGCGATGTTCGTCGACGTCCTCGACACCGACCTGATCCCGGTCCCCGGCACCGCCATCGCCGCGGCCATCCGGAGCGCGACCGACGCGTTCGGCGAGTCCGAGCAGCGCCACAAGGTCCTGATCCTGATCACCGACGGCGAGGATCACGAGGGAGACGTGAAGGCGGCGGTCGCGGCGGCGGCCGAGAAGGGGATCATCATCTACGCGCTCGGGGTCGGCAGCCCCGCCGGCACGCCGATCCCGCTGCGTAACGAGCGTGGCGAGGTCTCGGGGTACAAGGAGGATCGCGAGCGACGCAAGGTGACCAGCCGCCTCGACGAGGGCGCCCTCGAGGAGATGGCGGCCGCGACCCACGGCAAGTACTATCGCTCCACGGCCGAGGGGATCGAGCTGAGAAAGGTCTGGGAGGAGATCGCCGGCATGGATCGGAAGGAGATCTCCGCCCGCATGGAGACGACCTACGAGGAGCGGTATACGATTCCGCTCGCGGCGGCGTTCTTCCTGCTGGCGATCGAGACGGCGCTCGGGGATCGGCGCCGGGCGCCCGGCGCGAACCGGGTGAGCCCGGGGGGCAAGGAGGCGGCGTGAGAGAGCAGAGAACGATCGCGACACCGCGTGGCGCGTCCCGGAGGACCGGCGCTGCGATCCTGGCCGCCGTGACGATGCTCGCCGCCGCCCTGCTCGATCCGGGCCCGGCGCGGGCCGCCGACGCGGCGGCGCGCAACAACGAGGGGAACAAGCTCTACGGCCAGAAGCGCTACGACGAAGCGCTCAAGATGTACACCGACGCCCAGGCCGCGGCGCCCGGCGCTCCCGCCCTGCACTACAACATCGGCAACGTCCTGTTCCGCAAGGGAGAGTACGAGAAGGCCATCGAGGAGTACCTGCGGGCGCAATCGAAGAGTGGTGGAAACCTGTCGGAGGCGTCGGTGTTCAACCGTGGCAATGCCCAGATGATGAAAGGGGACCTGAAGAGCGCGGTCGGCTCGTACATCCAGGCCCTGCGTCTGGACCCGTCGGACCCGGACGCCAAGCGCAACCTGGAGCTGGCCCTGCGGCTGATGAAGCAGCAACAGCAGCAGCAACAGCAGCAGGACCAGAAGGATCGGCAGAAGGATCAAAAGGAGCAGCAGAAGAACCAGCCTTCCCCGTCCCAGGATCAGAACAAGGACCAGCAGAACGACCAGAAGCCGCCGCAGAAGCGTCCCGGGCAGATGAGCGAGGACGAGGCGCGGCAGATCCTCGAGGCGCTGCGGGAGAACGACAAGGACGGCGTGCGCAAGCATGCCCAGGCGGCGTCTCCCAGGACTCGGAACCCCGAGGAGGACTGGTGATCGCGACGGCGCACCGGCGGGCGCTCGCGCTGGCGGGCTCCGTCTGCCTGGTCGCGGCCGCGGTCGCGCTGGGATCGTCGCCGGTGGCCGCGCAGGATCAGGTCTCGGTCCGCGCCATGGTCGACCGGCAGGAGATGAGCGAGGGCGAGGACCTGCGGCTCACGGTCGAGATCATCGGCCCGTCGCTCGACAAGGTCGGTCCGCCCGACATGACGGTGCTGGAGGATTTCGAGCTGTCGGCCGGCCCGTCGGTCTCGACCCGGTATCAGTGGATCAACGGGGCCTCCACCTCGAGTCGTAGCTACACCTACGCGCTGACACCGAAGAAGCTGGGCCACGTCACCATCCCGTCGCTGGGGGTCCTGGTCCAGGGGCGCACGCTGCGAACGCGCCCGATCGATGTCACCGTGGGGCCCCGGGGCGCCATCCGCGCCCCCAACCAGCCGCCGCCCGCCACACCGCGGGGAGCCGGACCGCGAGAAGGGAGCCAGGGGAGCCAGGGGAGGCAGGCCGCGCCGATCTCCCTGCGCCTCCGGGCCGAGGTCGACAATCGATCGGCCTACGTCGGCCAGCAGATCACGCTCCGGCTCGTGCTCGACACCCAGACCGAGGTCCTCAACGCCGGGCCGCTCGACAACCCCACCTTCCCGGGGTTCTGGGCCGAGGAGATCAAGCTGCCCGATCAGCCGGAGGTGCGCCGCGTGACCCTCGATGGCGCGCCATGGAACGAGATCACGTTGATGAAGCGGGCGCTGTTCGCCACGACCTCCGGGTCGCTGAGCATCCCGCCGATGGCGTGGCAGGTCCAGGTCCGGCGGCGGAGCAGCGATCCGTTCGAATCGTTCTTCTTCACCCCGACCGAGACGGTGACCCGGCGCTCCGACACGTTGACCGTCACCGCCCTGCCGCTGCCCGCGGCCGGCAAGCCGGCCGGATTCTCCGGGGCGGTGGGCAGCTTCTCCCTCGCCCTGAGCACCGATCGGACCGCCTCGAAGGTCAACGACGCCGTCGGTCTGAAGATCAAGATTGCGGGGGAGGGGAGCCTCGGCTCGGTGGTGGCCCCACCCATCCCGGAGCTGGCCGATTTCAAGCGCTTCGATCCCAAGATCAGCTCCACGTCGAGCGTCACGGACGATCGGCTGCGCTCGGAGAAGACCTGGGACTACGTCGTGATCCCGCTGGCGCCCGGCACGCAGACCGTGCCGCCGGTCGAGTTCTCCTTTTTCGATCCGAAGACCAAAGCCTATCGCACCGTCGCCAGCCAGCCGGTCTCGATTCAGGTGGCGAAAGGGGATGAGACGCCGGGCAGCGCGCTTCCGGTGGTCGCGCAGAGCGACGTGCGGCTGCTGCGCCGTGACATGCACTATCTGAAGCTGGCGCCGGACGGCCTGCGCGACCGATCCCATCCGTTCCATCGATCGCCGCTGTTCCTGGTGCTGCTGATCGTCCCGGTGGCCGTCGATCTGACGCTCTGGGGCTGGGCGCGCGGTCGCGACAACTCGCCCGAGGCGGCGCGCTCGCGACGCGAGCGCCGGGCGCGCGGCGTGGCGCGGCGGCGGCTGCGCGACGCGCGACGGCAGATGCGGCCGCCCACGGCCCGCGCCTTCTACGCCTCGGTCGCGCAGACGATGACGGACTACGTGGGCGACAAGTTCGGCGCCGCGGGGGCCGGGCTGACGCACCAGAAGATCGAGGAGCTCCTGGCGGGGTCGGGGGCCCCGGAGGAGCTCCGGGCCGCCTATCACCACTGCCTGGAGGCCTGCGACTTCGCCCGTTTCGCGCCGTCGTCGTCCGACGAGGGCGAGATGCGCCGCGTCCTCGCCTCCGCCGAGGAAACGCTCGCCGGTCTGGAACGGAGTCTCGACGCATGATTCCGGCCCCTCGAATGCGGCCCGCCGCGTTCCTGCCTGTCGCGTTCCTGCCCGCCGTGATGGCGGGCGCGCTCCTGGCGAGCGTCGCAACGGCACGGGCGGCGACGCCGCAGTCGCTGTTCGAGGACGGCAACGCCGCCTACAAGGCCGGTCACTACGACCAGGCGGTCGCGGCCTACCAGGAAGTTCTCGCCAACGGCATCGTCGATCCGCGCGCCCTCTACAATCTGGGGAACGCCTACTTCAAAATGGGCCGCATCGGGCTGGCGATCGTGCAGTACGAGCGCGCCCTCCGCCTGGCCCCGTCGGATCAGGAGATCCGCGACAACCTGGACCTGGCGCGTGGCCAGATTCACGACCGTCCGCCCGAGCCCGAGCTGCAGTACCCGATCCGGGTGGCGCGTGACACGCTCGAGATGCTGCCGTCGGGACCGCTGGACGCCGCCTTCCTTGTCCTCTGGTTCGTGACCGCCGGGTTCGCCGGCGCGCTGCCGCTGGTCGGATCCTGGGACCGGCGACGCGTTCTGGCGCTCGCCACGCTGGCGGCCGGGCTTCTGGCCCTGACCGCCGGGGCCGCCGTCGCGTACCAGGTCCGCATGGAGGAGGCCGCGGTGGCGATCATCCTGCCCGACAAGGTCGACGTCCGCAGCGGTCCCGGCGAGGAGAACACCGTGCTGTTCACCGTGCACGAGGGAACGCGCATGGAGCTCGGCAACCGTCTCGACACATGGGTGCAGGTCAGCCTTCCGACCGGGCTGAGCGGCTGGGTCCCCGCGTCCTCCGTCGAAAAGGTGTGATCGGCCTCTACGTCCACATACCCTACTGCACCGTCCGGTGCAGCTATTGCGATTTCTATCTGGTCCCCGTGCGTGGTCGGGATCTCGACGCGTTCGCCGCGGCGCTGGTCTCGGAGATCGAGGCGGCCGGGCGGCGCCACCCCGGCGTCGCCGCCGATACCATCCATCTCGGGGGCGGCACGCCGTCGCGGCTGCCGGTCGCGAGCCTCGCCCGCGTGCTGGCGGAGCTGCGCGCGGCGTTCGCCATCGCGCCGGACGCCGAGATCGCGCTGGAAGCGAATCCCGAGGATCTCGATCGAGAGCGCGCCGCGGGCCTGGTCGGCGCCGGGTTCGACCGCGTCGCCGTGGGGGTCCAGACCTTCGACGACGCGCTGCTCCGGGTGCTGCGCCGCCCGCACGATGCCGCGACCGCCTCGGCCGCGATCGACGCGGCGCGCGCCGCGGGGTTCCGCAGCGTCGCGGCCGATCTGATCCTGGGTCTTCCCGGCCAGAGCGAGGCGGGAGCGCTCGCGGGGGTGGCGCGGCTGGCCGACAGCGGCGTCGATCACCTCTCGCTCTACCTGCTCGAGCTGCACGAGCGCACCCGTCTCGGCCGCGAGGCGGCGCTCGGGCGCCTGACGCCGCCGGAGCCCGATCGCGTGGCGGACCTCTACGACCGCGCCGCCGATCTCCTGGAGCAACGCGGGTTCGAGCATTACGAGATCTCGAACTTCGCCCGCCCCGGTCATCGCAGCCGCCACAATCTCAAGTACTGGACCGATCAGGGCTATCTCGGCTTCGGCCCCGCGGCGCACTCGCGGCGCGGCGCCGAGCGCTGGGCGAACGCCGCCGACCTCGCGGCTTATCTGGCGCGGGGGGGCGCGCCCGGCGTCGTGACCGATCCGCAGCCGCCGGCCATCCGCGGGTTCGAGGCGCTGTTCGCCGGACTTCGCCTCGTGGAGGGCGTCGAGCTCGGCGTCCTGTCTTCGCGGTATGGCGGCGGGATCCCGGGGGTCGCGGACCCGATCCTTCGTCTCCTGGCGGAGGACGGGCTGGTCACGCTCGAGGGCGATCGCCTGCGGCTGACCCGGCGCGGTCGACTGGTGTCGAACGAGATCTTCGAGCGGCTGATGCCGGCGGACCTTTCCGAGGCCCGCGCTCGTCCGCCTCAGTTCACGTAGCCCAGGGATCGCAGCCGATCGCGCTCCTCGGGGCTGATCGATTCCGGTTCCGGCGGGGGCGCTCCGGTTTCCGCCGGCCCCGTGCCGTAATCGGAATACTGCTTCACCTCGCGCAGGAGGCGGCTCCTCGCCTCGGCGAAGGCCGGATCGCCCGCGAGATCGTGCAGCTCGCCGGGGTCGCGCTCCAGGTCGTACATCTCGATCAGCTCGTCCCCCGAGCGCGGGATCAGGATCAGCTTGTAGCGTCCGTCGCTCGCCGAGGTCCAGCGCCCCGCCGGTCCGCGGACGTAGGCTCGCGGGTTCTCCGGATGGATCAGCTGGTAGTCGCTCTCGGCGTAGGTGAACGGCCGGCCGGGGGCCGGCGCGAACCGGCCGGGCGGGCCGCCACCCGCCTGCGGCACCAGGAGCGGACGTCCCTCCACCCCCTGCATGGCGTCGACGCCGAGCAGACCGAGAATCGTGGGCGCGACATCGATGTTCTCGGCGAGACCGGAAGCGCGCGTTCCCGGCGAGACGGCGCCGGGAACGCGGATCAGCAGGGGGACCCGCAGACCGGACTCGTACAGGTATTCGCCGTGTGCGAACCGGTAACCATGATCACCGAGGCTCTCGCCGTGATCGGAGGTCAGCACGACGATCAGCGGGGTGGTCACACGCGACAGACGTTCGAGAAGCAATCCGACGGCCGCGTCGCTCGCCGCGATCTCTCCGTCGTACAGCGCCGTGACGTGCGCGACCTGCCGCGGCGTGAGGACGTCGCCGAAGATCACCTGCCCCTTCGTGACACGCTGGTGGTCGAGATCGTCGTACAGCGTGAACGGCTCGCCGAACCCGGGATCGAACGCCCGGTCCCAGGGCGCCGGCGGGGTGTATCTCCAGTGCGGATCGAGGTAGTGCACCCAGAGGAAGAAAGGGCGGCCGTCGCCGCCGGCGTCGAGCCACTTGATCGCCCCCGCGGTGATCGCCATCGCCGAATCGGCGTCCCAGCGGTTCTCCGGATTGTCGTAGGTGTCGAATCCCTGCTCGAACCCCTGACCCGGGCGCAGAAAGGTGTTCGAGACGACGGCGGCCGTGGCGTAGCCGCGCTCCTTGAGGATCTCGGCGAGCGTCTGGTTGGTCGCCGGCAGGCGTGAGAAGAGGCCGCGCGCTCCGTGCGACTTGGGGTAGCGCCCGGTCATGATGCTGGCGATCGACTGCGTGGTGCGCGGCAGCGTCGTGAAGGCGCGCTCGAACAGCAGCGACTCCTTGGCCAGCGCGTCGATGTGCGGCGTGGTGGCGCGCGCGTAGCCGTAGCACCCGAGGTGATCGGCGCGCAACGTGTCGATGGTGATCAGGACGACGCTGGGGCGCGGCGCCCGGGAACAGGCGGCCGCCGGCCCGAGCAGGAGACCCGCGAGCAGCAGCCCGGCGACCGGTCGCCGCGGGAACGGCCGCCATGCGCGTTCGGACGGCGGGGAGCTCGGGGAGCGTGGAATCATGGCCCGCGGATTATAGCGACACGGCGCGCCGCGCGATGGAGGGAGGGTTGCGCCAGGGAGGGAGGTCCGCGATTCGGGGTCGTGCGGCGATCCCGGGCGGTCGCTCGTGTAGGATGAACCGATGAGCGGCGCCGCCTCGGAATCCAGGGGGCCGATCGATCTCCGGTCCGACACTGTGACCCGGCCGACGCCCGCCATGCGCCGTGCGATGGCGGAGGCGGAGGTCGGGGACGACGTCCTGCGCGAGGACCCGACCGTCCTGCGCCTGGAGGAGATGGCCGCCGAGCGTCTCGGGAAAGCGGCCGCGCTCTTCGTCCCCACCGGCACGATGGGAAACCAGATCGCGATCAAGGTGTGGACCCGGCCGGGTCAGGAGGTTGTGCTCGAGGAGCGCAGCCACATCTACAACTACGAGATGGCGCAGATGGCCGCGTTTTCCGGCGTCCTGGCGCGCCCCATCGCCGGCGTCGACGGCGCGCTGTCCCTCGACGCGGTCCGCCAGGCGGTGCGGCCTTCGACCTACTTCGTCGCGCAGACCGGGCTGGTCACCCTGGAGAACACCCACAATTTCGCGGGCGGCACCATCCACCCGCAGGCCGATGCGGAGGCGATCGCGCGATGGGCGCGGGAGCGGACCATCGCCACGCACCTGGACGGGGCGCGCCTCTTCAACGCGGCGGTGGCCGCGGGCCGGCCGGCGGCCGAGCTGGCCGCGCCCTTCGACTCGGTGATGTTCTGCCTGTCGAAGGGTCTGGGCGCCCCGGTCGGCTCGATCCTCGCGGGGCCGGCCGACTTCATCGATGAGGCGCTGCGTGTCCGCAAGCGCCTCGGAGGCGGCATGCGGCAGGTCGGCGTCCTGGCCGCGGCGGGGATCGTGGCGCTGACCCAGATGGTGGATCGACTGGCAGAGGACCACCGGCTGGCGCGGCGGCTGGCGGAGCGGATCGCGGGCTTCGAAGGGGTGCGGATCGACCCTCGGCGGGTCGAGACCAATATCGTCATCTTCGAGGTGACGGCCCCACGGACGACGGCGGCGGCGCTGGCGGAGCGCTGGAAAGCGGCGGGCGTGCTGGCGATGTCGTTCGACGAGCGGCACCTTCGGGTGGTGACTCATTACGACGTCACCCCCCAACAGGTGGATGCCGCGGCCGACAGGCTGGCGGCGATTCTCGGCTCAGCCTGAATGAAGCGGGGCGTCGGATCGTCTGGCGACCCGGCGCCCCCCGTGCGACGCGTGCGGCTGCTGCGGTGGTCCGCTTACGACTCGAGGATGGCGATCTTGCGGGGCTTGGCCTCGTCCGCCTTCGGAAGCACGAGCTCCAGGACCCCGTCCTTGTAGCGTGCCTGGATCTTCTCCGTGGCGATCGAGGTCGGGAGCACGAAGCTCCTGGAGAAGACGCCGTAGAAGCGCTCGACCCGGTGCGAAGTCTCGGTGTCGGAGACCTTCTCCTGCTTCTTCTCGCCGCGCAGGATGAGGGTGCCGTTCTCGACCTTCACGTCGATGTCGTCCTTCGCCACGCCCGGAATCTCGGCGCGAAACACCAGCCGATCCGCCTCTTCGACGATGTCGACCGGCGGGAGCCACGACCCGACCCCTTCGGCGGAAGCGAAGGGGACGCCGGCCTCGGTCATGAGGCGGCCCAGGCGGCCCTCGATGCTCGACATGTCACGGAACGGATCCCAACGAGTGATGCTCAGCATTGTTTTGTCCCTCCTTGTCTCGCAAGTGCGATGGACGCCGGTCAATATATACATTGAGTGTAGTAATGTCAAGTTTTATGACTTTGTTACGATAATATAGCAAACGCAGTTGTTTCTTTATGTTACGCGCATGGCGACGGGCAGCAGGATCGAGATTCATCCGATCCGTCAATCGGATCGGAATCTGCGACGCGCCTCTCCAGGCGCCCTTGATCCACCCCTGGGGGGTGGCATAAAATCCGGCTCGCCAAGACTTTGCGCGAAAGCCGGGAGGCCCACCTGTGGATTTCCGCCTGACCGAAGACCAGATCCTGCTTCGCCGCACCGTGCGTGAGTTCGCCGAGAAGGAGATCGCCCCACGCTCCCGGGCCATGGATCAGAGCCAGGAGTTCCCGCGCGATCTGATGTCCAGGCTCGGAGCGATGGGGATGCTGGGTGTCTTCTTTCCCCCCGAGTACGGCGGCGCCGGGATGGGGATTCCCGAGTACGCGCTGATCATCGAGGAGATCGCGCGCGTCGACGCGGCGATCGGACTGTCGGTGGCGGCCCACAATTCCCTCTGCTCGAACCATATCTTCATGGCCGGCAGCCCCGAGCAGAAGAAGCGCTACCTCGTTCCGCTGGCGCGCGGCGAGAAGATCGGCGCCTGGAGCCTGACGGAGCCGACGGCGGGCAGCGACGCGGGCGGGACCCGCACGGTCGCCGTGCGCGACGGCGAGGGCTGGATCCTGAACGGGTCGAAGACGTTCGCGACCCACGGCTCGGTGGGGGACGTCGCGGTGGTGTTCGCCGTGACCGACAGGACGAAGGGGAAGCACGGGATCTCGGCCTTCGTGCTGGAGAAGGGGATGCCGGGTTTCCGTCCCGGGCGCAAGGAAGACAAGATGGGCTGCCGTGCCTCGGACACCGCGGAGATCGTCATGGACAACTGCCGCGTCCCGCGCTCGCAGATGCTCGGGGGGGAAGGGGAAGGGTTCGTCGACGCTCTCCGGATCCTCGACGGCGGACGGATCGGGATCGCGGCGCTCGCGACCGGCATCGCGCAGGGCGCGCTGGAGCAGGCGATCTCGTACGCGCGCTCGCGCCAGCAGTTCGGACAGGCGATCGCGGGTTTCCAGGCGGTGCAGTGGATGATCGCCGACTCGGCGGTCGAGATCGATGCGGCGCGGCTCTTGGTGCAGCGCGCGGCCGCCATGCGTCAGGCTGGTGAGGATGTCAACATGGCTTCGGCCATGGCGAAGTTGTACGCCTCCGAGACGGCGCTCCGGGTCGTCGATCGCGCCGTGCAGATCCACGGCGGCTACGGCTACGTGAAGGACTATCCCGTGGAGCGCGCCTACCGCGACGCCAAGCTCACCACCATCGGGGAGGGCACCTCGGAGATCCAGCGACTCGTCATCGCCCGCCATCTGATCGGGCGGGCGCACGAGCGCGCCTCGTGACCTCCGGCCTGGCCGAGCGCGTCGCCTCGGGGGATCCGCTCGCGCTGGCGCGCGCCATCACGCTCGTCGAGGAGGGCCGTCCGGAAGGGGAGGCGGTCCTGGCGGCGATCTTCCGCCGCACCGGGAAGGCCCAGGTGATCGGGGTCACCGGTCCGCCGGGCGCCGGCAAGAGCACGCTGGTCAACCGTCTGGTCGGCCGTTACCGCGGGGCCGGCCGGACGATCGGCGTCATCGCGGTCGATCCCTCCAGCGCCTTCAGCGGCGGCGCCATCCTCGGCGACCGGATCCGGATGCAGGAGCACGCGCTCGACCCCGGCGTCTTCATCCGGTCGATGGCGAGCCGCGGCCAGTTCGGCGGCTTGAGCCGCGCCACGCGCGACGCCGTCGACCTGCTCGACGCCGCCGGCCGCGACCCGGTGCTGATCGAGACCGTCGGTGTGGGGCAGGACGAGGTCGACGTGGTGCGGGTCGCCGACACGGTGCTGGTGGTGCTGACGCCGGGCCAGGGTGACGACATCCAGGCGATCAAGGCCGGCCTCCTGGAGATCGCCGACGTCTTCGTGATCAACAAGGCGGACCACCAGGGAGCCGATCGCCTGGCCGCCGACCTGGAAGGGATGCTGGCGCTGGGCGACGCGCGCGGCTGGGTGCCCCCGATCGTCAAGACCACCGCGCACGACGGTGGCGGCATCGAGGCGCTCGAGACGGCGATCGCGCGGCACGCGGCGCACCTGGATGGCGGCGGTCAGCGGTCGGCGCGCCGCCGCGCCGGTCTCGGGAGCCGGCTCCTGGAGATCCTGCGTGATCGGGTGCTCCAGGGGCTGCTCGCCGAGGGGCTGGGCGGGCGCGATCTGGGCGCCTGGGAGGAGCGCCTGGAGGCGCGCGAGATCGATCCCTACTCGGCGGCGCGCGCCGTGCTCGAGAGCGGCGCCGGTGTCGAGCTGGATCACGTCGGCGTCGCGGTGCGCCGGGTCGACGAGCGCCTGCCGCTCTGGCGTGACCTGCTCGGCCTGCCGCTCGCCGGGCGCGAGGAGGTGCCGGGCGAAGGGGTCCGGGTGGCCTTCCTGCCGGCCGGCCGGACGCGCGTCGAGCTGGTCGAGCCGGCGCGCGACGATGCAGGCATCGCGAAGCACATCGCCCGTCGCGGCGAGGGGATCCATCATCTCTGTTTCGAGGTCGGGGATCTCGACGCGGCGGTGGCGCGGCTGCGCGCGGCGGGAATCGAGATGGCGGGCGACACCGGGCGCGCCGGCGCCGAGGGGGCGCGGGTGGCGTTCCTCCACCCGCGCAGCACCGGCGGCGTCCTGATCGAGCTGCGCGCGAGAGGCGGGGCGCATTGAACAAGGTCGTGAGCGGCGCGGCGGAGGCGATCCGGGACATCGGCGACGGCGCCAGCATCCTGATGGGCGGCTTCGGGCTCTGCGGCATCCCCGAGAACCTGATCCAGGCGCTGGTGGAGAAGGGCTCGAAGGGCCTCACCGTCTACAGCAACAACGCGGGGCTGAGCGACTTCGGCATCGGCCTTCTCCTCCAGGCCCGCCAGGTGCGCAAGATGGTCTCCACGTACGTCGGCGAGAACGAGCTGTTCGAGAGCCAGTTCCTTTCCGGCGAGCTGGAGGTGGAGCTGGTGCCGCAGGGAACCTTCGCGGAGCGGATCCGGGCCGGCGGAGCCGGCATCCCCGCGTTCTTCACCCCGACGGGCTACGGCACCAAGGTGGCCGAGGGCAAGGAGACACGCGAGATCGGCGGACGGTTCTGCGTCCTGGAGCGCGCCATCGCCGCCGATTTCGCCTTCGTGAAGGCGCGTCGCGGCGACACGCTGGGGAACCTCGTCTACCGGCGCACGACGCGCAATTTCAATCCGATGATGGCGACCGCGGGACGCGTCACCATCGCCGAGGTCGAAGAGCTGGTCGAGCCGGGGGAGATCGATCCCGACCAGGTTCACACGCCCGGCATCTTCGTGCAGCGGATCTTCCGGGGGCCGAAGTATGAAAAGCGGATCGAGCAAAGAACGACTCGTCCTGCGCGCGGCCGCTGAGCTGCGCGACGGCTTCTACGTCAATCTCGGCATCGGCATGCCGACGCAGGTCGCCAACCACGTTCCGCCGGGGATGGCGGTCGTCTTCCAGTCGGAGAACGGCATGCTCGGCGTCGGTCCGTTCCCCCTCGAGGAGGAGGTGGATCCCGACCTGATCAACGCCGGCAAGCAGACGGTCAGCGAGACCCCGGGCTGCTCCTATTTCAGCAGCGCCGATTCGTTCGGCATGATCCGCGGCGGCCACGTCGATCTGAGCATCCTGGGCGGCATGGAGGTCGACGAGGAGGGGAACCTCGCGAACTGGATGGTGCCCGGCAAGATGGTGAAAGGGATGGGGGGCGCCATGGATCTGGTGGCGGGGGCGCGCCGCGTGGTGGTCATGATGACCCATACGACCAAGGAGGGGGAGCCGAAGATCCTGCGCCGCTGTCAGCTCCCGCTGACCGGGGCGCGGGTGGTCAACCGGGTCATCACCGATCTGGCCGTCATCGACGTGACCCCGGGGGGCCTGGTGCTGCGCGAGATCGCGCCCGAGACCACAGCCGAGGAGGTGGCGCGTCTCACCGAGGCGCGCCTCATCCCCGACCCGCAGGGCGTGCGCGTCATGGCGGAGGGGTGAGATGGGGGAGGTCCTGCCGTTCCTGCAGCCGCCCGCCGTGGTCGTCGTCTACCTGCAGGCGCCGCGCGAACGGTACTGGGGCGTCGTGCGGGGATTCGACGCCGCCGGACTGCTGCTCCAGGGGACCGACCTGAACTCCTTCGAGGACTGGCTGCGGCAGGTGGTGGCGCGCGAGCCGAACAGCGGCCCCTCGACGATGTTCTTTCCGATGACGCGCATCGAGAAGATCCTGATCGACGAGCCGGCGGGGGACCATCCGTCCCTGGCGCAGCAATTCGAGCGCCGCGTCGGACGCAGGCTCATCGACCACCTCGCGCGGTGAAGGCCCGCCCCGCGCGCCGCGCGGGGACGACGCTCGGCACTGTTTCGGATCGGTCCCGTCGAATCAGCCCGTCGCGCTCTCGGACTCCGGCTCCGCGCCCGGCGGCTCCAGGCCGGCGGCCATCACGACCCGGTCCCGGCCGGCCTGCTTGGCGGCGTACAGGGCCCGGTCGGCGCGCTCCAGAAACCCGGCGAGCGTGCCCGGGTCGTCCTGAGGATAGCAGGCGATTCCGACGCTGAGAGTCGTCCTGATCTTGAGGTCGCCCACGCGCATCTCCAGCTCGGCGACGCGGGCCCTCAGGCGCTCGGCGATCGCGAGAGCCCCTTCGCTGTCGGTCTCGGGGAGAAGGACGCAGAATTCCTCCCCGCCCCACCGGCACGGGACGTCGGCGGCGCGCATCGAATCGAGGATGACGTCACCGACCCGCCGCAGGAACCGGTCGCCGGTCAGATGGCCCTGGTGGTCGTTGATCGTCTTGAAGCGATCGAGATCGAGCATCAGCGCGGCGAACGTGCTGCCATAGCGCCGGGCGCGCGCCTGCTCCTCGGAGAGCTTGCGCATGAAGAAGTCGCGCAGGTAGAGGTGGGTCAGCTGGTCGACCGTCGCCATCTGGTAGTTGCGCGCGTTGTCGATGGCGATGGCGGCCTGTTGCGCGATGGTGGCCAGGACCGACAGGTGATCGACGGTGTAGGCGCCGGGACGCGGGCTCTGCACGGAGAGCACGCCGATGGTCTCGTGGTGCACGTTCAGGGGCGTGGCCAAAAGGGCCCGGACGCCGGGCTCGAGGATCACCGGGGCGCATGGCAGCGCGTCGCGATCGGCCTCGACGTCGCTGAGGAGGAGCGGGCGGCGCGCCTCGAACATCCAGTTGGTGAATCCCTCGCCCAGGGGGCGATCGGGTCGCGGCTGGATGAGACCGCCGCGGGCCAGGAACTCGACGTACCCCTCGGTCGCCCCGCGCTGACGCAGTGACAGGAAGAGGAGCGGCGCGTCGAGGATGCGTTGCAGGTTCGCGGCGATGCGGCCGAACACGACCTGGGGATCGAGCGACGAGCTGATCTCGCGGCCGATGGTGTTCAGCGTTCGCAGCTCGCGCGACCTGTTCTGGAGCTGCTCGTTGGCGCGGCTCAGCTCGGCCTGGGCGCGGTTCAGCTTGCGGAGCAGCGCGCTGGCGATCAGGAACGTCCCGCCGAGGGGCGCGAACCCCCAGACGCCCGAGGCCGAGTAGAGGAGGGTCAGGCCGAGGGCAAGAGGGATGGCGAAGATCTCGATGGTCGGCGCGTAGCGCAGATAGTGCAGCAGATAGGGCCACAGCGCTTCGCCGCGCAACGCGACGGCGACGCCCATGACGATGAGGTTGGTCAGGGTGTAGCCGGCATAGAGCGCTACCAGCCCGCCCACCGTCCACCAGGTCAGGTGGTGCGGGGTCCAGAGGCCGCCCAGCCGCTCGATCACCGCCTGCCCGGCGAGGGCACTGAGGATGAGCCCGCCGGTGTTCAGCGCGATCCCCTCGAGGAAGGCCGCCTGGCGGTATTCGCGATCGAGCTGGCGGAGGACCGAGCCAAGCAGGCCGCCGATGAGCGCCACCAGCATCGGGCAGGGATGCGGAAGCGCGCACAA
The DNA here is from genome assembly GCA_035638115.1 of Patescibacteria group bacterium. Lineage (GTDB taxonomy): Bacteria > Acidobacteriota > Polarisedimenticolia > Gp22-AA2 > Gp22-AA2 > DASRAN01. The sequence continues at coordinate 27,057 of DASRAN010000086.1, read as the reverse complement.
CGCGGTGAGCATGTACGCCATGTCGAGCGACACCGACAGGCGCGCGCGCGGGAAGAGCGAGAAGCTGAAGAACCAGGACAGTGCGATGAAACAGCCGAACAGGACCGAGGGGACGAGCCCGTCCGCCAGGATCTCGCGGGCCCGCGCCATCTCCGCGAGCGCCACCGCGAAGCAGACCCCTCCCAGGAGCAGCGCATAAGCGCGAAAGCGCCACTCGGCGGCGTCCAGATTCCGGTCGCGACCGGGCTCGTCGATTGGGCCTGGCATCGGGCTCCTTACGGGGCGAATCTAGGGGCTGCGGACCGCGGGCGCAAGGCGCGCGGAGGGTTACGCGCCCGGCATCGGGAATGCACCCGAACGTCGCCCCGCCAGATCGTTGACAGGGGCGGGAGGCCGCACTACGATTCGATTTTTCCGAGCCACCCGAGGTGAGACGCGTGCGCCGAGAACGCCTGGTCCTGACCCTGCCCCCCGATCCGGCCTACGCGCGTCTGACGCGCCTCACGACGTCCCATTTCCTGCGCCAGCACGGCCGCGGCGTCCAGGAGTCGCAGCGCGACGCGCGACGCGTGGAGACCCGCATGCGGGGCGCGCTGAAGTCGGCGGGACGGACCGACGTCCGCCGCGCGATTGAGCTGGTGATGACCAGCAGCTCCCGGGCGGTCGAGATTCAGCTCGTCCGCGGCCGGGCCGCCAGGGCCCGGTTGCTGCAGGTGCCGCCGGGGGTCGCCGGGCGATGAGCCGCGCCCCGCTGGGCGTCATCGGCGGCAGCGGTCTCTACCAGATGGCCGGGCTCGCCGACGTCCGCGAGGAGAGGGTCCGCACCCCCTTCGGCGACCCGTCGGACGCCTACCTGGTCGGGCGGATCGACGGTCGACCGCTGATCTTCCTGGCGCGTCACGGCCGCGGGCACCGCCTGCTGCCCGGCGAGATCAACTTCCGGGCCAATCTCTACGGCTTCAAGACGCTCGGGGTCGAGCGCCTGGTTTCGGTCAGCGCGGTCGGCAGCATGAAAGAGTCGCTCGCTCCGCTCGATGTCGTGCTTCCCGACCAGTTCATCGACTGGACCCGCCACCGCCCGTCGACCTTCTTCGGCGACGGCCTCGTCGCGCACGTCTCCCTCGCCGATCCGGTCTGCAACGAGCTGCGCGCGGAGGTCGCCCGGGCCGCCGCCGGGATCAAGGTGCGGCTGCATGACGGCGGGACTTATCTCTGCATCGAGGGGCCGCAGTTCTCCACCCGCGCCGAGTCGCGGCTCTACCGCACCTTCGGCGTCGACGTCATCGGCATGACCAACGTGCAGGAGGCGAAGCTGGCGCGCGAGGCGGAGATCTGCTACGCGACGATGGCGATGGTCACCGACTACGACTGCTGGCACGAGGAGGAGGCCGCGGTCACGGTCGCCGAGGTGGTGGCGCGGCTCAACGAAAACGCCGCGCACGCGCAGGCGATCGTCAAGGCGCTGCTGGCGGCGCTTCCCGAGGCGCGCTCCTGCGGCTGCGCCGGGGCGCTCGACAACGCCGTCCTCACGGAGCCCGGGCGGATCCCCGCCCCGGTGCTCGAGCGCCTGCGGCCGATCCTGGGCCGGCGGTTCTCCTGATGTCGCTCCTGGTCGTTGGCTCGGTCGCGTTCGACACCGTCAAGACGCCCTTCGGCCAGGTCGACGAGGTCCTGGGCGGTTCGGCGACCTACTTCTCGGTCGCCGCCTCGTACTTCACCCAGGTCCGCCTGGTGGCGGTGGTCGGGACGGACTTCGGCGAGGCGCCGCGGGCGCTCCTCAAGGCGCGCGGCATCGACCTCACCGGGCTCGAGGTGGCCCCTGGCCGCACCTTCCGATGGAGCGGCGAGTACTCGGTCGACCTGAACGACCGCACCACGCACGCGACCCATCTCAACGTCTTCGAGACCTTCCGCCCGAAGCTGCGCAAGGAGGACGCCGGCGCCCGCTTCCTGTTCCTCGGCAACATCGATCCCGACCTGCAGCGCGACGTGCTGGCGCAGGTGAAGCCCGGGTTCTCCGCCTGTGACACGATGAACTTCTGGATCGAGGGGAAGAGCGACAGCGTCAAGCGCCTCCTCGCCGGCGTGGACGGGCTGGTGATCAACGATTCGGAGGCGCGCCTGCTGGCGGGCGAGACCAACACCGTCGCCGCCGCGCGACGCCTGATGGATCTCGGTCTGAAATTCCTGGTGGTCAAGCGCGGTGAGTTCGGCGCCGCGCTCTTCCACGGGCCGCACACCTTCATGGTGCCCGCCTACCCGGTGGAGCGGCCGATCGATCCGACCGGCGCGGGGGACAGCTTCGCCGGCGGGTTCATGGGTTACCTGGCGCGCGAGCGTCGCACCACCGGGCCGGCGCTGCGCCAGGCGATGGTCTACGGGACGGTCCTCGCGTCGTTCTGCGTCGAGGACTTCAGCCTGAGACGCCTGACGGCGATCACCTTCAAATCGATCGAGGCGCGCGCCCGGGCGCTCCGGGACACCATGGACGTCAACGGTCCCACGCGCCGCGGATGACGGGGTCGGGCGGTGTCCCGACCCGCGGCCTGCTCCCGATCCTGATCCCCGGATTGCTCGCCCCGCTCGCCGCGTTCGCCGCCATCGCGACCGGGATGCGCTGGCCGCTGCCGGTTCTCGAGACGATCGCCGTCTACCCGTCGTTCGCGTTCTTCGTGACGCGCGGTCGGCGCGCCGCGGCGGTCGGCGCGACGCTGCTCTGGGCGTTTGGTCTCGCGGCGACCGTGATCTTCGCCGCCGCGCGCGACCCCGTGCGCGTCGGCGCGGCGGTGCCGCGCGGCCCCGAGTACCGCGACGAGATGTTCTCCTACGTGGCCACGGGACACGGCCAGGAGACCGAGCCGTCCCGGTTCCTGCCGCGTCACGCCCTGGACCTGGCGCTGTTCGTCGCGCTGTCGCTGATCACCGGCGGGCTGCTCGGCCTCGTCATGGGCGGCGTCCTGGTGGGTTACATGTCGTACTACGTCGGCTCGCTCGCGGCCGGGGGCGCGCCGTTGCGCGCCGCGCTTCTCGGCTGGCCGCCGTGGGCCATCCTGCGGGTGGTCGCCTTCGTCCTGATCGGCGTGGTGGCGGCCCGGCCGCTTCTCGCGCGGCTGGCGAGGCGCAACGTCCCGTCGACCGGCGACCGGCGGCTCCTGGTGGCCGCGGCCGTGCTCCTGGTCCTCGACGTCGCGCTCAAGACCGCGCTGGCGGCGGAGTGGGCGGCGATCCTGCGCCCCTGCCTGCCGCCCGCTCCTTGACAGGGCCGGACCCCCCCGTTACGATCGCGGCGGATCTTCACCTCGCCCGGGGCCCGTGCACTGACTCCGGCAGCACCTGGGAGGCCGACCCGATGACACCCCGGATTGTGAGCGGCGCCCTGGATGGTAAGGGGATGCGCGTCGGGATCGTCGTCTCCCGCTTCAACGACTTCATCGTCGATCGGCTGCTGCAGGGCGCGCTCGACTGCCTGCTGCGGCACGGCGTCTCGGAAGGCGACATCACCATCGCCCGGGTCCCCGGTGCCCTGGAGATCGCGCTCGCGGCGCAGCGCATGGCGCGCTCCAAGAAGCACGACGCCGTCGTCTGCCTCGGCTGCGTCATCCGCGGCGAGACCAGCCACTACGACCAGGTCGCCGCCGAGGTGTCGCACGGCGTCGCGCAGGCGGCTCTCGACTCCGGCAGACCGGTCACCTTCGGGGTGGTCACCGCCGAGAACCTCGAGCAGGCGATCGAGCGGGCCGGCGCCAAGAGCGGCAATCGCGGCTGGGATGCCGCCCTGGCGGCCATCGAGATGGTCGCGCTGCTCAAGGGTCTCGAATAGCATGCCCTCCCGCCGGCAGGCGCGCGAATACGCCCTGCAGATGCTCTACCAGGCCGAGGTCGGCGGCATGCCGATCGCGGATGTCCTGACGCATTTCTGGGATCGCGAGAAGGCGCCCGAGGAGGTGAGGGAGTTCGCGGTCCACCTCGCCGACGGCGCCACCCAGGCGCTGCCCGAAATCGACGCCCTCCTGCGCGGCCACCTCGAGAACTGGCGTCTGGAGCGTCTCGGGGCGGTCGATCGCAACGTCCTGAGGCTGGCGGTGTTCGAATTCCTCCGCGACCCCGAAACCCCCCGCATCGTCGTGATCGACGAGGCCATCGAGGTCGCCAAGCGGTTCGGGGGGGAGGAATCGGGGCAGTTCGTCAACGGGATCCTCGACGCGCTGCGCAAGCGCCTCGAGGAGGAGGTCCCGGACGGCGCCCCGATCACGAAATCGTCATCGGTCTGAAGGGCTGGCCGGCTCCCAAATAAGGACTAGATTGACCCCTGTGTCTGCAGGCGTGCCTGGGACCGGGACGGTTCCTCGCGCCGACCGGGGGGACCGTTGAGCGTCGCAGGCAGCCTCGAAGATCTCTCGTTTCCGGACATCCTCCAGGTCGTCCACCTCAGCCGCCAGTCGGGAACGCTCGTCGTCTCGGCCCCCGACGGCGAGCGCCGCGTCCGCTTCCGCAATGGTCTGGTCTGCGACGCCAGCCTCGGCGACAAGAGTCCCAGGCTGGAGGACATCCTGGTGGCCCGCGGCGTCGTGCCGCCCGCCGCCCTGGCGCCGGCGCGCGCGCGCCGGGAGGCGAGCGGCGAGTCGCTGGCCGTGGCGCTGGTCGCCATGGGCGCGCTGTCGCAGGAGACGCTGGATCGGGTGGTGCGTGAGGAGCTGCGCAGCCTGGTCCGTTCCTTCGTCCTGATGCAGGAGGGGGAGTTCCGGTTCGAGGTCGACGAGGACGCGCCGCCGCCCGAGGAGAGCTCCGTCCAGGAGGGACTGGGTCCGGAGACGATCCTGACCGGGATGGCCGGCGCCGCGCCGCCCTGGCCGGTCGAGCCGCCCGCGGACTCCGGCAGCGTGCCGCGACGCGTGCTGCTGGTGAGCGAGCGCTCCTTCCTGACCCTCTCCCTGGCCGAGGAGCTGCAGCACGACAGCTTCGAGACGGTGACCTGCGACACGGCGCAGGCCGGAATCGATCGCGCCCGGGAGATGGCGGCGCGCGGCGAGAGCTTCTTCGTCGTCGCCGACCTGGTCCTGCCGGACCGGACGCGCACCGGCTGGGGCGGCGGAATCGAGCTGGTCCGGGGCCTGCGCGAGATCGTGCCCGGACTGTTCGTCGTCATGGTCGGCGACCTGCGTCACGAGAGCGCCGCGGCGGCGGCACGCGCCGCCGGCGCCGCCGGGTACGTCCCGCTGCCCGAGCTGCGCGATGCGGCGTTCGACGAGGTCGGCATCCGGGTCCGCGACTTCTGCGTGCGGCTCGGGTCGGCTCTCTGCCTGTCCGACCAGCTGTCGCACATCGACTGGAACGCCGCCGGGCGCGCCGTGCGCGTGGCCGATCCCCTGTCGCTCCTGCGCGGCCTGGTGGGAGAGCTGTCGGCCACCGGCGCGGGCGACGTGACCGTGCTCGTCCTGCGGCTGGCGTCGGAATACTTCGAGCGCGCGGCGCTGTTCGCCCTCGAGCATGGGACCGCCGTCTGCCGCGGCGCCTTCGGCGAGCCGCTGGACAAGAGAATGCGCGGCATGGTGATCCCGCTTGGCGGCGGCTCGATGTTCGAGCGCGTCGTGGCGGCGCGCGAGGGGTTCATCGGCGCGGTGCCCTCCGACGCCACAGAGGAGGCGCTGCGGAGCGGTCTCGGGTCGCCGCAGGCGAGCCATTCGGCGGTCCTGCCGGTGATGAGCGGCCGGGACGTCTATGGCGTGCTGTACGGCGACAATGCTCCGAGCGGCACGCCGTTCGAGGACCTGAAGGCGCTGGAGATCTTCCTCACCCAGGCCGGCCTGACGCTGCAGAACGCCCTGCTGCGCCGCCGGCTGGAAAAGCTCGCGCAGCGCGACCCCGCGGCGGGCGGCGAGGCGGCGGCGTGATCATCGGCTGTCCCGCGTGCCAGCGCACCTACCGCCTCGACGAGGCGCAGTTCCGCCCGGAGGCACGCCTGCGATGCACGCGCTGCGGACACCTGTTCACCCAGGGCGCGGCGCCCGGTGCGCATCCGCCGCCCAAGCCGGCTGCGACGCCGCCCGCGGCGCGCACCGCCGGGAGCGGGGCGCAGGTCGTCCTCGCCGACGCCGGCCGGCCGTTCCGCCAGCGCGTGCGGCCGATCCTGGAGAGTCTGGGCTGCCGGGTCGCCACGGTCGACGACGGCACCGAGGCGTTCAAGGCGGCCGTGTCGCACAAGCCGGCCCTCATGGTGGTCAGCGTCCACCTGGCCGGGCTCTCGGGGGTCGCGATCTGCGAGGGGGTGAAGGGGAGCCCGCATCTGAAGTCGATCCGCCTGGCGCTGGTCGGCTCGGAGCTGAGCGCCGATCTCTTCAACCGCGACACGGCCCTGGCGTACGGCGCCGACCTGTTCCTGGATGAGCGGATGGACGAGGGCGATCTGCGCGATGGTCTCGCCGCGCTGCTGTCGGCGGCGGGCGCCGCGCCGGCCGAAAGCTCGGACGCGACGCCGATCGAGGAGGACGATCCGATCACCACGCTGGTCGCGGGGGGGGACGGGCCCGCCAATCCGGCGGAGGAGATCGCCCGCCTGGCCCGCATCATGCTCGCCGATCTGAGGCTCTACAACCCCGATCGATTCGGCGAGGCGCTGCGCTCCGGCCGCCTGCTCGACGCGTTCAAGGACGAGCTGGCCCGCGGGCGCGACCTGGTCGACCATCGCTTCCCCCAGGTGACGTCGCGGCAGGATCTGCTCGCCGCCGCCCTGCGGGAAGGGGCCCGCAAGGAGCTCCACGACCCGTCCTGACGCCCGGCCGGGAGTTCCTCAGTTCGTCAGATAGGCGAACAGATTGACGCTCACCGTCTTGTCGGAGGTGTTGTACAGCCGCACGCGGTAACGCGGGAACCCCACCGTGAAGCGCTCCTGCGCGGTGGCCGTCAGCCGGAAGCTCCCCTGGGTCAGCGGCGCGCCGAGATCGAGCGGAAACAGCACCTGCCCGTCCTCGTCGAACGCCTTGACGATCGCGTCCTCGTCCGGAATCAGCAGCACGCCGATGTTCCCGCTGCGCAGAGCGCGGCCGCCGGCCCGCGCGCTCAGGCTCAGGACCAGGCCGGTGAAGCCGCTCGCCTGCAGCGTGCCGCCGTCGATGAGCCGTCCCGTCTCGGTCGGCTCGACCGGCGGCACCGAGAGATCCTTGAACGCGACCAGGCTCGCGTGCGCGATGGTGCCGTCGATCGCCACCGTGCCTGTGACGTGCTGGACGGGCGGCAGGTTGACGACGCGCACGCTGCGCACCGCGTCCTCGGCCGCGACGCGGGCGGGGAGGACGCCGAGCAGGACGACGAGCGCGAGGATGACGGCGGCCGGGCCGGCGGCGGACGTTGGGCGTGGCATGGAGACCTCCCTGGAGTGGCGCGGACGTGGCGCGCCGGAAGGTCAGGATAGCGCGGGGTCGATTCCGGCGCCCAGGACGTAGACCAGCCGCGCGCCGCGGCCGCGCGCCGCGGCGGCCGAGTGCTCCGGCCGGACGCCGTCCTGCCAGTGGCTCAGGACCAGGAGGGCCCAGAGGGCCTTGCCGCGGTCGGCCCGGCGACGCACGTGCTCCTCGTGCCAGTCGAGCGCGACACGCGCGTCGACGCCGAACACTCCCGGCAGGTCGGCCGCCGCGATGCGCGCCCGCCAGAGCGCGGCGAGCGGGCCGGCCAGCCAGTCGCCGACCGGCACCTCGAAGCCGCGCTTGGGAGCGTCGAGCACCCGGTCGGGAACCGTGCCGCGCAAGGCCTGCCGCAGCAGCCGCTTGCCGGCGCGCGACGTGAAGTGGGCCCGCGCGGGGAGCGCGAGCGCCATCTCCACCACCTCGGGGTCGAGGAACGGCGCGCGGATCTCCAGCGCGTGCCGCATGCTGGTGCGGTCGACCTTGGTCAGCATGTCGTCGGGCAGCGACAGGTCCAGTTCGACCGCCAGGACGCTGTCGATCCCGCCGCCGAAGCGCGCCTGCCGCTCCTCGAACAAGGAGCGGGCCAGACTCCGATCACGCGTCCCGGGACGAAGACCGGAGCGCTCCTCGGTCGGGATGATGGAGGCCCAGGCGGCGTGCGTGGCCGCGAGACCGTCCGACAGCCCGTCGAGGAGCTTGCGTCCGCGGTGCACGAACCCGGCGAGGCCGCCTCCCTGGCGCGCCGGCAGCCCCCGAAGCAGCGCCGCGGCCGCGGTCCGCCCGGGCGCGCCGATGCGCTCCAGGTGCCGGGCGAAGGCGAGGGCGCGGTACAGGCGGTAGCCGCCGAACACCTCGTCCCCGCCGTCGCCGGAGAGCGCGACGGTCAGCGTGCGGCGCGCCTCCCGGGCGATAACCGAGCAGGGGATGGCGCTCGAATCGGCGAACGGCTCGCCGAAGGCGCCGAGCGCCTTCGGGATCTCGCGCCGCAGGGCGGCGGCGTCGATCGCGATCTCCTGGTGCACCGTCCCGAGCTCGCCCGCGAGCCGGCGCGCCATCGGCGCCTCGTCGAGAAAGACGTTGTCCGGGACGGCGACCGAATAGGTGTGCGGCGGGTCCGCGAGGCAGCGGCGCATGAAGGTGACGACGGCGGAGGAGTCGATGCCGCCCGACAGGAAGGCGCCCAGCGGCACGTCCGACTCGAGGCGGCGTCGCACCGCGGCCTCGAGCGCCGCGCGCACGGCCTCGCCGGCCGGGGGCGGCTCGCCGCGCCGCAGACGCTCCTCGAGCCGGTAATAGCGCGACGGACCGCGGAGGCCGCCCGCGTCGGCGGTCAGGCAGGAAGCGTGCGGCAGCTTGCGGATGGCGCGGTAGATGCTCCAGGGCGCCGGGATGTAGCCGAGCGTCAGGAACAGCTCGATCGCCTCGTCATCGACGTCGAGCGGGATGTCCCCCTGCGCCACCAGGGCCTCGATTTCGGAGGCGAACAGCAGCCGTCCGGGCGTGCGGGCGTAGTAGAGCGGCTTCTCGCCGAATCGATCGCGCGCCAGGAGGAGCCGGGCCCGCGCCGCGTCCCAGAAGGCGAGGGCGAACATCCCGTTGAAGCGCAGGAGCGCCTCCTCGGGCTCGAAGGTCAGAAGCGCCATCAGGACGACCTCGGTGTCGGAGCGCGACCGGAAGCGGACGCCGCGCCCCTCCAGCTCGCGGCGCAGCTCCGGCGCGTTGTACAGCTCGCCGTTGTAGACCAGACAGCCGCGATCGAGCGGATCGCGCATCGGCTGCGCCGCCGCCGAGGTGAGATCGATCACCTTGAGGCGGCGGTGCCCGAGACCGGCGCAGGCGCGACCCTGGACGACGCCGGGTCCCAGCAGCCGCACCGCGCCCTCGTCCGGCCCGCGATGGATCAGGGCGTCGGTCATCAGCTTGACCGAGTCGTGGGTGACCGGCTCGTCGTCGAACGCGAACTCCCCCGCGAGGCCGCACACGACGTCAGCTCTCCGTCCAGAGGGCGCGCAGGGCGTGCGCCGAGCGCGCCCAGGTGTGCGTGGCGGCCCAGAGACGCGCCGCCACGGACATGCGCGATCGCAGCTCCTCATCCTCGAGGAGCCGCGCGATCGCGGCGACCACCTGGCCCCGATCCTCCGGCGGGACCAGGAATCCGGTGACTCCGTCGCGCACCGCTTCCGGCACGCCTCCGGACATCCCGCCCACGCACGGCAGTCCCTGGACGGCGGCTTCGAGAAAGGCCAGGCCGAAGCCCTCGAGCCCGTCGTACGCGTTGGTCTGCCGGCTGAGCAGCACGAAGATCGTGCCGAGTCGGTAATGCGCGGCCAGCTCCTCGCGCGGCACCGCGCCGGCGAAGATCACCTGGCGAGGCACCCCGCATCGCTCCGCCTGCCGTTCCAGCGCGGAGCGCTCCGGCCCGGCTCCGACGACGAGGTACGCCAGGTCGGGAACGCGACGCAGGAGCTCGGGCAGCGCCGCGATGACCAGATCGTGTCCCTTGACCGGCGCCAGGCGCGCCACGCTCAGCAGGACCGGGCGGCCTCCCAGCCGGTAACGGGCGCGCAGCGTCTCGATCTGCCCGGGTTCCGGTTCGGTCGTGGCGTCGACGCCCATCGGCAGCACCACGATGCGGCGCGCGGCTCCCGGCAGCAGCCGCTCGACCAGGGCGCCGGTGAAGCGGCTGTTCACCACCACGGTGTCGGCCCCTTCCACCACCCAGCGCGCCAGCCGGCCCCACGGCGGCCGGTCGTGATAGTCGAACAGGTCGGCGCCGTGGACGAAAACCGCGTACGGCACTCCGCTCAGTCGCGACATCAGCCGCGACGGCACGCCGAGCGACAGAAGCTGGCCGCAGACCAGGTAGCGGAACCGGCGGTTGAGCAGGAGCCGGCCGAGGTGCCAGGCGGCGCACACGCCGCGGGCGGCGCGCGAGGCGCCTCCCGAGTGCGCCGGCAGGTAGCGGCGCGCCACCTCGAGCGGCAGACGCGCGTCGAAGTCGTGATCGCCGCCGGCGTGCGGGGCCATCACGACCACCTCCGCGGCCGGCAGGTGGCGCGCCAGAGCGAAGTAGAGCGTCGACTCGCCGCCCAGGATCGGCGGGAAGTCGTTGACCGCCATCAGGACGCCGGGGCGGCTCATCGGTTTCCGGGCTCCGGGCCTCCGGCCCGCGGCCTCGCGGCTCCGACCAGGATCTCGACCACCAGGAGGATCAGCATCCCGTGCAGCAGGAAGACCAGCGCTTGGCCGCCGGCGCCGCCCCGCAGCCCCAGCGCCGACAGACCGAGCCCCAGCGCCAGGGCGAGGATCAGCGCCAGCGCGCGTCGCGGACCGCCCAGCACGACCGTGAGGCGGTGATGGATGTGATCGCGGCCGGTGTAGTCGATCCACTGGCGGAAGGTCCGTACCCTGCCGGAGGCGATCCGGACGATGGTGGTCTGCACCATGTCGTAGATCAGCACGCTGAAGATCAGGCTCGGCACGGCGAGGGAGACCAGCGGGTCGCCGTCGGTCCAGTCCTCCTTGATCGCCAGACTCGCGAGCACGAAGCCGATGCAGGCGCTGCCCGCGTCACCCAGGAAGATCGACGCCGGCTTTCCGGCCCGCAGGTTGTGCGGCAGGAATCCGAGCAGGGCGCCGGAGAGCGCCGCGCAGACCGGGATCAGCGACGTCTGCCCGGCGGAGGCGGCGGCGATCGCGAGCAGCAGCGAGAGCAGCGCCCCCAGCGCGGTGGCCAGACCGTCGATGCCGTCGATGAAGTTGTAGGCGTTGGTGATCCCGATGATCCAGATCATGCTGAGGACGAAGTCGACCGCGTGACCGGTCGGCCCCGGCAGGAGGTGCAGCTGGACCCCGGCCCCGATGACGCCGGCGGCGCAGCCGACCTGCAACAGCAGCCGCCAGCGCGCCGAGAGACCGCGCAGATCGTCGAGAGCGCCCGCCGCCATCAGGACGAGGGCGGCGATACCGATGGCGAGCAGCTCCGGATCGGCGACGGCGCGCCGGCCGGTGACCATGATGAAGGCGGCGATCACCGCGACGCCCCCCAGCCTTGGTGTGGGGCTCGCGTGGGTCTTGCGCGCGTCGGGATGATCCAGCGCGCCGGCGCCCAGCGCCATGAGGCGCACGCCGGGCGTCAGACCGTAGGCGATCAGGAACGCGGCGGCGCCGATTTCGAGGGGCCCCGCGATCGGGGGGCGGAGAAGGAACCAGATGCCCGCCGCGATCAGCGCCGCGAGAGGCATGCGCGCACCTGGTCGACGACGTACTCGACCTCGGGCTCCGTGAAGGCGGCGGACAACGGCAGCGAGATCCACCGCGCGTGCGCCTCGTCGGCGACGGGGCAGGGGGCGGCGCCGGGCAGCAGCGTGTGCAGAGGCCGGAAGACCGGCGGGCGCGCCATCACCCCGGCGGACTGCAGCACGGCGATGGTCTCCGCCGCACGCGGGAGATCGCCCTGGGCGCCGCGCCCGGCCCGCCTCTCATGGAGCCTGAACAGGTAGCGATGGTGGACCGGGCGGCCGCCCGCGGGCGGGCGCGGTTTCTCGATCGGCAGGTCGGCGAAGGCCCGATCGTAGCGCTCGGCCACCGCGCGGCGGCGCGCCACGATCTCCGGGAGCCTTCCGATCTGGGTGACGGCGATGGCGGCGTGCAGGTCGCCCATCAGCCCGTTCAGCCGCGGATGCGCGTCCTCGCGCTCGTCGTGCGTGACCCGCTCGCGCGCCTCGCGGACCAGACGCGCCACCGGCGCGGCGAGCGCGCCGCCGGGACCGCCGCAGGTGACCGGCTTGGTCGGGCCGAAGGAGAAGATCGCGGCGTCGCCGCGGGCGCCGACCGGCAGGCGCCCGAAACTGGCCCCCGGCGACTGGGCACAGTCCTCGATGATGGCGGGTCCGAGCGCGCGGTACGGCTCGATCGGCACGGGCCATCCGAACGGGTGCACCAGGACGAGGGCGGCCAGGCGCGACGTGGCCCGGCGGCGGACGTCGTCGGGGTCGATCGCCAGGCCGTCGGGCTCGATGTCGCAAATCAGCGGACGGGCGCCCACCGCGAAGACCGCGTGCAGCAGGGCGGCGCAGGCGTAGGCCGGCACCGCGACATGATCGTCCCTGCGGACGCCGAGCCCCTCGAGCGCCAGGCTCAGCGCCAGGGTCCCCGACCCGACCGCCACCGCGTCGGCGGCGCCGGCGAGACGCGCGACCAGCCCTTCGAGACGCGCGGCCTCCGCCCCGGGAGCGAGCCGCGCCTGTCGCAGCACCCGGATCGCCGCCTGCTCCTCGTCGACGCCGAGCCAGGGACGCGCGTGCGGCACCACGCGACGCCCCGCGGGCCGCGGCTCGCCGGGGCGGCGCGCCGCGAGGCCGCTCACGCCGCCCTCCGGGGCCCCGTCTTCTTGCTGCGATGCTCCTCGGCCGGTGAGATGTTGATGAACAGCCGCAGGGGCGCGAACCCCTCGGCCCAGCGCACCCGCCCCTGGACGCCGCGGAAGTGGGCCGACGCCTGGGCGATCTCGCTGATCGGCGTCCCTTCGATGCGGGTCTTGGCGATCTGGCTGGTGTGCCGGTGCAGGGCGTCGATCTTGACGGCGATCTCCTCGGCGATGTCGATGAACACGGTCGGCGTGAAGTTCACCGTGGTCGGCCCCTCGTAGAACAGGACGTTCCGGGCCCAGCGGGTGGCGGAGATCGCGGCGCGCGCCACGTAGCGGTGATCCTGGTGCGTGTCCTCGGGGAAATTGACGAAGATGAAGTCACGCGGCGTGCGACGGATCACCTTCTCCATCCGATCGATCAGGTGGCGCACCGAGGGGAGGAGCGTGTCGCGATAACCGCCCCAGTGGACGCGCGCCGCGCCCAGGACCTCGGCGGCCTCCTCCTGCTCCCGCCGGCGCACCCGGGCGCGGCCCCCCCGCGAGCCGTCGGTCATCACCATCAGATCGATCTCGGCCCCCTTGCGGGCGTACTTGACGAGCGTGCCGCCGCAGCCGAACTCGATGTCGTCGGGATGCGCGCCGATCGCCAGGATGTTCATGCCGCCCTCGGAAAGGCGCCGCGCAGCACCGCCGCCGCGCCCGTGCCGCGCTGCATCAGCAGATCGATCGCCGACAGGCACGCTTCGAACCCGGCGTGGCACTGCGGGTAGACCGGGTGGTGGAAATCCTGGAACTCGACCCGCACGCCGGCGCGCCGCCAGAGATCCAGGTCCATGTAGCCGTGACCGCCCTGGCCGGCGAGGTAGGTGTCGCACCCGAGGGAGCGGCAGAGGGCGATGAGGCGCTCGTCGGCGCCCTCCGGAATCCCGTCGATCGTCGAGGCGAGCACGACCGGGGTGCGCACTTCGAGCAGCCGCGCCAGGAGCCGCACGCTCTCGAGGTTGAGGGTCGCGAGGTCGTCGATCGGCCGGGTGAGGAGCGCGTCGAGCAGGGGCAGGATCGCGTCACGGTACGGCGCCGCGGCGTACGACTGCCGCAGCGCCGCGCCCTGCTTGCGCCGCCAGGGCGAGGTCGGATCGATCGCGACGTCCCGGATCCGCATGGGAAAGCGGTAGCGGACCGGCACCGTGATCCACTGCCAGCCCGAGGCGGTCCGGATCCGGTTCCGGTTCTGCCACTCGTTCTTCTTGTATTGCACCGTGTCGAGCAGCACGAACCGATCGGCACGCGCCATCTTGTCGAAATAGCCGAGCCACGGCATGTATTGCGGCTGATGCGCGGCGAGCCTCACGACGCGACCTCCCACCACGACGCGGGCGTCGGCGCCGCCGCCCGCCCGAAGCGGACGCCCATGCGCCGAACCCCCTGCCCATGCGGAAGATAGGGACGCGGAGGGCCGGCGGCAACCGGGCGTTCCCGGTTCATGCCGCCACCTCCCGGTAGAGCCGCAGCATCGAGTGGACCATCCTTCCGGCGCCGTACGAGAGGGATCGGGCATGTCCCGTCCGGCCGAGCGCCAGGGCGAAGCCCGGGTCGTCCACAAGACGGGCCAGGGCCCCGGCCAGGGCCACGGGGTCCCCGGGAGGGACCAGCAGGCCGGCGCGGCCCTCTTCGAGGAGATCGGGGACCCCGCCGACGGCGGTGGCGACGACCGGGATGGCCATGACCATCGCCTCGACCAGGGCGCGTCCCATCCCCTCGTTCCTGGACGCCAGGACCACGGCGTCGCAGGCCGGCAGGATCTCGAGCGGATCGGCCCAGCCTCCGAGAATCGTCGCCCGGTTCTGCAGACCGCCCGCGTGGATCAGTTTCAGCAGCTCGGGACGCTGCGGCCCCTCCCCGGCGATGAACAGACGCAGCCGGGGCCGCGAAGGTGCCAGACCCATGAATGCACGGACCAGATCCCCGGTCCCCTTGATCGCCTCGAGCCGGCACAGCGCGCCGATGACGAAATCGTCACGCGCAAACCCGAGACGTCTCCGGCAGGCGTCGCGCCGTCTCCGGGCGTCGCGCAGCCCGCGGAAATCGACGCCCGACGGAAGGGTGCGGTACTGCTCGCGGCGGCCGATGCCGTGACGGAGGTGCTCCTCGGTGCCCGCGTCGGTCAGCGTGACCTGGAGGCGGGCGAAGCGCGCCAGCCAGCGCTCGGCCGCCAGCACCAGGGCCGTTCCGGCGCGGCCGTAGTAGCCGTAGAACAGATGACCGTGAGGCTGGTGGATGACGCGCCTTGTCTGCCCGGTCAGGGCGGCCGCCACCCGCCCGAGCGCCCCGGCCTTCGAGGTGTGCAGGTGGATGACGTCGAAGCGCGTGCGCCGCAGCAGCGCCACGATCGCCGCCAGGGCGCGCAGGTCGCGCACCGGGTGGGGCGCGCGCCCGAGCGGGAGGATCGGGACGAGCCCGAGTCCC
Organism: Patescibacteria group bacterium; assembly: GCA_035638115.1. Classification (GTDB taxonomy): domain Bacteria; phylum Acidobacteriota; class Polarisedimenticolia; order Gp22-AA2; family Gp22-AA2; genus DASRAN01. Next base: position 11,820 of record DASRAN010000086.1, on the reverse strand, counting down.
GGCACGCGACGCGCGACGTCGAGCAGCGGGGTCGGCCGGCCGGTCGGACCGCTGGCCACCGTCACCTCGCAGCCGCGGCGGGCGGCGCCCATCGCCTGCCAGAGCGTGCAGTCGGAGGACCCGCCGCGCTCCAGGCGGGTCACCAGGTGCAGGACGCGGAACCGTTCGGTCATCCGGCGATCCACACGTTCATGCGGCCCGCCGCTCCGGCGCGCGGTCCAGCAGGAGACGGGCCGCCTCCGCCACCTCGCGCGCCTCGATCGACGCGAGACAGGTGTGATGCCAGCAGCGGCCGCGCCCGCAGGGGGAGCAGGACACGGCGCGGGTCATGACGCGCGCGGCGGGTCCGCGCGGCGCGAACCGCCGCAGGTCGGTCGGGCCGGCCAGCGACAGGCTGGGCACGCCGAGTGCCGTCGCGATGTGCAGCGGGCCGGAGTTGTTCCCCAGGAAGAGATCGACGACCGAGGTCAGCGCCACCAGCTCGCGGACGCCGAGGGGGCCGAGCGGCAGGGCGTCGGGGGTCGCTTCCACGATGCGGCGCGACAGCTCCTCCTCGTCCGGGCCGCAGGCGACCAGACAGGCGGCGCCCAGGCTCTCGGTCAGCCGCGCGATCACCTCGGCGAAGCGCTCCGCCTGCCAGCGCTGGCTCTCGTAGTGGCCGCCCGGATGGATGAGGACCCGCGGCTGCGCCGCGCCGAGCGCCGCGCATCGCGCCAGCGCGCGGGCGCGCTCCTGTTCGCTCACCGGCAGGGCGGGCTCGGAATCGCGGCGCGTCACCCCGAGCGCCTCGAGCAGATCGCGGTTGAGCTCGACGATGTGCCGGTCGGCGCGCGCGGGCGGGGAGGGCAGCGTGAAGAATGCCTGCCGGCCGCCCGCCGCGAATCCGGCGCGCCAGGCGGCGTGCGTCGCCGCGACCAGACGCGCGCCGGACAGGCTCTCGTCCGGCGTGAAGTCGATCGCCATGTCGAATCGCCCCGCGAGCTCGGACGGCAGACGCCCGGCGAGCGGCACCAGGTGATCGACCGCCGGGTGCCCCTCGAGAAGACCGAGGGCGCCGGCGGGCGCCAGCACGGTGATGCGGGCGTGGCGGTAGTGGGCGCGCAGGTCCATGAGGGCCCCGGTGGTGAGGACCATGTCTCCCAGGCGATCGGTGCGCACCACGAGGATCCGCTGCACCAGCGAAGGCACGGGGGGCGCCGCGCGCCGGCGGAGGAGGCCCCACGCCAGCAGGAGCGGCGCGCGGACGGCGAGGAGGATCCGATGCCCCGCACGGCGCAGACGCACGTCGAGCATCGCGTCGGGAGGAAGCACCGTCCCTTCGTCGGCGGGGACCGCTGCGAGGGGCTCGACCGGCGCGACCGGCGTCGTGATCGGATCGGCGACCGGCTCCGCGTCCGGCGGGTTGGGTGTCCGGGGCTCGTTCATGGTGTCCTCCGGGAGAAGGCGACGATGGCGTCGGTCAGGAGACGGCCGCCCAGGGCGCCGAGCGCCGCGGCGACGGCGTCGATGGCGCGCTTGGCCGGTTCGAGAGCGCAGCGGTCGGGGATGATCTCGATGGCGTCGAAGCCCGCGCCGCGCAGCAGCGCGCGCAGCGTCACGGCGTCGAAGTGGCTCAGATGCGGCTCCCTCCATCCGGCCTCGTACAGCGGCAGCGCCCGTCCGCGCGCCAGTCGGTAGGCGACCCGCATCGGCAGGTTGTCGAGGTTCGGCACCGCGACGACCAGGAGGCCGCGCGGAGGCAGCCGGCTGCGTGCCGCCTCCAGCATGGGGCGCGGGTCGACCAGGTGCTCGACGACGTGCCAGAGGGTGACGACATCGAAGGGACCTTTCAGGTGCGTGGTGCGCGCCAGATCTCCGACCGCGACCGGACGTCCCAGCCGCGCCGCGGCGCGCCGCGCCCCTTCGGGGGAGAACTCGATCCCGTCGGCGCGCCAGCCCTGCGCGCGCGCCGCTTCCAGGAACTGGCCGTCGCCGCATCCGACGTCGAGGAGCGAGCCGGCCGGCTGCCGGCGCCGGAGCAGGGCCAGCCGGCGTCGCCACATCCGGCGGCGGGAGGAGGCCTGCTCACCCTGCCAGGGCTCGTAATAGCCGGAGTCATAGGTCGATTCGGAGACGGCATCGTCCGGCACCGGATCGACGAACACCAGCCCGCAGGCGGCGCAGACCACCGGCCGGGGAGGGAGCGGGCGCGCGGCGTCGCCGGGCACGACGTCCCGCGGTCCGCACAGGGGACAGGGCCGGGTCGGCCGGCGGGCGCGATCGATGGTCGCGACGCGGCTCATGCGACCTCCCGGAGCGCGGGGGGGAGGGCGATCCCGGCCAGCTCGGCGTAGATCCGCGTCAGCGCCGTGCTCATGGTTTCGATCGAGAAGCGCTCCCGCGCCCGCGGGGGACCCGCGTGGGACAGGCGCGCGCGCCGGATGGGATCGGCGGCGAGGGCCGCGGCCGCGGCGGCCAGGGCCCCCGCGTCGCTCGGCGCCACCAGCACGCCGGTGCGCCCGTCCTCGATGACCTCGGGCACGCCGCCGACCGCGTAAGCGACGACCGGGACGCCGGACTGCAGCGCCTCGATGAGCACGCGCGGGAGCGCCTCGTGGCGGGAGGGGTGGAGGATGAGATCGAACGCGGCGAGCAGGCGTGCCGCGTCGGCTCGCTCGCCGAGGAAGCGCACCGCGTCCCCGCATCCCGCTTCGCCGGCGCGGCGCCGGAGCGCAGCGAAAAAGACGCCACGCTCGTCGCATGCGCCGAGAAACGCCAGGATCGCGCCGGGGACGACGGCGCGCAGGGCCGCGAACGCCGCGATCGCGTCGTCACCGCCCTTGTCCGGCTCGACGCGGCCGACGACGCCCGCGATGAACGGCTCCGCGGGAAGACCGAGAACGCGTCGCGCGGCGGCGCGATCGAGGTGCGCCGGAAACGGGATCCCGGTCGGGACGATCTCCTTGGCGCGGAACCGCGACACCGGCCCGCTGCGCGCGGCGGCGGCGCGCGACACCGCGACGACGCGATCGGTGATCGCCAGGATCGCCCGGTCGGCGAACGGCGAGCGGGTCACCGAGGCGCGCAGGTGCCAGAGGTGCGGCCGACCCGACAGGCGCGCGGCCAGCCCGGCGTAGAGCGCCGCGCGCGGGGCGTCGCTGTGCAGAACCGCCGCGTTCTCCAGACGGACCAGACCGACGAGCGCGCGCAGGGCCGGGACCGCCCTGGCCATGCGCAGCGGTCCGGGTGGCGGCAGGGGAAGCGGGCGGGTCTCGATCCCCGCGGCGTGAAGCATCGTGGTGAGCGGTCCCGGGCCGGGCAGGACGACGACCGGCGCGAACGGCGAGCCCCGGAGCGCGACGGCAAGGTCGAGCAGGCTGCGCTGCCCGCCGCCGAAGAAGTCGGCGCGCTCCGTCACGAGGAGGACCCTGCGCCGCTCAGGCGGCGCGCACGTTGCGCTCAAGCGCCACCTCGTAGAGGGATTCCACCCGGCCGACCATCGCCGCGGAGCGGAACTCGCGCTCGACTCTCGCGCGACCGGCCGCGCCGAGGCCGAGACCGCGGTCCGTGCGGGACAGAATCGACGTCATCGCGCCGGCCATGGCCGGCGCGTCGCCTTCGGGAACGAGCAGTCCGGTGCGGTTCTCGTCGACCACCTCGACGAGACCGCCGAGCCGGCTGGCGACGACCGGGAGTCCGGCGTCCATCGCCTCGAGCGTCGCCAGCGACAGCCCCTCGCGGCCGATCGAAGGGGTCACGAAGAGATCGAGACCGGGCAGGAGCCGCCGCGCGTCGGCGCGGGCGCCGAGGAAGCGCACGCGCGCGGCGATGCCGAGCTCCTCGGCCAGCTTCCCGAGGGCTTGGCGCTCCGGGCCTTCTCCCACGAGGACCAGGCTGGCCGGGCCCGCCGGTTCGCGGGACGTCGCCGCGAAGGCGCGCAGCAGGACCGCCTGGCCCTTGTGCGTCGTGAGCGACCCGACGCAGCCGACCAGGGGCGGCTGGGGGTCGCCCAGGAGGTGCCTCGCTTCAGACCGCTCGACCCGCGGGGCCGGGTCGATCCCGTTGTGCACCACCGTCAGGAGGCGATCGGGCAGACCGAGGTCGGCGGCGGCGTGGCGCGCCACGGCGCCGGAGCAGCAGACCACGCGCTGGCTGACCGCCGCCAGGAGCCGCTCCAACCGGCGATGCCGCGGGCGCAGACCGTTGTCGCAGGTGTGCAGGTGGTGGACGATGGTGCGGACCCCGACGAGTCGCGCCGCCAAGCGCGCCGCGACGCCGGCGAAGTGGCCGTGCGTATGGACCAGCTCGGCGCGCGCGACGACCAGGGCGCGCGCCACGCGCAGGACGCTGTGCGGGTAATAGTCCCGCAGCGCCAGCGCGCGTACCGTCGCGCCCGCCGCGATCAGCTCGTCGGCCACGACGCCTCCACCCGCCAGCGCCAGCACCTCGGCGGTGAAGCGCGACGAGGCGCCGCGCACCAGAGTGGCGACCACGCGCTCCAGACCGCCGAGCCCCATCGCCTCGACCACGTGCACCACGCGCACCGGTCTCATGCGCGTCCTCCGGTCACGGCGGCCAGCGGCGCCGGCGCCGCGAGCGGCCCGCGCGCCGCGAACGCCGCCTGCCCGAGGAGCACGCGGGCCCGATCGGCGTAGGTGTGACCGGCGAGGACCGCCCGCCGCCCGGCGGCGGCGACGGCGCGGGCGCGCGCCGGATCGCCGAGGGCCTCCTCGACGCGCGCGCGCAGCTCTTCGCCGCTCCCGAAGGCGAGGAGCTGCTCCCCGTCACGGAACAGCCGCATCGTGTCTTTCTGGCGATCGACCACTTGAAGGGCGCCGCAGCCGAGGATCTCGAACACCCGCGTGTTCGCCATCTCGCCCGACGACCAGACCGGGCCGAAGGCGCCGTAATGGATGTTGAGCACCGCGGCGGCGCCGACGAACAGTCGTCGCCAGGCGGCGGGACGCAGCGCGCCGCCGCGCAGCATCGGCGCGACGTGGGGATCGGAGGCGGCGCGCTCCCATCCGGGACCCCAGACGTCGACCGGGAGCCCGCGCAGGTGCCGCAGGAGGATCTGGCGCTCCGGGTAGTGCGATCCGACGAAGACCACGCGGGCGGCCTCCTGTGCCGCGGGCTCGTCGCCGGACGCGGGCGTGTGGACGGCGGGGTCGCACGCGAACGGCAGCCAGGCGGCCCCCGTGTGACCTCGCTCGCGATGCCGCTCGGCCGCCCAGGACGATCCGAGATGGAACGCGTCGTAGGCCGGCGCCGCCGCGAGCCCCTCCTCGAACTGCGCCGGGAAGTCGGAGAACCAGTTGACGCAGCGCACCCCGCCGGAGCGCAGCTCCAGAAGCGTGGCGGGGGCGATCGTCATGCCCTGGTTGACGATCACCTGCTCCGCCCTCCGGCGGCGCGCCAGTGCCAGGAAGGCGCGGTTGAGCCGCGCGCGGTCCCAGCGCTCCAGGCGCGACGAGCGCTCGCGGATCCGTCCCGGCAGCAGGAACGACCGGTGATCGAACAGCGTCACCTCGTGCCCCAGTCCGCGTAAAGCCGCGGCCAGGTATTCGGGCAGCGCCTCGAAGGCGGGGTTGAAGGCGCCCGACAGGAGGACTCTCATGACGCCGTCCCCGGCGGCGCCCCCGAGGGCGCGGGACGCAGCGCGGCGCGCGCCGGGAGGAAGGCGTCGCGCACCACCGCGAGATCGTCCGAGCGGAACGCTCCGGTGAACCAGGCCGCGGCGGCGAAGACGACCGTCAGCGCGGCGAGCCGGGGGCAGAGCAGCGCCAGGGCCGGTGTCCGGCCGCTCGCGGCGGAGGCGGGAAGGACGATCGCGAGCCCGATCCCCGCCGCCGTGGCGCAGACCGCGCCCAGGAGGACGCGTGCGACGGCCCGCGCCGCCACGCCGGGATCGACGCCGACCGGCGCGCGCGCCACGAGGGCGGCGAGCGTCAGGGCGGAGACCACGGAGCCCGCGAGGGCGGCGCCTCCCGCGCCGAGCGCGCCGGCGCGCGCCGCGGCGGGCACGAGAAGGGCGAGCTGCATGCCGGTGCCGGCCGCGGTCGAGAGCGCTTCGATCCCGGCTCGGCCGAGACCACGCACCAGGAGCCGCAGCGGCGCGGCCGAGAAGGCGATCGCGGCGGCGGGCGCCAGGAGACGCACCGTCGCGGCGCACTCGGGCGGCGCCGCGCGGCCTGTCCAGGCGACCAGAAGCGCCCCGGCCGAGACCAGGATCGCCGTCGCGGGGAGCATGGCGAGCAGGGCGACGTAGCGGCTGGAGTGCTCGAGCAGCGTCTCGAGACGCCGGCGCTCGCCGCGCGCGTCGAGATGCCCCGCGAGCGGCAGGATGACCCGCAGCGGCAGCGCCGCGCCGAGACCGACGACGCCCGCGAGCCGGGCCGCGAGATCGTACGCCCCGGCGGCGGCCAGCCCCGGGCCGGCGGCCAGCACCAGCCGGGGTGCGTGGGTGCCGAGGATCTCGAAGGCACGCGTCACCTGGACGCGCGAGCCAAAGGCCAATAGCGAAAGGCCGCGCCTCCGCCTCACGACGAACGGCCGCACCCGCAGCGCGCGGCAGAGATGGTGCGCGGCCCAGGCCTCCGCGGCGCTCGTCCCCACGGCGACGAGAAGCGAGTTGATCGCCATGCCCCGCAGACCCGCCCCGAGAGCGAGTGCCATGGCGCCGCCCGCGCCCTCGATGAGCGAGGCGGCGCTTCCGATGCGGGCCAGGAGATCGGTGCGCTGCGCCCCGGCGACGACGCCGCGATAGACCGACAGGACGCCGCGCAGGAGGACGGTGGCGAGCGTGCAGGCCAGCACCACGCGCGCCTCGGGGAGACGCGGGCTGCCCGGGGCGACGCGCTCCAGCAGACGCGGCCCCAGGAGCATCGCCGGCAGCGCGATCGCCGCCGCGAGCGTGAGATGGAACGCGACGCCGAGCGACACGGTCTCGTTCAGCTCGCGGGCGTCGTCCGAGGCCAGCGCCCGCGCCGTGAAGCGGGTGTACGAGGCGCCGATGCCCAGATCGACCAGACCGGCGGTGTGCGCCAGAGACCACGCGGCGCCCCAGAGACCGAGTCCCTCCAGCCCCGCGACGCGCAGGACCAGCGGCGTGAGCAGCAGACCGACGGCGGCCGAGGTCGCCGATTCGATCCCGCCCCAGGCGACCGAGCGGGCCGCCACGCGGCGCTCGCCGGCGCCCGGTTCGGGGAGCGCGGCACCGGTGCCCGGTCGTCTCATGAGGCCTCCGCCTCGATCCCGGTGGCGGCGATCACGAGACCGGTGAGCATCCAGAACGGCTCCATGATCCGGATGAGCAGGAACGTGTTGGTGCCGATCGAATGGACCAGGATCCCCGCGAGACCGGCCAGCATGCCCGCCGCCAGGGCGCGCGCCACGGGGGCGCGAAGCGTCGCGCGCGCGCGGCGGAAGGCGCGCAGGCAGGCGAGCACCAGGACCGAGAAGGCGAGGAATCCGACCAGCCCGATCTCGACCAGGACCCGGAAGTACTGCGCGTCGAGAAACCCGAAGCCGGTGACCCCCCAGCCGAGGACGGGATGCTGCTTCCAGCCCTGCAGCGCGGCGCTCCATGACGCGATGCGCGCCGACGACGAGGTATCCAGGTGGAGGCGGCCGACCTGCAGCGACTCGCTGGCGCTGGCGGTGGAGGTGAAGGTGTACGCCAGTCGATCCTCGATCCTCCCCGGCATGAACAGACACAGGAGCACGGCGCCCGCCGTCGCGGCCCCCAGCAGGCGGGTGCGGCGGGGGAGGAGGAGCACCAGCGCGCCAAGCGACGCCAGGAACGCGAGCCAGGAGCTGCGCGACAGCGTCGCGAGCAGCGCCGGGACGATGGCGGCGCACAGCAGGCCGCAGGCCGTGCGCACCCGGCTGTTGGGCGCCTCGAGCGCCAGGGCGCAGGCGATCGAGAAGATCAGCACCAGGTAGCCGCCCAGCGTGTTCGGCTCGCCGGTGGCGCCCTCGAAAGGCGCCGACGGACGCGCGCCCGAAGGGATCTGCCACCAGGCGTACAGCGTGATGAGCGCGGCGGTCACCAGGAGCGCCGCCAGGAGGCGCTCCATCTGCCGGGGCGTGCGCACGTAGTTGACCGTAATAAAGAAGATGAAGAAGTACTCGACGTACTTCAGGACGTAGCACAGGGCGACCGCGGGGTGGAGCCGTCCCGCCTCGATACCAAGCAGCGTCGACAGGAGGCAGCAGGCGACGTAGGCGCCGATGGCGCCGTTCAACGAAGTGCGCCGCACCGCGCCCAGGTCCTTGTGGATCGCCATGCGGGCCAGCCAGGCGAAGCCGACCAGCATCAGGATCAGGTCCTCGGTGCGCAGAACGACGCTGCGCGAGGCCTCGAGCCCGCCGTGACCGGCGGATCCGAGCGCGATCTCGGGCGACAGGAGCATCGAGCCGATGACGATGATGAGGCCCGCCTCGGCGCGCAGCACGACGGCGGCGAACAGGATGCCGCCGCAGGCGACGACGAGCGGCAGCGTGAGGGGCGCGCGGCCGATCCAGACCGCGATCGGCACGAGCGCGGCGGCCGCTCCCGCGAGCAGGAACCCGCGGCGTGCGACGGGGAGCGCGGCGCGCGCGACGACCGTCATGACGGCTACCGCCGGCCTGAGATCGCGGCCACCGGGGCCGGCGAGGACTCTCCTCCGCCCTTGGTCCGGGCCGGGGGCGGCGCGGCGTACACCTGCCGGATGTACTGCATGTCGGAGGAGTAGCCCGAGACCTCGGCTTTGACGTCGTTGAGCACGACGCCGCGGATGGTGGCGTGGACGTTGTCGAGATGAACCTTGGCGCGGCGCAGCGCCGCGCGGCCGACGCGGCCGAGCTGGTAGACGAGGATGACGCCGTCGACCCGCGTCGACAGGATGGCGGCGTCGGTCACCGGCAGGACGGGGGGCGCGTCGATCAGGATGACGTCGAAGCGCGACGCCACGTCGCCGATGAAGTCCCCGAACAGCGCCGACGACAGCAGCTCGGAAGGGTTGGGGGGCAGGGCCCCCGCGGTCAGGATGTACAGGTTCTCGAGACCGGACGAGGTGAGCATCGAGCGCATGTCCACCCGGCCGAGGAGGGCGTCGGAGCACCGGTGCACGACGTCGTCCAGCCGAGCCATCCCGAGCACCACGTGGGTGAAGCCGGGCTCGCGGGGCACGCCGAACATGCGATTCAGGCTCGGGCTGCGCAGGTCGCAGTCCCAGATCAGGGTGCGCATCCCCATCTGGGCCATGGCGACCCCGAGATTGGCGACGGTCGTCGACTTCCCCTCGCACGGGGAGGCGGAGGTGAACAGGAAGGTGCGACCCGCCTTGCCGAGACGCGAGAACTCCAGGTTGGTGCGCAGTGACCGGAAGGCCTCCGCCACCGGCGACTGCGGCGCGAACTGGGTCACCAGGCTGGTGAACCCCTCCAGGCCCGGATCGTTCGCCAGACCCGGATGGTGCTCGAGGATCCCCTGACGCACCGCGACCGGGTCGATGTGCGGCACCACGCCGATCACCGACAGGTCGAGATACTGCTCCACGTCCTCGATCGTGCCGATCGAGGTGTCCAGGCTCTCGGAGGCGAACGCGGCGACCAGACCCAGGAGCAGGCCGACGGCGAGCCCGACCAGGCCGCGGAGCGGGCGGCCCGGCGCGTGCCGCGGCTCGGCGCGGGTGGCGGTCTCCACGACCGACAGCTCGGTCACCTTGTCGGCCTCGCGGATGAGCGCCTCCTGGCGCTTCTTCATGAGCATCTCGTAGGCCTCGGCGTTGACCGCCACGTCGCGCTGCAGCTGCATGAGGCGCTGCTCGGTTCGCGGGAAGCGGGCCAGCTTCGCGTCGAGGGTCGTCTTGCGGCTGCGCGCGAGATCGAGGGCGGTCCGGGCCTGCCGACGCAGCCGCTCGGTGAGGGCGTCGATCTCGGCGCGGACCTTCTGGACCTCGGGGGCGTCGCTCACCATGAACAGCTCCAGGGAGCGCCGGCGGTCGTCCAGCTTCATCAGGTCCTGTCGCAGCGACGCGAGACCTTCCTCGGGGATGTCGGCGAGGAGCAGGTCGGGCGCGGCGCCGGGCGCGGTGCGCGCCTCGATGACGCCGAGGAGCGACTCGAGCGCCACCACCTGCGACTCGGTGCGTCCCGCCTCGTCCTGGAAATACTGGATCTCCTTGGCGTCGGGATTGCTCGCCCCGACGTTCTTCTCGCGGAACCCGGCCAGCCGCTCCTCCGCGGCGGAGAGACGATCCCCCACCTCGGCCACCTGCTGCTCGACGAACTTGCGGGCCTCGATCGCCTGGCGGTTGCGCTCCAGCGTGTGCAGGTCGATGTACTCGGCCATCACCGCGTCGGCCACGCGGATCGCCTCGTCGGGGCCGTCGCAGGAGGCGCGGATCTCGATCAGGCTGGTGCTCTCGATGGGATGCGCGCTGTACGACGCGATGACCGTCTCGAGGCGCGCCGAGAGCGAGCGGTCGTGCAGCACCTGCTCCAGGGTCAGGGACGGATCGATCCGGCCCAGGCGCTGCGCCGCGGCGAGCGCCACCGGCTTGCTGGCGATGATCTGCGCCTGGGTGGCGAGGTCGTCCCCCGGGCTCCAGGAGAACGACTCGAGGAACATCCCGGCCACGCTGTCGGTGCGCGTCCACTTGACCCGCGCCGCCGCCTCGTAGACCGGGCGGGGAGACGGGGTGAGCGCCAGGGTCATGAGACCGAGGAGCAGGCAGCAGCCCGCCACCACCTTCCAGCGCCGCCGCAGGATGCGCAGGTAGTCCTGCAGGTTGAGATCGTAGGTCGCGCTCACGTCAGTCCTTGTTGAAGTTGTCGATGATGTAGAGCGATTCGATGGTGTTGAGCGCCGGGCTGATCACCGAGAAGATGTCCTGCAGCGTGCCCAGAGCGCCGCGCGGGACGTAGACCACGTCGCCGGGCCCGAGCTCGACGTCGCCGCTCAGGTCCCCGGTCTTGACCATCTCGCGCAGGTTGACGACCTGCATCTCCGGTTGCCGATCGGCGCGGCGCTTGAGCACCGCGATCTCCTTGTAGGTGCCGTGGCGGTTGATGCCGCCGCAGCGCGCCAGCGCCTCGACCAGAGTCATGCGGTCGTAGATGGTGACCACGCCCGGCTGGCCCACGTCGCCCAGGACGTAGACCTTGCGCGTCCCCATCGCCAGCGACGGGACAAAGACGAAATCGCCGTCCTCGAGCGGCGGGTTGTCCGCCTCGCTCTGCTGGAAGACGGCGCGGAAGAGGTTGATCTCGATCTTCTCGCCCGAGCGCCGCACCACCTGCACGCGCATCAGGTCCGCCTCGGGGCTGGGGCCGCCGTGCTCCGAGAGGAAGGAGACCAGCCGCGTCGGCCCGCCGAGCGGCCACTCGCCGGGCCCGCTGTCGATGCGCGCGGTGGTCTTCACCTCGCCCATCAGGTGCACGCGATGACCGGCGTAGCGCAGCACCAGCAGCTCGATGTAGATCTCCTTGTAAATCTTGCCCAGACGCTGCTCGATGTCGCGCTTGGCCTCGGGGGCCGTCTTGCCGCCCACCTCCACCGACCCGAGACCCAGGATCGGCAGGAAGGCGGTGCCGTCGCTCTGCACGGTGAGCTGCTTCTCGTCGATGCGCTCGCCGTCCCAGACACGCAGGCTGAGGACGTCGCCCGGCGCGAAACGGTAGTCGGGCGGCGGCGCATAGGTCATCTCGGTGGTCGGCGGCGCGGCGGCGGTCAGGCCGAGCGCCGAGAGCAGGGCGACGAGGAACAGGGCCGCGCGACGGGCCAGACCGCGACGCCCCCGGCGCCAGGCCAGACGCGCCACGACGCGCGCCAGGGTCGCCGGCCCCTCGTCG
>DASRAN010000085.1:0-18834 GCA_035638115.1 Patescibacteria group bacterium | reverse complement strand
TGGGGCAGATCACGCCCTTCTATCCGTCCGCGGAGTTCTCCCCGTTCGGTGGCGCTCTCGTTCCGAAGCGCCTCGAGGGCGCTGCGGCCGAGGGAACGCTGCTCTCCCCGGTTGGGGACGTGGCGTGGGACGCTGACGCCGACACGGTCACCGGCAGCCTGAAGCCGGGGCTGCGCTGGGGCGCCAACGACGTCTCGAAGGCGGAGAAGGGCACGATGAGGCCCGGTCTCAACGCCGTGCTGCTGAGCAAGGCCGCGATCGATTCCGGCGGTCTCGACAGCGCGATCCAGTCGATCGCCCAGAGCGCGAACATCGTGTCGGTCCTGCCGCGCCGGACCCTGCTGGTCACGGTCGAAGCGAAGGACATGCACACCCTCCGCAACAATCCGGCGATCGAGAGGACCCGCGCCTGGGAGCCGGCCTGGAAGATCGACGTGAACCTGGGCGGGCACCCGTACATCCAGAAGGCCCGCGCCAGCAACCCGAATCTGTTGATCAACGTCGCCCTGCTGCCGGGCGTCACGACGGCGGACGCCGCGCGCACCATCTCGGCCATCCCCGGCGTCTCCGAGGTGACCGAGAACGCGATGGGCGGCCAGCTCTCCGCCAAGGCGCACTACGGCGCCATCGAGAAGATCGCCCGTCTCGACTCCGTCTCCCACATCGAAGAGCAGATCGAGTGGATGCTGCAGAACGACGAAAACGTCCCGACGGTGCAGGGCGGTTCGGCCGAGGACACCAACTTCCTCCATCCGTTCGACCTCGCGGGCGTCGACGGCGGCGGTCTCAACTCGACCGGCCAGCCGAACGGAACGCGCGTCAACAACGGCTCGGCCCAGGTCGCGCCGCAGATCGTTGCGATCGTCGACAACGGCATCTCGCCTGATACCCCCAACTTCTCGCAGACGGCCACCCAGGTGGCCCCCGGCCTGACGCCGTTCGGTCCTTCGCACCGCAAGATCCAGGCGATCCAGACCGTCGTCGACAGCGGCACGAGCTGCGACGCCCAGCTTTCGGGCGGCGGCACGCACGGCAACACTGTGGCCGCGGCCATCGGCGCCTACGCCAGCCAGTTCGGCGTCTTCGCCAGCAAGGGCACGTACGGTCGCGTGACGCACGTCTTCTCGGCCAACCTCGACGGCGTGGCGCGCGGCTCCCGCATCATCATGGAAGACGCGGCGACCACGGCGGTCTGCCTCATCAACAGCCTGATCGAGAAGGGCGGCAACGTTTCTCCCGGCGCCATCATCGACCGGATGAACCTCGCGCTGTGCCCCGCCACCGGTGGCGTGGGTCCCTGCGCGGGCGTCACCGGCGGCGGCACCGACGTCCACCTCGCGGTCCTGCCGTTCGGCGTGCCGAACTGGTCCACTGACCAGTTCGCCCTGACCAACGGGCAGTACGACCAGGCCGCGGTCGACACCGACACGTTCCTCTACAACAACCGCGACTTCATGATCATGGCCCCGGTTGGCAACAACGGAAAGCTGATCGACGCCAACCGTCAGGGCCGCGCCGGCGCCGTCTTCCCCGACCTGTTCAACGGGACGGCGATCGACAACAACCCGAACGTCCCGAACGGCATCGAGACCACGTCGCCCGCGACCGCCAAGAACATCGTGTCGGTCGGCGGCAGCAACGCGGACTGCTTCACGCTGTTCGGACCGACGGACTGCGAGAGCAGCCTCTCGGCCTACTCGTCGAAGGGCCCGGCGACCACCTCGCTGCGCATGGCGCCGATCATCGAGGCGCCGCAGTTCGACTTCCTCGGCGGCGGCGGCAATTCCTACACCGGCGCGGTCGCGGTCTTCCGCTCGAACGACAACGACCTGCTCGCGCCGATCGACGCGCAGCTGGACGAGGGCAACTACGGAACGTCCTACGCCGCCGCGTACATCACGGGCGCCGGGGCGATCATCCGTGACTACTTCGCCCAGGGCTTCTACCCGACCGGTTCGCGCGTCACGGCGAACCGCGTGCCGAACGTCTCCGGCGCGCTGGTCAAGGCCGCTCTCGTCGCCTCGGCGAAGTTCTCCGAGGGGCTGAACAACACCGGCCAGGATCCCTCCATCGCGGGTCTGCGCCGGACGCGCGCCATGGACATCGGCACGGTCGCCGGCGTTCTCGGCGGCACGGTCAACGTCGGCATCATGGGCAACAGCGAGCAGGGATTCGGCCGCGCGGTTCTGACCGACGTTCTGCCGCTCTCGAACTGGTCCGCCGATTTCACCCTGAACCCGGCGGCCGTCAGCCAGCCGGCTTGGCCGTCCAGCGGCCTCCTGGTGTTCGACACGATCGCCACCGGCGAGCCGCTCCTGAACAACTCGACCAACACCAGCAAGACGCACAACTTCCGCGTCGTGGGCAATCACGTCGTGACGCTCGCGGGCGGCGGTGTGGCCCTGGCCCAGTCGCAGTTGAAGGTCGCTCTGGCGTGGCCGGATCGTCCTTCGACCGCCGGCTCGGGTGGACCGCTGGTCAACGACGTCGACCTCGTGGTCACCAGCCCCGGTCCCGATAACTGCCTGTCGGCCGCCGACACGAAGCCGGATGGCTCGGCCTGCCCGGCGAATTCCGCCGACGACAACGTGTTCTACGACGGCAACAGCTACGACGGCCACGCGGCCGCCAACGCCAACGCCTTCCCCGACCAGTGGTCGCTGGGCCGGACCACGGGCGGCGGGACGGAGAAGCACGACTTCCGCAACCCGATCGAGGCGGTGCATCTGACGTCCGACAAGAACGCCAACTTCGACTCCACCGACTCCCAGATCCCGCTCGGGCACTGGCAGGTGACGGTGAAGCGTGGTCTGGGCGGCGCCAATCCGGGCAGCCTGACGATCCTCGGAACGGGCGCCAACGGCGAGGACGCCAACCACAACTTCAAGCTGGACGCTGGTGAGGACGGAGTCGGCGGCACGGCCAACGGCCTGCTCGACCTGCCCGGACAGGACTACGCCCTGGTCGTTTCGGGCCCGGTGGTCCTTGCCGAGGCGGTTCCGCCCGCCGGTCCGACCTCGTACCCGGGCAGCCAGATTTCCTGGGACTCGGTCCGGTACGGCTGCTCCTCCAACGCGACCCTCCGGATTATCGACAGCACCGGCGCGGCGAACACTGCCAAGTCGAAGGCGAACACCACCTTCCAGGTGCTGAACACGGCCGGCACGGTGGTCGACACCGAGTCGAGCTACAACTTCTCGACCGGCGCGCCGTTCCAGACCGTTTCGGCGGCGGTTCCGATCCGTCTCGCCGGCCCGGCCGTCTCCGGTAACGGCGTGCTCGAAGGCGACACCGACTTCACGATCGTCGCGACGTACGCTCCGGCCGGCCAGTCGGCCGTCACGGCGCGCGCGCTGATCAACTGCTCGCCCGAGTTCATGACCGGCGCCTTCCTGACCGCGGGCGGCAACGCCTTCGGCAGCCAGCTGGCGGTCAATGGCGGTTGCGACAACGACGAGAACCTGGACGCGGGCGAGGTCGTGAACTACGGCATCGCGCTGCAGAACACCTCCAGGGTCGATTCATACGCCGACGTGACGGCCACCCTGACGCCTTCCGGTCCGGGCGCCGCCGCGGTTCGCGTTCTCGACTCGCCGAAGAACCTCGGGACCCTGCCGGGCTCCGGGACCAACGGCATCTTCTTCCACGTCTTCGTCGACCCGACGATTGCCAACGGTCTCTCGGTGGCCAACCGCAAGGTCACGATGACGTTGAGCCTCGATTCGCTCACCAAGGGGAAGAAGCTCAGCCGTCAGAGCTACGCCTTCACGAGCGCCATCAACTCCGACCGCGAGGAGCTGTTCTACTCGACCGACCACCCGGTGGGCGGCCGCGAGGTTCGCGACATGAATCGCAACCTCGTCATCGATCCGCCGGACACGGTCGACCCGTTCCTCGGGTTCATCGTGCCGCGCGAGGACGTGACGTTCTCGACCCTGTTCTCAGGCTCGGGCGCTCCCGCGGGACACTTCACCAACGAGCTTGGTGAGGATCTCGACCTGTCCGGCACGTTCACCGGGACGGAGCGCGACCTGCTCCCGAACGGCACGGTGGACAAGGGCATCCTTTCCGGCAACGTGCCGAACGCCGCGCTCGACAAGATTCCGTGGAGCTTCGACGTCAACAACGGCGGGTTCGCTCCGTTCCGTCATCCGCAGAGCGTGCCCTCGAACAACATCAGCTCGAACCCGTTCTGGGAGTACGTGACCTCCGGTCTCTGCGGCTTCCAGACCACCGGCGGTGCCGGCAAGTACGGCATCTGGCACGCTGGTGACGGCAACCCGGCCACCCCGGGCGGCGCCGCCACGGCCTGCGACAACTACGGGATGCCTTCCGATCCGGCGACCCCCTCCAAGGTCGAGATCGTCATGGACGTCCTGGAATCGCCGATCGTCGCCAAGGTCAACCAGAACAACGACGCGCGCGGCTTCCCGTACGTCGTCGAGTTCCAGCGCCTCGGCCTCAACGAGAACTATCAGCTCGCCGACGGGTACGGCGGCGGCGGCATCATGATCGACAACGATGCCGACAGCGACAACATCGCCAGCCTCCTCGGCGAGACGATGGACACCTACTACACCCGCCGCAGCGGCGGCTGGCCGACGGTCGTGTTCCGCGATTCCGGCTTCTACTGGCCGGGCGCGGGCATCAACCCCGCCAGCGCGGCGCCCAACCAGCGCACGTTCGGTCCGTTCACCAACCCGAACGGATCGCCCGCTCTGGACGGCGACGAGACCGGGTTCAGCGGGTTCACCAGCAACACCAACCCGGACAGCAGCAGCCCGATCCCGACGGCCGAGCCCGATTACCTGGCCTATCCGGTTCCGGGCGCGCCGGTGCCCGGCGTCTGCGACGGCGGCACCACTCCGGGAGCCACCTGCGACCCGCTCAACGGCGCCGATCCCTGCATCGTGGCCGGCGGCGTCTGCACGGCGTCCCTGAACAACACCCCCGGTCCGGTCCGCAACTTCGACACCACGCTGATCGGCTTCGAGGGCAACTTCGCGAGCACGCTGCACAGCGCGGCCGACACCGAGAACTTCTTCTTCTGGGAGCCGGGCAAGCCCGGCAACCGGTGGCAGGTGGGTATCGGCTTCTTCGTCATCGAGAGCGCGTCGGGGACGACCGACTACGGTAAGTCGATCGACGACGTGGTCTTCGAGTGGAAGGAGTACCACCCGCAGGATGAGGCGTCCTTCCTTCCGGCTCACCAGCCTGCCTGCGCCCGTTACGGCCAGGTCGGCCAGGCGGCCGGCGGACAGTGCGCCACCATCGCCGTCGACCGCACCAACATCTATGAGTGCGACGAGGGCACCGAAATCACGGTCTACGACGCCAAGTGTCGTTCCGTCGGTTCCGGCGCCTGCGGCGCGGGCGGCGCGGGCAAGTGCTTCGATGGCAGCACCTGCGGCAGCGACGCGGCCTGCACGGCTCACTTCTGTCAGACCAACGCCCAGTGCGGGACCAGCGGCGTCTGCACGGCCGCCTTCCCGAACATCCAGGTTCAGATCACGACCGACAGCGACTCCGTGCTCCAGTTCGTCGGAGACGTCCAGGTCCAGTTCCCGAACGCCAAGCTGTTCACGCTGAACCCGGTGGCCGGCGTCCCCGGTCTGTACAAGGGCACGGTCATCTTCTCGACCACCACGAACGACGCCAATCACGTCTTCACGGTGCCGGGTCACGACGGACTGTTCTCGGTCTACTACCACGACCCGCAGTGCGACGGCGACCGCGACGGTCAGGCCGGTGAAGAGAGCTTCACCAACCTGGACGGCGACAACGTTCCGTCGACCGGCTTCCTGGCCAACTGCCACGGCGGCGCCGTGGCGTCGTGCAACGACAACTGTCCGTTCATCTTCAATCCGACCCAGGCCGACCAGGACAACGACGGCATCGGGGACCTGTGCGACAACTGCCCGAAGTTCGCCAACGGCCCGAACGCCTCGATCGCCCCTGGTGACAACCAGACCGACAGCAACGGCGACGGAGTGGGTGACATCTGCGAGTTCACCGACTACGACGGCGCAGGCGCCTTCGGCACCGGCGACGGTTTCCCGGACAACGCGGGCGACAACTGCCCCGGCGTCCGCAACCCGAACCAGGGCGACGTGGACGGTGACGGTCGCGGCGACCTCTGCGACACCATGAAGAGCTACTACCCGAATGGTGCCAACGCGATCGCCAGCCCGAACAACTGCAACACCGGCACGCACCTGTGCGAGCTGAGCGGCACTTGCAACTACGGCGCCGGCAACCCGACGCCCGCCTGCCAGTTCACGCTCACGACCGGTCTGGCCCAGAACCCGTGCCCGGATATCGGATTCGGCATCGGGGCCTGCACCCTGGCCTTCACCTCGCCGCCCTCGTCCGTCGGGCACGCGTGCAACATCAACAGCGACTGCAACGCCGACACCGACCGCGATGGTGACGGGGTGGTCGACGCTCTCGACAACTGCCCGCTGACCGCGAACCCCACCCAGGTCGACAGCGATGGAGACCTGATGGGCGACGCGTGCGATCCGGACTGCTCCGGGACGACCTACGCCAAGATTTGCAGAGGTGGCGGCGGTCTCGGCGTCGGCGCTTGCACCACGAACTGCACCAACCCGTTCGGGCTGCTCGTGAGCTGCCAGAACTACATCACCAACACCCTCGCGTGCTCGACGGTGGACGACGACAAGGATGCGGACGGCGTCGAGGACAGCATCGACGACTGCCCGACCGTCTTCAACGCGCCGATCATCGCCGGCACGCAGCGACAGCGCGACACCGATCGCGACGGACTGGGCGACGCCTGCGACCCGCAGGGCACCAACGACGACGACAACAGCGGATACCCGGACGACGTGGTGGCCTTCAACGGCGCCATCTCCTGCCGCACGCTGCCGCTGGCCAACTTCACCATCCTCCAGGCCAAGTACCACGACCTGGGGAACGTGAACGTCGCCCTCGGTGACAACGACGCCTTCCCGGACACGGGCGAGACCGGCCGAATCCAGCTCGATCTGCAGAATCGCGGACCGGCGCTGACCGACGCCACCCTCGTCCTGACGTCTTCCGACCCGAACGTGGCCTGCATCACGCAGCCCTCGGTCGTGGTGGGCACCATCGCCGCCGGCGCCACCTTCTCGGTCGGCGACTTCATCAGCGGGAATCCAGGCTTCCAGTTCGTGGCCAGCAATTCCATGAACTACACCGGTCCGCCGGCGCCCGCCCCGAATATCGCGATGTGCATCACGGTCGTCGCGAACGAGACCCTCGGTGTCGCCCAGCCGATCTGCTTCACGCTGCTGGCCGACCTGGACGCTCCTCCGGGCGCGACCCAGATTCCGACGCTCGGTCCGGACGGCATCGCCGGAACGGCCGACGACGGAGTGACGACCGAGAACTTCGACATCGACAAGAACGGTGACGGCAACTTCACCGTCGATGATACGTGGCGGACCAACACCGCCCCGAACGTCTACCGCGGCTACTGCTCAACGGCCCCGCAGACGACCTGCCAGACGGGCGCCGACTGCCCGCTGGACGCGACGTCGAACCCCGGCATCTGCTACGCCGGGACCTACATCCACGGCAGCGACACCGCCACGACCCTCGGGCTCGTCGCGGGCGTCAGCTGCGGTGGGTTCGACACACCGGCGACCAACGATCAGTGCATCCTCGACCCGGACTTCCCGATGGACTGGCACTTCCATTGCGCGCCCGGCTCGACGCACTGCCCGAACAACGAGAACATCCCCGGGACGAGCTCTCCCAGGGTCTGCGCCGGCGGCTGCAGTTTCGACACTCCGGCCAACGGCCAGCACTCCACCAGCGGCACCCAGTCGCTGCACATGGGAGCGCACTTCGACGGGACCGACTACGCGAAGGGCGACACGACCCACTTCCGCACCCTGCAGGGCTTCCAGGGCGCACCGTTCAACCTGGCCCTCTTCCCGGGTGACATCCCGGCGACGAGCGGTCAGCTGACGATGAGCTTCTTCCACATCGCCGACCTCATGCGTGACTCTGGTGAGGGCAACGGCGGCGTCGGCGGCGGCAAGCAGGGCGGACAGTGCGCCGACTGTGGTGACGTTCAGATCCAGGTCGACCAGGACCCCAACCCGAACATCGATTCGTGGGGCTTCTGGAACAAGCTGGTTCCGTTCGAGAACGTCTACGACAACAAGGCGATGGCGTGGTCGGCGTTCAGCAGCTACTACTGCCTGTTCACCCCCACGGACACGGGCACCGCTCCGCCGAACCCGCGGGGCGTGCACGAGACCATCTGCTTCCCGCAGGGCGCCTGGGCGAACTGCGGCGCGCAGAACGGCACGACCACCGGTAACACTCACCGGTGCGGCGCGCCGAGCGTGCTCGACCCGACCGGGACGGGCACCTGGATCAGGACCTCGTTCAACCTGGCCGGCTACCTCGGTCAGCGCGTCCGGGTCCGCTGGATCGCAGAGTCCTGGAACTTCGGTTCCGCGCAGGGCTCGTACTTCGAGACTGGCAACGGCTGGAACGACCAGTTGTCGGAAGACGGCTGGTGGCTGGACGACATCCGCATCGTCGGCACCATCCAGGCGCAGTTGACGCCGCAGCCGGACACCAAGCAGAAGGTCGGGTCCTGCCCGGCCGAGCCGTGCAACAACCTCGTCGGCGACAAGGGCACGAACGTCGTGCTCAAGATCACCGACCTCAGTGGCAACGTCCTCGACGGAGTCAACAACGTCGCCCTCGGTGGTCAGCCGATCCGCGTCAGCGCGATCGACTCCACGATTCCGGGCGGTTGCGTTGCCGGCGTCGCCGAGTACCAGTTCTCCAAGGACGGCGTCGTGGTCCAGGCCTTCGGTCCGAAGTCCTTCTACCTCGATGCTCCCGAGGCGGCGGCGCGCTACGATGTCATCGCGCGCTGCAGCACCGACTTCAACTGCACCAGCCAGGTCGGCGGGACGATCAACTCGACCATCTTCGCTGGCGACGGCGGTGACTCCTTCTTCGGCGAGCGCAACAGCCCGCCGAACACCACCACCGGCGTCATCTACTACCGTGGCGTCTGCACTGCCGGGGCCAACGGAGTCGGCTCTCCGTGCAACGTCGCGGCGGACTGCGGCGCCGGCGGCGCGTGCAACGTCACGGCCACCGTGGCCGATGACACCACGCGTCTGAAGTGGTGGGCTCCCGGCAACTTCGGGTCCGACGTGATTCGTGGCACAGTGCCCGGAGCGGCCCCGAAGGGGACGATCGCGGCACCGTTCATGAATCTGCCGGGCCTGGGCGCCAACTGCTTCCTCTCGAACGTCAGCGGGGCCACCTCCCCGGGTGGCGGTTCGAACTACACCTCCGGCGCAATCAGCCAGGGGACGGACCCCAACCCGGGCGCTGACAACACCTGCACCACGGCTGGTGTGGGTGCCTGCGGTGCCGGTGGTGCGGGCAAGTGCTTCGACACCTCCACCTGCGCCAACGATGCCGCCTGCCAGGGCCACTACTGCACGGCCAGCTCGCAGTGCGGCACCGGCGGGGCCTGCACGTTGAACACGGCCACGTACTACAAGGTCTCCTCCAACGCGCCGGGCGGCCAGAACGTCAACGCCTTCGGTTGCGCCAACCCGGCGGTCTGCAACAACGCCGGCTGGTGCGAGCTGGGAACGAACCCGGGTGGTCCTTGCAACGTCGACGCTGACTGCGCCGGCGGCGGGACCTGCAAGATCCAATCGACCTTCTGCGCCACCGACGGTGGCATCGGAGGCTTTGGTGGTTGCGCCCGGTACCAGGTGTGCTCGCTCGGCACGAACGCCGGCCGGCTCTGCGTGGCGAACACGGACTGCCCGGGTGGTGGTACCTGCCCGACGCTCCCTGTGAGCACCACGACGGCTGGCCAGCTCTGCTACAACCTGGGAGGCGTCACGCTCCCGGCGACCCCGGGTGGTGGCTGCCCGACCGTTGGTCACCCGAAGCGGATTGTCGATCGGGTGGGTGGCGGCGGTCTGGTCTGCCCGTAGTCAGTTAGAACGCGAATCACAGGGGGGTCCCTTCGGGGACCCCCCTTTTTTTGTCTCGACCCCGCTCATGGTGACGCGCAGGTTGTGGTGTTCAGCTGGGGTGGCACGGGGCGTGGTGTTGTCGCCGGGGTGGATTGGCGCAGAACTCCCGTTGAGCGCGTTCAACTGTTTCGGCCGCCGTTTTGTCCCTGGCCGGGCTGCTCCGAGCACCGACGCGAGGGGCGCGGATATCGGTTCCGGCGCCACGGCGTCTATCGGACGCTTCGGCGAACCGTGCCACGGTTTCTCTGTCCGACGTGCGGGCGAACGTTTTCGCGGCAGACCTTCTCGACATCCTATTACTTGAAGCGTCCCGAGCTACTGGCGCCGACGGCTGCGGCCCTGGAGGCCGGCGGAGCCCTGGGCCGGTCTCACCCGCGATGCAGGTCGGTCTGGCGCGGGAGCTCTGGACCTGGCCCCGTGTCCTGTCGCGCCGTCTCTTCCCCGAACGGCACTCCATGAGCGCCATCGAGCGCGCGCTCTACAACCGCGATTGGAAAACGACCCAGCTGCCGTGCAACCTCCGGCACGACCGGATCCACGCCTACTGAATCAACCCGCCCCCGCCGCGTTGCCCACAACAAGCTGCGCGCCACCAGGCTACTCGTCGCCTGTGGCCAGCGACCCGGCCCACTCCAAACCCGCCAGCGTCGCCGCAATCGCGACGGAAGGAAAGAGGATCGGCCACCATGCCACCTCCACCGTCGCTCTCCCTTCAGCCAGGATCATCCCCCAGGACGCGGCCGGAGGCTGGATGCCGAGGCCTAGAAAACTGAGCGAGGACTCGAGAAGGATCGCCTGGGCGACGCCGAAGGCGGCCTGAACGACAAGCGGGCCGGCCGCAAGGGGAAGCAGGTGCCGCAGCGCCAGTCGCGGAAGCCCCGCGCCGCTGGCCCGGGCGGCGATCCAGAGACCGGCGCCGCGCCGGCGCTGCACCTCGCCGCGGACGAAGCGCGCGGTGGACGCGGCGCGGCCGAGGCCGACGGCCACCACGATCGGCATCAGACCCGCTCCGCCGGCGACCGTGACCAGCGCCAGCGCCAGCACGAACGGAGGGAAGCATCCGAGGACCTCGATCACGCGGCCGAGGAGGAGGTCGACGGCGCCGGCCCGGAGGGCCGCTGTCCCTCCCAGCAGGGCGCCGAGGACGAGGGCCAGAAGCGTGGCGCCGAACCCGACCTCGAGAGAGACGCGCGCCCCCTGGACGACGCGAGCCAGGAGGTCGCGGCCGAGCGCATCGGTCCCGAAGGGGTGGGCCCCGGACGGCGCCTGCAGGGCCTCCGGCAGCCGGATTTCGGTCGAGGAGGGGGCCACCAGCACGATCGCCCCGAGGGCCCCCAGAACGAGAAGCCCCGGCAGCAGCCGCCGCCCCAGGGCGCCGCCCGTCCGCCGTGGATCGGATCGATCGGCGGTGGTCTCAGCCACCGTGCGACCCGTCGGGAGCGACCTGCTCCCGGAGGCGCGGATCGAGGGCCGGGTAGGCGAGATCGACCAGGAGCTGTCCCGCGAGCACGGCGCAGGCGGAAAGCAGGACGAGGGCGAGCACGACGGGATAATCACGTCCCTCCACGGCATGCACCAGGAGCCGCCCCAGACCCGGCCACGAGAACGCCTCTTCGATGACCACGCTGCCGGCGACGAGCGCCGGGACCACGGCCCCCAGAATCGACACGAACGGCAGGGCCGCCATCGGCGCGAAGTGCCGCGCCAGGCGCAGGCCGGAGAGACCCCGGGCGCGAGCGGCGGCTACGCTCCCGGCGGGGAACAGGGTCCGGAACAGGGCGCGCGCGTAGCGTGTGGTGTAGGCCCAGGCGGCGAGCGCCAGGCAGAGGACCGGCAGCACCAGATGCTCCGCCAGCGATCCGAGCCGGGCCGCTCCGGTCGCCTCTCCCAGGCCGGTGCCCTGCAGCGGCAGGAGACCGAGACGGACGGCGAACAGGCGCTGCATGAGCAACGCCGCGGCGAACGGCGGCACGACGAACAGGATCAGGAGGATCCTCCGCGACCACCGGTCGCCCTGCGAGCCGGGCCGCCGCGCCCCCAGAAACCCGAGCGGCAGGCCGACACCGTAGATGGCCGCCATGGCGCAGAGATTCAGGAGCGCCGTCCAGGGAAGGGCCTCGCCGATCACCTCCTGCACCGGGCGCGCATCGCGCAGGGAGCGGCCGAGATCGAGACGCACGACGGACAGGAGCCAGTCGGAGTACCGCTCCGCGGGGCCGCGCCCGGCGCCCAGCGCCGCGCGCAGCCGCGCCTGCGACTCGGCGGACATCGGGACGCCGGCTTCCGACCAGGTGAGGACAGGGTCGCTCGGCAGCAGGTTGAGGATGACGAAGGCGACGAGCGTGATCCCCAAGAGCGTCGGGAGACAGGCGAGCAGGCGGCGCAGCAGGAATCCGCTCATCCGATCAGCGGCCCTGGGGTGACGTGGAGGAAGCCGGGGACCCGGTGGCGGGAAAAAGGGCGAGCGCGCCGGGATTGTGGCCGAGGATTCCCTGCGGCGAGGGAAGGGCGCCGTCGAATTTCCGGCTCATGGCGGCGAGGACGACGGGCGCGAACAGATAGGAATACGGCTGGCGCTCGAGAACGCGTGCCTCGATCCGGCGATAGAGGGCGGTGCGTTGCGTCTCGTCGAGCGTCCGGCGGGCGGCGTCGAGCCAGGCGTCGACATCAGGATCCTTCCAGGCGGCGTAGTTCTGTCCTCCCTCGATCTGCGAGGAATGGAGCATGCCATAGAGCGAATCGGGATCGGCCCCGGGCATGAAGCCGGAGAGGGCCGCCTCGAACCGGCCGCTCTTCAGGCGCGCCCAGAGCGTCTGCCAGTCGAGACGCTCGATGCGCATCTCGATGCCGAGCGCCTTGAGATTCTGCTGCGCCACCTGGGAGAACTGGACGTGGTCCTCGCCGCCGCTGTAGACCAGGAGCGTGAAGCGCAGCGGGACGCCGCCGCGCGCCCGCTTGCCGGTCTTCGGATCGGCGCGCCAGCCCGCCTCGTCGAGCAGACGCGCGGCGCTTGCGGGGTCGGGCCCGGCCGGCGGCTCGGGCGATCCGGCCAGGAGCCCCTGGAACGGGCTGCCCGCAAGCCGACCGAGGCCATGGTAGACGGAGCGGACGTAGCCCTCGCGATCGAGCGCCAGGGTCATGGCGCGCCGCACCCGCGGGTCGCCGAAGAAGGGGTTCGAGCCGTCGCCGCGCCAGGCGATGTAGTAATAGAAGAGGGGGACGAATCGCACCTCGCGGTAGCGCTTCTGGAAGTCGGCGTCGGTCCGTCGCGCCTCCCACTCGGGAGGCTGCAGCCGCGCGTAGTCGACCTCGCCCGTCAAGAGCGCCTGGAGCGCGGTGTCGGACGATGGGATGAACCGCAGGTCGATGCCGTCGATACGCGGGCGGCCGCCCCAGTAGTCGGGGTTGGCGTCGAGAACGATCCGCTGTCCGGCCTCCCAGGAGACGAACCGGAACGGGCCGGTGCCGACCGGGGCGCGGTTCTCCTTCGCGGCCGCGAAATCGGCGCCGCGGTACAGATGCGCCGGCAGGATCGGGATCTCCCAGCCGCGCAGGGCCGGCGCGTACGGCTCGCGATAGGTGACGCGCACGGTCGCGGGATCGGGGGCCTCCACCTTCTCGATCGGCAGGAACGGGTCGACGCGGCCGACCGCCTTGCTGGCGGGGTCCATGATCCGCTCGTAGGTGAAGACCACGTCGTCGCTGGTGCACGGCACGCCGTCATGGAATCGAACCCCGGGCCGGAGATGGAAGGTGAGGACCTTCCCGTCGGCGGAAACGTCCCA
The DNA here is from genome assembly GCA_035638115.1 of Patescibacteria group bacterium. Taxonomy (GTDB): domain Bacteria; phylum Acidobacteriota; class Polarisedimenticolia; order Gp22-AA2; family Gp22-AA2; genus DASRAN01. The sequence goes on along the minus strand of DASRAN010000085.1, from coordinate 5,015 downwards.
CGAGGCGGCGAGCCGGGGCACGACGTGCAGGTCGGGATCGTGGTCGACCAGCAGGTCGCCGACCAGGCGTTGCACCAGGACGCTCGACTGGTCGGTGCCGCTCACGAAGTTGAGGGTGGCGGGCTCGATCGGCAGCGGAAAGACGAAGCGGACAGGCCCCGTCGGCGCGGCCCCCGCGGCCCCTGAGGACCCCGACGGAGCCGGCGACCGGCCGCAGCCGGGCAGGGCGGCGAGGAGCAGCAGGAGGGCGGCGCATTTCAGGATCGCGGCGGGCCGGGCGGACGTCCGTTCGCGCCGCCCCGCGCGCCCGCGCCCCGCCGGCTCCCCGCGCGCTGTCATCCGCCCCTGCCTCCGCTAGTCGGTCGTGAAGGTGGCCTTGCCCGCTCCGACGTTTCCGAGCAGGTCGGTGACCCTGAAGATGACGGTGTGCTCGCCCGCCCGCAGCCCATCGAGCGGCAGCGTGTAGGTCTCGCTGCGCGAGTCGCTGACGCCGTCGGCGGGCGGCACGAGGATCCAGCGCCCGGCGTCGAGCGAGGCGTCGGCGCGCGCGATCGGACCGATGTTGTCGGTGGCCGAGACCTCGATGCTCATGGAGCCGCCCTTCGAACCCTTGCGCGCCGTCACCTGGACCGCCGGCGGCGTGTTGTCGACCAGGAAGCTCTCCCCGGTGAGGCTGGCCGTGCGGGCGGTGTCGCCGGCGTTCGACGGCGCGTCGGTGACGTCCAGACGGACGCGATAGAGCCCGTCGGGGAGCTGCATCGAGTCGAAGGCGAAGTACGGCTCGCGCAGCCCGCGCGCCAGCGGCTTCCAGACCGCCTCGCCCTCGCCGCGGAACCAGAGATCGTAGGCGAGCGCGTCGTTGTTCGGGTCGTCGGCCTCCCAATCGAGCGAGCGCATGCCGCGAACGTAGATTTTCTTCTCCGGCACGGCGCCCTGCAACCGGCCGGCGTCGGAGGTCGTGCGGATGCCGGTGAACGCCAGCTGCTCGGGATCGACGTCGGGCGGTGACTGCGGCCGCTCGCGGATGATCCCCGGGGGCTGCAGCGTCAGCCGCTTGAGCGTGGGTGGCAGGTTCGACTGCACGTAGGCCACCGAGACGGCGGAGAGCACCGGGCTCTCGCCGCCGGCCTGCCGGTTCAGCCGGGCGCGCCACTGCAGGAACCGGCCGGCGGGGCTGGCGATCGGGCTCCCGTCGGCCCCCGTGTAGGTCTGCGACCAGTCGCTCCAGGTCGAGTCGGGCACCGCGCTGTTGCCGGTGCGCGTGGCGATCTCGATCTTCCCGCCCGGGGGCAGCGTGGCGCGCCAGCCGATCCGGCCCCAGTGCGCGACCGCCTGCGCGTCCCAGGGCGGCGACAGGTAGCTGCCCGACGGCCCCTCGCCGGGATCGAGGACGTAGAGCCGTCCGACGTTGCTCGACGCGGCGTAGAGCTGCTTGCCGGAGGCGGCGAGCGCGGTGACCTGCGACGGCGGGACGCGGGCGACGAGGCTGCTCTGCTGCACGCCGGTGATCAGGCGGATGCGTCCCGGCTCTCCGGTTCCGATGACCGGACGGCCCTGCGCGTCGAGCGCCAGCGAGTAGGCGATCTCGGTCGGCGACGACCACAGGGTGACGACGGTGCCGTCCGGCTCGACGCGGTAGACCTCGCTCTTGGGTGGCGGGCCCTGGGCGGTGACCAGGGCGCTGACCGTGGTCACCGTGACCGTGGGGGTCGCCTGCTCCTCGATCCCGGGCAGGACGACGGGGGGCTGGCCGGGGAGACCGGCGGGCGCCGCTTCCCGTCCCTGGGGAACCGCCGCCGGCTGCAGGAAGGGAATGGGGGGATTCTCGCCCTCGAGGCCGATGGCCGCCGCGTAGACGGTGCCGCGTGAATCGACGGCGACGGCGGCGATCTCCCGCAGCGGCGAGTCGTACAGCACCGTCGCCTTTCCCTGCGGGGTGATGCGATAGAGCAGCCCCTTGCCGTCGGAACCGGCGATCAGGTTCCCCTGCGAGTCGACCGCGAGCGCGACGATGTGGAACTCCTCGCTGTCGAAGAAGACTTCCGCCTTCCCCTGGCCGGTCACGCGGTAGACGATGCCGCGCTCGCCGGTCGCCGCGTACAATTCCCCCTTCGGCCCGGTCGCGAGGGCCCAGATGTAGCGGTCTTCCGGCTGGTAGTAGGCCTCGCCCTTTCCCTCGCCGGTGATGCGGTAGATCTTCCCCTGCGGCATGGTGCCGGCGTACAGCACGTCGCCGCGGTCGACGGTCAGGGCGTGCACCGCGAGATCGCCGGTCTCGAACCAGACCGAGCCGGCCCCGCTCTTCGGCACGCGGTAGACCGAGCCGCTCTTGCCGCCGCCCGCGTAGAGCGTCCCCTTGCTGTCCAGCGCCAGCGACCAGAGGAACGGATCGGCCGAGGACTCCAGGGCCGGGACGTTCAGGGCGGTCAGCGCCGGGCTCAGCGTCAGCTCTCCGGACGCGCCGATCGAGACGCCGTCCGGCTTGCCGCGCTCGAAATCGTCCAGGGTTTCCGTGGTCCAGAGGACCGGCGTCACCGCCGGCGCCGTCCGGGCCCCGAGAAAGGTCGCGAGAGCCGCGGCGGCCGCGGCGGGCCAGAGTGTCCGGCCGGAGAGCGTCACGTCATTCCTCCACGTCGATGGACAGCAGGCGGTACCCCTCAACGGCATAGCCGAGGCCGACCGACTCCTCGGCGACGCCGCGGTAGAGCACCTTCAGGTAGTTGCCGCGCGTCTGGGGGCGGGCCATCACCTGCGACACGGACGGCGGCAGGTTGGGCAGGCGCTCCCCCTGGAACAGCAGGCCGTTGTCGCTCCGGGTCAGGATGGCGTACAGCCGGTCGTTGGAGCGCAGGTGGTTGATGAGAAAGATGAGCTGCTTCAGGTCGCGCGGCACGAAATCGTCGGTGCGGTCGGCGTCGGTGCGCGACAGGTCGAGCGCGTCGCCGACCTGCAGGAGAAGACGCCCCGGCGTCACCTCCTGCGGAACGGTGATGTTGATCTCGCGGGTGACCTCGGGGCCGCGGAACGGCTTGAGACCGACGGCGACCTGCAACGTCTCGCCGGCCTTGACGTGATCGCGGCTCACCCAGGCGCGCTCCAGCCGGGCGGTGCGGCGCTCGTCCGAGGCGCCGAGCACCAGGTCGATCCCCTCCAGGTGGACGGCGCGGTACTCGCTGTCGAGCAGGATCTGGGTGATGAAGGCGACGGTGCCGGTGGCATAGAGCCTGGCCATGTCCCCCGCGTACAGGTTCTTCAGGGCGATGTCGTCCTCGCCGGCGATGCGGATGACCGAGCCTTCCTTGTAGGTGAACGACATGTCGCCGTAGTCCTTCTCCTCGCTCGACAGGACCGCGTTGAGGGCGGCGTAGAGCAGGTACGGCGCGAGGAACGGGTCCTCGGTGATGTCGAACGACAGGCGTCGCGGGCGTCCCTTGTCGGGCTGCAGCTCGATGCGCACCGGGATGGTGCGCGGCTTCTTCCCGACGTAGCCGAAGACCGCCGTGGAGCGATCCTGCCGGAAGACGCCGACGTCTTCGCCGGCGCTGGCGAACTTGAACGACGCCTCGAGCGAGGGCAGGAGACCGCTCACCGTGGCGGTGGTCATCACCACCTCGGTCGGGCCGAGGCTCAGCAGCGGGTGGCCGCAGGCCCAGATCCGATCCCCCTCGCGATGGGTCACGGTGCAGACCGCGGAGATCTCGACGTCGCCGCGCACCAGCCCCAGACCGACGCCGCCGCCGGGCTCGATGCGGGTCTCGCCCTGCCCGCCGGCGCGACCGGTCGAGCCGCCCTGCACCGCCACCAGACCGGCGCGCGCCAGATCGGGCGCCAGCTCGTCGACCACCGATGACGGGAAGCCGCTGAACAGGAGGGGAGTGCGGATCGGATCCATCGACGCGGCCGCGAGCGGGCGCATCGCGTTGTGCTCGAAATAGCTGCCGTAGTAGGCGGCAATGCGCGACGGGTCCCGCAGCCAGGCAAGGCCCGCCGGGCCGGCCTCGGGGGGTGGAGAGGCCGCGGCCCGTGGCGCCGAGGCCGCCTCGTGCGATTCGACCGAGAGCATCTCCTGGATCGGCACGACGCCGGCGATCGGCTCGCGCGCGAAACCCCAGGAATAGGCGACGGCGCCCGCGAGACGACCGTTGAAATAGACCGGGCTGCCGCTCATGCCGGCGAGAACCCCGGTGCCGGCGAGCGGCCCGCCCGACAGCCGGGCCAGGATCAGGTTGCGGTGCGGCGCGATGTTTTCGAGCGTGCCGATCACCTCGACCTGGAAGTCTTCGATCTTGGTGCCGCTGAAGACGGTTCGTCCGACCCCGGTCATGCCCGCCTTGATCTCGCTGAACGGCAGGATGTCCTGCGGGGTGGCCGGCGCCGGCACGGCAGGCGGCGCGGCCGTCGCAGCGGCGATCGACGCGGCGGCGGCGAAGCAGACGGGGAGGAAGGACGGCATGTCGATCATCGAGTCGGTCCCGGTCCCCCCGGCCCGCGGGCGACGGGATGATAGCACAGGCGCAGAAGCGCTTACGGCGCGCGCCGCGGCGCGAATGCGCCTCTGGAACCGCGCCCGCGCTTCACATCCGCTCGGGAACCGGGATCCCCATCAGCGCGAGCGCCGTGCGCATCCGCGCGATGAACAGCCAGGTGAGAACGATGCGCAGCCGGCGCCAGCGCGGGTCGGTCTCCTTCATGACCGGGAAGCGGTGATAGAAGGTGTTGAAGCGCTGCGCCAGCGCGAAGGCGTACTTGGCCAGGAGCGACAGCTCGAGCGTCGCGACCGCCTGGGAGACCTGCTCGCGGAAGCGATAGATCGCGACCGCCAGGGCCCAGTGCTCCTCGGCCTCCTCGCCCTCCGGCACGTCGAACACCGCCTCGCCCGCGAGGCGCGCCGCCTCCTCGAGCGTCGGCCCGCCGGCGGCCGCCATGCGGTCGAAGATGCCGGCGGCCCGGACCACGGCGTACTGAAGGTAGGGGCCGGTCTCCCCCTCGAAGGAGAGGGCCTCGTCGAAATCGAA
>DASRAN010000084.1:0-21849 GCA_035638115.1 Patescibacteria group bacterium | reverse complement strand
CTGCTGCGCGATCCGATCGGCCGGCAGGTCGTAGTCGAACTCCTCGATCTTCATCGGCGGTACGGGAGAGGGTCTCTGGCCCCCGCCTCATGGAATCCCTTGAGACGAAGCCGGCAGGACTCGCAGCGGCCGCAGGCCGTCTTCTGCCCGACGTAGCACGACCAGGTCAGGTGCAGCGGCGCACCGAGCCGGAGGCCCCGCCGCACGATGTCGCCCTTGCGCAGGTGGATGAGCGGCGTCACCACCCGGATCCCGGTCCCCGGTCGCGTCCCGAGGCGGACGAGCCGGTCGAACTGCTCGAAATAGGCGGCCCGGCAATCGGGGTAGCCGCTGCCGTCCTCCTCGACCGCGCCGATGTAGACGCGGCGCGCTCCCGTCACCTCGGCCCAGGAGACCGCCAGCGCCAGGAGGTGCGTGTTGCGGAACGGGACGTAGGTGTCGGGCACCCGCGAGCCGCGGCGGCGCGCGTTCACCGCGTCGCGCCGCGGGTCGGTGAGCGCCGACCCGCCGATGGCGCGCAGGTGATCGAGATGCGTCACCAGCGTCCGCGTCACGCCCCAGTGCCGCGCGATGGCGCGGAACGACCGGAGCTCGCGCGCCTCGGTGCGCTGCCCGTAGCCGAGATGGAGCAGCGCCAGATCGTGCGTCCGGCGCGCGATCGCCGCCGTGACGCAGGAGTCCATGCCTCCGCTGAGCAGGACGACCGCCAGGGGCCGGCGCGCCGCCGCGGCGCCGCGACGGGTCACGGGTCAGACACCCCGCCGATCCGGCGGCCAGATGTACTTGTGGAGCTGCACCTGGAGGCGGACCGGCAGGCGATCCTCGAGAATCCACTCGGCCAGGAGCCGCGGATGCAGGGCGCCGTGCACCGGGGACAGGAGCAGGCCGTGGCGTCCGGCGAGCCGGCGCTCGCGCAGGACGCCGCGCGCCCACTCGTAGTCGGCGCGATCGGCGATCACGAACTTCACCTCGTCCCCCGGTTTCAGGAGATCGAGGTTCGCCCAGCGGTTGCGATCCAGCATGCCGCTGCCGGGGCACTTCAGGTCGAGGACGATCATGACGCGCCGATCGACCGGCGCGATGTCGAGGCTCCCGCCGGTCTCCACCGCCACCTCGTGCCCGGTCTCGCACAGCGCGCCGATGAGGTCGTGCACGCCGGGCTGGGCCAGCGGCTCGCCCCCGGTGACCAGCACGTAGGGCGTTCCGAACGCGGCCAGGCGGTCGAGCACCTCGCCGACCGACGTTTCGGTCCCTTCGTCGAAGGCGTAGGCCGTGTCGCACCACACGCAACGCAGGTTGCAGTAGGCCAGGCGCACGAAGGAGCACGGCCGCCCCGCGTGCCGCGACTCCCCCTGGATGCTGTGGAAGATCTCGTTGACCACCAGCGTCGTGGCGCGCCGATCCGCCGCCGCGCTCACCGGCGCGCTCACCGCCGCGGCTCCGTCAGGCCGATGAGCGTGTTCAGATTGACGACGTCCTCGCGGCAGTCCTCGTCCTTCGGCGTCTCGAGGACCAGCGCCCGGTCGACGAGCCGCTCGTCGTTCATCAGCCAGCGGAACGCGTCGACCCCGAGGTGACCGCGGCCGATGTGCTCGTGCCGGTCGACGCGGCTTCCGAGCTCGCGCTTCGAGTCGTTGACGTGCACCGCCACCAGCCGCGCGAGACCGATCTCGCCGTCGAATTGCCGCATGGTCTCGCGATAGGCGCCGAGGGTCCTCAGGTCGTAGCCGGCGGCGAAGACGTGGCAGGTGTCGAGGCAGACGCCCAGACGGGCGCCGCTTTTCGCCCGCGCCGCGAGCGCGGCGATCTGCTCGAAGCGATACCCGATCACCGTCCCCTGCCCGGCGGTGGTCTCCAGCGCCAGCGACGCGGCGGTGGCGGGGACGCGCGCGTGGACGAGATCGATCGCCTCCGCCATGCGCCGGATGCCGGCCGTCTCGCCTTCGCCCATGTGTCCGCCGGGATGGGTCACCAGCCACGGGACGCCGAGCAGGGCGCAGCGCTCCAGCTCGAGCGCGCAGGCGTCGATCGACTTGCGCCACAGCGCGTCGTCCGGGGAGCAGAGGTTGATCAGGTACGAGTCGTGCGCCACGACGCGGGTCATGCCGGCGGCGCGCACCGCCTCCCGGAACCGCTCGGCCTCACCCTCCGCCAGCGGGCGCGCCGCCCACTGGTTGCTGCTCTTGGTGAAGATCTGGAGCGCCGTGGCGCCGATCGCGGCGCCCCGCTCGACGGCGCGATCCAGCCCGCCGGCGATCGACATGTGCGCGCCAAGCGGCCGCTTCGGGATCGTCCAGTCGACGGGGGCGACGGCAGCGGATCGGGGCATGACGGCGAGCGTAGCATCCGCCTGATCGCAGGGTCAATCCGAGGAGCCGGCGGCCCACGGGGCGGCCGGCGCACCCTTCGCCCTCCCGGAAAGACGCGTCACCGGCCGCGCCAGGACCCGAACGGCCGTGCGCAGCAGATCCGCGGTCGAGTCGAGAAGGAGCGGACGCAGCATCATCCTGGCCGTATCCCCGGGACCGACGACGAAGAACTCGGCCGGCGCCTCCGACCGGAAGGCGCGCAGGAGAGCGCCGCGCACCGCGCCCGGGGCGGTCCGGCGCATCAGGGCGGCGGGCGCCTCTCCCGGAAAGAGAGTCTCGAGCTGCGTCAGGGCCAGATGCAGGGCGATCGAGGCGCGCCGCTCCTCTGCGAGGCATCGCACCCGCTCCGGATCGGGACGCCAGCGCCGCAGCATCTCGCGCAGATCGAAGGCCCACTTGAGCCCGGGCCCGAAGTAGTGGTCGCCGGCGTGCCACACGTGGTAGACGACCGCCTCCTCGCGCTGCAGGAGACGCACGGGTATCCCGTCGATCGCCGCCTCGCGGGCTCCGGACCAGAGGGCCTCCTGATCGAACCGGACCCGGTCCTCGACGCCCAGCCGCCAGTGGATCTCGATCCGGCAGGCGGAGGGACCCGGCCGATACATCTCGAAGCGGCAGTCCTCCGGATAATGTCGCCCCATCTCTCCGACCATCCCGGCCCGCGCCAGGCGGCGGGCGACGCGACGCGCGTCGTCGGGACGGACCAGGATGTCGACGTCGGTCATCGCCCGCGCGCCCGGATCGTCGTACAGGTCGGCGAGGTACGCCCCGCCCTTGAGCAGGATGAACGGCGTGCCCTCGGAGCGCAGCAGGGTTTCGACCTCGCGAAGTGTGGCGATCGCGGCCAGCGAGTCGATCAGGGTCTTGCGGTGAGCGCGGGCCAGCGCGGCGGCCCACGTCTCCGGGAGGCGCCCCGGCTCGTCGCGGTATTGGGCGTGCAGATAGCCCCCGCACTCGTGCCGCGCGAGGCAGGCGTCCAGCTCGCCGGGGGGCGCGTCCGCCTCCGGGGCGTGGCCTCGCAGGGCCTGCACCAGCGCGTTCTGGAGACCGGCGGGCGTGCGCGCTGGGTGCTGCGAATCCATGGGCCCATTATAGGGGCCGGCGTCGGCGCCGCAGCGCGGCGCTCCTTGACTCCCCCAGGCGCGGGCATTAACATCCGCCTGCGCATGACAATGAAACGCTACCTCAGGTGCCGTCCGGAGTGGGCCGCTTTGTCCCTGCTCGTCGCTGCGGCGCTGGTCAGTTCGTGCGGCGGCCGCAAGAGCGAGACGGCGTCGACGACCCCGACGCCCGCCTCGACCGACGCCCAGGCCGCGACCCCTCCGGCGCCTCCCGCCGGCACCCCCGACGGACAGGCGGCCGTCACCGACGACCACCAGTACGATCCGGCGACCGCCGCAGGGGCCGTCCGCGGCGTCCCGGCCCCCACCAACACGGGCACCATCGAGGCGGTGGCGAATTTCTTCACCGAGGTCCCGGGGGTCGATCTCACCGCGCTCGACACGCACACGCGTGAGAAGTTCCTGCATCGCGTCAATTCGGAGCTCTGCACCTGCGGCTGCAAGAACGACACGATCGCGCGATGCGCCGTCAACGACCCGAAGTGCCCGCGCGTGAAGACCCTCGTGCAGAAGGTCTACGACGAGGTCAAGTCGGGCCACTGAACCGGTCCCCCGGCGCCGTACCGCGCCGCCTTCCCTCCCGTTCCGTACCGTCTCCCGGCCCCGCTCGCCGCGCCGGCCCGGGCCCTTCCGGGCGCGATTGTGGAGCCCGAAATCGCTGTGCTATAGTTCGCCCCACTGCCCCCGGGACGCCCGTCACGCGCGGCTTTGGGACGCCCGGCGCGGCCGCAGCGTGAGGTGCCCATGAAGGTCTACGAGGTCCCGGACATCCGCAACGTGGCCCTCATCGGTCACGGCTCCTCCGGCAAGACGTCGCTCGCGTCGGCGCTGCTGTACTCCGCGGGCGCGGTCAACCGGCTGGGGAAGGTCGACCAGGGAACCACGGTCACCGACTACGACGAGGAGGAGATCGCCCGCAAGGTGTCGATCTCCTCCGCCCTCTGCCACGTCGAATGGAAGAAATGCAAGATCAACCTGATCGACACGCCGGGATACGGCGCGTTCATCTCCGACGCGCGCGCCTGCCTGCGCGTCGCCGACGGCGCCGTCCTTCTGATCGACGGCGTGGCCGGCGTCGAGGTGGAGACCGAGGAGGTCTGGGGCTTCGCCCAGGAGTTCGATCTGCCGGTCCTGATCGCGGTGAGCCGGGTCGATCGCGAGAACGCCTCGATGGCGCGCGCCATGGAGTCGATCACCGAATCGATTGGCCGGCAGGCGGTCCCGGTGCAGATCCCCGTCGGAGCGGAGAAAGGGTTCAAGGGAGTCGTCGACCTGGTCACGATGAAGGCCTACGTCTATGCCGGCGACGAGAGTGGAAAATTCCAGACCACCGAAATCCCCCCGGAGCTTCTGGATGAATCCAAGGCGGCGCGCGAAAAGCTGATGGAGATGGTCGCCGAGGTGGACGACAGCCTGATGGAGAAATTCTTCTCCGCCGGGGAGCTGTTGCAGGAGGATCTCCAGTCCGGCCTCGTCATGGCGGTCCGGGCGCGGCGCATCTTCCCGGTCTTCGCGACCGCGGGACTGCACAACATCGCCGCGCACCCCCTGCTCGACGCCTTCGTGTCGCTCGTGCCGCACCCGGGCGAGCGCGCCCCGTTCAAGGGCGAGAAGCCGAAGGATCACGCCGCCACGGAGCGCGCCGGGCGCTCCGACGAGCCGTACTCGGCCTACATCTTCAAGACCATCGCCGATCCCTACTCCGGGAAGATCTCCCTGTTCCGCGTCTATTCCGGCGTGCTCCACTCCGACGCGGCGGTGCACAACGCCAGCCGCGACCTGCAGGAGCGTTTCGGATCGATCGTGCTGATGCAGGGGAAGGAGCTCCAGCCGGTCCCCGAGGTCAGGGCCGGCGATATCGCGGCGATCGCCAAGCTCAAGGAGTCGGGCACCGGCGACACGCTGGCCGACAAGGCCTCGCCCATCCTCTATCCGAAGCTGGTTTTCCCCGAGCCGTCGATCTCCTTCGCGCTGGAGCCCAAGTCGCGCGCCGACGAGGACAAGATCTCGCAGGTCCTGCACCGGGTCCTCGAGGAGGATCCGACCATCCAGTACCGCCGCGATCCGCAGACCCACGAGCTGATTCTCTCGGGCAACAGCGACCTGCACGTCGAGGTCGTGCTCGCCAAGATGAAGAAGAAGTTCGGCCTGGAGGCCGTGCTGCACCAGCCCAAGGTGCCGTATTTCGAGACCATCCGGAAGAAGGCCGAAGCGCAGGGGCGGCACAAGAAGCAGACCGGCGGTCACGGCCAGTTCGGCGACTGCTGGATCAAGCTCGAGCCGCTGCCGCGCGGCGCCGGCTTTGAGTTCGTGGACGAGATCTTCGGCGGCTCGATCCCGAAGAATTTCATCCCGTCGGTCGAGAAAGGGATCCAGGAGGCGCGCGTCCACGGCTTCCTGGCCGGCTATCCGGTGGTCGACTTCCGCGTCATCCTGTTCGACGGGTCGTACCACACCGTCGACTCGTCCGACATGGCTTTCAAGATCGCCGGCTCCATCGCTTTCAAGCTGGCGATGGAGTCGGCGGGCGCGACGCTGCTCGAGCCGATCATGGAGGTCGAGATTGTGGCGCCCCAGCAGTACATGGGCGACCTGATGGGCGATCTGAACTCGCGGCGCGGGCACGTCCTGGGGATGACGACGCAGGGCCGCACGGACGTCATCAAGGCGACGGTGCCGCTCTCCGAGATGCTCGCCTACGCTTCGACGCTCAAGTCGATCACCGGCGGACGGGGCTCGTACCGCATGAAGATGCGCGGCTACGAGGAGGTCCCCGCGGCGATGCAGGCCAAGATCGTCACCGCCGCGAAGACCGCCAGGGAAAAGGAAGGGGCGGCGAGCCACTGACCTCTCCCCCGCGCCTCCAATGACGCCCGTGAGCCCACCCGTCTCCTCGATCCGCCGGATCGGCACGCACGAGGGCGAGACCGTGCGCATCGACGGCTGGCTCTACAACAAGCGCGACAAGGGCAAGCTGTCGTTCCTCGTGCTGCGGGACGGGACCGGCTATCTCCAGGCGGTCGCCTTCCAGCCCGAGGTCGAGCCCCGCGTCTTCGAAGCCTGCCGCGCCGCGACGCAGGAATCCTCGCTCTCGGTCACGGGCAAGGTGCGCAAGGACGACCGGGCGCCCGGCGGCTTCGAGCTGGCCATCCAGGACGTCGTCATCCACCAGGTGGCGGTCGACTACCCGATCGGCCCCAAGGAGCACGGGCCGGAATTCCTCCTCGATCACCGCCACCTGTGGCTGCGCTCCTCCAAGCAGCACGCGCTCTTGAGAGTGCGCAACGAGGTGTGCCAGGGGATCCGCGACTTCTTCTACGAGCGCGATTTCGTCCTCATCGACTCGCCCATCCTGACGCCCGCCGCCTGCGAGGGCACCTCGACGCTCTTCGAGACCGACTATTTCGATCGCAAGGCGTACCTGAGCCAGTCCGGCCAGCTCTATCTCGAGCCGGCCTGCATGGCGTTCGGCAAGGTCTACTGCTTCGGCCCCACCTTCCGCTCGGAGAAGTCGAAGACCCGGCGTCACCTGGCGGAATTCTGGATGGTGGAGCCCGAGGTCGCCTACCTGGAGCTGGCGGGCCTGCTGGATCTGGCGGAGGACTTCGTCTCGACCCTGGTGCGCCGCGTCCTCGATCGCTGCAAGACCGAGCTCGCGACTCTCGAGCGCGACGTCACGCGTCTCGAGAAGGTGACGCGGCCGTTCATCCGCATGACCTACGACGAGGCGGCGGCCATCCTGGAGCGTCCGGCGAACCAGGACCGGGCGCGGGAGCAGAACGCGCCTCCGTTCGTCCGCGGCAACGACTTCGGCGGCCTCGACGAGACCATCCTCACCGAGTCCCTCGACCGGCCGGTGATGGTGACGCACTGGCCCGCGGCCATCAAGGCGTTCTACATGCAGCCCGATCCCGCCCACCCGGATCGCGCCCTGTGCGTCGACGTCCTGGCGCCCGAGGGTTACGGCGAGATCATCGGCGGCAGCCAGCGCATCCACGACCACGACCTTCTCTTGAAGCGCATCCAGGAGCACAACCTCCCGGTCGAGGCGTTCCAGTGGTACCTCGACGTGCGGCGCTACGGCTCGGTCCCGCACGCCGGATTCGGGATGGGCGTGGAGCGATTCGTCGCCTGGGTCGCCGGCATCCACCACCTGCGCGAGACGATCCCCTACCCGCGCACCCTCAACCGGCTCTACCCCTAGGGCCCGGGCCGCGGCGATGATCAAGGTCGGCATGGTCAGTCTCGGGTGTCCCAAGAACCTCGTCGACAGCGAGGTGATGCTCGGCACGCTCGAGGGACGCGGCTACGCCCTGACCCGCGACCCGGCCGACGCCGACGTCATCGTGGTCAACACCTGCACCTTCATCGGCCCCGCGCGCCAGGAGTCGGTCGACACCATCCTCGAGATGGCCGAGCACAAGAAGACCGGACGCTGCCGCAGGCTGGTGGTCGCGGGGTGCATGGTGCAGTCGAGCCACGACGAGCTGCGCGACGCGATCCCGGAGATCGACGCCTTCGTCGGTCTCAACGACATCGAGCGCATCGCCGAGGCCTGCGCCCTCGAAGCCGGAGCGCGCTTCGAGACCGGGCGCGCCATCGCGACCTACCTCTACAGCGATCGCTCGCCACGGCTCCTGGCGACCCCGGGGCACACGGCTTATCTGAAGATCTCCGAGGGGTGCGATCACACCTGCGCCTTCTGCGCCATCCCGTCGTTCCGCGGCGTGCAGCGCTCGCGGCCGATCGCGTCGATCGTCGAGGAGGCGCGCCGGCTGGCGGACTCGGGCGTGGTGGAGATCAACCTGATCGCCCAGGACACCACCGATTACGGCACCGATCTCAGGGACGGGACGACGGCCGCCGCGCTGCTGCGCGCCCTCGACGGCGTCGAGAGGGTGCGCTGGTTCCGCGTGATGTACGCCTACCCCAACCGGATCACGCCGGAGTTCATCGAGGCGCTGGCCGCCGGCCGCCGCATGGCCCGGTATCTCGACCTGCCGCTGCAGCACGCCGACACCGACCTGCTCAAGGCGATGCGCCGCGGCGGGAGCGGCGCCTCGCATCTGCGTCTGCTCGAGTCGCTGCGCCGCGCCATCGAGGGGATCGCCCTGCGGACCACCGTCATCGTCGGCTTCCCCGGCGAGACCGAGGCGCAGTTCCGGACGCTGGCGTCGTTCGTCGAGGCGGCGCGCTTCGATCACCTCGGGGTCTTCACCTACTCCGAGGAGAAGGGGACACCCGCCGCCGGCCGGCCCGACGACGTGCCCGCCGAGGTCAAGGAGGCGCGCCGCGCCGAGATCATGGCGATCCAGGAGCGCATCGCCCTGCGCCGGCATCGCGAGCTCGTCGGCCGCACCGTCGAAGTCCTGGTCGAAGGGCCGCACGAGGAGAGCGATCTGCTGCTCTGCGGTCGCACCGAAGGGATGGCTCCTGAGATCGACGGCACGGTGATCCTCACCGACGCGCCCCGCGTCCTGTTCCCCGGCGAGATCGTGGAGGCGCGGATCGACGAGGCGCACCCCCACGATCTGGTCGGCGCCGTGGTCGCGGCGCCGGAGCCCGCCGCCGCCCGCACGTGAGCGGAGCGAACCCCGCCACCGTGCCTTCAGGCCCGCCGGCGCCCGCCGGCAGCCCCGCGCGTTCGTCGCCCGTCGATCGCATCGCCTGGGCGGTGGCCACGCTCTGCGGCGCCGGCCTCTCCCCGATCGTCCCGGGCACCGCCGGCACGCTCGCCGCCCTGCCGCTCGCCCTCGGCCTGGCCTACGTCCTGCCGTCGTGGGGCTTCGTCGCCGCGACACTCGGCGTCACGGTGGTTGGCATCTGGGCGGCCGACCGGACCGCGAAACGACTGCGGCTGAAGGACCCCGGCGTGGTGGTGGTCGACGAGGCCGCCGGGCTCATGGTCACCCTCATCGGCATGCCGCTCGACGTGATGTCGGCCGCGGGCGCGTTCGTCCTCTTCCGGGCCATGGACATCCTCAAGCCGCCCCCGGCGCGCCAGGCCGAATCGCTGCCCGGAGGGTTCGGCATCGTGGTGGACGATCTGTTCGCCGGCGTGTACGCCAATCTTCTCCTGCGCGCCGCGCTCTGGGCGCTGCACTCGCTGCGGTGACCGCGTGATCGTCCGCGACGCTCTCGACGCGGGTCTTCGCGCCATTCTCCACGAACCCGTCGCGACCATCGGCAACTTCGACGGCGTGCACCGCGGCCACCAGGCGATCCTGGCGCGCGTCCTGGAGCGCGCCCGTGTCACCCGCGGCACCAGCCTGGTCGTCACCTTCGACCCGCACCCGCTCAAGGTCCTGGCCCCCGAGCGAGCCCCGCGCACCATCTCGACGCGCCGCCAGAAGCTCGCCTCCATCGAGGCCGCCGGCATCGACGCCGTCCTCGTCCTGCCGTTCGACCAGCGCCTGGCGGCGGTCAGCGCCGAGGCGTTCGTCGCCGACTACCTGGCGACGGGCCTGGGCCTGCGTGAGGTCTACGTCGGCGGGAACTTCAACTTCGGGCGCGGCCGGGAAGGAACCGCCGACACCCTGGTCGCGCTCTGCGAGCGTCACGGCATCACCGCGGGCAAGGTGCCCGAGGTCCGATTCCTCGACAGCCCGGTCAGCAGCAGCCGGATCCGGCGCGCGGTCCTGGCAGGCGAGGTCGAGCTGGCGCGCGCCCTCCTCGGACGGCCGTACGGCATCGAGGGGATCGTGGCGCACGGCGTCGGGCGCGGCGCCACGATCGGCGTCCCGACCGCCAACCTGGTCCCCGACAACGAGCTGATCCCTCAGGACGGCGTCTACGTCACGCGCGCCGTGATCGACGGCGCGACCTGCGCCGCGGTCACCAACATCGGCTCGCGTCCCACGTTCGAAGGGGCCACGTTCGCCGTCGAGACGCATCTTCTCGACGTCGGACCCGATCTCTACGGACGCCGGGTCGAGATCGCCTTCCTGGCGCGCCTGCGCCAGGAGCTGCGATTCGATTCGGTGCAGGCGCTGGTGGAACAGATCCACCGCGACATCGAGAAGGCTCGCGCCTTCTTCGCCGAGGGCGCCGGGTCGGCCTGAGCCCTCCGGTCGCTGTGCTAACATTTCGCCTTCTTCCGGAGAACCCCGCGTGCGCCGCTTCATCACCTTCGAGGGGATCGAGGGCTCGGGCAAGACCACCCAGATCCAGCTGCTCTCGGCCCACCTGGAAGAGCGCGGGGTCGACCACGTCCTGACGCGCGAGCCGGGCGGGACGGTGATCGGCGATCAGGTCCGCCGCCTGGTGCTCGATCCGGCCGTGCCGATGGTCCCCGCCTGCGAGCTCCTCCTGTACGCCGCCGCGCGCGCCCAGCACCTCGACCAGGTGATCCGGCCGGCCCTCGCCGAGGATCGTCTGGTGCTCTGCGACCGGTTCGCCGACGCGACCATCGCCTACCAGGGATACGGCCGCGGCCTGCCGATCGACCTGATCGAGACATTGCACGCGCTCGAGGCGCTGGCGCTGGTCCCCGACCTGACGCTGCTGTTCGATCTCGACCCCTCCGCCGCCCTGCCGCGCGCCCGCCGGCGCGACATCTCCAAGAGCGTCGACGAGACACGGTTCGAGAGCCTCGGTCTGGAGTTCCACGAGCGCGTGCGCGCCGGCTATCTCGATCTGGCGCGCCTCAACCCCGGACGCTTCGTCGCCATCGACGCCCGCGGGAGCGCCGAGGAGGTCCAGACCCGCGTCCAGGCCGCCGTGACCCGGGTCCTGGGCCCATGAGGCTCGACGGCCTCGCCGGCCAGCCGCGCGCCGTCCTCGCGCTCTGCCGCGCCTTCGACTCGGGCCGCTTCCAGCCGTCGCTCATCTTTCACGGACCGCCGGGGGTCGGGAAGCTGACCGCCGCCGTGACCCTGGCGCGGGCGCTTTTGTGCACGGCGAAGGACGACGCCCCGTGCGGCCTGTGCTCCGCCTGCCGCCGCGTCGACGACCGCTCCAACCGCCACCCGGACCTGCGTGTCGTCTTCCCCGAGAAGCTCGACGACTTCCGCAAGGGCGAGGGGGCCGAGGAGGGCGTGTCGGGAATCGACCTGCAGGAGCGGCAGGCCGCGGCGGTGCGCAACCCCGTCTGGTCGATCCTGATCGACCGGATCCGCGACGCCATCGGCTTCGTGCGCCGACGCCCCGCCGAAGGGACGCGCTCGATCCTGGTCGTCGATCAGGCGCAGCGCATGGGTCAGGAGGCCGCCAACGCCCTGCTGAAGACGCTGGAGGAGCCGCCCGATCACGCGGTGATGATCCTCCTGACCCCGTCGTGGCATTCGCTGCTCCCGACCATCCGCTCGCGCTGCCAGGCGGTGGCGTTCCAGTCGGTGCCGGCGGCCGTCATCGCCGACTGGCTGACCACCGTGCACGCGCTGCCGCCCGACGAGGCGCGGCTGCGCGCCGCGCTCGCCGGCGGCCGGATGGGCGCCGCCGCGGACCTCGACCTCGACGCCTTCCGCGCCCGCCGCGAGGCGCTGCTCCAGATGCTCGAGTCGTTCCTCCGCCCCCCCGATCCGGGCCGCGCGGTGGCGCGCGCCGAGGAGATCGCCAAGGGCGGCGAATCGTCGGAGGGGGATCTCGACATCCTGGTCAGCCTGCTGCGCGATCGGATGATCGCGGGCGCGGCCGGGAGCGCGGTGCCCGGTCTCATCCACGCCGACATCCTGCCGCGGCTGCAGACCCTGCCGGTCTCCGACGCCGACGGAGGCACCGCACCCCTCGCGGCGCTGGAGACCGCGCTCGAAGGGGTGCGCCGCAAGGGAAACCGGCAGCTCCTGATCGAGAACGCCTTCCTGGAGCTGCTCGCCGCCGGCGGGCCCGCGCGCCCGCCGCGCTGACGGGACGGCCCGTGCGCTTCATCCTCCGCCAGCTGCGCCGCCACCGGCGCGATTTCGGGCTCGGCCTGCTGTTCCTGATCGCCACCAACGGGCTGACGCTTCTCGTCCCCTGGATCCTGAAGCGGGCGATCGAGGCGTTGAAGGAGCCCGGCGGCGCCCGGGAGGCGTCACGCGACGCCGCCGCCATCGCGCTGGTCGCCCTGGTGCTGGTGATCGTCCGGTCGATGTCGCGTCTATACGTGCTGGGGGCCTCGCGCAAGGTGGTCGCCGAGGTCCGCTCCGCCCTGTTCGCGCACCTCCAGACCCTGCCGGCGTCGTTCTACGCGAGACGACGCACGGGCGAGATCATGTCCCGGGCGGTCAACGACCTGATGCTCATCCGCTCCCTCTTCGGTCCCGGGGTGCTCAACGTCATCAACGTCGCGCTCCTGTACACCTCCGGGCTGGCGATGATGGCGGTCATCGATCCGGTCCTGACCGTGGCGTCCGTTCTCCCCTACCCCTTCCTGCTGATCACCGTCGGCCGCGTCAGCCGGACGATCCACCAGCGCAGCAACGCCGCGCAGGAGCAGCTGGCGGAGATCGGCAACAAGGCGCAGGAGAACCTGAGCGGCATCAACCAGGTGAAGGCGTATGTCCGCGAGGCGGCCGAGGTCGGCGCGTTCGCGCGTCTGAGCGAGGAATACCGCCGCCGCAACCTGTCGCTCGCGATGAGCCGCGGCCTGATCGTGACGCTGATGGGGGGTCTCGGCGGGATCAGCACGGTCATCGTGCTCTGGCTCGGCGGCCGGCACGTGATCGACGGGACGCTGACCCTCGGCGGTCTGGTCGCCTTCATGTCGTACCTTGCGATCCTGACCGGGCCGACCGTGATGATGGGCTGGGTGCTGGGGGTCTTCCAGCGCGGTCTCGGCGCCATCCGCCGGGTCGAGGAGATCCTGGCCGAGCGCAGCGATCTCCCCGGTGACTCGCTGCCCGGCCCCGGTCCGGATCTGGGCGGGGCCGTGGCCTTCCGGGGTCTGACCTTCGCCTACCCTGGCGGGCCGCCGGTGCTGCGCGGCGTCGACCTCGAGGTGCCGGCCGGCGCCACGGTCGGGATCGTCGGCCGCGTCGGGTCCGGGAAATCGACGCTGGTGACGCTCCTGGGGGCCGTTCACCCCGTGCCGCGCGGCATGCTCCTCCTCGACGGCCACGACTTCAACGACCTGCCGACCGCCGATGTCCGCGCGCGCGTGGCGATCGTGCCGCAGGAGACCCTCCTGTTCTCGCGCAGCATCGCCGAGAACATCGCCCTCGGCGCGCCCGGCGCGCCACGCGAGCGCATCGACGCCGCGGCGCGCGTCGCGCAGATCACCCGCGACCTCGAGGATCTGCCCCAGGGGCTCGACACGCGCGTCGGCGAGCGCGGCATCACGCTGTCGGGCGGCCAGAGGCAGCGGGTGGCGCTGGCGCGCGCGCTGCTTCTCGATCCGCGTGTCCTGGTCCTCGACGATTCCCTCAGCAGCGTCGACGCCGACACCGAGGAGGCGATCCTCGCCGGTCTGCGCCAGTTCATGAAGGACCGCACCACCTTCCTGATCTCGCACCGGGTCTCGACCGTCCTGGGAGCCGACCGCATCGTGGTGCTCGACGGCGGGCGGGTGGTGGAGAGCGGGACCGTGGGCGAGCTGCTCGCCGCGGACGGACTGTTCGCCGCTTTGCACCGCCGCCAGCAGATCGAGCGCGAGATGGAGGCGTTGTGAGCGCCGCCCACCCCGCCCCGCCGCACGAGGACGACATCGTCGGGCGCGTCTACGACGCCCGGCTGGTCGGGCGGCTCAAGGAGTACGTCCTGCCGGAGACCCCGCTCCTGCTGGCGTCGACGGCGCTGATGTTCGTGGTCATGGGGGCGCAGCTCATGCAGCCCTGGATCATGAAGCTCCTGATCGACGAGCACCTCCTGAAGTCGGACGCGGCGGGCGTCGCCCGTCTGGCGCTCCTGTACTTTCTGACCTTCGGGGTGGAGCTGGTGGCGCGCTTCGGACAGCTCTACACCATGGAGCGCACCGGCCAGAACGTCATCCGCGACCTGCGCTGCCGGGTGTTCGCCCATCTCCAATCGCTCGACTCGTCGTTCTTCGACGCCAACCCGGTGGGCCGGCTGATGACGCGCGTGACCACCGACGTCGAGTCGCTCGCCGACCTGTTCGCCTCGGGGGCCGTGTCGCTTCTCGGCGACGTGGTCAAGCTGTGCGCCATCGTCGCGCTCCTCTGGTGGCTCGATTGGCGTCTGGCGCTGGTCACCTTCACGGCGATGCCGGTCCTGTTCGTCCTGTCGGTGATGTTCCGCGGCCGCATCCGGCAGTCGTACCGCGACGTGCGCCGCCGCATCGCCCGGATCAACGCCTTCCTGCAGGAGGCGATCGGCGGGATGCTCCTCGTGCAGCTCTACCGGCGCGAGCCCGAGGACCGGCGCGACTTCGAGGCGATCAACCGCGACCACCGCGACGCCGAGGTTCGATCGGTGGTCTACGAGTCCACCTTCTCGGCGGTGGTCGAGCTGGTCGGCATCCTGGCCACCGCCGCCATCATCTGGTACGGCGGCGGCCGGATCGCTCTCGGCGTCCTGACCTTCGGCACCCTGGTGGCGTTCCTCGAGTACACGGCCCGCTTCTTCGGCCCGATTCGCGACCTGTCGGGCTTCTATGCCGTGCTGCAGGCGGCGATGGCCTCTCTCGAGCGCCTGTTCGACCTCCTCGACACCGAGCCGACGATCGTGGCGCGCGCGCCGCATGCCGCGCTCGCCCCGGGCGCGGCCCCGGACGCCGGCGCGACCCCGGGCGCGGGCCCGGACGCGGGCGACGCGGCGGGTCGCATCGTCTTCGACCGGGTGTCGTTCGCCTACGTGCCGGGGGAGGAGATCCTCCACGACGTCTCGTTCGCCGTCGAGCCGGGCATGACGATGGCCCTGGTCGGCGCGACCGGCGCCGGCAAGACCACGGTGATCAAGCTCCTGCTGCGGCTCTACGACCCGACGGCCGGCCGGATCCTGCTCGACGGGCGCGACCTGAAGGAAATGCCCCCCGAGACGGTGCGCCGGCGGATCGGGGTCGTCATGCAGGACCACTTCCTGATCAGCGGCACCGTCGCGGAGAACATCGCGTTCGGCGATCCCCTCCTGTCGCGCGAGCGCATCGTCGCGGCGGCGCGCCAGGTGCACGCCGATCCGTTCGTGCGCGCCTTCCCGCGCGGCTACGACGAGGCGGTGCGGGAGCGCGGCGGCAATCTGTCGGTGGGCCAGAAGCAGCTGCTGTCGCTGGCGCGCGCGGTGGCGTCGGATCCCTCCATCCTGATCCTCGACGAGGCGACCTCGAGCGTCGACACCGAGACCGAGCTTCTCATCCAGGACGCGCTGCGGGTGGTGCTGCGGGGGAGGACCTCCATCATCATCGCCCACCGGCTGTCGACCATCCTGGCGGCGGATCGGATCCTGGTCTTCCATCACGGGCGGCTCGCCGAGGCCGGCCCGCACGCCGCGCTCCTGGCGCGGGGCGGGCTCTACGCCCGCCTCTGCGAGCTGCAGTTCGGGACGCGCGACGCCGGACCCTTGCGGGCCGCGGCCGATCGTCCTCTTCCGGCGGCCGAAGCGCCGGCGTAGGCGCCGTCCCACCCGAAACACCCGAGATCGATCCGCCCCGCACGCGACACCCGCACTCCTTCGCCGGCCAGACGCCGCGCCTGCCGCCCTCCCTCGCCGCCCGCGTCCCGGGCGCGCGGGCTGATCCGCCCCGACGCGTTGATCACGCGGTGCCAGGGGATCGCGCGGCCGTCGATCCGGGCGCCGCCGGGCAGCGCGCCGAGGGCCCAGCCGACGGTGCGCGCGGCGCCGGGCAGACCCGCCATGCGCGCCACCTGCCCGTAGGTCGCCACGCGGCCGCGCGGGATGCGACTGACGACGCGCCAGATGGAGTGAAAGGTGTTCGCGCCGGCCGCGGGCGAATGCATCGGGCGGCTCAGAACTCGCGCAGCTGATCCAGGTAGCCGCGCAGGTTGCGGACCATCTCCGCGACCGAATCGCCGCCGAACTTCTCGAGGAACGCGTCGGCCAGGACGAAAGCGGCCATCGCCTCGCCCACGACGCCGGCGGCCGCGATGGCGGTGACGTCGGTTCGCTCCACCTGCGCCTCGAACGGCTGCTTGGTGATCAGGTCGGCGCTGCGCAGCGGCCGCGGCAGGGTCGACAACGGCTTGACCAGCGCCTGGATGCGGATCTCCTCGCCGTTCGACATCCCTCCCTCGACGCCGCCGGCGTGATTGGCCAGCCGGCGGAAGCCCCGCGCCGCCGCGTCGTAGACGATCTCGTCGTGGTAGGCCGAGCCGCGCGCCCCGGGCGCCTCGGCCCCGGCCCCCAGCACCACGCCGCGGATCGACGGGATCGACCCGAGGGCCGCGAACAGCCGCGTGCTCAGCCGCGCGTCCCACTGCCGCGGGCTGCCCAGACCGGGCGGCACGCCGCGCGCCACCACCTCGAACGCCCCGCCGATCGAGTCCCCCGCCGTCTTCGCAGAGTCGACGATCGCCTTCATCTGCTGCTCGAGGGCGCCGTCGGCGCAGCGCAGCGCGGTGCCTTCCGCGGCGCCGATCTCCTCCCAGGTCTTCTGCACGCCCGGCGCGTAGGCGGCGGCGCCCAGCGCCAGCGTGTGGCTGCGGATCTCGATCCCGGCCTCGGCCAGGAGACGCCGGCAGATCGCCCCGACCGCGACCCGGGCGGTGGTCTCGCGCGCCGAGGCGCGCTCCAGGACGTCGCGCGCGTCGTGGGTGCCGAACTTGAGGGCGCCCGCCAGGTCGGCGTGACCGGGGCGCGGCCGTGTCACGCTCTTGCGCTCCGCGTCGCCGACGTCGAGCCGCTCGACCGCCATCGCGACCGTCCAGTTGGCCCAGTCCCGGTTGGCGATCTGCAGCGCCACCGGGCTGCCGATCGTCCGGCCGTGGCGGACACCGGAGAGGATGGAGATGCGGTCCTTCTCGAGGGCCATGCGGGCGCCGCGGCCGTACCCCTGCTGCCGGCGCCGCAGATCGCGGTCGATGTCGTCTCCGCCGAGCTCCAGACCCGCCGGCACGCCTTCGAGGATCGCGACGAGGGCCTGCCCGTGCGATTCTCCGGCCGTGAGAAACCTCAGCGTGCCCATCCGCGCCCTCCTCGCCCGCCCGGCGACCTCGTCCGACCGGCAATCTCTTCCGACCGGCCGATTATATCCGGGGCGCGGTTGACGCCGGATTTCCCCCCCGCTATGCTCCGCGCTGACCACGAGGCCAGAGGGGGAATTCGCATGCCCGACAGTCCGTTCACGAGAGAGTCCCTGCGGAAATACGCCGCGTCCGAGCGCCAGGCGTTCGAGAGCGCGCTCGGGGAGCTGGTGGAGATCCCGACCGTCTCGGTCGAGCCGCAACGCAAGGGCGAGGTGGCGCGCGGCGCCGAATACGCCGCCGGGCTGATCCGGCGCTTCGGGGGCGAGGTGCGCGTCCTCGCCACCGGCGGGCACCCCCTGGTCCACGGTCTGTTCCGCCGCGACCCGTCCTGGCCGACGGTCACCCTCTACAACCACATCGACGTGCAGCCGGCGGAGATGGAGGACGGCTGGGAGACCGAGCCGTTCCGGTTCACGGTCCGCGACGGACGTTACTTCGGGCGCGGCTCGACCGACGACAAGGGTCCCGCCCTGACGGCGCTCTGGGGCGGCCGCTACGCCATCGAGAACGGGGCGAAGATCAACCTCCAGATCCTCTGGGAGACCGAGGAGGAGATCGGCAGCCCTCACTTCGAGGGGGCGATCAAGACCGAGGCCGGCCGCCTGAAGACCGACTCGGTCATCGTCTCCGACACCGTCTGGGTGTCGCGCACCCGGCCCGCCTGCCCCGCCGGTCTGCGCGGTCTGCAGGGGTTCCGCTTCTCGCTCGAGCTGGGCAAGAGCGATCAGCATTCCGGCGTGACCGGCGGCGCGGCGCGCAATCCGGTCACCGAGATCTGCCAGCTGATCAGCGACTGCGTCGACGGCACCAGCGGCCGGGTGAAAATCCCCGGGTTCTACGCCGACGTCGTCCCCCCGACCCGGCAGGAGCTTCAGGATCTGAAGCGCTCCGGATTCACGGTCTCGGGATTCAAGAAGGATCACCAGTTCAAATCGATCCGGACCAACGACCCGCTCGAGGTCATGAAGCGGATCTGGTGCATGCCGACCTTCGAGGTGCACGGCATCGCAGGCGGCTACCAGGGACCGGGCGTCAAGACGGTCATCCCGCCGCGCGCCACGGCGATCGTCTCCTGCCGCCTGGTGCCGAACATGCGCGAGGCGCGCATCATCAAGCTGGTTCGCGACTTCGTGAAAAAGCGCAATCCCGACGTGAAGGTCGAGGCCGAGCACGGCCTGCCCGCCTATCGCGGGCGCACCACCGGGCCGAACGCCGACGCCATCCGCGGCGCCATGGCGTTCGCCTTCGGCCGCGAGCCGGTCTTCGTGCGGGAAGGCGGCTCGATCGGCGCCGTTCTGTCGATGGAGAAGGTCCTCAAGGCGCCGGTCTTCTTCCTGGGGTTGTCGCTGCCGGAGCACGGCTACCACGCCCCGAACGAGAACTTCGACTGGGCGCAGGCCGAAGGCGGCATGGCGGCCTTCGCCGACTACTTCCGCCGCGCCGGGACGCTCCCCGCCGCGTGAGCGGGGTGCGGGGGCGCCCCTCGCGGGCGGCGACCGCCGCCGGCGTCCCTGCCGGACGATGAACGCGCTGCCGATCCTCATCGGCGCGGCCCTGGTCCTCACCCTCGGCTATCGCTACTACTCCGCCTTCCTGGCCGCCCGGGTGATGGTCCTCGACGACACGCGGATCACGCCCGCGCACCGGCTCAACGACGGCCAGAACTACCATCCGACGCCGAAGTGGGTCCTGTTCGGGCATCACTTCGCGGCCATCGCGGGGGCCGGACCGCTCATCGGGCCGGTCCTGGCGGCGCAGTTCGGCTGGCTTCCCGGCTTCCTGTGGCTGGTCCTGGGCGTCGTCTTCGGCGGCGCGGTGCACGACTTCGTCATCCTGGCCGCATCGGTGCGCCGCGACGGCCGCTCCCTGGCGGAGATCGCCCGCATGGAGATCAACCCGTTCGCCGGCCTGACGGCGATGATCGCCATCCTGTTCATCGTGGTCATCGCCCTCGCCGGTCTCGGACTGGCGGTGGTCAACGCCCTCGATCATTCGGCCTGGGGCACCTTCACCATCGCGGTCACCATCCCGCTGGCGCTGTTCATGGGGTTCTACATGCACCGGCTGCGCCCCGGGGCCTACGCCAGCGGCACGGCGATCGGCGTGGCCGGGCTGATCCTCGCCGTCGTCCTCGGCCGCTTCGTCCCGGGCACGGCGATCGCGCCCTGGTTCACCTTCGGCAAGGGGACGCTCGTGCTGCTCCTGGCCGGTTACGGGTTCCTGGCCTCGGTCCTGCCGGTCTGGATGCTGCTGGTGCCGCGCGACTACCTGTCGTCCTTCCTGAAGCTCGGGGTGGTCGCGGCGCTGGCGATCGGGGTGTTCCTGGTGGCCCCGCCGATCCGGATGCCGGCGGTCACCGCGTTCGCCGCCGGCGGCGGCCCGATCATCCCGGGAAAGATCTTCCCGTTCTGCTTCATCACCATCGCCTGCGGCGCCATCTCCGGATTCCACGCCCTCATCGGCTCCGGGACGACGCCCAAGATGATCGATCGCGAATCGCACATCCGTCCGATCGGGTACGGCGCCATGCTGTGCGAGGGGTTCGTCGGGATCATGGCGTTTCTCGCCGTGCTGTCGCTGCAGCCGGCGGACTACTTCGCCATCAACGTCCCGCCCGAGAGGTTCGCCACGCTCGGGATGGAGACCGTCGACCTGCCGGCTCTGTCGCAGGCCGTCGGGGAGCAGGTCGCCGGACGCACCGGCGGCGCGGTCTCGCTCGCCGTGGGCATGGCGCACGTGTTCGCGAACGTGCCCGGTCTCGGCGGTCTGATGCACTACTGGTACCACTTCGCCATCATGTTCGAGGCGCTGTTCATCCTGACCACCATCGACACCGGCACGCGGGTGGCGCGCTTCCTGGTACAGGAGCTCATGGGACGCGTGCACAAGCCGCTGGGCCGCACCGACTGGCTCCCCGGCACGATGATCGCCTCGCTCGCGGTCGTGGCCGCCTGGGGCTACTTCATCCAGACCGGGACGATCAGCACCATCTGGCCGATGTTCGGCATCGCCAACCAGCTCCTGGCCGCGATGGCCCTGTCGATCGGCACCACCGTCATCCTCCACGCCGGCCGGGCGCGTTATGCCTTCGTCACCCTCGTGCCCCTGGCGTTCGTCGCCACCACCACGATCACGGCCGGATGGCTGTCGATCACCGACAACTTCCTGCCGGCGGCGCGCGCCGCGACCGCGGCCGGCCCGCGTTTCCAGGGCTATCTCAACACCGGCCTGACGGTGTTCATGATGGGACTCATCGTGGTCACAATCGCCAACTGCGCGCGGACCTGGACGAGGGTGCTGCGCGGCCGGGCGCCGCAAACTTGATTTGCGCCCCGCCGCCTGTGTAGAGTGGCGTTTCGCTGGAGTCGCGGCGGCGTGGAAATCCTCTCATCAGACGAGATGCGGCAGGTCGACCGGCGCGCGGCCGGCGCCTTCGGCATCCCCGAAATCGTCCTCATGGAGAACGCCGGGCTGCGTCTGTACGACGCGCTGCGCGGCCTGTACCCCGATCTGGCGCGACGCCGGGTCCTGCTGCTCTGCGGCCGGGGCAACAACGGCGGCGACACCCTGGTCCTGGCGCGTCACCTGCACAACGCCGCGGTCCCGTTCCGCATCGTGCTGTTCGGCCGGCCCGAGGAAGTGCGCGGCAGCGCCGGCGTGAACCTGTCGGCGGCGCGGCGCATGGGGATCGCGGTCGAGCCGGTGCGCGGAGCGTCGGGCTGGCGGCGCGCCCGCAGGTGGCTGCGCGACGCCGACCTGGTGATCGACGGCGTCCTCGGCACGGGGCTCGACCGTCCGGTGTCGGGGCTTCTGGCGCGGGTCTTCGCGGAGGTCAACGCCACCCGCGCCGACGTGGTCGCGGTCGACATCCCCTCGGGACTGTCGGGGAGCTCGGCCGCGGTCCCCGGTCCGGCCATCGGCGCCGACCACACGGTCACCTTCTGCCGCCCCAAGGTCCCGCACGTCTTCCGCCCCGGGCGGGATCGCTGCGGCCGCGTGCTGGTCGCCGACATCTCGATCCCGCCGGCCGCGGTCGCGGCGCGCGGCCCCGGTCTGGAGCTGCTGCGTGCGGCCGGGATGCGCGCCCTCCTGCCGCGCCGGCCAGCCGACAGCCATAAGGGAGACTTCGGCCACGTCCTGGTGATCGCCGGCTCGCGCGGCAAGACCGGGGCGGCGCTCCTCGCGACCGGCGCGGCGGGTCGGGCCGGCGCCGGGCTCGTGACCCTCGCCGTCGCTTCCGGTCTGCAGCCGATCCTCGAAGGACACGTGCGCGAAGCGATGACCGCC
>DASRAN010000083.1:0-21963 GCA_035638115.1 Patescibacteria group bacterium | reverse complement strand
GAAGATGATGGTGGAGTTCTTCTCCGTGGCGATCTCGGTGAGGGTCTGAAGATAGCGAAGCTGCAGTGTCGTCGGGTTGGCCGAGATCTTCTCCGCCGCCATCCCGAGCTGCTCGGCCGCCTCGTACTCGCCGGAGGCGTGGATGATCTTGGCGCGCTTCTCGCGCTCCGCCTCCGCCTGCTTCGCCATGGCGCGCTGCATCTCGGGCGGCAGGTCGACGTGCTTCACCTCGACGGCCGAGACCTTCACCCCCCACGGCTCGGTGTGCCGATCGAGGATGTCCTGCAGCTGCGTGTTGAGGCGCTCGCGCTGGCTGAGGAGATCGTCCAGGGCCACCTGGCCGAGGACCGAGCGGAGAGTCGTCTGCGCCAGCTGCGACGTGGCGTAATGGAACTGCTCCACCTCCACCACGGCGCGTCGCGGATCCATCACGCGGTAATAGACCACCGCGTTGACCTTCAGCGACACGTTGTCGCGCGTGATGACGTCCTGCGGCGGCACGTCATGGACGACCGTCCTGAGCGACACGCGCACCATCTTCTGGATCGGGAACCAGATGAACGTCAACCCGGGACCCTTGGGCTCGGGAAGAAGCCTTCCGAGCTGGAAGACGACCGCGCGCTCGTATTCGTTGAGAATCTTGACGCTCAGGAAGACCCAGAACGCCACGACCACGATGACGAACAACGGGATACCCTCGAGGGCTCCGAACACCGCACCATTCATGCCGACCTCCGCGAGTCCTGTCGGGGACTCACCGAATCTCCTCCACGTCCACGCTCAGGTCGTGAACCCCCACGACCCGCACCCGCGCCCCCTTGTGAACGGGAGCGCGCGCCCTGGCGTTCCAGGACTCGCCGTGCACGAACACCCGGCCCTCGGGATCGACGTCGGTCAGCGCCGTCCCCATCTCGTCGAGAAGACCGCTCGAGCCGGTCATGGGGCGGAGGCGCCAGACGCGCAGGACGAGCGTCGTCAGCGCGGCCATGATGACCGCGGCGGAAGCCGCCACCGCCACGATCAGGAGGCGGGCCGCCCGGACCCCGGGAAGATCGGGGGCGTCGTGAAAAAGGATCATGCCGCCGACGATGAGGCAGACGATGCCGCCCGCGGTCAGCGCGCCGTGGCTGACCACCTTCAGCTCGAGAAGGAACATGACGAGACCGAGGACGATGAGACCGACGCCGACCCAGTTGATCGGCAGGATCTGGGTCGAGAGCATGAACAGGAGCAGGGCGACGCCGCCGGCGACGCCGGGACCGATCAGGCCCGGATGGGTGAACTCGACGTAAAGCCCGAGCACGCCGACGAACAGCAGGAGCGCCGAGAGCGCCGGGCTGGCCAGCAGGCTCAGGAACTTCTCGGAGCCGCTCATGTCGAGGGACACGATCCGGAGGTTCGCGAGATGCAGCGTCTCGCTCGGCCCGGTGAAGCGCTTGACGGTCCTTCCGTCGAGCCTCTTGAGGATGTCGCTCTCGTCGTCGCAGATCAGATCGATGAGGCCGAGCTTGAGGGCCTCCTTCTCGGTGAACGAGCTGCTGGCCCGGACCGCCTTCTCCGCCTCGACGGCGTTGCGGCCGCGGTTGGTCGCGAGACTGCGGGCATACGCCGCCGCGTCGTTCTCGATCTTGGCCATCATCGGGGAGTCCTTGGGGATCTCGCCCATGGCCGCCACCGGATGGGCGGCGCCGATGCGGGTCCCCGGCGCCATCACCGCCACGTCCGCCGCGATGGTCAGGAAGAATCCGGCCGACGCGGCCTTGCTCCCGTGGACGAAGACCACGACCGGCGTCCGCGAGTGGGTGATCGCGGTGATCATCTCCTCCATGGAGGACATCAGCCCCCCGGGCGTGTCGAGCCGCAGGATGAGGAGGGCGGCGCCGTCGCGATTGGCGCGGTCGATCGATTCCTTCAGGAAGCGGGCGGTGATCGGATGGATGGCGTCGTCGATGGTGACCGTGTAGACCAGCGCCGCGCGGTCGCCGCCCGCCGCGTCCGCCGCGCCCGGAGCCGCCGGCGTGACCGCGGCCCGTCCGCCCGCCGCCGCCGCGAGGAGGGCCGCGAAGACCGGGACGAGGGCGCGGATGGCGCCGCTCACTCCGGCTTCTCCCCCAGCAGCCGGCGCAGCCGCGCGACGCCCTCGCGCATCCGATCCGGCGCCAGGGCGTACGAGAGCCGCAGGTGCCCCGGGGCGCCGAACGCCTCGCCCGGGACGGCCGCCACCGCGATCTCGGTCATCAGCCGCTGCACCAGCGCGGCCGAGCTGCCGCAGTCGAGCGCGCGCATCGCGCCGCGCACGTCGGGGAAGACGTAGAAGGCGCCGCCGGGCATGGGACAGGTGACGCCCCGGACGCGGTTGAGCGCCGGCACCAGCTCGTCGCGCCGGCGACGGTACTCGTCGCGCATCCGGGCGACCGAGTCCTGCGGCCCGCGCAGCGCCTCGAGCGCCGCGGCCTGCGCGCAGGCCGCGGTGTGCGTCGCGTCGTGCGACTGGATCTTCTTCATGCCGTCCAGGATCGGCTTCGGCCCGAGGGCGTAGCCGACCCGCCAGCCGGTCATGGCGTAGGCTTTCGACAGCGAGTTCACGATCACCAGGCGATCGCGCACCCGCTTCGCCTGCGCGGCGAAGGAAGCGAACGCGCCCCGCCCGTAGTGGAAGGCGTCGTAGGTCTCGTCCGAGATCAGGATCAGCCCGGTGCGCTCCGACAGCGCCACGAAGCGCTCCACCTCGTCCCCGGGGATCACCGCGCCGCTCGGATTGCAGGGTGAGTTCAGGATCACCGCCTTCAGATCGCCGGCCCGCGTCTCCAGCTCGCGCGCCCTGGGGATCGGCCCCTCCGGCGTCTCCTCGCAGCGCAGGATGACGGGCTCCGCGCCGCACAGACGCACCTGCTCGGGGAACGACACCCAGTAGGGGGCGTAGATCCCGACCCGATCGCCGGGATCGAACAGCGACATCGCCAGCAGGAACAGCACGTTCTTGCCGCCGACGCCGGTCATGACCTCCGCGTCGGTCCAGTCACCGCCATACAGGGAACGGTAGCGCGCCGCGATCGCCGCGCGCAGCTCAACAATCCCGGACGGGTCGGTGTAGTGGCTGAAGTCGCGTCCGATGGCGTCCTGTCCGGCGAGCTTGACGTTGTCGGGGGTGTTGAAATCGGGCTCGCCGGGGCCGAAATCGATCACGTCGACGCCGCGGGCGCGCAGCGCCTTGGCCTCCATCATCATCTGGATGGTGGGCGAGGGCGAGACGACCTCGAGCCGGCGGGACAGACGCGGGACCGTCGCGCTCACGATCGATCCCGGACCCTGTAGCGGGCTTTGAGGCGCGCCACGACTTCCCCGGGAACGAGGCCGCTCACGTCGCCTCCGAGCCGCGCGACCTCCTTCACGAGCCGGCTGCTCACGTACGACGTCGCCTCGCTGGGCATCATGTAGACGGTCTCGACGCCGGGCTCGAGACGCCGGTTCATGAGCGCCATCTGGAACTCGTACTCGAAATCGGAGAGCGCGCGCAAGCCGCGCACGATGGCCTGGGCGCCGCGCGACCGCGCGTAGTCGACCAGCAGGCCGTCGAACGATTCCACGCTGACGTTGGGAAAGCGCGCCACGACCGCGCGGACGATCTCCATGCGCTCGGCCAGGGGCAAAAGCGGCTCCTTGTCGGAGTTCTGCAGGAGGGCGACGATGATGCGATCGAAGAGCCGGACGCCCCGGGAGATGATGTCGAGGTGTCCGTTGGTGATCGGGTC
Source organism: Patescibacteria group bacterium (assembly GCA_035638115.1). GTDB lineage: Bacteria > Acidobacteriota > Polarisedimenticolia > Gp22-AA2 > Gp22-AA2 > DASRAN01. The sequence goes on along the minus strand of DASRAN010000083.1, from coordinate 18,211 downwards.
GAAGGTCCCCGGGTAGACCGCCGTGACCTGCATCGCCTTCCCCGCCTTCCCGGCCGGCGTCCGGCCTCAACCGTGTCGCGGATCGCCCCGGGTCAGCATCTCGGCCGCGTGCTTGAGGGCCGAGGGCGTGATCGTTTCGCCCGCCATCATCCGGGCCAGCTCGCGCACCCGGCCGCTCCCGTCGAGCACCTCGAGATCGACCTCGGTGCGACCGCGCACCACCCGCTTCGCCACCCGCACGTGCCGATCGGCCTGCGAGGCGATCGGCGCGAGATGCGTGACGCAGATCACCTGGTGCCCCGCGGCCAGCGACTTGAGCTTGCGGCCGACCACCTCCGCGACCGCGCCTCCGATGCCGGCGTCGACCTCGTCGAAGACCAGGGCCCGGGAGGACGCGCTTCCGAGGAGCGCCACCTCGAGCGCGAGCATGACGCGCGACAGCTCGCCACCCGAGGCGACCGCGGCGAGAGGACGCAGCGCTTCGCCGCGATTCGCGCTCAGGGCGAATTCCACCACGTCGCATCCCGCGGCGTCAACGGCCACTTCCTCGCCGTCGATCCAGACACCGCTCCCGGGAGACGGCCGCATCCGGAGATCGACCGCGAACCGCGTTCCCGGCATCGCCAGCAACGCCAGCTCCGCTTCGATCTCCTCTTCGAGCCGCGCCGCCGCCGCGCGCCGGGCGCGCGACAGGTCCGCGGCGCAGGCCGCCGCGCGCTCCCGCAGCCGCCTCACCGTCTCCTCGAGATCGGCGACCGACTCGCCGCCGTCGGTGAGCTGCCGCAGCTCCTCGCCGATTCCGTCACGGTACTCCGCCAGGCTGGCCTCGTCGCCTCCCGGCACGCACTTGCGCAACAGCGCTTCGACGAGGTGCAGACGCTCGTCGACCGCCTCGAGCCGCTGGGGATCGGGACTCAGGCGCGCGGCGAGATCACGCAGGCGGAAGGCGAGCTCCTCGATCTCGGTGCCGGCCGCCTCGGCGCGCGCCAGGTCGTCCGCCAGACCCGGCTCGAAGCGGACCACCTCGCGCGCGGCGCGCAGCCCCTCGGCCAGCCGCGCCACCGCCGCGCCCTCGCCGTCGTACAGCGCCTCGATCGCGCCGCGGCAATCGCCGAGCACCGTCTCCGCGTGCCGCAGCAGCTCGCGCTCGGATCGCAGCGCGGCCCTCTCCTGCGGCCGGACCTGGGCGGCGTCGATCTCCTGCACCTGCCAACGCAGCGAGTCGATGCGTTGCGCGATGCGCTGCGCGCCGTCGCGCATCGACGCGAGCCGCGCCGAGGCCTCGGCCAGCTCCGCGGCGGCGCGACCCATCGCCACGAGCCCGTCACCCAGGGCGGCCCGGCGATCGAGCAGCTCGCGATGCCGTGCCGGATCGAGAAGCGCCTGATGCTGGTGCTGGCCGTGGACCGCCACGCACAGCGTCGCGAGGGCGCGCAGGTCCGCGGCGGGAGCGAGGACGCCGCCGACGAAGCCGCGGCTCCGCCCGGCCGCCACCTCGCGATGCACGACGACGGCGCCCCCTTCGGCCGCGTACCCCTTCTCCTCGAGGAACGCGAGCGCGGCGGCGTTCCCGGAGAGGTCGAACTCGATCTCGACGGAGCACTTCTCGCTTCCGGTGCGCACCAGATCGGTCTCGGCGCGCGCCCCGAGTCCGAGCATCAGCGCGTCGACGAGGATCGACTTGCCGGCCCCGGTTTCACCTGTCAAGAGGTTGAGGCCGGGACCCAGCTCCAGGGTCGCCTCCTTGATGATGGCGAGATTTCGAACGTGCAGGCAGCGAATCATGCGGGCGCAGGGCCGTGTGGGACGGTCGGCGGGCATGATAGTAAAGCGATGCGTGGTTGTCAATGAATGGATCGTGTGCTAACTTACGCCCCGCGAATCGCTTGCGTGACTCCGGGGCCGCTCCTCCGGGCCCCCGCGAAGGAGATGATGATCGGTCCAGGAACGGGAGGCTGCGCGCTGTTGGCCGCCGCCACCGCCGGCATGACCGTCGACCCGATCCGCCTGATCGCAGACTCGGGATTCGTGGCGCAGGCGGTCCTTCTCGCGCTCCTCGGGTTCTCCGTGCTCTCCTGGGCCGTGATGTTCGAGCGCGCGCGCGCCTTCCGGCGCGCGGAAGCCGATTCGGACCAGCTCCAGAACGAGATGCAGTCGGGGCGCCGTTTGAGCGAGCTCAACGACCGCGCCGCGCGTCTTGCCGCCAGTCCGCTCGCCGCGATGGCGCAGGCCGGATTCCGCGAGCTGATCGCCGCCGTCAACGAAGGCCTCTCCTCGCAACGCGGCGCGCCCGGCGCCGGCGACCCGAGCCGCGAGCGCGTGCTGCAGCGCGTGAGGCGGCGCATCGAGGAGGTCGCCTCGCTGCAGGCCGACGGTCTCGATCGGAACCTGGGGCTGCTGGCCACCACCGGCACGGTGGCCCCGTTCATCGGACTGTTCGGGACGGTCTGGGGAATCATGGACGCCTTCCAGGGGATCGGCTTCACCGGCTCGGCGAGCCTGGCGGCGGTGGCGCCCGGCATCTCCGAGGCGCTCGTGACCACCGCGGCCGGTCTGTTCGCCGCGATCCCGGCCGTGGTCGGATACAACCTCCTCCTGGCGCGGGCGCGGCGGCTCGGCGCGCGCATCGATCGGTTCGTGCCGCAGTTCCTGGCCCTCGCCGAGAGCCAGATCGATTCGGGACGCCCGGCGGCCGCCGCCGCGGAGGGCGGAAAGTTCCGGCTCTGAAGGTGAGGGCGCCGCGAGGGTCGCGATGGGCATGACCCTTTCGGGGCGCGACCGCGGCCGCTACGGGCCCGCCCTCTCCGACATCAACGTCACCCCCCTGGTGGACGTCGTTCTGGTCCTGCTCATCATCTTTATGGTGACCGCGCCGATGATGAGCCGCGGCATCGACGTCCGGTTGCCGCGCACCGCCGCGGGCTCGGACGCGACCGAGGACCGGCTCGTGGTCACGGTCGATCGCGACGGCACCATCTACCTCAACGAGCGGCCGGTCAACGCGCAGCTGCTGACCGATCGGCTGAAGTCGGAGATGCAGCGGACCGGCTCGGAGTTCGTCTTCCTGCGCGCCGACCAGGAGGTTCCATACGGACGGGTGATGACCGTGATGGATCAGATCAAGAAGGCCGGCGCCGACAAGGTCGGGATGGTCACGCGACCGGCCGCGCCCGCGCCGGCACCCGCGGCGCCCGCCACGAAACAGGCGCCGGCCAAACCGGGCAGCTCCCACGCGCCGACGCGCAAGACGCCGCCCCGATGAGAGCTGAACGACCCGCGCGCGGCGTCACCCCCGGTGCGGCCCGGGACCCGGTGCGATTCGCCGTGATCGTGTCGCTGGCCTTTCATGTGATCGGGTTCCTGCTCCTGGTCGGCGTGCCGCGTCTTCTGGCCTCGGCGCCCGTCTCCGGGCCGGTCTACGTCGTCGATCTCGTCACCCTGCCGGGTCCGCCGGCCCGGACGGAGGGACCGCCGGCCGCGCCGGCACCCGCACCGGCGCCCGCACCGGCCCCCGCGAAGCCCGCACCCGCGCCCGTCAAGAGCGCGCCGCCGCCAAAGAAGCCGGTGGAGAAGGTGATCACGCTCCCGGAGAAGAACACGAAGGTCAAGCCCGCGAAGACCAAGCCGGAGCCCGTGGAGGCGAAGCCGTCCCAGCCGGCCGCCCAGGAGACGGCGGCCGCCCCGACCCAGGAGCCCGCGAAAACCGCGACCCCCTCCACGTCGACGGCGCCGGCGGGGACGAAGGGAAGCGCGCCGGCCGGGGCCGCGGGCGCCGGCAGCGCCGGCGAGAACGCCGGCGCCGGCGGCAGCGAATACGACTTCTATATCGCGCTTCTGGATCGCAGCATCCGTGCCGCCTGGGTGCGTCCGGTCGACAACAGCCGCGACGTGCGCAAAGCGACCGTCAGCCTGCAGCTCAGCCGGAGCGGCCGCGTGATCCACCTCGACCTGGCTTCCCCCAGCGGCTTCGACCCGCTCGACCGCTCCGTGCTTCGCGCCGTCCACGACGCCGAGCCGTTCCCCCCCTTCCCTCTCGCGTTGAGCCTCGACACCCTCACGGTGCGGATCGAATTCGAGCTCACACCCGAGGGGCAGGACGCGGCTTCGCAGGGGAACTGACCGGTGCGCCTCGATCGCTCCCGGACGGCTCTCTTCGCCGCGATGCTGGCCGCGGGCGGGCTCATCGCCGGCCGGGCGGCCGCGCAGAATCAGGCGCCGCAACCGGAGACGCCCCCGAGCGGCACGCCGACCATCCGCATCGTCGGCTCGGCCCGTCAGCGCGTGCCGATCGCCCTGCCCCCGGTCAGCGGCGGCGACAACGGGCGCAGCCAGGACGCCGCCACGACGATCCACGACGTGGTGCGCGACGACCTGCTGTTCTCCGGTTACTTCCAGGTCGTCCCGGACGAATATCTCAAGATGGTCGGTCCGTTCCGTGATCGCGCCGCGAGCTACAAGGAGTGGCAGGGGATCGGCGCCGAGGCGATTCTGGTCGGCCAGGCGCAGGCTGACGGTCTTTCGGGAATCGTCTTCGAAGGCCAGGTGTTCGCCGTCTCGGAGCAGCGGGCGGTCGTCGGCAAGCGCTTCCGCGGCGACCAGCAACAGGTGAGGATCATCGCCCACAAGATGAGCGACGCCCTGGTCGAGCACTACATCGGCAAGCCCGGCATCGCCACTTCGCGCATCGCCTACGTCTCCCAGGTCGGCAAGGGGAAGGAGATCTTCGTCATGGACTACGACGGAGCCCGCCCCAAGCGGATCACCGCCAACGGCTCGATGAACCGCTCGCCTGCGTGGTCCCCGAAGTCCAAATCCGACGAGGCGGAGCGGATCGCGTTGGTGTCTCTGCGAAGCGGCAGCCCCGAGCTCCTGATCCTGGACGCGTCGGGAGATCTGAAGCGCGCCTTCCCGCAGAAGGGAGAGTTGAACAGCGCCCCGGCCTGGTCGCCGGACGGTCGCCTGCTCGCCTTCTCCAGCTCGCGCGACGGCAATGCCGAGATCTACACCCTCCGCATCGACGACAACGTGCTCACCCGGCTGACCAAGGATCCCGGCATCGACACGGCTCCCACCTGGTCGCCCGACGGACGCTCGATCGCCTTCACCTCGGACCGCGGCGGCTCGCCGCCGATCTACCTGATGGACGCGGACGGCGGACGGGTCCGGCGTCTGACCTCCGAGCTGTCTTACTGCGACTCGGCCTCCTGGTCCCCCAACACCGAGGAGGGGGATCGGATCGCGTTCGCGGCCCGTGTCCCCGGCGGGTTCGACATCTTCTCGTACGATCTCAAGTCGGCGCAGCTCACCCGCCTGACCGACGGGGGCGGGATCAACGAATCGCCGCGCTGGTCCCCCGACGGCCGGCATCTGGTGTTCGCGTCCGATCGATCCGGAGGGTCCGACATCTACACCATGGACGCCAACGGCGATCACGTGAGGAGATTGACGCGCGGCGGCAGCAACCAGATGCCTTCGTGGTCGCGCTGAGCCTGAGAATCCGTGGGTGGGGCGCGAAATGCGCGTGCTATAATGCGCGGTCCTTAGGTGGTCCCGGCAGCACGCCGCGCCGGGCTTCGTCGAGCCGGGCAACCAGCCGGCCGACCCCGTTGAAGCCGGTAACGTCCAACCCCGTATCTGGAGGTGACGTGATGCGTTTTCGATCGTACCGCTCCCCGCTGGCGGCGCTGTTCGTGGTGCTCGGTTCCGTTCTGGTGATGGGCTGCAAGTCGGTTCCACCCGCGCCGGAGAACGTCAATCCGCAGGCGCCGAAGTTCGAGTCCTCCGCCAAGCCGGCGGAGAAGGTCGACGAGACGACCGGATTCAAGGAGGCCACGCCGACCGCGGAGTCGCTCTCCGAGAATTCGTCGTCGGAGGCCGACAAGCTCAACGCGCAGGGCGTCCTGAAGCCGATTCAGTTCGATTTCGACCGGGCCGACATCCGGTCCGACGCCCAGCAGACGATGACCGGCAACGCCGCGCGAATCCGCGAGCACGGGTCCCTGGCGGTGCGCATCGAGGGTCATTGCGACGAGCGGGGCACCGTCGAGTACAACCTGGCGCTGGGAGACCGGCGCGCGCGCGCGGCGCGGGACTACCTGGTATCGGTCGGGGTCCCGGCGCAGCGCCTGCGCACCATCAGCTTTGGCAAGGAGCGGCCGCTCGATCCGGGACACAATGAGTCCGCCTGGTCCGTGAATCGCCGCGCCGAGTTCATATTCATCGCCCAGTAAGCGGCGGGAGACCGAGGAGGACGTCGTGGCACGCATCAAGTCGGCACTGAAGAACATCCGCAAGAACGGGCGCCGCAACGCCATCAACAGGGCGCGCCGGAGCCAGCTCCGGACCCGGGTCCGCAGGATGCGGACGCTGATCGCGAAGAAGGACGCGCAGGCGAGCGTCTTCATCACCGAGACGGTGTCCACCATCGATCGAGCCGTGCGCAAGGGCGTGCTGCACAGGAACGCGGCGGCACGGCACAAGTCGCGACTGATGAAGGGCGTCGCCGCGGCGGAGAAGTCCCGCTAAGACCGCGTCGTCATGATCCGGATCCGCAGGATCGCCGCGCCCGACCTCTCCACCATCCATCGCCGGATGGAGCAGACCATGGAGACTCTCATCCGTGGGCTGGGTCATCTGGCGGTCACGCGTGGGTTCGTCCCGCGCGCCGACATCCATGAGATCGCCGCGGGCATGCTGGTGACGCTGGACCTGGGCGGCGTGCCGCGCGACGCGATCGAGATCGTCATCGAGGGCGAGTTTATTCGGGTGTCCGGCGTGCGCCGCGAGCCCGAGGTTGGCGACTGCCTGCGCTGGCACCAGATGGAGATCGCCTACGGCCCGTTCGAGCGGGTGTTTGCCCTGCCCCCCGAAGCGGACGTGGACGCCATCTCCGCCACCTTCCAGGACGGCTTCCTGCAGATCACCGTGCCCCGGCGTGCCGGGGGCGGCCGCCAGGTGCCCGTCGACGTCTCCTGAGGCGAATCCCGTGACCGAGACCAGCCAGAACGAACCCGATTCCGGGGCCGGAAAGGACGGACCGGCCGCGCCGGCGCGGCCGCAGGCCCCGGCGGTCCCGGAGATCCCGTCCACCCTGCCGATCCTGGCGCTCAAGAACACCGTCGTCTTCCCGCATCTGCCGGTGCCGATCGCCGTGGGACGCCCTTCGTCGGTGCGCTTGATCGACGAGGCGATGATCCGCAACCGCCTCGTCGGCCTGGTGGCGCAGAAAAATGGCGAGGTCGAGGATCCGACCGAGGGCGACCTGCACCGCATCGGGTGCGTGGCGGTGATCCAGCGCCTGCTGAAGTTCCCCGACGGAACGCTGCGTGTCCTGGTCGCCGGCCTGGAACGGATCCGGATCGAGCGCATGGTCCGCATGGACCCCTACCCGGTCGCCGAAATCGAGGTGCTCAAGGAATCGGTCGAGGAGTCGGTCGAGACCGAGGCGTTGAGCAAGAACCTCATGAACCAGATCACCCGCATGCTGGCGCTGATGCCGATCGACTCGGACGAGATCAGCGTCGCGCTGCTCAACGTCGAGAACCCTTCGCGCCTGGCCGACATGGGGTCCGCGCTCCTGGTGCGCGACACGGCCATCAAGCAGGAGTTTCTCGAGACGCTCGACGTCAAGGAGCGGCTCCGCCGGCTCACCCGCCACATCAACCGCGAGATCGAGGTGATGGAGCTGGGCTCGAAAATCCAGGAGCAGGTCCAGGACGAGATGGAGAAGGGCCAGCGCGAGTTCGTGCTCCGGCAGCAGCTCAAGGCGATCCAGAAGGAGCTGGGCGCGTCGGACGACGGCGAGGCCGAGATCCAGCAGCTCCAGGAGGCGATCGAGAAGGCTGGCATGCCGGAGGCGGCGCGTCAGGCCGCCGATCGCGAGCTCAAGCGGCTGCGCAGCATGCCGCCGGCGGCCGCCGAGCACGTGGTGGTGCGCACCTATCTCGACTGGCTGGTCGCCCTTCCCTGGTCGAAGAGCAGCCCGGACAAGATCGATCTGGCGGAGGCGCGCCGCGTCCTCGACGAGGACCATCACGATCTCGACAAGGTCAAGGATCGGATCCTCGAGTTCCTGGCCGTGCGCAAGCTGAGGTCCGACACGCGCGGGCCGATCCTCTGCTTCGTCGGGCCGCCGGGAACCGGCAAGACGTCGCTGGGGAAATCGATCGCCCGGGCGATGGGCCGCGAGTTCCACCGTCTCTCCCTCGGCGGCGTGCGTGACGAGGCGGAGATCCGCGGACACCGCCGCACGTACGTCGGTGCGCTGCCCGGCCGGATCATCGAGGCGCTCCGCAAGTGCGGCACGCGCAACCCGGTGATCATCCTCGACGAGGTGGACAAGCTCGGGGCCGACTTCAGGGGCGACCCGGCGGCGGCGCTGCTCGAGGTCCTCGATCCCGAGCAGAACCGGAACTTCCAGGATCACTACCTCGACGTCCCGTTCGATCTGTCGAGCGTCCTGTTCATCACCACGGCCAACATCCTGGACACCATCCCGGCCGCGCTGCGCGACCGCATGGAGACCCTCGCCCTGCCGGGTTACACCGAGGAGGACAAGCTCCTGATCGCCCGCCGGTTCCTCCTGCCGCGGCAGTGCCGGGAGAACGGGCTGGCGATCGAGGACGTGTCGATCGACGACGCGGCGCTGCGCGCCATCATCGGCGGCTACACGCGCGAGGCGGGGCTGCGGAACCTGGAGCGCGAGATCGCGACCATCTGCCGCAAGATCGCGCGTCGCCACGCCGAGGGGGACGCGGCCCGCGTGTCGATCGGGCCGCAGGATCTGCAGACCTACCTCGGACACGAGCGCTTCGCGAGCGAGCTGGCCGAGCGGATCGGGCAGCCTGGCGTCGCGGTCGGTCTGGCGTGGACCCCGTTCGGCGGCGAGATCCTGTTCGTCGAAGCGACCCGCATGCCGGGGGGGAAGTCGCTCACGATCACCGGCCAGCTCGGCGACGTGATGCGCGAGTCGGCCCTGGCCGCCCTGTCCTGGATCCGGACCCACGCCGCCGACCTGCGCATCGATCCCGATTTCTTCTCGCGCTCCGACATCCACCTGCACGTGCCGGCCGGAGCCATCCCCAAGGACGGCCCGTCCGCGGGTGTCACGATGGCGACCGCCCTCGCCTCGCTCCTGACGGGACGACCCTGCCTCCCGGCGACGGCGATGACCGGCGAGATCACCCTCCGGGGCAAGGTCCTTCCGGTGGGCGGCATCAAGGAGAAGGTCCTGGCCGCGCGGCGCTCCGGGATCCGGACGATCCTGCTTCCGTCCGAAAACGAGAAGGACCTGCAGGACGTGCCCAAGCAAGCGCGCGACGATCTGACCTTCCGGTTCGCCAGGACCGTGGAGGAGGTCCTCGAGCTGGCGCTGGCGCCCGCCGCCGGGACCGACGTCGCGGGGGCCAAGACGGGCCGCCGGAAAGGCGCCCACCCCGGCTCCGCGTCGCGCGGCCGTCGCGGCCGCGCCCAGGCGGCGCTGCCCTCCGGGCACTGACCCCCGGCTACTCCTCCGCCCGCAGAGCGCGGACGCTTGCTTCGAGACGCCGGGTCACCTCGGCGGCGTCCGCATCCGGCTCGATGCTCATCGGCGCCCCGATCACCAGGCTCGTCCGTCCGCGGCGCGGCCACCAGGCGTCGTCGGGGAGCACCCTCGACGTCCCCTCCACGCGCACCGGGATGACCGGCGCGCGCAGCTCGCGCGCGAACACTCCGATCCCCGGACGGAAAGCCTGCATCGTTCCTTCGGGAACGTGCCGCCCCTCGGGGAATATCAGCAGCGAGACGCCGCGATCCATCAGCTCGCCGGCGAACACCAGGCTGCGCCGGAAGCCGGCGGTCTCGGGGAGCGGCCAGGCCGCGAACAGCAACTCCACCAGTCCCGCCTGCAGGCCCTCGATCACCAGGCGGCCGCGCGTCCCCGCCGTCTCGCCGAACCAGACCCGCTGGTAGCGGGTGGTCATGCCGGGTGCGATCCGGCCGCGCAACGCGAACGGCAGGGTGGCCTTGAGAAGACCTGTGTCGAGATAGCCGTGGTGATTGGAGACGAAGAGATAGGGCGGCGCGGCGCGCGCGAGGTTCTCGAGCCCGGTGACGCGCGGACGCGCATACCCGAACACGATGGCGCGGTAAGCGGTCTCCTCGAGTCCGCGCCGGACGATCCGCGCCGGCCAGGAGTGCGCCCAGGCGGGCATCGCCGGAGCGCGGTGCGGCGCCGGCCCCTCCTGTGACGCGCTCGCCGCGTCCGCGGGATCGGCCGCCGGCGGCGCGGCCGGGCCTGTCGCCATGGAGCGGACCGGCTCGGCGCGGCTGTCGCCGCCCCCGCCCGCGAGCGCCTGTCGCGCCGACTCCTCCAGCCCGCCGACGGTGGCCACGGCCATGAGCTCCTCCGGCAGCGCCACGCCGAACTCCTCCTCGAAGCCGGCCGCGATCTCGACCAGGTCGAGGCTTGCCAGGCCGAGATCCTCGACCAGACGGGTCTCCGGACGCAGCCTCTCCGGCGGCACGCGCGCGACGCGGGTCAGGAGGCGGCGGACCCCGCCGCTCGCGGCGGGCGTCGACGCCTCGCGCGGACCGTCCCGCCGGGCCGCGAGAATGCGGGCGCGCAATTCCAGGCGCCGCACCTTGCCCGTCCCCGTGCGCGGGAAATCGGGGTCGGGCCAGACGGTGTAGTCCCTCACCCGCTGGCGCGGCAGGAGCCGGGCGTTGGCGCGTCCGACGAGGGCGTCGGGATCGGCGCCGGCATCCAGGATCAGCGCGGCGTGCACGCGCTCGCCGCCCTCGTAGGGCAGACCGAGGACCGCGACGTCGAGGAGCCCGGGCTGGCCGCGGAAGACCTCTTCGACGTCGGCCGCGTGCACGTTCTCGCCTTCCGCCGTCACGATGACGTCCTTGAGACGGCCGCGGATGACGATCTGCCCGTCGGCGTCGACGCTGCCGACGTCGCCGGTGCGCCACCATCCCGCCTCGTCGCCGGGCCGGGTGCCCTCCTCGGCGCCGAAATAGCCGGGCGTCACGTTCGCCCCGCGCACCAGGATCTCGCCGTCGGCGCCGATCTTCACTTCCTGGCCGGCGAGCGCCCGGCCGACTCCGCCGTGGCCGCGCCGGAACGGGTTCGACACCGAGACGATCGGCGCCGTCTCGGTGAGCCCGTACCCCTGCACCACCAGGTACCCGGCCCGCTCCCAGAATTCGCGCACCGGATCGGTGAGCGCCGCGCCGCCGCTGACGACGAACGAGAAGCACCAGCCGAGGCGGCGGGAGAATTCCCGGAACAGGAGCCGCTGCAGCCAGAACGGCTTCCCGTGGTGCCGCGTCATCCGCGTCTCGAGACCGGCTCCCGCCCGCGTCCCGGCGAGATCGCGGCGCATCTCCCCCGCCAGCACCTCGAGCACCCGCGGAACGGTGAACAGGCCCCACGCGCCGAGCCTCGGCGCGGCGTCGATCAGATCGCGCGGCCGCGGCGGGACGAAGGCGACGGTCAGCCCCATGTAGAGCGGCAGGAAGACGTTCATCGCCTGCCCGAACATGTGCGACAGCGGCAGGGTCGAGAGGGTGCGCAATTCCCCGAGCGCCGAGACCACCCGCTCGCGCTTCCGGAAGCCCCCCTCGAACGGCGCGAAATCGGCGGCCAGGTTCTGGTGGGTGAGGACGACCCCCTTCGGCTCCCCGGTCGTTCCCGAAGTGAACACGATCTCCGCGCGCGCCACCGGGGTGTCGGCCGAGGTCGGCCCGACGCGACCGGCCCCCCAGGCGCCCGGCGCGATCCTCCGGCAGCCCGGCGGGGTCGTGACGTCGCCGGGAGCGATCAGGAGGCGCGCACCGACGGTCCGCGCCACGGCGAGCCGGAACGGCTCGGGGGTGGCCGCCTCCAGCGGCACGACGACGCCACCCGCAAGGAAGGCCCCGAACAGCGCCTCGACCCAGTCGGGATGGTCGGGCCCCTGGATCAGGATCGGCTCGCCGGCCCGCAGTCCTTCCCGCGTCAGGCATTCGGAGGCCCCGAGGATCCGGGCCCGGAGCTCGGCGTAGGTGCGCGAGCGCCAGCGCACCCCGTCGCGCCAGAAGTAGGCCCGTCGCCGTCCGAACCGGCCCAGGCGATCGACGCGCTCACGAACGTCGAGCGGGCGCGGCGCGATGATCGAGGCCGGGCCCCGGTGCGTCAATGGCCCGGGGTGGCGGGGCGTCGCGTCGCGCGCTTGCGCTGCGCGGCGGCCAGCGCCGGGAAACGGCGCCGCGCGCCGGGCCCGGCGCCCTTGAGGTAGAAGTCGAGCGTCAGGCGGATCGCCTCGTCGAGACCGACCTTTGGCCGCCATCCGAGCAGGCGCCGGGCGCGGTCGATGCTCGGGACGCGGGTCATGATGTCCTGGTACCCCTTGCCGTAGTACTTCTCCGAACGCACCGCCTCGATACGCACCGCGTCGGCGAGCTTCCGGCAGCCCGGATAGGCGCGCACCGTCCTGACCAGGGTCTCGGCCAGACCCTTGATCGAGATGTCGTTCTTCGGGTTGCCGAGGTTGAAGATGCCGCCCTCCGCGCAACCCTCACGGTTCTCGATGATCCGCATCAGACCGTCGATGCCGTCGGAGACGTAGGTGAACGCGCGCCGCTGGCGTCCGCCGTCCACCAGTTTGATCGGCTCGCCGAACAGGATGTTGTGCAGGAACTGCGTCAGGACGCGCGACGAGCCTTCCTTGGGCGACTCGATGCTGTCGAGGTTCGGCCCGATCCAGTTGAACGGGCGGAACAGGGTGAAGCGCAGCCCTTCGTGCTGGCCGTACGCGTAGATCACCCGGTCGAGGAGCTGCTTGCAGGCGGAGTAGATCCAGCGCTGCTTCTGGATCGGCCCGTACACCATCGGCGAGGTCTCCTCGTCGAACTCGGCGTCCGGGCACATGCCGTAGATCTCGGAGGTGGACGGGAAGACGATCCGCTTGCGGTAGCGCACGCACTGCCGCACGATGCGCAGGTTCTCCTCGAAATCGAGCTCGAACACCGCGAGCGGGTCGCGCACGTAGCTGGCCGGCGTCGCGATGGCGACCAGCGGCAGGACCACGTCGCACTTCTTGATGTGATACTCGATCCACTCCTTGTTGATCGCGATGTCGCCTTCGAGGAACCGGAAGCGGCGGTTCGGGAGGTGCGGCTCGATCTTGTCGATCGCCATGTCGAGCCCGTACACCTGCCAGTCGGTGCTCTTGAGGATGCGCTCGGTCAGCGCGCTCCCGATGAATCCGTTGACCCCCAGCACGAGCACCCGCATCGGCCTCCCTCCGTCTCAGCGGCCGTGCCGCCGGACGACGTCCACGACGGCTTCCACGACGTCGGCCTGGTCCTGCGGCTGGAGCCCCGGGAAGAGCGGCAGCGACAGGATCCGGTCCGACACGAAGTGCGCCTCGGGGTAATCCTCCGGGCGCCACCCGAACCGCTTCGCGTAGTAGCTGAACTCGTGCACCGCGGTGTAGTGCAGTCCGGCGCCGATGTTGCGCGTCTTGAGCTCGGTGATGAACCGGTCGCGATCGATCGCCAGGCGGGCCAGGTCCAGGAGCGGTGTATAGAGGTGCCAGGCGTGACGCGCCGGATACGGCACGGGAACGGGCCGCATGACGCCGGGGACGTCACGGAGGGCGGCGGCGTAGACCGCCGCCTGGCGGCGGCGCTCCTCGATGAACCCGTCCAGGCGCGGAAGCTGGTGCAGGCCGAGCGCCGCCTGGATGTCCATCATGTTGTACTTGTAGCCGGCGTCGGTGATGTCGTACCGGTGCGAGCCGCTCTTGTCGAAGCGTTTCCAGGCGTTCCGATCCATGCCGTGGAAGCGCAGGAGCGCGACGCGCTCGAACACCTCCTCGCGGTCGGTGACCACCATCCCGCCTTCGCCGGTCGTCATGTTCTTGTTCGGGTGGAAGGAGAAGACCGACGTGGTGGGAAACGACCCGATCCGCCTCCCCTTGTACTCGGTTCCGGCGGCGTGCGCCGCGTCCTCGATGACGGCGCATCCGCGGCGCGACGCGATCGAGACAATCGGGTCGAGATCGGACGGTTGCCCCGCGAAGTGCACCGGGACGATGGCCCGGGTGCGCGGCGTCAGGCGGCGCTCGATCTCCTCGACCCTGATCTGAAGCGTGTGGCGATCGACGTCGGCGAGGACCGGCGTCGCCCCGGCATGCAGGATGACGTTGACCGTGGCGGCGAAGGTCATGGCCGACGTGATCACCTCGTCACCGGGGCCGATGCCGTGCGCCAGCAGCGCCAGGTGCAGCCCGGCGGTGGCGGACGACACCGCGGCCGCGTGCCGGCCGCCGACGTAGGCCGCGAACTCATGGCTGAAGCGCTCGACCTTCGGTCCGGTGGTGATCCAGCCGGAACGGAGCGAGTCGGTGATCTCGGCGATCTCCCCGTCCCCGATCGAGGGACGGGCAAAGGGCAGGAAGGTCTCGCGCATGCGGGGGGCATTCTACCATCGCGCACCTGCGCCGCCGGCTGCCCGCGCCCGGCCCCTTTCGCCCGGGCTCCCGCGCCCGGCGCCCCGCATCCGCGGCGTTATACTGTGCCGCGCGCCGGGGCTTCGTCCCCGGCGCGGGAGAGCGCCGATGCCATCTTCGGGTCCGTATCTGAGTGTCGTCGTGCCGGTGTACAACGAGGAGGCGAACCTCCGCCCGCTCCACGATCGGATCGCCGCCACCCTGGCCCCCTTGCCGGGCGGCTGGGAGGTGATCTACGTCGACGACGGCAGCCGCGATCGATCGGTCGAGATCCTGCGCGACCTGCATCGCGGCGACCCCGATCACGTCCGCATCGTCGAGCTGCTCCGGAACTTCGGACAGCACGCGGCGGTGTTCGCGGGGATGGCGGTGGTGCACGGCCAGGTGATCGTGACCCTCGACGCCGACCTGCAGAACCCGCCCGAGGAGATCCCCCGCCTGGTCGCCACCCTGGAGAAGGGCTATGACGTGGTCGGCGGGTACCGGCGCGAGCGCGAGGATTCCTGGTTCCGGCGCTTCGCCTCGCGTCAGGTCAACCGGCTCACGGCGCGGGCCACCGGCGTCGCGATGCGCGACTACGGGTGCATGCTGCGCGCCTACCGCCGCCCGATCGTCGACGCGATGAACTCCACCAGCGAGCTCGCGACCTTCATCCCGGCCCTGGCCAATGCCCTGGCGCGCGATATCGCGGAGATCGAGGTGGCCCACGCGCCGCGCGCGCACGGCGCCTCGAAATACTCCCTGCGCCGGCTGGTGCGGCTGAACTTCGATCTCCTGACCGGGTTCTCGAACATCCCGCTGCACTT
This sequence comes from Patescibacteria group bacterium, assembly GCA_035638115.1. GTDB lineage: Bacteria > Acidobacteriota > Polarisedimenticolia > Gp22-AA2 > Gp22-AA2 > DASRAN01. The sequence goes on along the minus strand of DASRAN010000083.1, from coordinate 2,925 downwards.
CATCTCCTGGGTCGGGGCCCTGATCGCCCTGGCCGGCGTCGGGTTCGGCGCCTTCCTGCTGGTGCGGCGTCTCATCGTCGGTCCGGAGGTCGAGGGCGTGTTCACGCTGTTCGCGATCCTGTTCGCGTTCACCGGCATGCAGCTCTTCTGTCTCGGCCTCCTGGGCGAGTACGTCGGCCGCATCTACTCCGAAGTGCGGCGCCGGCCGCGCTACATCGTGCGGCGGATGATCGAGGGCCGGGCGGAATCGGGCCGCTCCGTCGCGACGCGGGAGGAAACGCCGGGCCTGGAAACGCGGCCCGGGACCTACGCGTGAAGAGCGTGGCGCCGCGCGCCGTCGTCTGCGGCTATGGGGAGATGGCCGCCCTCGGGCTCGAGTGCCTGGTCGAGGCCGGGTACACGATTCCCCTCTTCGTCACTCACGCCGACGATCCCGGCGAGACCATCTGGTGGCGTTCGCCCACAGCACTGGCCCGCTCGCGCGGCATCGAGGTCGCGACCCCGGCGGATCTTTCCGCCCCCGCCGAGCGGGCGCGTCTCGCCGCCGCCGCCCCCGACTTCCTGTTCTCCTTCTATTACCGATCGATGATCGGCGTCGAGGTGCTCGCGATCCCCGGACGCGGCGCTCTCAACCTGCACGGCTCGCTCCTGCCGCGTTATCGCGGACGCGCCCCGATCAACTGGGTGCTGGTGCAGGGCGAGACGACCACCGGCGTGACTCTGCATTACATGGACGAGAAGCCGGATCACGGCGACATCGTCGATCAGGAGCCGGTGCCGATCGCGTTCGAGGACACCGCCCGGACGCTGTTCGACAAGGCCGCCGCCGCCGCGCGCGTCCTGCTCGCCCGCACGCTCCCCCGTCTCGCCGACGGGACCGCCGCGCGGCGCCCGCAGGCGCACGCCGAGGCCAGCTATTTCGGGCGGCGCACGCCGGCCGACGGACGGATCGACTGGTCCTGGCCGGTCGTGCGCGTCCACAACCTGATCCGCGCCGTGAGCCGGCCCTTTCCCGGCGCCTTCACCGAAGCGGGCGGCCGGCGCCTGCTCGTCTGGAGCGCCCGGCCCGCGGCGCAGGACGTGTCACGCTCCGCGCGGGAGGGGCCGCGCGCGGAACCCGGCGCGGTCCTGCGCGGCGACCCGGCGGGCGTTCTCGTCGCCTGCGGCGAAGGCGCCCTGCTCGTTCTCGAGGCGCGACTCGACCCCGGCCCCGACCTCGCGGGCCCTGACCTGGCCGCGGCCCTGCCTCCCGGAACGCGTCTCGGATGAGCCCGCCGCCCGGACGACGGATCGCCCTGCGCGTCGACGTCGACACCCACACCGGGATGCGCGACGGCGTGCCGGTGCTGCTCGATCTGTTCGCGCGCGCCCGGGCCCGGGCGTCGTTCTTCGTGACCATGGGTCCCGATCATTCCGGGCGCGCCATCCGCCGCGTCTTCACCCGCCCCGGGTTCGCGGGGAAGATGGCGCGCACCGGGCCCCTGAAGACCTACGGTCTCTATACCGTGCTCTCCGGCACCCTCCTTCCGTCGCGTCCGGTCGGCGCGGGATTCCCGCACCTGGTGCGGCTCGTCGAGTCGAGCGGCCACGAGTGCGGCATCCACGGATGGGACCACGTGCTCTGGCACGACGGACTCGAGCGCATGCGGCCGGTGGCGATCGAGGCGGAGCTGCGGCGCGCGGCCGCCGCGTTCGCGGAGGCGACGGGCCGCGCTCCGGCGGGCACGGCGGCGCCGGCCTGGCGCGCGACCGAAGACAGCCTGGCGGCGCAGGACGACATGTCGTTCCGCTACGCCAGCGACTGCCGCGGCCGCTCCCCGTTCCGGCCGATCACCTCCCGCGGAACGCACCGCACGATTCAGATCCCGGCCACCCTGCCGACCCTCGACGAGCTGATCGGTCTCCCCGGCATGGACGAGGCGGCGATCCTCGAGCGGCTGACGCGCGCCCTGGTTCCGGAGGGGCTCAATGTCTTCACGCTGCACACCGAGATCGAGGGACGGCACCACGCGCCGGCGCTGCTGGCCCTGCTGCGCCGCTGGAGCGGCGAAGGCTGGACCTTCGAGACGCTGGGCGAGACGGCCGAGCGCGCCCTGCGGGCCGAGGTGCCGGCCTGCCCGATGACGCGCGGCGGGGTCGAGGGAAGGGCCGGGTGGCTGTCGGTGCAGGGCGGACCCCCGGCGCCGGCCGCCGGGCGGATCACCCCTTGATGACGCCGATCGGGACCAGCTTCGCGACCTTGCGCGACAGCCCGGCGCGCTGCACGACGTCGACCACCTCGCTCACGTCCTTGTAGGCCTCGGGAATCTCCTCGGCGAGCGTGTCGTGGCCGTCCGAGCGGACGACGACGCCCCGCTCCTCCATCTCGCGCACGATCGATCGCCCGCGGGCCGCCTTCTTCGCCGCATGCCGGCTGAGGAGGCGCCCCGCCCCGTGACACGTCGAACCGAATGTTTCCTGGCTCCCCTGCTCGGTCCCGACCAGGACCCAGGAGCAGCGACCCATGTCCCCCGGGATGAGGACCGGCTGGCCGACCTCCTGGTAGGCGGCCGGCGTGTCGCGATGACGGGGTGGAAAGGCGCGCGTCGCCCCTTTGCGATGCACGCACAGCCGTCGCGGGCGCCCGTCGACCATGTGGGTCTCGAACTTGGCGATGTTGTGGCAGACGTCGTAGATCACCCGCACCCCGAGGTCGCGCGGGCCGCGTCCGAGCGCCTCCTCGAGCGAGCGGCGCACGTGATGGGTGATCAGCTGGCGGTTGCCGAACGCGAAGTTCGCCGCGGCGTACATGGCGCCGATGTAACGCCGCCCCTCGTCCGACCGCAGCGGCGCGCAGCAGAGCTGCGGATCGGGCAGCGCGATGCCGAAGCGGCGCGCGGCGTCGAGCATGACGCGCAGGAAGTCGTCGCACACCTGGTACCCGAG
>DASRAN010000082.1:0-15382 GCA_035638115.1 Patescibacteria group bacterium | reverse complement strand
GCGATCGAAGAAGCCGCCGTCGGCCTCCAGCACGAGGCGCTCGACCCTCAGGGGCGACGTCTTCGGAACGATGTCGTAGGCCGAGCGCCCTTCGCGCTCCTGACGCGGTCCCGTGACCTGGAGGGGCACCAGGTCGGTTTTGGCGCCGCGGTCGACGAGGTAGGGCCATTGCTGCGACGACGCATCGGCCACCCGCAGGTCGGAAAGGTCGTCACGCAGGACCGCGAGGTCCTCCGGCGCGAGCCTGAGACGTGACAGGCCCTCGGGAGCGTCGGGCACGACGAGACGCCGCATGTGGCTGAAGGCCGCCGCGTCGAGCACGGCCCCCGGGTGCATGGCGAAGGCGAGGGCGGGGGAGCGGTCGTAGCCGGGGTTCGGTCGCAGCTCGCCCAGGCGCGCCGGGCGGACGACCGCGGGATCGTAGAGCAGCGCCGCAGCCTCGGCGCGCCGGCCCGTGGCCGTCGAGCCGGGCGGAGGCAGGAGCCCGCTCAAGTCGTAGCGCGCCGGGTGGGCGCGACCGCCTCCGAACCGCAGGACGCCCGCCGCGCCGCCCGCGGCGCCGGCCGGGAGGGTGAAGATGAGCGACGGCTGGCGCACCACGGCGGAGAGCGCCAGGTCGGCGAGGGGCGGGCTGTCGCCGTCCTCGATCTCGATCCGCAACTTTTCCCCGCGCGGCGCGGCGCGCACCGGGACCTCCTGCTCGCCGACCGGCACGAGAGCGGCGACGCGGAAGACGGAGCCCGACCCGATCACCTGGCCGAGACCCGTCGGGCCGACGTCGCGGATTTCGACCTTCCGGTCGAACGTCCCGGTGGAGGTCTCGACATGCAGCCGATCAGGCAGGATGCCGCGCGGTCTCTCGGCCTCCGCGACGGTGCGCCCCTCGGCGCCGCGCGTCACGACGACGGCGAGCGGCACCGCGATCTGGCCGCCCCGGTCGAGCACGCGGGTGCTCTCCAGCGTGAACGACGGCGTCAGCCAGGTCGACTGCTCCGACTCCAGCACGACGCGCAGCCGCGAGACGCCCGCCAGCGGCGGCAGCGGCAGCCGCGTCTTCTCGGCGGGCCGCGCGCCGGCCAGACGGAACAGGGACGTCTCCGGGACGAGGACCATGACGGTGCCCCCGGCGCCGACCTGCTCGACCCGGACGCGCGCCACGAACTCGCCGGCGCGCACGTCGGCCACCAGGGTCCAGCCGCCCGGTGCCGCCGCCGCGGACGGCGACGCCTCCCCCGGCGTCGACAGGTCGAACGTCTCGCGGCGCAGGGACGGCGCGCCGGGGCGGGGCGTCTCGTCGCGACGGGAGTCGAGAAGCCGTGGCGTGAACCGCCGCTGCGCCTCGATCCGTTCGTCCGGCGCGCCGCCGGAGTCGATCAGGAACGACGTCTCGCGCCCCGCCGCGTCGAACAGGCGCAGGTCGGAGAGATCGGGCCGGCACTCGGCCAGGACTTCCGGCGGGAGAACGAGACGCGACAGCCCTCCCGGCTGTGCCGTGACCTCGGCTTCCTTCGGGAACAACCGGGCCAGCTCGATCGGCGGCTTCGCCACGTCGTCGGCGCCCGCTGCCGGCGACAGACCGGGCAGGAACGCCAGGGCGGACAGGAACGGCAGGGCGAGCAGGATCGTCGGTGCGAGCCGGGCCGCCGCCGCGACCGCCGTCGCGGCCCTCACGAGCCCTCCCCGCGCGTGGCGCGGAAGACGAAGCGCTGGTACAGCAGCGACACCAGGATGAGCGACACCGCGAGGCCGACGAGCGACGCCACGCGATAGAGATCGGTGAGCGCGCCGAGGTCGTAGAGGAACACCTTGCCGATCGTGATCAGGAGGAACGCCAGGCTGATCCAGCGCAGACCGACCGAGTCGCGCGCCACGCCGGCCCCGAGAAGGAGCAGGGCGTAGATTCCCCAGGCGATCGACACGGTCAGCCGCTGCGCCGGCCGATCGCCGAAGCTCAGCGTCAGCACGTCCCCCGTGGCGAACCAGTTGGCGATCGCCAGATTCATCCAGACGAACACCACCGCGATGCCGGCGAGGCCGGCGAACGCGGCGCCGATCGGCTGGCCCTTGACCCCCTCCCCCGTCTCCCAGTCACGGGCGCGCTGCGCCTCCAGCGGCTCGAGCATCGCGGCGCTCGCGAACAGGGCGCCCGCCGGCACCAGGTAGGTGTAGAGCAGCCAGTTCAGGAGCCGCCCGGGGGAGCGCGGGTAGTAGGTCAGCAACGCCGGGTTCGCCACCAGGCGGGCGGTGGCGGCCCCCAGCAGCAGAAGACCGAAGTATTTCAGGCCGGGATGGTCGAGCCGCCGCCAGAGCGCGATCACCGCGAGCCCCTGAAGCGCCCAGCCGATGGTGATCCATTCACGGTTCAGCTGCAGGGGGACGGCCGCAGCGACAAAGCACAGCGCCACGGCCGCGAACCAGACGAGACCCCGCAGACGCGCCTCGCCCTGCAGGAGCTGACGCGTCGCGGCGACCGCCGTGAGCGACACCAGGGCGAGCGCCAGCGGCAGGAGTCCGATCGCCCCGGCGCCGAAGCGCCAGGTGAACAGGTGGCGCAGCAACGCGAACCAGGCGGGTCCGGCGAGCGCCGCCGCGTACCAGGCGGCGCCCTCGGACGCGAACACCCGGGTGGCGAGAAACGGCCAGGCGGTGAACAGCAGGACCGCGACCGCCTCGAGCGCGAACGCCGCCGCGATCTCGTCCGGGTTCGAGCGCAACCCTGTGCGCGACCAAGTCCATGCCGACTGCGCGACGAGCGTCGCCGCGACACCGGCCGCGTACCAGCCGCCGCTGCCGCGGCGCGTCGCCGCGGCCGAGACCATCAATCCGAGCACCAGCGTCGTGCCGAGCGCCACGAGCGGCGTCAGCCCGTTCAGCAGCGGCGAGGGGACCAGACCGAGAAGCAGGACGACCGGCAGCGTGCCGGCGGCATACTCCGCGAACCGGCGCGCTTCCTTGTCGCGACGCAGGACGGCGAGCGCGAGAAGCGCCATCGAGGCGATGACCAGGAGTCCGCACAGCGAAGTCGGCGACAGGTCCTCCGGGCCGCCGCGATGCTGCAGGTGCAGGAGCGTAAGTCCCACCCCCAGGCCCACGGCCGCCACGACCTGGAGCAATCCGAGATCCGGAAGACCCGCCTGCCGGACCAGGAGCGCGGCGAGGAGCACCCAGCCGGCCAGCCACGGCCAGGGCGGCAAGCCCGGCGCGAACGAGGCGACGAGCAGCAGCACGAACATCGCGACCACCGTGAGGATCGCCTCGGGGGCGGGGCTGTCGGCGTCCCAGGGGCCATCGTGGATCTCGACGAAGAGATGGAAGATCGCCGCCAGCCCGACCGTCGTCGCCACCACCTCCCACGCCAGCGGCACGGTGAGCGAGTGCTGCAAGAGCCAGGCGCCGGTGACGGCGACGCACCCCGCCGCCGCGCCGCGGCCGACCATGGAGGCGCTCTGGTTGCGGGAGACCCAGGCGGCCCCGCCGGAGAGGAACGCCATCAGGATCGCAATCGGATAGAGATGAGCACCCAGGTCGGCGCGCGAGGCGAAATAGACGGCGAAGACGAACGGGAAGAGAATGGCGCCCGCCTGGCTCCAGATCATCGGCGGCTCGGCGGCCGCCGCGCCCGCCAGCAGGTTGCCGGCGACGACGAACAGCGCTGCGAACACCCCGAGGATCGCGAGACCCAGGACGAGGTGCTCGGGCCCCATCCGGGCGCCAATCCAGAGACCCTGGATGAGCACCGTCCCGACCAGGCTGAGGAGCGACAAGATCGGCCAGGCGCGCCGCCGGCCGACGGCGATCAGGCCGATGTCGAGGAGCAGGACGTAGCCGAAGAGGCCGAACGGACGATCGGAGTCGCTCGCCAGGACCAGCGGCGTCGCGAACCCGCCCACCAGGCCGAGCACCGCGACCAGTTGCGATCCGTGCCGGACAGCAAGCAGGCAGCAGGTGGCGGTCACCAGCACCATGAGCACGAACGCCGCCGGCATGCCGATGAAGCCGTACAGGACGTGCGCAGCCCAGAACGCCGCGTACAGAATCACGACGCCGGCCCCGGAGAGCGCCTCCGCGGCCGCCTGATAGGCGCGCTTGCGCAACATCTCGGCGCCGACCAGGCAGCCGATCCCCGCGATCGTGCCCGAGACGACGCGCATCACCGGCGTGATCAGGTTGTGCTCGATGGAATACTTGAAGAAGAGCAGCCCTGCGAGACCAAGGGCGATGGCGCCGAGCACGGCGGCGCCGCGGATGCCGATCCATTGCTCCCAGTCGATCGAAGACGCCGGCGGCTGCGTGAACGAGGGCGCGCTCGGAGCCGGTCGTCCCGGCGGGCGCGGGTACGACGGCGCGCTTGTCGGCGGATGCGGCGGCACGGGTGGCGCCGGCCGGTGCGCGGCGGCCGACGGCGGCGCGGATGTCGCGGGCGGCGCGTCCGACAGATCCGGAACGTCCGACAAGTCCGGAACATCCGAGAGGTCTGGAACGGTCGGCGGGGGCGGCGCGGCCTGCACCGGCGGCGCGATGGGAGCCTGGGGCTGTGCCGGCGCGTGCGGCTGTGCCGGCGCGTGCGGCGCTTCGGCCGGAGCCGGCGCGTGCGTCAGGCGGAGTTCCAGCCGGATGATCCGGCTGCGCAGCTCTTCGAGAAGGCGCGACAGATCCTGGATCTGCCTGGTCCGGACCAGGGCGACGATCGCCACGATTGGAGCGCCGATGATCCAAGCGACTGCGAGAAGCGCGAAGAGAGCCAGGACCCCCTCCATCCCCCGAACCTGGGCCCCGGGCGGGGCCGTCTCGCGGCGATCGCGCGGTCATCCTATCCCAGGAGTGGTAGGATCCTGTCCACTCGATTTCGACAGGACCCGCCGGGGAAGCGCCGACAGCGCCGGGGATTCATGTGATGGCCGATCGGATGACATCAGTGCTGCTGGTCGCGTTCGTCGTGTTTGCGGCGGCGGACGCGTTCGCCGCGCCGCCGGCGGGCGGCCGCGCGTCGACGCCCACGCCAGGGCCGCCGTCCGGGATCGCGTGGCGCACCGACATCGAGCCGGCGATGAAGGCGGCGGTCAAGGATCGGCGGCCGATCCTGATCGACTTCTGGGCCACCTGGTGCGGGCCGTGCAAGCAGATGGAGGCCGAGCTCTGGTCCCGTCCCGACGTCGCGCCGCTCCTGGAGAAGTTCGTCTGCCTCAAGGTCGACATCGATCAACAGCCCGGGATGGCGATCCGGTTCCGCGCCGAATCGGTGCCGACGCTCGTGCTGAGCGACCCGTGGGGGCTCGAGCTGGCGCGGCGCGAAGGATACGGCAGCCCCGACGGATACCTGGCGCTGCTGCGCGCCATGCCGGGCGATTTCTCCAAGGCGGCCGAGTGGCACGAGCGGCTCGCCGCCAACCCGAAAGACGCCGAGGCGCTGCGGCAGATGGGTCTTGCCTATCACCGCATGAAGCTGTTCGAGGCGAGCAGCGAGTACCTCCAGAAGGTCGTCGGATCGAACGACGCGCGCGCCAAGCCCGACATGATGGCCGAGGCCCTCACGGTGATCGGCTGGAACAGCGTGAAGCTGGGAGACTACAAGCGGGCCAAGAAGTCGTTCGAGCGCTGCCTCAAGGAGATCCCGACCCATCCCGCGCTGCCGGTGACGCTCTACGGGTTGTTCGCCGTGCATCTCGCCGAAGGGGATCGCCAGCAGGCCGAGCCGCTCCTGCAGCGTCTCGAGTCGTGCTGCCCCGATTCGGAGATGACGCGGCTGGCGCGCCAGGATCTCGACAACCCCCCGCAGTCCAGGTAGCGAAGACACCGTGCGGCCTCGCAACCGATACCGGCACGACGCGCGCCGCGCGGCGGCCGCCGTCGCGCTGATCGCCGCCTGCCTGACCGCGCGCGCCGCCGACGAAACGCCGGCCGCGACCCTCGCGGACGACGGTTTCCATCGGGCCGCCTGGGCCGACGGGCGGCACGACGCGTCGTACACCGAGTGGTGGTACTTCAACCTCGACGACCCGCGCGCCGGCGTGCAGGCGATCTTCAGTTACTTCGTCACCAATCCGGGCGACCTGGCGGGTCTGGGACAGGCGCAGATGGTCGCGGTGGCCGGCACGCCGGAGGGAGGCGTGAGCACGATGGACGCCTATCCGCCCGAGACGTTCTCCGCCAGCGCGGAGCGGGCGGACGTGACGATCGATCCGGGCGCCGATTCGCGTGGCGCCGCGGGTGGCACCGGGGCGGGTGGCACCGGCGCGGGCGTGGATCTCAATACCGTAAGGGTCGCCGACGATGGCCGCTACCTTATTAATGGCGGCAGCCGCGACGGTCGGCTGCGATGGGATCTGATGTATGCCCCCGAGGCGGCGCCCTGGCCCGCGTTCGATTCGATGCCGGTCGGGCGGCTGGCGTGGGAGAAGATGTCGTGGCTCGTCTTCATGCCGCGCGCCAGGGTCACCGGCACCCTCACCGTCGACGGACGGCAGTACGTCGTCGACGCGTCCGGGTACCACGACCACAACTGGGGCGAGTGGATTCCGACCGATGCGCTCTGGAACTGGGCGCAGTTCTCGACCCCGAGCGCAGCGCTCGAGATCGGCGATTTCATCGGCAAGCCGATCGGCGTCGTCAGCCTCGACCTGGACGGCGAGCGCACCGTCTTCACCCGCGACCAATACTCGCTGGTCCACACGCGCTGGGCGTGGGACGCCGCGAATCGACTGCTCTATCCGGTCGAGTCGCTGCTCACGGCCGACAACGGCATCCTGCGCGTGCAGGTCACGCTGCGCGCGATCGACACGGCCCCGCTGCGCGGCGATCTGCCCGCGCCGCTGAAGGACCTGATCATCTACGAGCAGACGGCGCGTTACAGCGGCGCGGTCTGGTCGCGGACGCTCGTCGGCGCGGCGGACGCGAATGCCGCGGCCGCAGGCGAATGGCGGCAGCGCGCGATCCTCGCCGGGACCGGGTTCAAGGAATACACCGCGAAGCACTACTGATTAGAGGCGACGCCTCCATCCCTGGGCTGACGGCAGCGACGACCTCCCCGCGCGGCGCCCTACTTCCCCCGGTGCTTCTCGAACCAGTCGACCACGTAGAGGATTTTCGCGATCTGGTGGCTGGGGCGGGCCTGGAGGCCGTGCGGCTCTTCCGGGAAGCGGACGAGGGCGGCCTCGACCTTGCGCATCTTCAGGGCCGCGTAGTACTGCTCGGCCTCGGAGATGGGGGTGCGGAAGTCGTTCTCGCCGGTGGCGAGCAGGGTGGGAGTGGTGACCTTGTCGACGTAGGAGAGGACGGAGCGCTTGGTGTACTCGTCGGCCTTCTCCCACGGCGGGCCGGAGAACCAGTAAAGCGAGCCGAAGGCCGGCAGGTCCGAGGTCAGCACCCAGGAATACCAGTTGATGACCGGGTAGAGGCTGGCGGCGGCGCGGAAGCGCGTCGTGCGGTCGATCATCCAGCAGGTCAGCACGCCGCCGCCGGAGCCGCCGGTGACGAACAGGTTGTGCGGGTCGACGTAGCCCTTCCCGATGGCGGCGTCCACGCCGGAGTTGAGATCGAAGAAGTCGTCGCCCGGGTAGGCGTGGTGGATGAGGTTGGCGAACTCCTCCCCGTACGACGTGCTGCCGCGCGGGTTGACGTAGAGCACGACGTAGCCACGGGCCGCCCAGACCTGCTTGTTGGTGTCGAACCGGTCGCCGTAGTTCGCGAACGGCCCGCCGTGGATCTCGAGGATGAGGGGATATTTCTTCGCCGGATCGAAGTCGGGCGGCTTGACGATCCATCCCTGGACGCGGCGATGGTCCTGCGACGACTCGAACCAGATCTCCTCGACCGGTCCGAGCTTCTTCTGCGTGAAGAGCTGCCGGTTGAGCGCGGTGATGACGCGTGTCTGCGGGCCGGCGGCGCCCCCCGTGCGGCCGCCCGCGCCGCCACCGACGGCGACGTCGCCGGGGTCGGAGGGCGTGTCGTACGTGACGGCGAACTGGCGATTGCGCGACACGCTGAACGACGCGCCGCCGCTGTAGCTCGAGCCGCCGCTGCCGAGGTGCGCCGCGAGATCCCTGACCGAGCCGTCGAGCGCGTAGAAGCCGAGCCTGGTGTCGCCCTGGTCGTCGTACTGGAAATAGACGCCGCTGCCGTCGGCCGCCCACTCGGGATTGTCGACGTCGCGGTCGAGCTTCGGCGTCACGACGCGCGGATGCGAGCCGTCCCGATCCATCAGGTAGAGATGGGTCGTCTGGTGCCCCTGGTAGCGGTCGTCGAACCCGGTGTAGGCGATGGTCTTTCCGTCGGGAGAGAGCGCCGGAAACTCGTCCGGTCCCTTGCGGCTGGTCAGCGCCCGTAAGGCGCCGTCGGCCAGGGCGATCTCGTAGACCTCGGAGTCGAGCGGCTGGTACTCCCAGTCGGGATGCAGGTTGGCCGAGAAGATCAGCGACTTGCCGTCCGGCGTCCAGACACTGCGGCGGCTGTCGCGGAACTCGAACCCTCCGTAGGGCAGGTTGTCGGTCGTGAGCTGGCGCGGCGCGCCGCCATCCGCGGCCACGACGAAGAGCTGCCGGAACCCCGGCTTGAGATAACCGCGTCCGTTGAAGCGATAGATCAGACGGTCGTAGACCAGCGGCGGGTCGGCCCACTTGGCCCCCTCGGGCGGCTTGGGCAGGGAAGCGATCGCGGGCGGCGCCGTCTCCACGAAGCTGGCGAACGAGATGAGCCGGCCGTCGGGCGACCAGGAGATGGCCGACGGCGCGTTCTGCAGGCTCGTGATCCGGGCGACCTCTCCCGTGTCCATCCAGCGGACGTAGATCTGCGGCTTTCCGTCGCGGTCGGAGACATAGGCGATGCGCGTGCCGTCCGGCGACCAGCGGGGGGAGGCGTCGCTGAAGCTGCCCGTGGTCAGGGCGCGGTCGACCTTGCCGTCGAAGTCGATGAGCCAGAGGTTCGACACGCGCTTGTCGGTCATCACGTCGCTGAGCTGGCGCACGTAGACGATGCGCTTGCCGTCCGGCGAGATCTGCGGGTCGGCGGCGTACTGGAGAGCGAAGACGTCCATCGGCGCGAGGCGGGTCAGGGCGTCGGACGACGGGGCCGCGGCCGGCTGAGCCGTGGCCGCAGCTTGCGCCGGCTGCGCCGGCGTCGATTGCGCAAGGGCTGCGCACGGACAGACGACGAACGAGCAGACGACGAGCAGCGCCCCGATCAGCCCACGGAGTCCGATCGGCCACTGCAGCACGGCGGGGACTTCGCGCATCGATCCACCTCTCTCCTGGAGGGTCAGCGGCTCTCTTGAAACCAGTCTCGACGTGAAGGCTCCGAGAGGATACCCGAGGTCACGCCGGGCCGAAAAGCAGCGGACGACGATGGGCCGCGTCGCCACGCTACCCGGCCCGGCCTTGACGCCACCCGCATTTGAGCGTACTAGGATCACTATCTCGCCGCTCTGAATCCCAGGACAACTGGAGGTGCCTGTGAGCCGAATCCCCTGGACGGCCGTCTGCGCGGGCCTGACGATCCTGGTTGCGAGCGGCTCGGCGAGTGCTGTCTGTTTTGACCCCCCGGAGGACCCCCAGAACTGCGAGGCGACCGTTCCCACAGACTTTTCCGGCATCCAGGTGGCGGTGGACTTCGTCGATGCCTGTTGCACGACCGGCGTGCGAGTGGTGAACGTCCTCAGCGGCACCTATTCCGAGAACGTGTCGCTTCCCCAACAGATCAAGTTGACGGGAATCGGGAGTCCGCTCCCCGTCATTGATGGCGGCTCGAGCGGGTCGGTCGTCGACGTTCCCGACACCCCCACGTTCGGTCCGGTGCTCTTGAGGGATTTCGAGCTGCGTGGCGGCGCCGAGGGCCTGAGCTCCAGCCGCGCCACCCGGCTCGAGAACGTCCTCATCAACCAGACGACTCCCGGCGGCATCGGCATCCATGTCCTCGGCAACCACGTGGAGTTCGCCGGGGCGAACATCGTCGTGGCGGCGGACCCGGGATCCACAGGTGTGCTGGTCGCCCCGGCGCTTGCTGGCCGGCCGACAGGTGTCACGTTGGGGACGAACGTCCTGGGGTCGATCTATCGAATGCCCGTGATTATCCAGGCTCCCTCCGGTGTGGGTGTCGACGTTCTTCCCGGAGGCACCGCCGACCTCTTCGGTTGCGACATCCGGGGCACGGGCATCGCCGTCGTCGACGCTGGTCAGGTCGCGATGCGGTCGTGTCTCCTCTCGGATGGTGACGTCGGGTTGTCGATCACGTCGGACGCGGGCGCGGCGCTGGAGGCTTCCTTCTGCACTGTCGCCAACAACTCGATCGGGGTCCGGAATCTCAACGCCGCGCCGGGGAGTCTCGTCTACAGGTACGGCATCGCGTGGGGGAACTCGCTGGGTGACGACAGCGATCTGGCCACCTGCGATCAGTTCGTCAGCAGCGACCTGGGTGATGCGGCATGCAGCGCCGGCGCGAATGCCAACCACAATTTCAGCATTGACCCCGCGTTCGTCGATGCCGCCAATGCAAACGTCCCGCAGCGCGACTACCACCTGACCCTGGCCTCGCCGCTGCTCGATCCCGCGGCCGCGGGTCTCATGCCGGCGGACTTCTCGGCCGACCCGTGCAGGGACCTGGACGGGACTCCGAGGCTCAAGGACGCGGACGGCGACCTCATGGCGATCGGCGATGTGGGCGCGTACGAGATTCCCGGCCCGCCCGCTTCGGGGACGCTCGCAGGCGACATCACCGGGGTCAGGTTCACCAATCCGACGAGCATCACCTGGAATCCGGACCCCCTGTCCGCCACCTACTCGGTGTGGCGTGGAACCGGTGGGCCTGCGGGGGTCTCTCTCGGTTACAGCTTCCCCGGGCTGAGCTCCGTGGCCGCGAATGTGCCCGGCGGCCCCGTGGCCGATCCCGCCAAGCCCGCGATCGGGATGTTTTTCTATTACTTCGTTCAGGGCACCGATGCGCTGGGCCTTCCGGGCACCCTGGGGTTCGGCACCTGCGCCGAGCGGTCGAACTGAGGCAGCGAGGCTTCACGGCGGCGCAGAGCCATTGACAGCCTCCTTGTCGCGGCGTACAAAGGCTCTACTCACACTCGACGAGAAGCGTGCGAGGCACGCGGCTTCTTGCCGCGCGACGACATCTATTTCATGTGAACGCACCGACCGTATCCGCCGAGAGGGGGTCAGTGAACATGAGAAAGCTGCTGCTCGTCTTCGTTGCCATTGTTTCAGCGCTGCTCCTGGCGGCGACCCAATCGGCTTCAGCCCGCACCGCGCCGGCGCGCATCACCGATCCGGCGAGCGTCCCCACCTTCGAGCAGATCGCTTCGTTCGGGAAACCGTCACCGGGCACCGGTCCGGAGCAGCTCATCCAGGGGACGGACGGGGCGCTCTATGGCATCGCGACCGGTGGGGGCCTCGGCTGCGGCACGGTGTTCAAGATGAACCCGGACAACAGCGGCTTCACCGTTCTTGCGAACTTCGATGGCACCACGACCGGCTGTTCCCCGCACGGCAAGCTGGTGCAGGTGGCGAGCGGAGCGCTCTACGGCACCGCTTCCGGGGGTGGCAGGAACGGGTTCGGCACGATCTTCACGCTCAACACGGATGGCACCGGCTTCCAGGCCCTGGTGAATTTCGACGAATTCTCGATAGGCGGCGTCCCCATGGCCGGGCTGGTGCTCGGGACCGATAACGTTCTGTATGGCACGACCTCCGAGGGCGGTCTCGGAACCTACGGCACCGTGTTCAGGATGAACCAGGACGGCAGCGGCTTCCTCATTCTCAAGAATTTCAGCTTCAACTCGACCGGCGGGTATCCCGATGCCGGGCTGATCCAGGGAACGGACGGCGCTCTCTACGGCACGGCGAGTCAGGGTGGCACCGGGTTCAATGGCACGCTGTTCAAACTCAATACGAACGGCAGCGGGTTCACCGTCCTCAAGAGCTTCGAGTTCAACTCGGCCACGAGTGGCGCCGTTCCCCAGGCGGGGCTGATGCAGGGGCTGGACGGCGCGCTGTACGGCACTGCCTCCGCGGGTGGCAGGAACGGATATGGCACGCTGTTCAGACTGAACACGAACGGAACGAATTTCACCGTCCTCATGCATCTCGACGGTTTCGCGACCGGCGCCTACCCCTATGGCGGGCTGATGCAGGGAACGGATTTCGCGCTCTACGGCACGACCACCGAGGGCGGCAGCGGCGAACATGGCACGGTGTTCAAGCTGAACACAAACGGGACCGGCTTCCTCGTTCTGAAGAACTTCGACTATTTCACGACCGGTGGTCTGCTTCGCACCACTCTGTTGCAGGGAGCGGACGGCGGGATCTACGGCTCGGCCTTCGAGGGCGGGAGTGGTGGAGGCGGTGGCTCGACGTCGGGCGGCACGGTGTACAGGTTGAACACGAACGGCTCCGGCTTCGCGGTGCTGAAGGATTTCCCCACCTACCCCAATATCCCGGACGGTGGATTGCCCTATGCCGGACTGGTGCAGGGGATGGGTGGCGCGCTCTACGGCACGACCAGCACGGGGGGAAACAGCGTCAGCGGCACGGTGTTCACGCTGTCCCCGGATGGCTCGGGGTTCGGCGCCGTCGAGAATCTCGATTTCTATACGAGCGGCAGCACTCCCTCCGGCACGCTGACGCAGGGACCGGACGGCGCGCTCTACGGCACGGCCACGGAGGGCGGTGTCAACGTGAACGGCACGGTGTTCAAGGTGCTGCCCCACGGCGGGGGTCTCGCCGTCCTCAAGAGTTTCGACGGCGACAGGGAAGGCACCACGCCACGCGCGGGCGTGATCCTGGGGGCGAACGGCGCGCTCTACGGCACCACCTGGCAGGGCGGTCTGTTCGGCGGCGGCACGCTGTACCGGCTGAACGTGGATGGCTCGGGCTTCACGGTCCTGCTGGACTTCGACGGGTTCACGACCGGCAGAAACCCCAGCTACGGCGGGCTGATGCAGGGAACGGACGGCGCGCTCTACGGCACGGCCAGCAACGGCGGCAGCATGGGATACGGCACGGTGTTCAAGCTGAATCCCGACGGCTCGGGGTTCACCATCCTCGAGACGTTCGACGGCGCCGTGAGCGGCGGCAATCCGTCTGGCGGGCTGATGCAGGGAGCGGACGGTGCGCTCTACGGCACGACCACCCAGGGCGGCGGCGAAGCCCATGGCACGATCTTCAGCTTGAGCCGCGACGGCGCGGTCTTTACGGTCCTCGAGAACCTCGACGGCGTCACGACCGGCAGCGCCCCCATTGCCGGGCTCGTGCAGGGAACGGACGGCGCGCTCTACGGCACGACCAGCTCCGACGGGCCCGGCGGGGCCGGCACGGTGTTCACACTGAATCCGGACGGCTCGGGGTTCAACGTCCTGAAGAGCTTCGGTAACCTCACGAACGGCGGCGGCCCGATTGGAAGGCTGACGTGGGGGGCGGACGGGAATCTTTATGGCACGACCTACTCAGGCGGAGAGATCGGGTTGGGCAGCGTGTTCCGATTCGTCTTCGCGCACGGTCCGTGCGCCGGCCAGGCCGATGGCGCCGCCTGCGACGACGGCGACGCCTGCACCACGGGCGACACCTGCCAGGCGGGGACGTGCGTCGCGGGCACGCCGGTCACCTGCAGCGCGAGCGACCAGTGCCACGATGCCGGCGTCTGCGACCACGGCACCGGGATCTGCTCGAACCCGACGAAGTCCAACGGCTCGGCGTGCAGCGATGGAAACGAGTGCACGCAGGTCGATACGTGCCAGACGGGGACGTGCGTGGGGTCGAGCCCGGTCACCTGCGCCGCGCTGGACCAGTGCCACATGCCGGGGACCTGCAACACGATGACGGGTCTGTGCACCAACCCCGCCAGGAAGGACGGCACAGTCTGCAGTGACGGCAACGCGTGCACCCGAAGCGACACCTGTCAGGCGGGCGCGTGCGCCGGTGGCAACCCGGTGATCTGCGCGGTGCCCGACCAGTGCCACACGGCCGGGGTCTGCGACACCGGCACCGGGATCTGCTCGAGCCCGGCGCGACCCGACGGCTCGGCGTGCAGCGACGCGGACGCCTGCACGCAGATCGACAGTTGCCAGGCGGGAGTCTGCCAGGGAACGAACTATTCCTGGTCGGGCGTCCTGGCACCGATCAACGCCGACGGCAGCTCGCTCTTCAAGCTGGGCAGCACCGTGCCGGTGAAATTCAAGCTGACCGGCGCCTGCGACGGGCGCGCGAACGTGACCGCCCACCTCTATGTGACCAAGTACTCGATCAATATTTACGGTACGCAGCTCGAGGTCCTGCCCAAGAACAGGGTCGACGTGGGGAACACATTCCGATCCGACTCGTCGGGAAACTACAATTTCAATCTCGACACGGGGACCCTGTCCAGGGGCACGTGGCAACTGCGCGTCGACCTGGGCGACGGCGTACCCGACAGGACGGTCCTGATCTCGCTCAAGTAGTGAAGGACGGACCTCGACGGGAGGGACCATGACGAGCGCGCTGCGTCTGGACTTCTACACCAAGTCGACCTGAACTACCTGTCGCAAGGCAAGAGGTCTCTTGCTACGCCACGGGGCGGTCCTCAACGAGCGCGACCTGGGCCGCGATCCGCTCTCGATCGCAGAGCTCACCGCACTCTTTCGCGGCCACGACCCGCGCGCCTACCTCAACGCGCGCAACGAGCTGTACCGAAGGATGAAGATGAAAGACAACCCGCCGAGCCGCGAGGAGACCCTCCGGCTGATGGCGCGCGAGCCGAACCTGATCCGCCGTCCGCTGGTGATCCGGGGTGCCGTACGAGTCGCGGGCTATGACGAGAAGGCGCTCACGGATCTGCTGCGCTGACCGGCGCCGGCGCCGGGGCCCGACCGCTTCAGGACGGTGATCGATCAGGACCTGCGCGCGTTACGACGAGTTCGTCTCCCGCGTCCACTCGTCGGCGACCTTCTGCGCGAGCGTCATGTCGTCCACGACCAGGATGAGGCGATGGTTGTGGTCGCTGTACAGCACTTCGATGTTGACGCCGGCCTCGCCCATCCGCCGGGTCAGCAGGCCGAGCTGACCCGCCAGGTCCTGCTTCAGGCGCACGGCGAGGACGTCGCGCTCGGCGAGGATGCGGATGCCGGCCGCTTCGAGGCTCCGGCGGGCGGCGGCGCCGTCCTCGAACAGAAAGTGGGCGACGCCGCGGCCGTCCATGACCCAGGCGCCGCCGCCTTCGATGCTGACGCCGGCGCGGCCCAGGCACTCTCCCATCTCGGCGAGGGCGGCGGGGCGATCCTCCAGGGCGATCGACAGGTCTTTCATGGAATTTGATGAACGCCCAAATCCTACACGGCCACGCACAAGGAGACAATCGGCAAGGGCGGGGCGGGCTCGCGAAGCCTGACAGACGATTCAGGGATCGTCCGATGGTGCCGGCC
>DASRAN010000081.1:0-29031 GCA_035638115.1 Patescibacteria group bacterium | reverse complement strand
ATGTTCATCAGCGCCTGCCGGATCTGGGCCTCGTCGAGATCGACCGCCGGCAGGAACGGCGCGAGATCTTCGCGCAGCGCGACGTGGCGCGCTTCGAACTGCGGGCGGACCAGCTGGCAGGTGGCCGACACCACCTGGTTGAGGTCGCGGCTCTCGAAGCGCGGCTGGGCCGGCCGGGCGTACGACAGGAAATTGTCGACCAGGTTGCTCAGCCGGCGGATCTCCGTCTGCAGGGTGGCGACGTACTGGTGCGCCTCCGCGCCGCCCTCCCCGAGACGCCCCACCACGTCCTCCTCGAGCATCTGGAGATTCATGCTCAGGACGTTGAGGGGATTGCGGATCTCGTGCGCCAGGCCGGCCGCGAGACCGCCGACGTAGGCCAGCCGATCGTCCATCTGCGCCTGGGCCTCCAGGAGCCGCGTCCGGCGCAGGAGCCGCAGCACGTAGTAGAAGGCGATGATCAGGATCAGGACAGCGACCCCCGCGCCGACCCAGAGCTTGGTCTGGAGGTTGTGCTGCAGGAGCCGCAGCTCCTGGTCGATCAGCTCCTCGGGGATGCCGATCTCGCGCACGTCGCTCGAGCCGGGGCTCAGCGGCTCGCGGATCGCGAGAACCGGCCGGGTGCGTCCCTGGACCTCCCAGTCCTCCAGGACGCGGTCGTGCCCGGGCTCGAGATGCTTCTCCGGTTTTTCCTCGGAGCCGAGCAGGCTCCCCTGCCAGAAATCCCTCCAGATCACGCGGCCCCTCGTGTCGATGAGGGCGCGCTCCAGGCGGATGGTGAACGACCGGAACAACCCGGCCCCCTGGCGCGACGGCCCGGGAGCGCAGGAGGCCGCGACGTCGGTGGAGACCGGGTCGCCGGTGGGGCACTCCTCGGCGTGGCCGAACGGAACCGGGGCCTCCTCGGGGGCCACCGGTCTGATCGGCATCGGCGCCGGCGCGAAGGTCAGCAGCGAGGCTCGGAACGCCTCGTCGATCATCTGATGGCTCAGGTCGCCGAAGGCGAGCTGCGAGATCACGAACAGGTCGGCGACGAACAGACCGGTGAACAGCAGCGATGGGAACAGGAGCTGCCGCCCGAGCGACGGGCGCGATCGACAAACCTCACGCAAGAGCGTCTCCTGACGAGGGTTGCGCACGGGGAATCCCACCGAACGTCGAGAATAGCACAAGGTCCGGCGACCGGCCGGCCCGCGCGGTGGCCGGCCCGCAGGCGGCCGGCGCTGCGCGGGCGCGGTCGTTGACATCCCAAAAAACCGCATGTTAGGATGCGCCGCTCTTTACGGAACAACCTTTTAGGTCTGCAACCGCCGGCGAGGACCGGAGGCCGTCGCGGGGGGCGGGGCCTCGGGACATCGGGTGACTGTTCCGCCGACGAGGATCACCACGCATGGGTCTTGAATCCGCAGCCGATACCGCGCTGCCGTCGCGTCGCGGGGCCGGCCGATTTCTCATCGCTCTGGTGGCGGCCGTCCTGGCCGTCGCCGCAGGCACCGCCTCGGCCGAGGAGCGCAAGCATTCGTGGGAGGTCGGCGCCTACCTCGGCTACACCGAGTTCGGTCACGAGACCCAGGTCGAGAGCACCTTCGATTACGGCTTCCGGCTCGGCTGGAATCTGGCGCCTCCCTACGAGATCGAGTTCCAGTACTACAAGTCGGACGGCTCCACGCTCCAGGACACCGGGAGCACGCTGGTCGCCAACGACTCCGTCTTTCTGACCAACACGAACCGCAAGTTCACGCCGAACGCTTACACCTTCCGATTCATCATCAACCCGCGCAACGAGCGCCGCCGATTCAAGCCGTACATGGCGCTCGGCGCCGGCTGGCTCGCCTGGAAGACCAGTCCCGCCCTGACGAGCGACGAGCAGGGCGACACGGACGCGGTCCTCTTCTCCCTCGGAGGCGGCATCCGTTACCGCATCAGCCCGCACACGCAGATCCGCGCCGAATTCGAAGATCTCTACGCCGTCAACCAGGTCTATTCGAACTTCCACGTCAACGGCGGTCTGACCTGGATCTTCGGCGGCGGCAAGCCGGCCGACACCGACGGCGACGGCATCCTCGATCTCAAGGACAAGTGCCCGGACACTCCGAAGGGCGCGCTGGTCGACAAGCACGACGGGTGCCCCTGGGACCTCGACGGCGACGGCGTGATGGAAGGGCTCGACCAGTGCCCGAACACGCCGAAGGGCTGGCCGGTCGACGACAAGGGCTGCCCGCTCGATTCGGACGGCGACGCGGTCCTCGACGGCCTCGACAAGTGCCCCGACACGGCCAAGGGCGCCATCGTCGACGCGACGGGCTGCCCGACCGATTCGGACAAGGACGGCATCTTCGACGGTGTCGACAAGTGCCCCGGCACGCCGGTGGGCGCCATCGTCGATCCGGCCGACAGCCCCACCGCCGGCTGCCCGCACGACACCGACAACGACGGCGTGTTCGACGGCGTCGACCAGTGCGCCCTGACGCCGCCGGGCGCCGCGGTCGACGAGAAGGGCTGCCCGAAGGACAGCGACGGCGATCGCGTCCTCGACGGGCTCGACCAGTGCCCCGACACGCCGAAGGGCCAGAAGATCGACAAGGAAGGCTGCCCGCGTGTCCGCCTCGACAAGAACGAGTCGCAGATCCTCCAGAACGTCCGCTTCCACGGGATCGAGCTCTACCCGGGCAGCGACGCCTGGCTCGGCCTGCTGGTCGATGCGGCGAAATACTGGCCGGACGTGATCTTCGAGGTCGGGATCTACACCGACAACGAAGGCGGCGTGGCGACCAACCGCGCCGCCGCGCAGCGACGCTCCGAGGTCCTCAAAGCGTGGCTCGTCCAACAGGGGATCCCGGCGAGCCACTTCGTCATGAAGGCCTATGGCCCGGTGAATTTCGTCGCCGACAACTCCACCGAGGAGGGGCGCGACAAGAACCGCCGCGTCGAGGTGAAGCGGTTGTCCGGGGACGTGCGCCGGCATCCGAAGCCCGAGCCGGAGGCGCCGGTCGAGACCGCGCCCGCCCCCGCTCCCGCCGAGCCCCCGGCGACTCCTCCCGCCGCGGCGCCGGAGCCGAAGCCGCCGCAGGAGAAACCGGCCGAGCCGGCGCCCGCGCCAGGACCCGCGCCGGCCCCGTCGCCCGAGCCGGGGCCCGCGCCCGAGCCGGCCCCCGGCCCGGCGCCCGCGCCACCCGACCAGAAACCTCCCGACCAGAAGCCCCCGGATCAGAAGCCTCCGGACCAGACGCCGCCCGAGCCGACGCCTCCGGCGCCCGCGCCGCCCGACCAGAAGCCGCCCTCATCGGGCGGCGGCCGCTAGTCTTCTTTTCTCTTTCTCAGGCCTGAGGGGATTCGCCGCGCAGGATTCCCATCGCGCAGCGATCGGGGTTGAGGTACTTCCAGATCGCGTCGGCGACGTCCTGGTGGCCGACCGCGGCGATCCGGCGCGGGTAATCGAGGCTCTCCGCGAGCTCGAGACCGCGCACTTCGGAGTCGGCATAGCGGAAGGCGCGCGACCCGTTGTCCTGCATGCTCATCGCGTAGGCGCCCGACAGGTGGCGGCGCGCACGCTCGATCTCCTCGAGACGCGGACCGTCCTGGCGCAGCACGGCGATCTCCTGGAACAGGACGCGGCGCGCCTCGGCCTCGTCCTTCGGCGACGTCGCCATGTAGACGATGAACGCCCCGCCCCGCAGACGCTGGTAGTTGAGCGCCTGCACGGCGTAGGCGAGCCCGCGCCGGCCCCGCACCGCCTCGAAGAAACGGCCGCTCAACCCGCCGGTCAACGACTGCAGGACGTCGAGCGTGTGCCGTTCCGGCGAGAGCAGGCCGGGGGTCGGGAATCCGATAATCTGGGCGGTCTGGGCGCGACGCCGCGTCTCGGCGATCTCGGACGCCCCCCACGCCAGGAGCTGGCCCGGCTCCGAGCCGCCGTATCCCTCCTGCGGCCACTCGGCGAGCGTGCGTCCGACGATGTCGGTCGTCTCGGACTCGGACAGCGCGCCGACGACCGACACGACCATCGAGGCCGGGCGCACCGCCAGCCGGTGCCAGCGCACCAGGTCCTCGCGCTTGAGCCCCTGCACCGACGCCTCCATGCCGTACGCCGGGAGCGCGTACGGGTGGCTGCCGAACGCGGCCTGGCGGAACAACTGGAACGTGTGCGCCAGCGACTGGTCGCGGACCGACTCCTGCGCCGCCAGCAGCAGCGCGCGCTCCTTCTCGAGCTCGTCGTAGACGAACGCCGGGTGCCGGACGAGATCCATCAGGGTCTCGAAGCCGCGTGCCGCGTGCCGCGACAGCAGGCTCATCGAGAAGCCGAAGTAGTCCTCGTCGACGATCCGCTCGATGGCGGTGCCCAGTCCGTCGATCTCGATCGCGACGCGGCGGGCGTCGCGCATCGGCGTGCCCTTCGCGAGCGTCGCCTGCATCAGACGGGTGATGCCGCAGTTGTCGCGCTGCTCCCCCGAGCGGCCGCCGCGGAACGCGACGCAGAAGGTCACCAGCGGCAGGGCGCGCCGCTCCTCGTGGACCAGGAGCGGCCCCGACTCGAACCGCTGCCGGGTGACCGGGTCCGGCGCCGGCAGACGCGTCGCGCGGGGCGCCGGCTGGGCGTGCGTCGGGGTGACCGCGCGACCGGCCGTGTCGCGCAGCGGCGGCGCCGCCTCGACGCGCTTCAGCTCGAGAAGGCGCGCGGCGATCTCGGGCGCCGGTCCGGCATCCTCGGGGAAATACTCCAGAAGCGTGGCGCGCTCCAGGTCGAGGTAGCGCTCGGCGGCGCGGCGCACCTCGGAGGCCGTCACCTGCGACAGCCGGCGCACCGATTCCTCCGCCAGGGCATATCCGCCGATCGATTCGTAGTAGGCGAGGACCGCGGATCGGCCCAGAACCTCGGACCGGCTGCGCTGGTAGCGGTACTCGATGCCGGTGCGGGCGCGCTCCATCTCGGCGTCCGTCGGCGGCTCGCGCCGCAGCCTCTCGATCTCCGCCTGCGTCGAGCGCAGCGCCGCGGGCGCCGACCTGGGATCCCCTTCGATCTGCACCGACAGGATGCCGATGTCGCGGAACGCTTCGAGACCCGCGCCGATGCCGTCCACCAGGGCGTCGCGCTCCTTGACCGCCTGGTGCAGGCGGGAGGCCCGGCCGCCTCCCAGGATATGGGCCGCCATCCGCAGCGCGTAGTCGTCGTCGCTGAGGACCGGGGCGGCGGGGTAGCCCACGAACAGATGGCCGCGCCGGACATCGGCGGTCATGCGCCGGGCGCGGAACCCGGAGCGCGGCGGCTCGGCCGGCGATCCCAGCGGCGCGCCCTCGGTCGCCGGCATGGGGCCAAGGAGACGCCGCGCCGTGTCGATCGCGGCGCCGGCCGCGACGCCGCCCGCGACGGAGACGATGATGCGCGACGGCACGTAATGGGTGCGGAAGTAATCCTCGAGGTGGTCGCGCGTCATGGCGCGAATCCCCTCCTCGGTCCCGATCCTCCAGCGCCGGATCCGGTGCACGTCGAACGCCTCGCGGAACATCATCTCGGCCGCATGGGCCGCCGGGTTGTCCATCTTGCGACGCGCCTCCTGCAGCACCGCCTCCTGCTCGCGCCGCAGCTCGTCGGCGTCGAACAGGGGATGACGCAGGGCGTCGGCCTGGATGTCGAACGCCGCCTCGAAGTTCTCCGCCGGCAGCACCACGTAGTAGTTCGTGGACTCGTAGTAGGTGCCGGCGTTCAGCTCGCCGCC
Organism: Patescibacteria group bacterium; assembly: GCA_035638115.1. GTDB lineage: Bacteria > Acidobacteriota > Polarisedimenticolia > Gp22-AA2 > Gp22-AA2 > DASRAN01. The sequence goes on along the minus strand of DASRAN010000081.1, from coordinate 23,317 downwards.
CAGGGACTTGATCTCGCTGGCGATCTGGTCGGCGCGGGGACGCTCCGGCGTCCCCTTGAAGAACATGTGCTCGATGACGTGGGAGATCCCGATCTGATCGTCGGTCTCGTCGAAGTACCCCGCCCGGACCCAGAGGTTGATCGCCACGACCGGCGAGGCGAGATCCTCGGCCACGAGGATCGTCAGGCCGTTCGGCAGCACCTCGCGGGTGACGCGCTCCTCGGTCATCGCGCCGGCTTTTTCCCGGGCCCGGCCGGCGGCTTGGCCGCCGTGGGGGCCGGGGCGGGCGCGGCCGGCTTGGCGTCCTTGCCGGCGGGCGCGGCGGCGGCCGGGATCGCCGCGGCCTCGGAGACGGGCGGCGAGGTGGAATAGTGCGCGTGCATCAGCTTCCAGCCGTCCTTCTCGCGACGGTAGACCTCGGTCGCCTGGCCGCGATCCTGGAGCGCCGACTCCCCCACCTTCCCGGTCATCGCCCAGTCGTAGGTCGCCGTGGCGAGAGCGCCGCCGTCCTGCACCTGGACGTTCTCGACGGTCATCTTCAGATCGCTGGCCTTCTCGAACAGGTTGTTGAACGAGCGGGCGATCTCCGGCCAGCCGTGGAAGCGTCCGGGCGGGGCGACGTCGAACAGGAGGATGTCGTCCTGCTGGGACCAGATGCGCGCCAGGGACTGCATGTCGCGTCCGTTGATCGCTTCGACCTGTTTGGCGACGAGGGTCTTCACTTCTTCGGTCCCGCCGGAGCCGCCGCCGCGACAGGCGGCGATCGCGGCCATCGCGGCCGCCAGGAGCGTCACCGCGGCGCGGCGTGTGGATGCGGCGGGGCCGGGGCGGTGAGTCATGCGGGCCGCACTCTAACGCACGCCCCGGGGTGAGTCAATCACGCGCCCGGCGCGCGCCGCGGCGCGGCCGGCGCGCGGAGGCCCTTCGTTTTTCACGCGTCGGCTTTCAGGCGTCGGCGCGGCGCAGATCGAGGGCGTTCTTGAGGAAGGTCGCGGTCAGGATGATCGCGCCGCCGCACAGCGCCAGCGGGGCGATGCGCTCACCGTGGACCAGGAACGCCCAGATCGGATTGAGCACCGGCTCGATGAACAGCAGGATGGTCGCGGGCAGCGCCCCGACGTGCCGCAGCCCGAGCGTCAGGCAGACGTAGGCCACGCCGATCTGCACGACGCCCAGGTAGGCGATCGCGGCGACGTCGCGCGGCCCGGCGCCGGTGAACGGCAGGGCGCGCGGCAGGCACGCGAGACAGGCGATCAGGTTGCCCACGACGACCGCGGTGGCGGCGCCCGGTCCACCGCGCGCCTCGCGGCGTCCCATGAAGCGCAGACCGACCAGCGTCAGCGCCCAGGTGAGTCCGCTCAACGCGCCCAGGACGTTGCCGGCGACCGGCCGCGGCGCCGTGGCCTGCGGCGCCTCATGCCCCACGAAGAAGAGCGCCAGACCCGACCCGAGGAGGAGCAGGAAGAGCAGGTCGCGCCGCCGCGCCGGCTCGCCCAGGATCCGCGGCGACAGCAGCAGGACGTAGACCGGCGCCGTCGACTGCAGGAAGATGGCGTTCGCCGCCGTCGTCATCTTGGTCGCCAGGACGAAGAGCACCAGCGTCGCCGCGTAGGAGAGGCCGACCAGGAACGACGCGGGCTCGGGACGGCGGCGCGCGGCCGGCAGCATCAAAAGGACCGCCACGACCGCGATGCCGGAGCGCAGGCAGGCGACCTGCCACCCTCCGAGCGTGGTGGCCTTGATGACGGCTCCGCCGGTGGAGAAGAGGACCGCCGCGACGGCGACCAGGAGCCGCGGGCGCCAGCCCGCGTCCGGCGTCACGCCGCGTTCAGGACTGCCTGTAGCTCAGGCTGACGCCGTCCCGCAGCGGCAGGATGGTCGTGAACAGGGACGCGTCGGCGTACAGCAGCCGCGACATCTCGCGGACGCCGCGCGTGTCCTCGTCCTGGTCGGGGCCCGCGACCCTGCCGAACCAGAGCATGTTGTCGCACAGGAACAGGCCGCCGACGCGCAGCCGGCGCTTCAGGAAGGGATAGACGCGCGGGTAGTCGCGCTTGTCGATGTCGCAGAAGATGACGTCGAACTCGCCGGTCACGCGCTCGAGCAGGTCGAGGGCGTTGGTCTGGTGGATGGCGGTCTTCTCGAGCAGACCCGCGCGCGACAGGAAGTCGTGCGCCAGGTCGCAGTTCTCCTTCGCCCCCTCGGTCATGACGACCCGGCCGCCCTCCGGGATCGCCTGGGCGAACCAGGCGGCCGAGTATCCGAACCCCGATCCGCACTCCAGGACGTGACGCGCTCCGATGGCGCGGGTCAGCGTGTACAGCAGCCGGCCCACCAGGGGCCCGACGATCGGGAAATGGCGGCGCTCCGCCAAGGTCTCCATCTCGGCGAGAACGTCCGGACGCGGCGGCGTCAGCTGCTCGAGATAGCTGTCGATGCGCGGGTCGACGATGTTCATGATGTGCAGCATGCTACCGGATCGCGGAGCACATCACAATCACTGTCGGCGCGCCGGGCGCCGGGTGGTTGCGTCGCACCCCGGCGCTTTGCTAGCATATGAGTCGACCGTTTCAGAATGTGGCCCAAGCACGGGGCCGCGGAGTTCGGCATGACGGCCACGGATCATCGGCGGCCGACACACCCGCGCCGCCGGGACGAACCCGCACCCGCCCGCGCGACCCGCTCGATCGAGGGGGCCGCCGACGGGGAGCCTCCCCCCATGCCCGAGGGCCGGCGCGATCGCGACGGCTTCTGGTTCCCTTCCGCCTACGAGACTCCCGGAGAATTGTTCACGCCGCAGCAGCGCAAGGCGCAGGCGCGCCAGCGCGCGGTCCGCCGCACGCCCGGCGCGTTGACTCCCCCCGGAGCTTCCGTTTAACATCACCGCGCCATGACAACCGACCTGCGCGCGACCCTGAAACCGGCCCGTCTGTTCATCGACGGCCAGTGGACCGACGCCCTCTCGGGCGCCGCCTTCAAGACGATCAACCCCGCCACCGAGGAGACCATCACCGAGGTCGCGGAGGCGGGGGCCGAGGACGTCGACCGGGCCGTTCAGGCGGCGCGGCGCGCCTTCACTTCGGGACCGTGGGCCAAGATGCCGCCCTCCGAGCGCGGCCGCATCCTCTGGAAGATCGGCGACCTCATCGAGGCGAACCTGCAGGAGATGGCGCGTCTCGAGACCCTCGATCAGGGGAAGACGATCACCGACTCGTCGCGCGTCGACGTGCCGATGGCCGCCGACTGCTTCCGCTATTTCGCCGGCTGGACCACCAAGATCGAGGGCGAGACGATCCCGGTGCGTGGCGGCTCGCTGAACTACACGCTGCGCGAGCCGATCGGCGTCATCGGGAGCATCACGCCCTGGAATTTCCCGATCCTGATGGCCGCCTGGAAGGTCGCGCCGGCGCTCGCCGCCGGCAACACCGTGGTCCTCAAGCCGGCGCAGCAGACACCGCTGACCGCGCTCTTCCTGGCCGAGCTGGCGCACGAGGCCGGTCTGCCGCCGGGCGTGCTCAACGTGATTCCGGGCCGCGGCACCGTGGCCGGGTCGGCGCTGGTGCAGCATCCGCTGGTCGGCAAGATCGCCTTCACCGGCTCGACCGAGGTGGGGCGCGACATCATGCGGCGCGGCAGCGACACGCTCAAGCGCCTGACGCTCGAGCTGGGCGGCAAGTCGCCGAATGTCGTGTTCGCCGACGCCGACCTCGACCAGGCGATCCGCGGCGCCAGCAACGGCATCTTCTTCAACAAGGGCGAGGTCTGCACCGCCGGCTCGCGTCTGTTCCTCGAGGACGCCCTGCACGACGCCTTCGTCGATCGGCTGCAGGCGCACCTCGCCAAGCTGACCCAGGGCGATCCGCTCGACCCCAAGACCCGCATCGGTCCCCAGGTGAGCGAGGCGCAGATGAAGCAGGTGCTCTCCTACGTCGACAAGGGGAAGGCGGAAGGGGCGCGTCTGGTCTGCGGCGGCGAGCGTCCGGCCGGCCGCGGCTACTTCGTGCGACCGACGATCTTCACCGGCGTGCGCAACGACATGACCCTGGCGCGCGAGGAGATCTTCGGTCCGGTCCTGGCGGTGGTGCGCTTCAAGGAGCTCGAAGAGGTCCTCGCCGCGGCCAACGACACGCCGTACGGCCTGGCGGCGGGGGTCTGGACGAAGGACATCAAGAAGGCGCACCGCACGGCGCGCCTGCTGCAGGCGGGCACCGTCTGGATCAACACCTACGGCCTGTACGACAACGCCATGCCGTTCGGCGGTCTGAAGCAGAGCGGCTACGGCCGCGAGCTGGGCCGCCAGGGTCTTCTCGAGTACACCCAGACCAAGTCGGTCTGGGTCGATCTCGCCTGAGAACGGCTCCACCATGACCGCCACCCTCGTCCGCACCCGGGTCGACGGCGGCGTGGCCGTCGTCGAGCTCGACGCCCCGCCCGCCAACTGCTACTCCTACGATCTGATGCGCCAGCTCGACGACGCGATCCTCGCCGCGCGCATGGACGAGTCGGTGCACGTCCTGGTGCTGCGCGGCGCGGGCGAGCGCTTCTTCTGCGCCGGCGCCGACATCGCCGTGCTCCAGAGCGTCACGCCGGAGTTCAAGTACTACTTCTGCCTGCACGCCAACGAGACGCTGCAGCGTCTCGAGCAGACCCCCAAGCTGGTCATCGCCGCGCTCAACGGGCACTGCGTCGGCGGCGGCCTGGAGGTGGCGCTCGCCTGCGACTTCCGGCTGGCGCGCCGGGGCGCGGGGAAGATCGGCCTGCCCGAGGTCGGGCTCGGCGTCCTCCCCGGCACCGGCGGCACGCAGCGCCTGACGCGTCTCGTCGGCCGCGCCAAAGCGCTCGAGCTGATGACGCTCGGCCGGACATTCACCTTCGAGGAGGCGCAGCCGCTGGGGTTGATCACGCAGATCCTCGAGTCGGACGGATTCGACGCGCGCGTCCTCGAGTTCGCGCGCCAGTTCTGCCCCCCGCACAAGGCCTCCAAAGCGGTCGGCCGGATCAAGCGCGCCGTGGTGAGCGGCGGCGAGGTGCCGCTCTCCGAAGGGCTGGCGCTGGAGCGCGAGCTGCAGCAGCAGCTCTTCGAGTCCGAGGATGCCCGGGAAGGTCTCGCGGCCTACGTCGAGAAACGGCCGCCGCGGTTCCTGGGGCGATGAAGGCGATCCGGGTCCCGCGTCACGGCGGGCCGGAGGTCCTCGAGATCGCCGATCTCCCCGACCCGCAGCCCGGTCCGGGCGAAGTGCTCGTCGCGATCCGCGCCGCGGGCGTCAATCACCTCGACACCTGGGTGCGCCGCGGCATGCCGGGGATCAAGCTGCCGTTACCGATGATCCCGGGCTCCGACGGCGCCGGCGTGATCGCCGCCCTGGGCGCCGGCGTCACGGACTGGAAAACCGGCGACCGGGTGTTCGTCTCCCCCGCGTACTCCTGCGGGCGCTGCGAGGCGTGCGGGTCGGCGCGCGAGCCGCTGTGCCGCGACTACGGGCTTCTGGGCGAGCACCGGAACGGCACCCAGGCGGAGCTCGTCGCGCTCGGCGCCCGCCAGGTGCTGCCGCTTCCCGAAGGCCTGTCGTTCGAGGAAGGCGCCGCCTTTCCGCTCGTCTTCCTGACCGCCTGGCACATGCTCGTCGACCGGGCCGCGGTGCGACCGGGCGACGACGTGCTGATCCAGGCCGGCGGCAGCGGGGTCGGCACGGCCGCCATCCAGATCGCGCGGCTCCACGGCGCGCGCGTCCTGGCCACGGTCGGCTCGGACGACAAGGCGGCGAAGGCGAAGGCTCTCGGCGCCGACCAGGTGATCAACTATCGCACCACCGACGTCCTCGACGCGGTGCGCCGCGCCACCGGCAAGCGCGGGGTCGACATCGTCCTCGACAGCACCGGGCAGGAGACCTGGGAGAAGAGCATCCAGTCCCTGGCGAAGGGAGGGCGTCTGGTCACCTGCGGCGCCACCACCGGACACGAGGCGAAGACCGATCTGCGTTTCGTCTTCTTCAAGGGGTTGTCGATCCTCGGCTCCACCATGGGAAGCCGCGCCGAGCTGCTGCGCGTCGCCCGGTTCGTCGGCGAGCGCCGTCTGCGGCCGATCATCGACCGCGTGCTGCCGTTCGAGAAGGTCGCCGAGGCGCATCGCGCCCTCGCCGAGCGCGCGCCGTTCGGAAAAATCGTCCTCACCCCGCGCGGCGCCGCGTAACGTCCGGAGGGAGCGCCCGATGGTGGTCGACGCGCACGTCCACATCCAGCCCTGGAACCAGTTCCGCCCCGAGGCGCTGCGGACCATGGCCGAGCATCGCGCCGACCTCGACTTCATCCGCTCCCTGTGCGACAGCCCCGCCGCGTTCCTGCGTTTTCTCGACGCGGAAGGTGTCGACCGCGCCGTGCTGGTGAACTACGTCAGCCCCGACATCATCGGCTTCACCGACGAGGTGAACGCCTTCATCGGCGACTACTGTCGCGGCCACGAGGATCGCCTGGTGCCGGTCGGCGGCGTCCATCCGAGGCTCTCCCCCGATCCGGCGGGCGATCTCGAGCGCATCGTGACGCGGCACGGCGTGCGCGTCCTCAAGCTGCACCCGCCGCACCAGCTCTTCCGGATGAACGCCTACCGCGACGGCGGCGGCCTGCCGGGGCTGGCGGCGCTGTACGAGCGCGCCGCGCGGCTCTCCGTGCCGATCCTGGTGCACACCGGCACCTCGGTCTTCCCCGGCGCGCGCAACAAATACGGCGACCCGATGGATCTCGACGACGTGGCGGTCGACTTCCCCGACCTGACGCTGGTCATGGCGCACGGAGGCCGCCCGCTCCACATGGACACCTGTCTGTTCCTCCTGCGCCGGCACCGGAACGTGCACATGGACATCTCCGGCATCCCGCCCAAGGCGCTGCTCCGCTACTTCCCCCGGCTCGAGGAGGTGGCGCACAAGACGATGTTCGGCACCGACTGGCCCGGGCCGGGCGTCCCCGGCGTGCGCGTCAACGTCGAGGCGTTCCGCGCGTTGTCCCTGTCCGACGAGGCGCGGGCGGCGATCCTGTCCGGCACCGCCGACCGCGTCTACCCGCGGCGCTGACGCGTGGCGCGACCGGGCGGTCCGGCGGACGATCGGGTCGCGGAGGTCCTCTGGTCGTCGGGGATCGCCGACCCCGGCGCGTCGCCCGCGCTCGCCTCGGACGTCGAAGCCGACGTCGCCATCGTCGGCGGCGGATTCACCGGGCTCGCCGCCGCGCTTTCGATCCGCGAGCGGCGGCCGGATCTGAGCGTCGTCGTCCTCGAAGCGTCGATCTGCGGCGCCGGCGCCTCCGGCCGCAACGCCGGCATGGCGCTCCCCGGGTGCGGCGTCGATCTCGATGGTCTCGAGACGCGTCTGGGCGCCGAGGGCGCGCGCCGCGCCATCGCCTGGATGGCGCGGGGCCTCGATCGCCTCGTGCATCTCGCGGACGGGCAGGGCGAGGCCGGGGCGATCGAGCGGACCGGCTCGCTCGCCCTGGCGCGCACGCCCCGTCAGGCGCGCGATCAGCAGGCGCGTCTGGCGGTTTACCGCCGTCTCGGCGTCGAGGCCGATCTCATCGCGCCCGACGCGTTGCGACGCGCGATCGCCGCGCCGGGCTACTTCGCCGGCTTCCAGGTCCCCGGCGGCGCGCTCCTGGTCGATCCCTGGCGGCTGGTGCGCGCCCTGCGGCGCGCCGTGCTGCAGGCCGGCGTCACGCTCCACGAGACGACGCCGGTCGCCGCCATCCGCGAAGGGACGCCGGCGGCGCTGGTCTGCGCGGGCGGGACGGTGCGCGCCAGGTCCGTCGTCCTGGCGGTGAACGCCTGGGCGCCGCACCTCGGGTACTTCCGCAACCGCGTGGCGCCGATGCACGTCGCCTGCATCGCCACCGAGCCGCTCGCGCCCCCCGACCGCGAGGCGATCGGCTGGAAGGGGCGCCAGGCGCTCTGGGAGGAGGGACACGTCTACCATTTCCTGCGTCTGACGCCCGACGACCGCGTCCTGATCGGCGGCGGCGGCGCGACCTACCTGGCCTGGGACGGGATGACGTTCGAGCGCCGCGCCGCCGTCTTCGCCGGCCTCGAGCGCGCGCTCGTCCGCATCCTCCCGGGGCTGTCGGGGGTGCGCGTCACGCACCGATGGAGCGGGCCGGTGGCGTTCGCCCGCGACTTCCTGCCCTCGATCGGGACGCTCGGCCGGCACCGCAACGTCCACTACGCGCTCGGCTACACCGGCCACGGCGTGGCGTTGAGCCACCTCGCGGGGGAGGTGATCGCCGCGCTGGTGGCGGGCGACGAGGACGAGGTCGCCGGCCTCTTCCTCCTGAACCGGCCGTTCCCGACGCTCTTGCGCGACCCGTTCAAGTGGATTGCGATTCACGCGGTGCGCAACGGCTGGCTGGCGCTCGATCGTCTCGGGCTGTGACGCGGCGACCGACGAGACACGCGGCGAGTCGGCGTCGCGTCGTCAGGTCTGGATCTGCGTGGCGAGGTCGGCGACCGGCGCGTCGCCCGGAGCGTCGGACCCCCAGGTCACGCACGGCTCCTGCGGGAAGAGATCGACCAGCCGCTGCTTGTCGGGGCTGGCGAGACGCACGAACTCGACACCGACGGCGTACCCGACGCCGGTGTCCATGTTCGGACGCACGCCGCAGACGCGGCCCGCGACGCTGATCGGCTTCTCCTCGGTCGAGCGGTAGATCTTGAGGTTGAGCTCGTCGCCGCTCCGGATCCGGGCGATGGTGTCGAACCCCATGCCGGCCTCGCTCAGCGAGTTGGAATAGCCGAGGAACTCGTGGAAGATCCGGCCCCGCGCGACCGGCAGAACCACCGGGAAGCGCGGATGACGCCGCAGGCGCAGCCCGAGCGCGCCGGCGATCTTCTCCTGCAGGACGCGCGGCTCGATCCCGGCCGGAATCACCTCGTTGCAGCCGGACTGGGTCAGGCTCTCCGCGTCGGACGCGCCCGCGGCCAGCACCAGGACCGGGACGCGCGCGGTGCGTCGATCGGAGCGCAGCCGCTGACAGGCTTCGAGGGCCGGCAGATCCGGGGATTCGAGATCGAGCACGACGAGATCGGTCGGCTCGGAGACCACCAGCCTGAGGAACGCATCGAGACCGTCGGCGGTGATGCTCTCCATGCTGGCGCGGTGGGTGAAATTCGCCGGCCCGCTCTCGACGCGGGCGCGGACCTGCTCGCTCCACACGACACGTTTGGTCACGACGCCCCCTTCCCCCGAGGACTCCGCGAAGCGCGGTAAGGTTAGGTTCGCGTCAGGCGATTGTCAATGCTCGAACGCGCGGCGCGGGGCGCGGCGACGCTACGGGTGGCTCACGGTCACAACGGTGTGGATACCGCCGCGGACCTTGAAATCGCCCGTCACCGTCATCCGGCGCGGCCGCAGGAGCGCCACCAGATCGTCGAGGATCCGGTTGGTGACGTCCTCGTGGAAATGACCCTCGTCGCGGAACGACCAGAGGTAGAGCTTGAGCGATTTCAGCTCGACGCACGAAGCGTCCGGCACGTAGCGGATCTGGAGGGTGGCGAAGTCGGGCTGCCCGGTGCGCGGGCACAGACAGGTGAACTCGGGGCACTCGAAGGCGATCTCGTAGTCGCGTCCCGGCCGCGGGTTCGGGAACGTCTCCAGCTTCTTCGACGGCTGCGAGGGCAAGGTCAGGGCTCGTCCGGCTTCGGCTTGGAAGGCGCGGGCGGGGCGGGACTGATCGGCTTCGCGCCCACCGCGGGTCGGCCCAGGCTGTCGCGCAGGAACATCGTCGTCCGCTCCCAGGCGTCGCCGGAGATGTCGGGGTCGTAGCCCGGTCTCTCCTCGTTGAAGAAGGCGTGCCCGACGCCGGTATAGACGAGGATGGTCGCCTTCTTCCCCGCCGCCTTGAGCGCCGCCTCGAAGGCTTTCACCTGGTCGAGCGGAACGCCGCGATCCTCGTTCCCGAAGATGCCGAGCACCGGGACCTCGATCGGCTGGAGCACGCTCGCGTCGGTCTCGACGCGGCCGTAGAACATCGCCATCGCCTGGATGTCGGCCCCCTTCAGCGCGCTGACCAGAGACAACCGTCCGCCCATCGAGAAGCCGAGCGTGCCGATCGGCATCCGCTGCCCGGGCGATCGGCGGCGCTCGCCGGCGTCGATGGATCGCAGGCAGGTCACGGCCCCCTGGATCGCGCTCACCGCCCAATCGTCGTTCAGGCCGCGCGCCAGGGTCTGCGCGTACCCCGCGTCGGTCGGAACCTTGCCGCGATAGAGGTCGGGCACGATGGCGAGATACCCTTCCGCGGCGAGACGGTCCGCCACGCCCTTGATCTGATCGTTCAGACCCCACTCCTCGTGGATCACGACGACGCCCGGATAGGCGTTCTGCGGCACCGGTCGCGACAGGTAGCCCTTGATCTCGTCCTTGCCCACCTTGTAGCCGACCATCTCCCCTTCCTGGACCGGGAGCTTGGCGGTCGCCGGCTCCGCCGGAGACGTCGACAGCGCGATCAGGGCCGCGCCCGCGACGAGCGCCGGCCACCGCCGCGCGGCGCGGGGGCAGACGGGGTCTGGCGATGGAACCGGCATGGGATGGGATTTTAGCATGCGGATTCGGTTCAGTCGGACCAGGGGAACCACCAGGGCTTCGGCCGGGCCTCCATGTCCCAGTGGACATGCTTGGTCTGCATGAACTCCTCGAGGCCCTCCTCCCCCAGCTCGCGGCCGAGCCCCGACAGCTTCATCCCGCCGAACGGCCCGGCGGGATTGTCGACCAGGGGATCGTTCACCCAGACGTTGCCCGCCTCGATCTCCTCGTAGTAGCGGCGCACCCGGCGCGGGTCGTTGGAGAAGAGCGTCGCCCCCAGGCCGTACGGCGAGTCGTTCGCCAGCCGCAGCCCCTCGTCGAAGTCCCCGAACGGGATGACCGGCGCGACCGGGCCGAAGATCTCCTCGCGCAGCAGACCCATGCCGTGACGGACGCCGGTCAGGACCGTCGGCTCGTAGAACCAGCCTTTCTCCAGGTGCGGCGGCCGCCGGCCGCCGGCGACCACGCGCGCCCCTTCGCGCACCGCCTCCTGCACGCGCGCCTCGACCCGGTCGCGCTCGGCGCGGGCGATGAGCGGCGTGACCTCGGTCTTCATGTCGATCCCGGGTCCGACAACGAGCTTGCGGGTCACGTCGGCCAGCCGCTCGGTGAAGCGCTCGCAGACGCTCGCCTCGACATAGACCCGCTCGGCGCTGGTGCAGACCTGGCCGGCGTTGAGGAACGCCGTCCAGGCGACGGCCCGCGCCGCGACGTCGAGATCGGCGTCGGCGCAGACGATGGCGGCGTCGCTGCCGCCCAGCTCGAGATGCAGCTTCTTGATCCCCTCCGCCCCCAGCCGGTAGATCTGCCGGCCCACCTCGGTCGAGCCGGTGAAGGCGATGCACGGCACGTGGGGATGACGGACCAGCGCGTCCCCCACCTCGCGCCCCGACCCGGTGATGATGTTGACCACGCCGTGCGGCAGGTGATCGAAGACACGGTGCAGATCGAGCGTCATCATCGGCGTCTGGGTCGCCGGCTTGATCACGACGGTGTTGCCGGCGGCGAGCGCCGGCGCGACCTTCCAGGCCAGGAGCAGCAGCGGGTAGTTGAACGGCACGATGCAGGCGACGACGCCGAGCGGCTCCTTGAGGACCAGGTTGAGCTGACCCGGCTCGGCGGACGGGATGACGCGGCCGCGCCGGTCGCGGATGAGCCCGGCGTAGTACTCGAAGCAGGTGGCCGACCAGGTGACGTAGCCGCGGTTCTTGCGCAGGGTGCGGCCGGTCTCGTGCGTCAGGGTGACGGCCAGCTCTTCCGAGGCCTCGCGCAGCCGGCGCGCCGTCTCCGTCAGGAGGTCGGCGCGCGTGAAGGCGCTCGTCCGCTTCCAGGCGGGGAAGGCGGCGCGCGCCGCCGCGACCGCCGCCTCGACGTCGGCCGGCCCGCCGCGCGCCACGCGGCCGGCGCTCTCCTCCGTCGCCGGGTCGATCACGTCGTACGGCGCCCCGCCGCTGCCGTCCGCGAAGCGGCCGTCGATCCAGAGCTTGCGCATCCGGCTATTCTAAGGGCAGTTCCCTCCCGCCGCGACGCGCGGCTTGGAGGCCGACGGCGCGCCGTAAGTGCTGGTCTGCCCGTGGTGGTACGCGACCAGGTAGAAGAAGACCTGGTCGACGCCGGGATTCGCACCGTCGCGCAGGCTCGTCCCGCCGGTGCCGCTGGCCAGGCAGTCGACCTGGCCGAGGTCGATGTAGGCCGGCTGCTCGCCGACCCCCGCCTGGTCGCCGCGGATGACGCTGTAATTGTCGGCGTCCGGCACGGCCGTCCAGCTCAGGACCGCCTCGCCCCCCGACATCCGCATCGTCAGGGAGAGCGGGTCGACGATCCCGTCGTGATCGTGGGGCACGAACGACGTCCCCGCGGCCACCGCGGCGTTGCCCGAGGAGTCGGTCGCGGTGTAGGTCGCCGTGTAGACCCTTCCCTGTCCGCTCCCGGCGCGCTCCGAGCGCAGGTCGAATGTGAAGTCGGGCGTGCCGGACGCGGCGTTCTGGACGTCGTTCACCGTCTTGCCGTCGCCGGTTCCCACTGCGTCGTCCGGCTCGCTGCTGGTGACCGCCGTCAGGACCGCGCTCGCCGCGCCACAGTTGTCGCTCAACGAGAGCGTCGCCGTCACCGGGATCATCTGGTGGTTCGGCGGCCAGAGCGCGGCCGGGTCGAGCGTCACGACGATCGCCGGCGGCTCGGTGTCGTTGACCGTGACGTTGAACGAGCAGACCGCCGTGTGCCCGTCGGGATCGGTCGCCGTCGCGTGCACCGGCGTGGTTCCCTGCGGGAAGACCGACCCGCTGGCGATATCGGTGCCGACCGTGACGCCGCAGTTGTCGGACGCCGTCGGCGCCGGGTACGCGACGACGGCGGAGCAGACGCCGGGATCTGTCGAGGTGACGAGACTCGCCGGGCAGGAGATGGCCGGCGGCTCGGTGTCGTTGACCGTGACCTTGAAAGAGCAGGTCGCGGTCCGTCCCGACGGGTCGGTCGCCAGGGCGTGGACGGTGGTCGTCCCCTTCGGGAAGATCGAGCCGCTGGGGATGTCGGTGCCGACCGTGACGCCGCAGTTGTCGAACGCCGTCGGCGCGGGGTAGCCGACGACCGCCGAGCAGAGGCCGGCGTCGGTCGGAACGACGATGTCCGCCGGGCAGCCGATCGACGGATTCTCGACGTCGTTCACCTGGACGTTGAACGAGCAGGAGCCGGTCGTCCCGGCGCCCGACACCGACGTCCCGGTCGAGGTCACCTGGGTCGAGCCGACGGCGAAGAACGACCCGGAGGCGGGCGCCGCGGCCACCGTGCCGCAATTCCCGGCGAGCGTCGCGGCGCTGAACGAGACGCTCGCGCCGCACTGCGCCGGCGCGTTGTCGGTCACGAGGTCGGCCGGGCAGCCGAGCGCGCAGGTCTGGCTGCAGCAGGAGACGACCGACACCGCGACGTCGTCGATCCTCCAGCCCGAGCCGGCGGGATTGCCGGAGGCGTCGAAGCCGGCGCGCCAGCGCAGCTTGATCGCGGTCCCCAGCACGGCGGGCGGCAGGACAGCCTGCGTGACGACGAAGCCGTTGGAGCCGAAGATCGAGCTGCCGGTCCAGGCCGGACGCCCGGCCAGAGGACCGCCGGCCTCGACGCTGATCGCGCCGGTGTAGCCGCCGGTGACGAAGCTGCCGCCGGCCGCCACGATGTCGGTGAACGGACCGCCGCTGATGCTGATCTCGAGCACGCCACCGTCGAACCCGTCCTCGAGGCTCCAGTTGTTGTTGAAGCTCAACGTGGCGCGGACACCGGCCGGGATCGGAATCGAGGGCGAGTCGAGACGGTTGTCGCCCTGCGAGCCGGAGCCCGGGGTGATGGCGCCGTTGGGCGGCGAGACACGATTGGCCAGGGTCGTGGAGGTGGCCCACAGGGCCAGGCTCGAGCCCAGCGGCTGGGTCGCCACCCAGCCCGGCGGCAGGGCGGGCGCCGCCTGGTTGTCGAAGTTCTCGGTGAAGATGGTGCGGGTGCCGCCGAGAGTCAGAGTGTAGGCGCGGGTCCCGAGATCGACGGCCCCGTCCTGCAGCGCCAGGGTCGCCGTGATCGATCCGCCGCAGACGCCCGCGGGGACGAAAGTGAAGAGACGCGAGACAATCGGCCCGTTCGGCGTCAGGACGCCGTACGACTGCGGTCCGCTGGGCGCGAACACGCCGCCGCCCGGCAGGAGCGTCGCCACCAGGTTGGTGGTCGGGGCGGTGCCGACGTCGAGGATCGGGAAGGCGACCGTCGTCGTCTCGTCCGGATCGATTCCCAGGTTGGCGGGGTCGCACGACTCCTGCGACACCGTGGCCTGCGGGCTCACGAGGATCGAGCCGCAGCAGGTCGTGGTCGCGAGCGCCACGTCGTCGATCCGCCAGCCGCCGCCGGTGGTCGAGGTCGCGTTGTTGAACGCCGCGCGCCAGCGCAGCCGGACGTTCTGGCCGAGCGCCGCCGGCGGCAGGATCACCTTGGTGGTGATGAAGCCGTTCGAGCCGGCGGTGTTGGCGCCGGTCCAGGCCGCGCGCCCGCCGATCGGGCTGCCGCTCGTCGCGTTGATCGTCCCGTTGTAGCCGCCCGAGAGGAAGAGGCCGCCGTTCGCAATGATGTCGGCGAACGCCCCTCCATTGATGCTGATCTCGAGCACGCCGCCGTCGGCGCTGGTCTGCAGGCTGAAGTTGTTCCTGAAGGTCAATTGCGTCGACAACGTCGGGATCGGGATGACCGGCGAGTCGAGACGCCGCTCCGAGACCGAGGCGCTGCTGCCGGTCGCCACGCCGTTCGGGGCGGAGACGAAGTAACCGACCACGCTCGTCCCGGCCCAGGCCGGCGGTGGCGTCCCTCCGACCGAGCTGTCGGTCCAGCCGGGCGGCAACAGCGGCGAGGCCTGGCCGTCGAAGTTCTCGCTCCAGAACTGGCCGGCGTTCAGGTTGAAGGTCACGGTGCCGAGATCGGCGCCGCCGTCGTTCAGCGACAGCGTCGCGACGATCGAGCCGCCGCACGTGACGTTCGGATCGACGGTGAAGTCGAACGTCCGGCTGACGGCGCCGCCGCCGGCCGGGAGCGCGCCGTACGACTGCGGCGCGCCGGGCGCCAGGACGCCGCCACCCGCCAGGAGGGTCGCGACCAGGTTGCCCGTTGCGGCGGCGCCGGTGTTGCGCAGCGTGAAGGCGACCGAGACGGTCTCTCCCGGGTCCAGGGCGCCGGTGCCCGGTCCGCAGCTCTCGGCGGTGACCACCGCCGACCCGGATGTGGCGACGATCGAGACCGGCGCGAGACAGAGGTCGGCGGTGGTCGCCGCGCCGTTGCCGACGACGTATCCGGCGGCGGAGGCCGGCTGGTAACCGGCGCGCGTCGCGCTGACGGAATAGGTGCCGGGCACCGTGGTCATCGAGTAGGCCCCGCCCGCGCCGGTGGCGCGCATGAACCCGCCGGTCGCCTGCACCACGACGCCGGTGATCGGCAGCCCGCTCGAGCAGTCGGTGATCGTCCCCTGCAGCGTGCCGCGCGCGGAGGCGACGCAGGAGGGGAACTTGAACGAGCCGATCCGGGTGAACCAGTTCACCGACGAGATGGAGGCGTAGTACTCCTGCGTGTACCAGAACGTGCAATCGTCGGCCGGGTCGACCGACATGCTGCTGTAGTCGCCCCAGCGCCCGGAGTTGCTGGTCTGGCGGCCGGTCCCGGCGATCAGCGTCGTCTCCCCCTGGAACAGGCCGTTGGGCGGATCGCTCGCGAGCCGGCCGGCGAAGCGCACCGAGGGCGACACCGTCGAGGACGAGACGCTGTAGCCGATGGCGATGTTCCCCTGGTTGTCCTGCGCGGCGCTGCCCATCCAGCGGTTGTCGCTGTCGGGCGCGTAGGTCGCGGCGTTGTTCAGGAAGAAGGGACCGCCCGGCAGGTTGCGGCGCAGCTCGTAGTAGCGGATCCCCGCCTGGTGGCCCGCGACCGTGAGCGGGTTGGGACCGACGTTGACGGTGTGGGTCACGACCAGCGATTCCTGGCCGCCGAAATTCCGATAGGCCAGCCGGTGCATGAAGCGGTCCTGGATGGCGTCGAGGAAGGCGCCCGCCGCGGCGCCCGGCTGCTCGATGCAGTTCTGCGGCGTCGCCGTCGGCACGCGCGGGTCGAACGCCGGGACCGGCATGTGGCTCTCGGGACGCTGGATGAAGGTGGACGACCCGGGGTGCGCGAAGTCGGCATGGAACTCGAAGATCTGCAGGAAGTCGAACGGGTCGCCGTACTCGTCGGCGCGCCAGTTCATGAAGTAGGCCGGGCTGCCGAGCGGCGGAGGGTTGAGTCCGTCCATGTCGGAAGCCAGCATGCCGCCGATGTCGGGGTCGAGCGGCGCCAGGTCGAAGTAGACGTAGTTGGCGGTCGGATCGCCGGCCAGCATCTTCATCCGGTTGAGCGCGAAGACCCCCTGGCCCAGGTAGGCCGTCCCCGCCTGGTTGAACTGGTGATCGGTCATGTAATAGCCGTCGGGCCAGACGGCGAAGTGCGGATAGTCGTTGAACTTGTTGTTCGGCATCATGAAGTCGTACAGGTAGTACGACCCGGTCGGATCGCCAGTCGTCGAGATCGCGACCAGCTGGTGATTGTTCGGATTCGCGAACGAGTTGCAGAACTGGCTCAAGAGCCACCGATCGGCCATCGGGTCGTACACGACGACCGGGTCGCCGTCGTTCACGTTGCTGCACCGGTTGGTCGAGCCGAGGGGCGCGAACAGGCTGGCGAGGCTGCGGGCCGGGATGAGCGCGTTGCCCGCCTTGTCCCAGATCCGGAAGCGGACGTTGGTCATCTGGACGTAATGGTTCGGCCCGACGTCCCCGACCGTGTCGGGC
This sequence comes from Patescibacteria group bacterium, assembly GCA_035638115.1. Classification (GTDB taxonomy): domain Bacteria; phylum Acidobacteriota; class Polarisedimenticolia; order Gp22-AA2; family Gp22-AA2; genus DASRAN01. Next base: position 6,426 of record DASRAN010000081.1, on the reverse strand, counting down.
GGCAGGACGGTGCTGCCGTTGTCCGCCGTGCTCAGCCCGAGAAAGTTTACGAGCGGCGAGGGCATCGCCGTCTGCGGCAAGCCCTCGATCGAGCCGCCCCCCGCACCGCCGCCCGGGAAGATCGCCGGGTCGACCGAGCCGGCGCCCGCGTCCATCTGCTCCGGCCGGAACGGCAGGCGCCGCTCCATCTCCTCGTCCGGGACCTCGCCGTTCTCGTCGGGGACTGGCGGCTCGACCTCGGGCTCGGGCGGCAGGTCGGTGATCGGCAGCGAGATGGCGAACGCCACCGCCCGCCCCTCGACCGGGCTGGTCGCGGGCGGAGCGTCGTCGGCGCGCATCGCCGGCTTGTCCAGCGACATGAAGAGCACGACCCCGAACAGGACGGCGACCAGGAGCACGACCGAACGCTGACGCACTCGCATGACGTTCCTCTCCCCCGGATCCCGCGTCGGGATCCCTAGCGGCACTTCCTCAGGCGCGGGTCCTGACCGAGGACCAGCGTGAAGGTGTCGTTTTCTTCGTGCGTGTCATCCAACCGGAAGGTGATCTGCATTTCTTCGTCCTGCACGCGGCCGGTGTAGGTGGCGGGACGCGCCGGCGGCTCCTCCCCTTCAATCCGCGGCCCCGGCCGCTCCGGGACGAAGGTCCCGGCCACCTCGAACGCGCCGCTCTTCGACAGAGTCATCGGTCCGGCGAGAACGCCGTGCGCGCAGTCGAATTCGATGGTCGCTCCCCGTTCGGTGACGACGAGATGGACGTGTCTCCCTCCCCACGATCCGGCGGGGACCTGCCTTGCGGCGGACATGGAATCGGTCGATGGGATCGCGGCGAGCAGGAGAAGCGACAGACCGAGCGGGTTCCCCCTCAACCCCAAGTCCCACTCCTATGTACGGCGAATTGTTGACGCGACCACAAGAGATTTGACGCATTTTGCCCGCGACTGTCAATCGAGTCCTGGGGCACAATGGCCCCGGGAGGGGTCATGGATCCGCGTCGGCGCGAACGGACCGGACATTTCACCCGGCGCGAGTTCCTGCGCTCGGCCGCCGTCGCCGCGGGCGGAACCGTCGCGGCGGCCACCGGCGCCGCCCGCGGCGCGCGGCGCGGGGCCGGGCCGGTCGCGGGCGGACCAGCTTCGGCCGCGGCGTCGGCCACGGCGCCGGCCGCGACGAAGACCCAGGCCACGGGTCCTCACGTCGCGGTGATCGGGGCGGGCGCATTCGGCGGCTGGACCGCGCTGATGCTGCGACGGCGCGGGGCGCGCGTCACCCTCGTCGACGCCTGGGGCGCCGGCAACCCGCGCGCCAGCAGCGGCGGCGAGACCCGCGTCATCCGCTCCATCTACGGCAAGGACGAGGCGATGACGCGGATGGCGGCGCGCGCCCTGGCGCTCTGGCGCGAGAACGAGCGCCGCTTCGGCGTCACCCTCTTTCATCCCACCGGCGTGCTCTGGATGACCGGCGAGGACGACCGCTACGTGCGCGACGCGCTGCCGAACGTCCGGGCCGCCGGCCTCACCGTCGATGAGATCACGCTCGCCGACGCCGCCGCGCGCTGGCCGCAGATCCGCTTCGACGGCGTGCGCCGCGTGCTCCTGGAGAAGGACGCCGGATACCTCCTGGCGCGCGACGCCTGCGACGCGGTGCAGCGCGCCTTTGTCGCGGCCGGTGGAGACTACCTCCAGGCCGAGGCGCGGCCGTTCGCCGCGCTCTCCGACGCGTCGCGGATCGGGCCGATGGCCCTCGGCGACGGGACGATCCTCGCCGCCGACGTCTACGTCTTCGCCTGCGGGCCCTGGCTCGGCACGCTCTTCGGCAACGTGATCGGCGACCTGGTGCGTCCGACGCGGCAGGAGCTGTTCGTCTTCGGGCCGCCGGCGGGCGACGTCCGCTACACCGACGCGCGGCTGCCGGTCTGGATCGATCTCGGCGAGCGGCTGCTCTACGGCATCCCGGCGTCGGGGATCCGCGGCTTCAAGTTCGGGGACGACACGCGCGGCGCCCTCTTCGATCCGACCACCGGCGACCGGACCCCGAGCGCCGAGGGCGCCCGTGCCGCCCGCCTGGCGCTGGGGCGCCGTTTCCCGGCGCTCAAGGACGCGCCGATCGTCGAGGCCTCGGTCTGCCAGTACGAGAACACCCCCGACGGCCGCTTCATCATCGATCGCCACCCGCGGGCGGCGAACGTCTTCTTCGCGGGCGGCGGCTCGGGGCACGGCTTCAAGCACGGTCCGGCGATCGGCGAGCTGGTGGCTTCGATGGCCCTGGGCGAGACGCCGCCCGATCCGGCCTTCGGTCTGGCGCGGTTTGCCACGTGAGCCCGGGCCCCGATCTGCGGCGAGGGGCTTCCCCTGGCGCGGCCCGGGTGGCATGATCGGCCCTCACACGTCAGGAGACCCATGACCCGGCGGCCGGAGGACGAGAAGGCCGACCTTCACGCGCGCATCAGGACGCTCGAGGCTCGCCTGGAGGAGCAGGACCGCGCCATGCGCGAGCAGGGCACGCGGCTGCGCGAGCAGACGCGCATCCTGACGTCGATCCTCGAGAGCATGAGCGACGGCGTGGCGGTCATCGACGCGGCGGGACACTTCCTGCAGTTCAACCCCGCGGCGGCGCGCATGATCGGCATCGGACCGGTCGACGCGCCCCCTTCCACCTGGCCGGAGCACTACGGCTTCTTCATGCCCGACATGGTCACGCCGTTCCCCGCCGACCGGCTGCCGCTGATGCGGGCGCGGCGCGGCGAGTCGGTCGACGACGAGATGATCTTCACGCGCCCGCCCGGCGCCGCGAAGGGGACCTGGCTGAGCATCAACTCGCGGCCGCTTCGGGAGGAATCGGGCGCGGTGATCGGGGCGGTCTCGGTCCTGCGCAACGTCACCCGGCGCGTCACCGCCGAGCGCGGCCTGGAGCGCAAGGCGCAGGAGCTGGCGCGCAGCAACGCCGAGCTGGAGCAGTTCGCCTACGTCGCCTCGCACGACCTGCAGGAGCCGTTGCGGATGATCGCCGGCTACGCCGACCTCCTGTCGCGCCGTTATCGCGATCGTCTCGACCCCGAGGCGAAGGGCTTTCTCGACGACATCGCCTCGAGCACCACGCGCATGACCGACCTCATCCACGACATCCTGGCGCTGTCGCGCGTCGCCTCGAGCCGCGGCCCGTTCGAGCCGGCCGACGGCGACGTCCTGTGCGAGCGCGCCCTGGCGAATCTCCAGGCCGCGGTGGCGCGCGAGCACGCGGTCGTCACCCACGACCACCTGCCGCGGGTGCTGTGCGATCCGACCCAGGTGGTGCAGGTGTTCCAGAACCTGATCGGCAACGCCATCAAGTACCACGGCGAGGCGCCGCCGCGCGTGCACGTCACCGCCGAGCCGCGCGAGCGCAAGGCGCTCTTCACGGTGCGTGACGAGGGGATCGGCGTCGACACCGGCTCGCTGGAGGAGATCTTCCAGATGTTCCGGCGCGGCGACGAGCGCGCCCCGTTCGCCGGCACCGGGGTCGGGCTCGCCATCTGCCGCAAGGTGATCGAGCGGCACGGCGGGCGGATCTGGGCCGAGCCCGCGCCCGGCCAGGGCACCGCCTTCCGGTTCACGCTGCCGCTCGCCGACACCGCGACCGCCGGCGACGCGGGAGGCCGTCATGCACCCTGACGCGCTGCGTCTGCTCCTGGTCGACGACAACCCGGGCGACCTGAAGCTGGCGCAGGAGCACATGCGCGACGCCAACCTCGAGGTGCTGGTCACCACCGCCCCGGACGGCGCCGCGGCGCTCGATCTGCTGCGCCGCGCGCGCGTCGCCGGCGCCGAGCTTCCCGACGTGGTCCTGACCGACCTGCACATGCCGCGCATGGACGGGCTGCAGCTCGTGGAGGCGCTGCACTCCGAGTTCGCCAGCCTGCCGGTCATCCTGATGACCGCGTTCGGGAGCGAAGAGATCGCCTACCAGAGCCTCCTGAAGGGCGCCTCGAGCTACGTCCCCAAGAAGGACATGAGGGACGGGCTGGTGCCGACGCTGCAGCAGATCGGCGAGCTGGCCCGCGCGCAACGCCAGGACGAGCAGGCGCAGGCCTGCTGCGTGGCGTGCGAGTCGACCTATGTCCTCGACAACGACATCACCCTGGTGCCGCCCCTGGCGCGCCAGCTCGGCAGCACCTATCAGAAGATGATGCAGGCGGACGAGAACGAGCAGTTCCACATGGTCGTGGCGCTGCACGAGGCGCTGTCGAACGCCATGTACCACGGCAACCTGGAGGTCAGCACCGCGCTGCGGAGGGAGAGCCTCGACGACGACGCGTTCCACCGGGTCGCCGACGAGCATCGGCGCCAGTCGCCCTGGCGCGACCGCCGCGTCCACCTGACCGCGAAGATCACCAACGACGAGGCGACCTTCGTGGTGCGCGACGAGGGGCCGGGGTTCAACTTCCAGAGCCTGCCCGATCCGCGCGATCGCTCCAACCTCGAGGAGATCGGCGGGCGGGGTCTGTTCCTCATCCGCCTGTTCATGACCGAGGTGCGCCACGGCGCCCGCGGCCGCGAGATCACCATGATCAAGCGGCGGACAGAGCCCCAGGCCGCCGCGGGATCCTAGGGTTCCGGGCTTTTAGGGCTCGACGACGACCGAGTGGATGACGCGCTCCCAGGAGACCCCGGAATGGCGGACGCAGAAGTCCCACTCCGTGAGGGCCCGCCGCACCGCCTCGGCGCGGGAGAGGGCGTCGGGGATCTCGAACAGGCTGCTGAATTCCTGCGGGCATTGCGGGTTGCGCCGCTGGAATTCCGGCTCTCCATAGATGATACGGACGCGGAAGCCGGGTTGGCGGGCGATGGCGCTCCCCATGGTCATGCTCCCCTCCCCCAAATCGTAATGTCTTGTGCGTGACAACATAGGGCGGCCCGGGCGGGTGCGCCAGCCCCCGGCGTTGCCCCCCGGGGGGCCGGCCCGGGGCGAGGTCAGGGACCATGACGACCGATGAGGCCGAAGCCCTCCTGCGGGAGAGCGAGGTGGTGATCGAGGCCATCCGCGCCCAGGGGAAGGGGGGTCAGAACGTCAATAAAGTCAGCAACGCGGTGCACTTGCGCTTCGACATCCGCGCCTCGTCCCTGCCCGACCCGATCAAGACCCGCCTCCTGTCGATGAGCGACCGCCGCGTCACATCCGAAGGCGTCGTGGTGATCAAGGCGCAGACCGAGCGCAGCCTGGAGGCGAACCGCGAGGACGCCCTGGCGCGGCTGCGGGCCCTCATCGCCGCCGCCGCGATCGTGCCCCGCCCGCGCCGCCCCACGAGGACGACGCGCTCGGCCAAACGGCGCCGGATGGACAGCAAGACCCGCCGCGGCCGCATCAAGGCGCTGCGCGGCCGGGTGGAGGAGTGAGCGGGACGCCGCTGAAGTCACGCCAGGCAGAGGACAATGCAACGGCGGGCCGCGGTGAAGCAGCGGCCCGCCGTATCGTTCACGTCCGATGTTCCGATTCGAAAGCCGCGCTCTAGCGCAGGCCCCCCATCAGGTAGATGACGAGCACGATCAGGATGACGCTGCCCAGCCCGATGCCCGCTCCCCCGCCGGCACCCCAGCGGCGATTTCCGTAGTACCCGCCGCCGCCCCCGAAGACCAGCAATAGAACGATCAGAAGTATCAACATGGAAGGACCTCCTCCCGGTCAGTGCTTCTCTTCCGCCTTCTCCTGCGCGACGGCGGCGGCCATGTGCTCGCGGATCTCCTTGACGACAGCCTTGGCCGGGGACGGGACCATCAGCTTCGAGTCCACGAGGATCTCCTTCCCCGAAGTGGCCTGGCCATACAGGTGCTGGTTGGAATCCTTGTCCGGCTTGACGACCGAACCGTCGAGGGCCGCGCCGACGAACAGACCCTGCGAACGGGACCAGGTCAGGATCTGCGCGTGCATCTGTGCGTCGGTCGCCGCCAGCACCGTGCGTCCGACCGGGCCGGCCGTGGCGGTGGCTTCGCCGCCGATGGTGAACTTGTCCGACAGGAGGTGGTTGACGCCCTTCTCGTTCATGATGAGCATCACGACGTCGGCGGTCTGCCCGCCGATCTGGAACCCGATGCTCGCTCCACCCACCGTGTAGAAGGCCACCGAGCTCATGATCCCGCTCGGCTGGCGGCAGGAAGCGACCCCGTGACCGCCCTTGCCTCCGACGATGAAGGCGCCCTTGGCCACGTTGGGAAAGATCAGGATGCAGTCGGCCTTCCCGAGCAGCTCCTGCGGGATGCCCTTGTCGGGGGCGCTCGCCAGGTCGTTGAGGACCTGGATCGAGTCGCTCAACGTCTCGGTCTCGTGCTTGCTCAGCCCGGCCGGAGTCGAAGCGGCCGCGGGGAGAGACAGAAGGAGCGCCAGCGGAATCGCCGCGAGTCCGATACGCAAGGTGCGGGAATATTCATTCGTGGTTGGTGAATCGTTCATGCAG
>DASRAN010000080.1:0-49524 GCA_035638115.1 Patescibacteria group bacterium | reverse complement strand
TGTGCGGCGTGCTCGACATGCCGCCCGAGCTGCCCGACGCGCCGCCCATCGGCATGGACCCGCCGCCGCTCGCCCAGACCGCTCCGGCGGAGAGCATCGTCGTGGTCGCCAGGATCAGAATCGATTTCGACATCGGTGGCCTCCCTGCTGGATCGCCGTCCGGAGCGTCCCCCAATCGAGCCCGCGGCGGCTCACGAGAGTACCACGGGGTCTGCGGAGGATGCCACCGACGGCCACGGGAGGTGGGGGGCTCGTCGCGCCGTTGCACAGGTACAATCGGTCGAGCCAGTAGGGGCCGGAGGAATCCCATGAGCATCTCGAACCACGGTCTGGCGCGTGCAGCTCTCGTGCTCCTGTGCCTGATCGTCACCGTGCCGATGGCACGGGCGTATGACGATCTTGTCGTGACGCCTTCCATCCTGTCCTCGGACGCTCTGGGCGCATACACCGGCACTGAGAGGATCGTCCTCGGCGAGATCGTCGACGAGATCTTCGCCCAGAATCCCGCCCGTGTGGGGATGGGCCCCCAGGCCGAGTACGCCGTCGATCTCGCGGTGAGCCGCGTCGACTATGCGAAGCAGTCGCTCGCCGAGTCGTTCCGGCGGGCCGGGCTGCTGGCCGGGACACCGGATCCGTCTGCGCACGTGATGGACGTGCGGATCCTGCGTGATCGCCTGCACACGCACCAGACCGGGGGTCGGTTCCGCCTGCGGACCGAGGTATTCCTGGAAGTCACGTTCCGGAAGGGCGAGACCATGGAGGGCCGGGTGCTCGCCTGCGGCAATGCCGAGACTCACGCCCAGGTCGCAAGCGAGGCAAAGATCACGCAGACCTTCCAGATCGGCTTCAACGATGCCGTCCACAAGATCCTGAACAGCCGGACGCTGGCCCGTCTCCTCGGCGACGGGTGGAGCCCGGCGCCCGCGCCCGAGAAGTGGGGCGATTACGACACGACGCACATCCACAGGGACGAGTTCTACGGCCCGACCGATGGCATCCAGTCCGAGATCGAAAAGGCCATGACATCGATCGCCGGCGCCGGTCCCTTCACACGTCTGGCTTTGCCGGATTTTCAGATCGCGGATGTGGCGGGCAAGAAGGACGACGAGATGCACGACATGGCGGCGGCGCAAGCGGTCATCCCCGAGAAGATCCGCGAGCACTTGAACGCCTTCTTCCCAGGGGCCTTCGAGAGCATCGAGCGCGGCCGCCCCGGGCCTGGAAGCATCGTCGTGGGCGGCCGGCTCGACAAGTTCCGCGTCGGGAGCTTCACGACGCGTGTCCTGGTGGGGTTTGGCGCCGGCAAGGACAAGCTCGAGGGTCAGATCTCCATCAACGACGCTGCGGGGCATGCCCTCGCCGGGTTCCCTATCCTGACCTCGAACTGGGGTGCGGTACAGCAAATGAAGCAGGGGCAGATTCGCGACATGATCGATCAGCTCGCCCGCGACCTGGCCTATTTCCTCGTGAAGACCTGCCGCCCCGGCTACAAGCCGCCCGAGGACCTGGAAATTCTGTTCGACGGCACCCCCTACCCTCTGCCGAACAAATCCTGACGGACGCCGAGTCGGGGAAAAGGCCTGGCTTGGAATCCTTTTCGTCGTCCCCCGACTACCGCGTGGACGTCGGGACCCTGGACCCGGCTCACTGGAAATCAAGAGTCCCGAGCGTCGCCTGATAGTCGGCCGGCGCGCCCGTGGAGGACAACGAGTAGGCGACGTAGGCCCGCGTCCCGGCCGATGTCACGGTCAGGAAGTCGTTGAATCCTCCATAGAGCGCCCCCTGCGACACCGGCGAGAGGCGCAGGTTCGCCGACCAGGTCACCCCGAAGTCGAGCGAGTAGGCGTAGTAGACGTCGGCTAGCTGTCCGTTCGCGATGGCGCGCGTGGGCGAGGAGTTGCGGTAGTCGAACCAGGCGACGTCGAGGCGTCCGCTCGAGGAGACCGACAAGGACGGCCGGTAGTGATCCACCACGTCTCCGGGGAGGACCGCGTCGATTCTGACCGGCGCGCTCCAGGTGTTGCCGCCGTCCGTGGAGCGGATCGCGTAGACGTGCACCGAGCCGCCGAGCGACGCGGCCGCCGCGTCGAAGACCACGTAGACCCGGGCGGCGGAGGAGGGATCGGCCGCCGGCCAGGTGCGCACCGGCGTCAGGTCGCCGGAGGCATTGTAGGCGCAGGTGGGCGCGCCGAACGTGGCGCCCCCATCGATCGAGCGCTTCAGGGCGATTCCTTTCGACGCCGGGCACGGGGCGCCGTTCGTCGCGGCGGCGTGGTAGACCGTGCCGTCCGCGCCGACGCCGAGCGCGCTGGTGAATCCCAGGGTCGAGAGCGCCTGGGCCGAGGTCCACGAGCCGCCACCGTCCGTCGAGCGCGCGAAGACGGTGTAGTGCGACTCGCAGACGGCGTCGCCGTCCTGGTCGAACGGCACGTTGTGGGCGATGGCGTAGAGGTTCCCGGAGTAGGGCGACGCCAGCCCCTTGTCCGACGCGATCTTGGGGTAGTCGAAGAACAGGTCATCGAAATCCGACGGCTGCATGCAGGGATAGTTGGCGCGCTTGCCGCAGACGGCGCGGCTCGAGCCGTCGGGAAGCAGGAACAGGGTGTTCTCGTGGAACGCGTAGCCGGCGCGCTGGAACTCCGCGCCGCCGTTGGTGCTCAGGTCGATCTGCATCCCCTGCAGGTTGCCGTCGCAGGCGGTGTCGTCGAGGCTCATCAGGACGGCCGTCCCGCCCGGCGTGAACTCGATGCCCGGGTCGGCGCACCGGTTCGAGTCATGACCGACGCTCTGCGTCCAGCTCGCGCCAGAGTTCTGGGTGAAGAACGCCGGGTCTGAGATGTTCAAGCCGCTGCCGCCGCTCGTCGCGACCGAGACAACGATGTTGGTGGAGCTGGTCGGATTGATATCGACGTCGGGCTCGCGCGAAGTCGGTCCGACGGAGAGCCGGCCGACGAGGGGGATCACCTGGACGACGCGCGTGGTCGTACCCGTGGCGCCCTGCTGGTCCTGAACCTGGAGAGCGATCGTCTTCTGCCCCACGCCGGGGTAGGCGTGGGTCGCGGTCTTCACGGTCGTGTACGCGGTGTCCCAGGTGCCATCGTTCTCCCAATCCCAGCGGACCAGGAGCTTGGAGACGGCGGTGTGATCGTCGGTGCTGCCCGAGGCGTCGACGGAGAAGCTCTGGCCGATCGCCGCCTGGGCCGGAGTGACGACGAAGCTCGCCACCGGCGGCTGGTTGGCCGCCTGCGCGAGGGTCCATCCCGAAAGGCCGACGACGACGATGCTCGCAAGCGATGACTTCCTCATGGCGAGTCCTCCTCTGGAAAGCCGCACGCGGGCCGGCAGGGCCCCGGGTCGATTCGGGGCGCCGCCAGAACGGCCGCGTGGCCGGATTGGCTGCGGTGCTGGACCTGTCTATTGTGTCGGGAGGGGCTCGAAGGTTGCGTACCGGCTCGTCTTTCCTGACGAGCGTCTTCTCAGGACGATGAGGACCGGGACGACGCTGTCGCCGCCGAGCCCCCCGCGGCCGCGGTGCCTGGCTCGGCGGTGGGGCCGGGCGCCGAAGAGGACGCCGGCGCGGCGGCCGGCCTGGGGACCACCGCCAGCACCAGGCGCTCCGCGTGCTGGCTGATGTCGAGGCCGACGATCTCGTCTTCGGCGGAGACCCGCACCGAGACCAGCATGTCGGTGATCCAGAAGAGCATGTACGACACGGCGAAGGAGAAGGTGCTGACGATGACGAGCGCCGCGAGGTGGTGCACGAAGGTCGAGGTCTTGCCCGCCAGGAGCCCGACGTCGCGCGCCAGGACGCCGGTCAGGACCATCCCGACGATGCCGCCGACGCCGTGACACGGGAAGACGTCGAGCGTGTCGTCGACGGCCGATCGGGTCTTGAGATGGACCGCGACGTTGCTCAGCAGGCTGGCGACGACGCCTATCAGGATGCTGTGCGGCACGCTGACGTAGGCGGCCGCGGGGGTGATGGCGACCAGGCCGACGACGGCGCCGATGCAGGCTCCGGTGGCCGACGGACGGCGGCCTTTGAGACCGTCGAAGAACATCCAGGCGAGCATCGCGGCGGCGGAGGCGGTGTTCGTCGTCGCGAAGGCCTGCGCGGCCACGGCGTCCGCCGCCAGCGCCGAGCCCGCGTTGAAACCGAACCAGCCGAACCAGAGCATGCCGGTGCCGAGAAGGACGTAGGGTGCATTCGACGGCGGTGGCGCCCCGGCCGGCCGCGCCTGCTTCATCCGCGGCCCGAGAAAGATGGCCCCCGCCAGCGCCGCGAATCCGGCGGACATGTGCACCACCGTCCCGCCGGCGAAATCGAGCACGCCCCAGCGGTGCAGGAATCCCTCCGGGTGCCAGGTCCAGTGGGCCAGCGGCGCGTAGACGAAGATGCTGAACAGGCACATGAACAGCAGGTACGCCGAGAAGCGGACGCGCTCGGCGAACGATCCACTGACCAGCGCCGGCGTGATCACGGCGAACTTCAGCTGGAACATCGCGAACAGGAGCAGCGGGATGGTCGGCGCGAGCGCCGAGCTGGTGCCGGTGCCGACGCCCCGGAACATCGCGTATGTGAATGGGTTTCCGATGAAGCCGCCGATGTCGTCGCCGAACGCCAGGCTGAACCCGACCGCGACCCACAGGAGGCTGATCACCCCGAGCGCCACGAAGCTCTGCAGCATGGTCGAGATGACGCTCTTGGGGCTGACCATCCCGCCATAGAAGAACGACAGGCCGGGCGTCATCAGGAGAACCAGACCCGTCGCGGTCAGCATCCACGCGACGTCGCCAGGATTGGGCGAGCCTCCCCCCTTCCCCGGCTGACCCTCGTGCGTGACGAGGGAGAAGGCGGCCAATGCGAGCAGCAACCCCATCGGGATGATCCAGCGACGATTCATTGACGCTCCCCTCCCCGCTTGCGCCGCATCAACTTAGTACCCGGTCGGCCTGGGAGCCAGCCGCCGCCTTGCCGGTCAGGTCACGGAACCTATATTTCGCAGGCGGGAGGGGTCTGCCCCCGCGATCGGGTGATACGGATGGCTTTGATGGACTTCGCCTCGCCGAAGGCGGTCAGGACGGCCGGACTGGTGTTCGCCGCGGTCGGGGCGGTGCAGGGATTCTTCTTCCTGTTCGGAATGCGCTCCGGGTCGCCGCATGCGCTGCACGACGGGGTGATGCTGGCGGGCGGGATCGCGCTGCTCGCGGCGGGGTTCGCGCTCCTGCACCAGAAGCGCGCCATCGAGAACACGCCGTGCTCGCGCGTCCGGTCGGTCGCCATGGGGTTCGCCGAGCTCACGGGCTGCGCGCGCGCCCGGACGCCGGTGATCGCGCCGCTGAGCGGCACCTCCTGCGTCTTCTACAGGTTCCGCATCGAAGAGGAGCAGTCGAGCAGCCGCGGCGGCAGCTCGTGGAAGACGGTCGACCAGGGGCAGTCGGCCGACTGGTTCGACCTCGACGACGGCACCGGGACGATCACGGTCGATCCGGACGGGGTCGAGGCGGAGCTGGGCCGCGACTACTACACCATCGGGCGCAGCGACGGGTTCCTCGCGCGCCGGCAGCGGTGCAGCGAGTGGCGCGTGCAGATCGGCGAGACGATCACGGTCGTCGGCACGGTGCGCGCGTTGCGCAGCCTGGCGCGCGAGCGCCAGGAGGCGATCCACGATCGGTTAGTCGCGCTGAAGCGCGACCCTGCGAAGCTGCGCGCCTTCGACGCCAACCATGACGGGCAGATCAGCACCGAGGAGTGGGGCAACGCGGTGCGGGTCGTGCAGGACGACGTCCTGCGCGCCGCGGTGGCGGCGAAGCCCGGACCGCCCCAGGACGACCTCATCGTCGCCCGCGGCGACGCCGAAACGACCTTCGTCATCTCCGATCAGGGCCAGCGGGCGATCGTCCGCACCCTGTCGATCAAAGCGGGAATCGCACTCGCCGCCGGCGCCGCGCTGACGGTGGCGGGGGCGGCCTCGTTGTTCGCCCGACCCGGCGCCGGCGGCACCGGCATCCCCTGGTAACGATGGGAGGCTTCGATGGCGTTCATGGTCCTCTTGCTGTTCGTCGTGAGCATCGTGGTGGCCCTGGCCTACTCGGCGGGGATCTACAACCAGATGATCGGCGTGAAGGTGAACGTCGAGAAGTCCTGGTCGAACATCGAGGTGCTGGAGAAGCAGCGCTACGATGAGATCCCGCGCCTGGTGAAGGTCTGCGAGGGGTACATGCAGTACGAGCGCGACACGCTCCAGAAGGTGATCGCGGCGCGCACGAAATACCTCGCGGCGCGCGGTCCGGCCGCCCAGGCCACCGCCGGCACCGAGATGGCGACGGCCCTGAAGAGCCTGTTCGCCGTGGCGGAGAACTACCCCGACCTGAAGGCGAACCAGAATTTCACCGCGCTGCAGAACCGGATCACGGCGCTGGAGAACGAGATCGCCGACCGCCGCGAGTTCTACAACGACTCGGTCGGCATCTTCAACGCGCGTCTCGAGCAGGTCCCCTACGTCTTCTTCGCGCGCATGCTCGACTACCACGCCCGCGAGATGTACAAGGTGGCCGCCGCCGAGACCGCGCCTCCCGACGTCAAGTTCGAGATGCCTAAACCGGCCGGCCGGACCGCCGCCTGAGGGGCGCCGCCGGTGCCGCGGCCCGCGCCCGCGCCGCAACCGGCGCCGCAACGTGCGCCGGCGCCGGGATGTCGGGGGCGAGCGCCTCCGCGAGGTGCGCGCCGATCATCCGCTGCCCCTCCTCGTAGAGGTGCACCGAGTCGAAGAAATGATCGGCGCGCGGCTCGAGCGCCTTCCGGCCCCACGCGTCGAGATCGACCAGTTGAAGGTGGCGCGTGCGCGCCATCTCGCGCAGGCACTCGTTGTAGCGCCCGGCCATGCGCGCCAGGACGTAGGGATTGTCGGTGAACGGCGGCAGGTGACCCTTCTCGAGGGTGCGCAGGTCGGGCGTCTCGTCCATGGCGTACAGGCCGGGCAGGGTGATCAGGACGACCCGGCTGCCGCTCGCGATCAATCCGTCGACGACTCGCTCCAGTTGCGGCAGGAACGACGGCGTGTACTCGTCGAGCGCCGCCACCTCGGGGGCGCTCCGATCGGGATGCTTCGGCTTCTCGTAGGCGACCAGGGCCTGGTGCTGCGGGTCGTCGAGGCGCGCGGTGGCCTGGTTGTAGGCGTCACTGAGGATCCGGAACGCCGACGAATGCCCCAGCAGCCCCCGCCCCTCTTTCATGAAGGTCTCGGAGTAGAGCGCGTTCCAGCCGATGTAGAGGGTCGTCAGCTCGGGTCGGAGCGCCTCGAGCTCATCGAGGCGGGCGAGGACGTTCGCCGGACCATACCCTTCGACCCCGGCGTTGATCACCTCGACATCGCGGCCCAGGCGGCGAAGCTCGTTCTGCATCGCCCGCGGGTACGGGTACGCCTCCCCGAGCGTGGTTCCGAAGGTGCAGGAATCGCCGATCGCCAGGATCCGGAAGCGCCCGTGGGAATGGTCCACCTCGGGTCCGCGATATCCGTCCCGGTCGATGGAGACGACGGTGTCCTCGCGCCGCACGCCGAGCGCCGGCGCGCGCGCTTCAAGGTATTTCACCGCCAGCACGTGGCCGTCCCGGCGCTTGCTGTCGATGACGTCGGCGAGCGTCATCCGGAGACCCGGCCGGAGCCGCCAGTTCGACGGGTCGCGCGGGTCGATCATCTCGTACGGGTCGAGACCGAGCGCCTTGGCGGCCGCCTCGGGGTCGAGCGTCCCGCCGGCGGCCGGACGCTGGTCGACGTGCGCGCGCGCCCGGAGGAGCGCTCGTGCCGCGGTCTCGGTGAACAGCACCAGCGCGACCACATAAATAAGGATAAAGGCGGCCCGGCGGGCGCGGGAGGGTGGCTGCCTGGGATCGGCCGCGGTCGGCATGAACCGCAATATAGGGCCCGAGGCAAGGCGGGTCGCCTGGACAGCTCGCGGACCGATCACTATATTGAATCCGCCCGCACTTTGGGCATGACCCGCTTCCCGGGTCCGGCCCCCAAGATGAGCATGGAAGCGATCGATCTCGACAAGGCGCGCGACCAGGTCCGGCAGGCCTACACGGCCACGGCGGTGCGGGTCTCCGAGCGCGGGTTCCGCGACAATCCGACCTACATCGCCACCAAGGCGCTGGTCGACTGGGACCTTTTGGAGGGGATCGACCTGCGCGGCCGCGAGGTCCTCAACGTCGGCTGCCTCGAGCCGATCGACGAGATGCATTTCGTCCGCCATGTGCGCCGCTGGGTCGCGATCGACGTCCACCCCGACGTGGTGCGGATGGCGGACAAGATCGCGCGCGAGGAGCTGCCGGCCGACCTGTACGCGCGGCTCGCTTTCCAGGTGGAGGACGCGACGCGCCTGTCGTTCGCCGACGGATCGTTCGACGTCGCGCTCTCCTATTCCACCATCGAGCACATCCCGGGCGTCGACGAGCGGCGCGCGGCGCTCAAGGAGATGGCGCGCGTTCTGCGGCCCGGCGGGCACATGGTCGTGACCGTGCCGAACAAGTTCAGCACCTTCCTGTTCGCGCACCGGCGCAACAAGGCCGGGTCGAGCGACTATGGCTACTGCCACCTCTACGCGCCGGGCGAGCTGAAGGACGACCTGCGCGCCTGCGGTCTCGAGGTGCTGCGCTTCTCCTCGGAGTGGCACGGCATCCTGACCCTGCCGTCGTTCCTCCCGGGCCCGATGAAGAACCTCCTGTTCCCTCTCGTCTACTTCGGCGAGCGGATCGGCTGCCTCGCCCGCAAGCCGGGATGACGCCGGGCGCGGCCGCGCGACGCGAGGACGCGGCGCCGGCGACCGCCGGCGATCGGGGGCGCGACGCGCGGCCGTCGATCCGCGAGAACGTCTACGGACACCGCAAACGTCTCGAGTTCATCGCCGCGCGGCTGCGCGAGCACCAAGCGGCCGTCGCCGCGGAGCGGCCGCTGCGCGTGCTCGACATCGGGTGCGGCACCGGCGTGATGATCACGCGGCCGCTGGCGCTGCGCGGACACGATATGACCGGTCTCGACCTCGATCCGGTGTCGATCCGCCAGGCGGGCCGCCTCAACGTGGCGCCGGCGCTTCCGAACCTGACCTACGTCGTCGGCCGGCTGGAGGAGCAGGGCTGGGACGGCCGTTTCGACGCCGTCGTCGCCTCGGAGGTCCTGGAGCACCTGCCCGATCCCGACACCCTCGTCGCCGCGCTGCGGCGCTGCCTGAAGCCGGAGGGCATTCTCCTGATGACCGTGCCGAACGGGTACGGTCCGTTCGAGATCGACAGCCACCTCTGGGAGGCCGCGCACAGGATCCCCGGCTTCTGGCGTCTCGAGTCGGGCTGGATCAAGATGAAGGCCGCGCTCCTCGCGCTGGGCGGGCACGCCGCTGCAGCCAAAGCGGCGGCCGAGGAGGAGGACCGCCCCGAGAGCATGGCGACCCTGAACGAGAACTCGCCGCACTGCCAGCGCTTCACGCGCGGCCGCGTGGTGCGGCTGATGGAGCGGCACGGGCTGCGCGTCGTCGCCTGGGGGAAGAGCGCCGTCTGGTCGGGGCCGTTCGCGCATACGCTCCTGCGCGACTTCGGCGCGGCGATCAGGCTGAACTGCTCCCTCGCCGACCGGCTGCCGGCCTGGATGACCTCCGGCCTCTATTTCTGCTTCGCCCGCGTTCCCACTGCAGAAGACGCCCCGCCCGGCGCTCAATGAGATCGGCGCGGCGCAGCAGGTTGCGCCGCCGGCCGTCGATCATCGAATGATGCCGTGACACGTCGAGCGCGTACTGCAGCTCCCACTGCGGCTCGCGGCTGGTCACCCAGTCGCCCTTCCAGCGGCGCAGGTCGAAGACGTCGGAGTAGCTCGCCAGCGTCTTGATCCCCTTGCCCGTCCAGTACTCGTGGAAATAGGACATCGCCAGCTCGCGGACGCTCAGGTAGACCGGGTCGCGATAACGCAGGACGGAATGGTTCGTCTTGCTGATCGCTCCCCAGCGCCCGCGCAGCCGGAAGGGCGTCACCACGTGATCGGGATCGCGGTCGGTGGCCTTGAGATCGAGCAGGAGCGGCGGGCGGCCGTGGAACCAGAGCGCCGCCGCGGCGAGCATCGCCCCCTCGATGCAGTGCGCCGTCCGGGTCCGCAGCACCTCGCGCGGCGACTTGCAGGTCTCGCCGTGCGGCTCGAAGTTGGCCGGGATGGTCTCGAGGAAATCCTGGATGCGGCGCGGCGTGTCGAGCCGCCGGAAGATCCTGCGCTCGCTCTCGGTCAGGCGGGTCCGATGGAAGACCATGCGGCCGGCATCATAGGCCAGGTCGGGCCGCCGATCGCGGCCTCAGAACAGCCACCCCAGCCCGAGGCTGTACCGATCGACGCCCGTGCCGGCCGAGTTGCCCTGATCCTGCCAGTCGAGCTTCAGGGCGATGTTCGGGATCGGCCGGTAGTGGAGGCCGACCGTGAGGTCGCGCCGGTCGTTGGCGGGATCGGCGGTCAGGCCCGACGGAACCGCGGCCTGCGTGTCGAAGGCCTCGTAGCGCACGAACGGGCTCAGCTCCTGCGAGGTCGTCGTCCGCCCGTCGAAGATGTTGTACCCCGCCTCGACGTAGTAGCCGACCTGGCTCGATCCGATCACCTGGCCGGTGAGCGCCGAGACCTCCGCCGCGTCGTCCAGGTGATTGCGCGCCAGAAGGGCGCGCGCTTTCAGCCCCCGCCAGCGATACTCGGCGTGCGCCTCCCAGGCCAGCAGGCGGGCGCCGTCGACGCCGGACGCATCCTGCGCCGTGTCGCCCGTGAAGGCGCCGGCGCCGAGGAGCAGCCCCTGCACCGGCACCCAGTCGACGCGCGCCGTCAGGGCCAGGTCGTTGGCCGTGGCCTCGGCCCCCTCCTGACGCCCCTCGCGGATCCCCTCGTCGGCGGAGAATCCCGAGGCGTCGAGGCTGTTCAGCAGATACGCCTTCCAGGAGACCGGCCCGGCCTGGCCATAGACGCCGCCGCCGAGCTCGCGCCAGGTGGTCGGGATGATCACCTGCTCCACCTCGGGTCGCTCGACGCCGAAGAAGATCGGCGGCTCGTGCAGCTCGTTCAGGAAGCCCATCGGCACCAGGAGAAGACCGCCGCGGGCCCCGAGGGTCTGCTTCCTGTGGTAATCGACGTAGGCGAACTCCACCTCGACCTCGCCCTTCTCTCCCTCGCCCGCCACGGCGTGCTCGAACTCGATCTCGGAGTTGAACAGCCAGCGATCGTCGAACTTGTAGCCGAAGTAGAGGACGGCGCGCTGCAGGTCGGCGGTCGTCGACTCGCCTGAGGGCGCGCCATCGTCGGTCTTCGAGGACGGGTCCTGGTAGACCACCTCGCCATAGCCGCCGATCGAGACGCCGCGACCGGCGTGATAGACCTTCGACGCTGCCGGCCCGAGGCCGCCGACGCTCTGGCCGGCCTGGGTGGTCGCCGCCGCGGCGCCGATGCGCAGCCGCTCGACCTCCTTCGAGAGTGCCTCGATGCGCCGCTCGAGGTCGGCCGTCGAAACGGCGGGCGCACCTGTGGCCCTCAGGATGGCGATCTCCGCCTCGAGGGCCGCCACTTCCTTCTCCAGGGCGGCGAGCCGCGCGCGCAGGTCGTCCGCCGCCGCTTCCGCCGGCGTTGCGGCAGGCGCCGGGGTGCTCGTGGCGGCGCCCGCGGCCTCGGCCGCGCTCGACGCCCCGTCCGCGGCGCGGGCGGGCACGCCGCCGCACCAGATGAACACCACGCAGGCCGCCGCCACCCCCCACAGACCCACGGCCCGCGCGGGACGGGACCCGCCCGGCCTCACACACGCCATTCCGTCCATCATGCCCGCTCCTCCGTATTGATATTGAGACTCCGTCTCAGTACTGTGGGAACGATATGACAGCCCGCCAAAGCCTGTCAAGCGCCGCGGACGGGAGGGGCCGGGGTTAACATAGCCGCCGCCCCAGGCCCGCGTCCGTCGTTCCGGACGTTCAAGGAGGGAGACGCCATGGTGCTCATCGAGGACCGGATCCAGGCGCTGGACGCCGCGTGACCGACGCACGCTTCGCGAAGGACAACCCGCGCACCATCTTCGGGTGGTGCATGTACGACTGGGCGAACTCCGCCTACGTCACGACGGTCGCGGTCGGCCTGCTGCCACGCTACTTCGCTGACGTGATCGTCCCGCCTCAAGGCGCCACCTTCTTCGGAATCCGCTTCGCCGCCGACTCGTTGTGGGCGATCGCCGTGGGCGCCTCGACCTTGATCGCCTTCCTGACCTCGCCGATCCTCGGCGCCATCGCCGACTTCTCCGGGGCCAAGAAGCGGTTCCTCCTGGCCTTCGCTTACAGCGGCAGCCTGTTCGCCATGCTCCTCGACTTCTGCCGGTCCGGGGACGTCGTCAGGACGCTGACCTTCTTCCTGCTCGCGCAGGTCGGGTTCATCGGCGCCAACGTCTTCTACGACGCCTTCCTGCCGAACATCGCGAGCGACGAGCGGATGGACTGGGTGTCGGGGAAGGGATACTCGTACGGCTACGTCGGGGGCGGACTGCAATTCGCGCTGGCGCTCGGCCTGGTGCTCGGGCACGACCGGATGGGGATGTCCCTCGAGCAGGCGGTGCGCGCGGGGATCGTGATGGCAGGCGCCTGGTGGGCGGGCTTCACGCTGTTCACCGCGCGTTATCTCGTGGAGCCGCCTCCGAAGGCCCCGGCGCCCGGCGTCTCCGGCGGCGCCTTGGGGCGGTCCGGCCCGCGGCCGGGGATCCTCGCCTACGCGGCCATCGGCGTGCGCCGCACCTGGGCGACGACCCGCAAGGTCCGGCAGTTCCGGCAGCTCCTGCTCTTCCTCGTCGCTTTCATGCTGTACGACGACGCCATCCAGACGGTGATCAGCATGGCGACCATTTACGGCACCGTCGAGCTGAAGCTCAGCGCCACGACGCTGATGCTGACGCTGCTGCTGATCCAGGCGATCGCCACCTTCGGCGCGCTGATCTTCGGGCGGCTCGCCGGCTGGATCGGCGCCAAGGCGACCATCATGGTGAGCCTGGTGATGTGGTCGGGCGTGGTGATCTACGCCTATTTCATCCAGACCGCGGCGGAGTTCCTGGCGCTCGGAGGCATCGTGGGACTCGTGCTTGGCGGCTCGCAGGCGCTGAGCCGATCGTTCTACGGCTCGATGATCCCCGAGGAGGCGAGCGCCGAGTTCTACGGCTTCTACACCGTGTTCAGCAAGTTCTCGGCGATGTGGGGGCCCTGGGTCTTCGCCATCGTCAAGCAGGTGACCGGCTCGTCACGTCTGGCGATCCTGTCGATCGTCGTCCTGTTCGTGGCCGGGCTGGGGCTCCTGGCGATGGTGAACGTGGAGAAGGCGCGCGAGGCGAGAAAAGCCGGCGCCTTCTAGTCGGCCGCCTCGTCACCGGGCGTGAAGACGCTCGTGTCCGGATGATAGGTCTTCCAGTCGAACCAGAAGTCCTTCAGGCATGGCAGGCGGGCGAGTCGGCGTCCGGCGAGCGGACCCGACGCCGCCTGTCCGCTGAAGTCCCACCGGCTGCCGGTCCGGCCGTCGAGGAGCCTCGGCGGATCCGATCCGGGCTCGAGGAACAGCTCGAGCGCCTCGCCGTCGAGCCGGCGATCGAAGCAGCGCAGCGAACGCCCGTCGGGATGGAGCAGGATGAGAATCGGCGTCCCGCCCACGCCGTCCGCGATCGGGCTCGCCGCCGCAATCCGATCGAACGGGTAGGCGGTCGCCGCGCCGCCGGCCACGATACCGACGATCAGATCGCGCGGCTTCAGCGGATCGCCGGCGGCGCCCGGGGTGACCGTCGGGTATTCGGCGATCTCCTTCTCCCAGTCGGCGGTGGCGTAGTCGTCCTTGAACTCCGGCGCCGGCTTCAGCACCTGCGTCTCCGGATGCTCCTGTTTCCAAAGAGCGAACGTCACCTCGTCCCAGTCGATCGACGCCAGGCAGCGGCCGGCGAGAGGGCCGCGGATCCCGCACCCGGTGACCTGCTGCCACCAGGTCCCGGTCTCCTCGTCGCGCATGATGAAGTTCTGGTTGTTGATGCCGGCGAGATGGAACAGAAGCCGCTTCCCGTCGAGGCTTGATTTCCACACCAGACCGGTGTGGCAGAGCGTTCAATACGTCGCGACGATCGGTTCTCCGGCCACCACGTCGTTGACGACGTGGTGATAGGCGAGGGCCCGCACCGGATAGGCGCGCGCCTCGCTCCCTTCCGCGACGCCCAGGACGAGATCGTCCGGCGCGACGCCGTCCGCGTCGCCGGCCGCGAGGAACTCCGGGCGTGGCAGCGGGTGGAACATCCACTCGAAGTGATTCTGCCGCGCCAGCCAGGCGGAGCCGCCGAGAAGCAGCACCGCGACGGCCACCAGCACCCGTCCCGACCGCGATGCGAGGCGCCGCCACAGGGCGACGACGGCGACGACGCCGAGCCCCAGGAGCGCCAGCGTCAGGGGCGCGCTCCGGGCGCGCAGGGCATAGGACAACGCCAGGCCGCGCGAGGTCTGGGGACCGAAGGGGCGGATGAGCACGATCGGCGTCGCCACCCAGGCGAGACTGACGATCGTCAGACCCGCGAGGGCCGCGGCCAGCGCGCGTTTCACGCGGGCGCCCCGCCGGAGCGACTAGCGGCCGACGCCGAGGGCGTCGGCGACCCGGTTGATGTAGTTGAACCAGGAGGCGATGAGGGTGATCTGCAGAATGCCGCGGTCGTCGAAGCCGTGGGCGCGGAGACGTTCGTGATCGTCCGGGCCGATGCGCGTCGCGTCGCGTGTGATCGCACCGACGTAGTCGAGCATGACGCGATCCGTATCCGAGATGGGCGCATGCTCGTAGTCGGTCTGGAGGGCCCGGACCAGGCCGTCATCCAACGTCACGCGACGCAGAAACTCTGCGTGGGCGGTGATTCAGTAATGACATCGATTGAGAACCGAGACACGCGTCGTGATCATCTCGTGCTGACGGCGGGTCAGCGGCAGGTCGGGGGACATCAGCGCGCCGAACGTGGCGAACGCGTGGTGCAGCGCCTCCGGGATCAGCGAGTGCGACCCGACGATCCCCGAGACGCCGTCGGCGGTCGGCATCACCGGCTCGGCGTATTCCGCAGGGTAGAGCGTCCGCTGCGCCTCGAGCGCGCGCCGCAGCGCTTCGTCCGCTTCCGGCAGCGGGATGGTCTTGATCCAGGTCATGGTCCGTTCCCCTCCGGCGGCGGCGCGACGGCGGGCGACTCCCCGCCCCGGAGAGAGGGTCTCACATTCGGCGCCGGATGGTCCCCGCCCGGTCCCGCGATGAGCGGCGCGCGCTTCTCGTCCCGCCCGCCGAGCCGGAAGCTCTTCAGGACCAGCGGCGACGCCTGGGCGTCTCCCTCGCGCATCACGTAGCGCTGGTCGAGCGCCAGATTGGTCAGCTTCGACGTGGCGCCGGACGGCCAGATGATGGCGACCCCGCGGATCTGCACGGCGTCGCCCAGCCCGATCTCCTGGCGCAGGGGCGAGGCGCCGAAGCTGCCGCCGCTGCGGACCGTCCTGTAGATCTCTCGCTCGGCCCCCTTGGCCGTGCGCACCCCCACCTGAATCCGCGCCCCGATGGCGGCGCGGTTCGACCGCGTCCCCTCCAGCTTCAGGACGAGAAAGTGATTGCCGTGCCCCGGGTTCTCGAACAGCGAGTTGCGGAAGTGATCGGTCTCGAGCGCGCCGCCGACGACATGGACGATGTCCTGATCGCCGTCGTTGTCGAGGTCTCCGAACGACACGCCATGTCCTTTCTGCAGCTGGCCGAAGCCGCCCGACGTGGTGACGTCCTGAAAGAACTTCCCTCCGGCGTTGCGGAACACCCGGTCGGGGACCAGCATGGCGAGGTCGGGCGCGCCGGTGGCGAGGAACATGTCCAGCCATCCGTCGTTGTCGAGATCGCCGTAATTCGAGCCCATCGTCTCGATCACGTGGCTCAGGCGCGCGCCCAGCGTGACGTTCGTGAAGGTCCCGTTGCCGTTGTTGTGATAGAGACGGGGACGCTCCGCGTCGGTGGGGCGCCCGAGGTAGTCGGCCACCACGTCGCCGACGTCATGGACCATGTAGCCCGAGACGAACAGGTCCTCGCGTCCGTCGTTGTCGTAGTCGAAGAACCAGGTGGGGAAGCTGTAGAACGGCTCGGTCACCCCCGCGGCGCGCGCCCGATCGGTGAAGTGTCCGCCGCACGCCCCGCCTTTGCGACCGTCGTTGTGGAACAGCACGTTGTCGCCGCCACGCACCGAGAGATAGAGATCCGGAAGGCCGTCGTTGTCGTAGTCGGCGCTCGTGACCCCCTTCACGAACGCCGTCACCGCCACGCCCGTCTCGGCGCCGCATTCGGTGAAGGTGCCGTTGTGGTTGTTGTGGAACATCTCGCAGGGATGCGGGTTTCCCTCGGTCGACTCGTTTCCGATGAAGACGTCGAGCCAGCCGTCGCCGTCGTAGTCGAGCCAGGTCGCGGTCTGGGTCGGCGCGAAACGCAGCATCCCGGCCGCCTCGGTCACGTCCGAAAACGCGCCGCCGCCGTCGTTGTGAAGGAGCGAGCTCGGATAGACTCCCCCCTTGCCCATCCAGCCGCCGCGCAGCACCAGGACGTCGGGCCGGCCGTCGTTGTCGTAATCGGTCTGGACGATGTTCAGCCCGCCGACCTCGCCGATCAGACCGGCCTGCTCCGTGCGGTCGCTGAACTTTCCGTTGGCGTCATTGTGGAAGTAGCGCAGCTGCGACCGGAGCCCCATCGCCGAGACCATGATGTCGAGGTTGCCGTCCCCGTCGAAGTCCTCGATGATCGAGCCGCCCGCGTAATCGTCGATGTCCATGCCCAGGCTCGCCGCGATGTCCGGGAACGGCTTGATGTCGTAGTCCGACTCGAACAGCTCCGGCGCCAGCCGCCAGCGCGCCGGCACGGAGTCGGGATACTCGCCCAGCGTCATGTACGCGATGTTCAGGAGCCAGCGCGCCGCCAGGTTGTCGGGATCGTGATCGAGCAGGTCGGTCAGGATCGTGGCCGCCGCCTGGGATCCCCGCGTCTTCATGTGCACCCCGGCGCCGCGGATCGGGAAGAGGCAGGAGCGCGCGTTGTGGTTCATCATGCAGTTCTCTTCCTCGCCCCGGCGCAGCTGCGCGATCGCATCCTGCATGCGGAGCTGGCTCCAGGCCTTCGAACGCACGTCGAGGCCCCGGCTCCGGGCCAGCCCCTCGAGCCGCTCGTATTGAGCGATGGCGTCGGTCGTGCGCCCGGCGTTGAGCAGCTCCTGCCCGAGCTCCATCAGGATCGGAGGGTTGGCGCTGTTGCCCTGGGTCAGGACCACGCCCTCGAGAACCTTCGCCCTGGCCGAGTTCAGGAACGGGTTCGTGGCGGGGTCGGCCGCGTCGGCCAGTCGTCGCAGCCGCGCGACCATGGAGCTGGTCCCGCCCGCGCCGCTCGTGCCGCCGGAGGCGCCCGCGCCGCCGGAGGCGCCGAATGCGCCGGAGGGAGCCCCCCCGGCGGTCAGCGCGATCAACGCCGCGAGCGCGACGACCGCACCCGCCGACCAGGTTTTCGATCTGAATCCGCTTGTGAGGACTCCCGCGCGACGCATCGGCTCTCGCTCCTCGAAGTGGCCGCGTAGAGCAACCCGCGGGCCAGGCACCGGTCGGATCGAGTCTCGCACGCCATCGCCCCGAAACCCAATCGATGCATCTCTATACGCAGGATCGACCGGTTGGTTCCGGCGGCGCGACGCGGGTGGCCTCGCCTAGCCCTTATGAGAACGACGCGGAAGGGGTCCGAATGTCATGCAGCCTATGCAGACGAACGGGAAAAGACCCGGCGTGGCATGTCCGTGAGGGCATGCCACGCCGGCCGGTTCAGGACGAGCGGCGGGAGTACTCGGTGGCGGTCCGCACGAACGAGCGGGCCGATTCAGGCGGAGTGACGGTCTGGGCCACGAGGATCTGCTGCGCCGTCAGCGGCCTGCCGTACAGGTCCTCGGTCGCCTTCTTGCTCTGCTTGATGACCATCCCCTTCAGCGAAGCGCCGAGGAAGAGGCCGCGCGATCGCGACCACGACAGGATCTCGGCGTGTAACTGCGCGTCGGTGGCCGCCTGGGCGTTCCGCCCGACCGGCCCGGCCACCGCCGCGGCTTCGCCGCCGAGGGTGAACTTGTCCTGGAGCAGGCGCTTCACTCCACCCTCGTTCATGACGAGGAGAACGACGTCGGCCTGTTCACCGCCGATCTGCCAGCCGACGCTGCCGCCCCCGATCGAGAAGAAGGCCGGCGCACCCATGGAGCCATCCTTGCGCCGGCAGGTGAAGACGCCGCGGCCGAACTCGCCGCCGACGATGAAGGCTCCCTTCGCCAACCCCGGGAACACACCGATGCACTCGGCCCGCTCCAGGAGATCCTTGGGGATCCCCTTGTCGGGCGCGGTGACGGCGGCCTTGAGGACGTCTTCGGAGTCGTGGATCTTCTTGACCTCGTCGCTGCCGGGGGCCGCGGCCTCCGATGCGAAAGAACCGGACGTGGCCAATACGGTGCTGAACACAGCGACTGCTATCAACGCGATGCGTTTGTTCATGGCGACCTCCTTAGGAATCCTGCTTGCCATCGTGCGGGTTCCCGCCGTGCGGCTGGCCGTGCTGGGCGGGCTTGCCGTGCGAAGTGCTCGGAGCCGGCGGCGGAGTGCGGTGCTGCGGGGCCGGCGCCGTATGGGCCGGGGCTCGCGGCGCCGCCTCGTGCCGCGGGGTCTGCTCGTGCCGTGGCACCTGCTCGTGTCGTCGCGGCTGATGATTGGACTCGGACCTCGGCGCCGGCGCAGACACCCGGTCCGTGTCCGGGCGGCCGCTCCCCTGCCCGTGCACGCGCGGCTGGGGCAGCGGCTGGCGCTCGGAGACCGGCTGGGCCGCGCGCACACCGTGCGCGGCCCGCTGTGGCTCGACCGCCAGCGCGGCGCGACGGACGTCGCCGCCGGGCGCAGCGCGCGGCACCGATTCGATCGACAGGGTGCGGATGTGGCGGCCGCTGGCCCGTTCGATCGTGCGCGGGTCGGGGCCTCGGTTCACGACGATGTTCTTCTCGATGGTGAGGTTGTTCACGATCCGGGTCTGGTTGATCACCGTCCTCACCTGCACCTCGGGCACGACGTAGCGGCGCACGCGCGTGTCGCAGAAGTGACCGGCCGAGACGAACACGAACGGCCCCGAGGACGAGGCATACGAGAACGAGGCGCCGACGGAGTAGCCCGGAACCACCGGCGCCCAGCCGACGTAGTCGGGCCCGGTCCGGAACACGACCCAGGCCGGCGCCCAGACATAGCCGGGCACCCACACCCAGCCGAGTGTGGGATCGTCATACCAGGTTCCGTAGTGGTAAGGGACGTCGCCCCAGCCATAGTCCGACACCCACGTCCAGCCGACGTCGGCGTAGACCCAGTGGCCGTCGTAGTACGGATTCCATCCGGCCCGATAGACGCCCGGTTGCCAGACGCGCCCGTATTGCGCCGAGACGAGCCAGGTCCCATGCGGACTGAGATTCGAGTAGAACAGGCTGAACGACACCGCCGCTTGCGCGGACGACGCCGTCACGCCGGTGACGAGAAGGATCACGATCGCAACGAGAGACGCTCGGATGGCTTTCATGATCGCACCTCCGCTGACATCACTTGGCTTCCAGGAGAGACCGCACCGGCCCGGAAGGAACGGCGGGAGAACTGCAAGATCGGTACCCCGCTGGAACTCGCGGCCAGGCAAGCAGTTCGCGGCAAGGGTCGATTCGGGCTGCTGTCCTGCCGGACGGACGATGCGAAGCGCATCGCCCGGCAGCTCCGTGGCGGCCTCTCAGGCCGGTCGGGCGTGCACCACGAATCGATCGGGGGCGGGTCCTACGTAGTTGAACGGATAGCAAGTGATGAGGGTCAGGGAATCGGCGCCTGCGGCGTCAAGAAGATCGACGCGCTGCGGCCCCACGACGTCGGTCGAATCGACGGCGTACTCGAACACGCCCTCCTCCGTCGTGATCTTCACCTGGTCGCCGGAGCGGACGTCCTTCAACGCATGGAAGAACGAGTCGCGATGACCCGCCAGCACGACGTTGCCCTCCTCGCCCGGCAGCGCGGTGGACGGGACGTGGCCGACCGCGCGACGCAGGGTCCGCGGGTCGATCCCCTCCGCGATGATCGCGGAGATCCCCAGACGCGGGATCTCGATCCGTCCCACGATATCGCGCGCCGCCGTGTCGCGGGACGCCGCGCCCCCGGCACGGGCGCCACCGGTGTGCCGCGGACCTGAATGCAGCTTGAGGAGCGATTCGAGGCGCTGCCCTGCCGCGCGCTGGTAGAGGTTGGAGTCGAGCCAGTTCCAGGCGGAGAATCCGAGACAGACGACGCCCACAATCAGAAATCCCCGCTCGATCCACTTCATCATGGGCACTCCCCCATTCAGGTCGTCACCCGCGCGGACCGCGACGAGCGGGCGTCGAGCGTGACCCCGCGGCGCCCGCACCGGCGCCGCGGGGTCCGGACTCGACCTGGTTTCAGGACCTCGCGGCTCCGCGACGCCGGAAGACCAGGAGAATCGTGAACGCGCCGAGGGCCAGAACGCCGATCAAGGCCATCAGCGGGTTGTTGCTCGCGGTCGCCGGCAGCGATCCCGAACGACCCGGGTTGCTCGCCTCCTTTGGAGACGAGGAGGACGGGCTGTCGGCCGGGACCGGTGCGGCGGCCGGCTGCGCCGCGGTGTCGGTGGCCGGCGGCGTCGAGCCCGCCGTGCTGCCCGTACTGTCGCCCTGACCCGAGGGCGGGGGCGACTGGTCGGCGGGCTGGGTCGTTCCCGGCTGATCGGTGGTGCCCGGGTTGGTCTGCGCGATGACGCTGCCCGCCACCGCGAGGACTGCGATACTGAAAACCGTGAGGAGAATGCGCTTCATGACTCGCCCTCCTTCTCTGGACGGATCGGCGTCACGCTTCTTCCTGCTCGGCACGTGATTCCCGATCCGGTTGGTTTGATGCGTTGGCGGATATCACCAACGGCAGACCGCCGCGAAAGAGCAATCGGAGTGCCAGAGAACCGAATCCGGAGGGCGCGCGAATGCAGGGAAATCAGGCACTCGAGCGCTGAATCGTGTGATCCGACGTGGTCAATCGCCTCGGACAGTGTCCCGAGGCGCGACAGGAGGCGCGGCGTCCCGAATCTCGAAGAATGTGAAGTAACCGCCAGGACAATGCCCCACTCGCAGGTGGTAGCCGGTACGGAACGCGGATGACCCCGTGATCTCCTTCTCGGCCTGATAGTAGAGCGGCAGGACGCCCGAGGCGTCGGGGGGATCGGTCGCGAGCCCGTATGTCCCCAGGATGATGTAGGTCGGGCGGCGCGCGAGAACGTACGCGGCATCGGAGCGCTCGTGCCCGGCCGGCGCCGCGCCTGGCCGGGCGACCGGCGCGCGCGCGATGGTGCGATCGTTGAGGCCCAGCAGATCGATGACCGGGAGATTCGAGTAGAAGGGAATGGCGCCGGCCGGCACCAGCGCGATGGACGCCCCCGGCGCCGCGTGATCCCGGAACCAGAGACCGATCGCCCGCCAGGTCTCCACCTCGCGCTGATCCTGTCGAACGTATTCCAGCGAAGCGCCCCAGAAGGCCGGCCACGCGCAGATCAGGGACCAGATGACGACGATCGCCGCCGCGCCCGACGCCGTACTCGACGTCGCGCCGCGGCGCTCGAGAAGCGCGTCGGCGCCCGCGACCAGGAGCAGAGCGAGGAGACCGACGATCGGCACGAAGAACCGGTACATCGGCATGAAATCGCCGCCGATGGCCACGATATAGGCGAGGTACGGCAGGACGATGGCAATGAGGAGCCGCGCCGCGGCGCTCCGGCGCGCGACCGTCAGGCCGAGCGCGATCGACGCGACGATCCAGGATCCGCACTCGAACAGGAAAGCCGCCAGGTACCGGACGCCCCGGCCGACCTGCGCCGCGCTCATCCCGACCTTGGCGTGAAAGGTGTTCGGCAGGAGATCGCCGTAGTACGCGGCGCGCCAGATGAACCAGGGCAGGAGCACGGCGCAGACGATCCCGGCGAACGCGAGGCGGCGGCGTGCGGTCAGCGGCGCGCCGGCGGCCACGGCGACGGCGACCAGGAGGCCCTCCGGCCGGGCGAGCGTCGCGGCGGCGAGCAGGATCGCCGCCGTCGCTGGCAGGCGTCCCCCTCCGGCGCGCGCCGTTTCATCCGGGCCGCCGACCGCGCCGGCGTCGCGCAGCGCGAAGACGACGGCCCAGGTGACCAGCGCCGTGAACAGCGGCGTCTCGAGCCCGGCCGTCGCCCAGACCGCCGCCGCCGGACTCAGCGCGAAGAGCAGCGCGCCGGCGAAGGCGAGCGGCGGCCGCGACGTGAGCCTCCGCGCCGCGCAGTAGACCCCGGCGAGCGCCGCGAGATGCGCCGCGACACCGGCCACGCGGCTGAACCCGACGGGCCCGTGTCCCAGCGCGATCGGAAGCGCCGACAACAGGACCCAGAGGAAGTTGGTGTACCCCTCGACCCGCTCTCCGGGATTGAAAACCAGCCCGTGTCCGGCCACGAGGTTGCGGGCATAGCGAAACGAGATGAATGCGTCGTCGCAGGTGTGATGCCGGAAGCGCAAGGCGAGCAGCACGCCGCACAGAAGGAGAGCGCCCCAGGCGAGCGCGCGCAGGGACCGTCGGGCCGTGATCGTGTCGTGGATCATCTCGAAGCGCCGCGTTCCTGGTCCGGCACGCGAGTCCCATCCCGGGGGCTCCCGACGGGGCCCATCATATATAAGGAAGCGTGCCCGCTCGCGTCCGCCTCACTCCGCGGGTGAGATGAGCCCGGACCGGACGGCGAATCGGACCAGGCCCGCGACGTCATGGATGTCGAGGCGCTCCATCAGCCGCAGACGGTGCGTCTCGATCGTCTTGACGCTGACGTGCAGGAGCCCCGCCATCTCGCGTGTCGTGCGACCCTCGGCGATCAGGTGCAGGATCTCCCGCTGTCGCGCCGTCAGACCCTTGAGCGGGTCCTGCTCCGCCTCGCCGCTCTTGTCCAGGTACCCCTGCACGACGGTCTGCGAGATCTTCGGCGTCAGGTAGGTCTCCCCGCGCATCACCGCCTCGAGAGCCAGCGGCAGCTCCGCGACCGCGGCGCCCTTGAGAAGATAGCCGGCCACGCCGGCGCGCAACGCCTGGGTGACGTGCGTCCGATCGCCGTGCATCGACAGGATGATGACCCGGGTCCGCGGCGACTCCTTCGCCGTGCGGCGTGCGACCTCCAGGCCGCTCAGGCCGGGCATGCCAATGTCGATGAGGGCCACGTCGGGGCGGTGGCGCGCGATGAGCTCCAGCGCCTCGCGCCCGTCGTCCGATTCGGCCACCACCTGGACGTCGGGGATCGAGACCAGGAGCGAACGGATGCCCGCCCGCACCAGCGTGTGATCGTCGGCCAGGACGATTCTCATGCCTCGACCTCGAACGGCAGGCTGGCCCGCACCGTCACGCCCTCCTCCGGCATCGATTCGATCGTCATCTCGCCTCCAAGACCGCCGACACGCTCCTGCATCCCCAGCAGGCCGATCGCCTTGGCGCTGGATCCCTCCATGATCGCCCGGACGTCGAAGCCGTGGCCGTCATCCGTCACCTCGACGACCAGCCTGCCGTCCTGGCGGGCCAGAAAAACCGTGATCGTCCGGGCCTCCGCGTGACGGATGGCGTTGGTGACCGCCTCCTGCGCGACGCGAAAGGCGGTGATGGCGACTTCCACGGGAACCATGTCGAGGCCCGGGCCGGCGTCGACCTCGATGTTCAGGCCCGTGCGCTCCGCCTGGGCTTCGAGATACCCGGTCAGCGCGGGCACCAGCCCGAGCTCGTCGAGGAGCGGCGGCCGCAGGTCGAGCGACAGATCCTGGACGCGCCGCACCAGGCCATCGACGATGTCGATGGCGTCGGCGATCTTCTTCTCCCTCGTCGACGCGTCCAGCTCGCGCCCGAGAAGGTGAAGGTTGATGATCACGGCGGTGAGGGACGGACCGACCTCGTCGTGCAGCTCGCGCGCGATGCTCTTGCGCTCGTCTTCCTTGGCCGCCTCGAGCCGGCGCGTCAGCATGCGCAGGCGTTCGTACGCCCGCGCCAGGGCCAGCCGGGCGTCCTCGCGCTGGGCGTGGAGCACTTCCCGCTCGGCGTGCCGGCGCGTCACGGTCCGCAGACGCAGCCGATGCGCGACCACCACGGCCCCCAGCAGCAGGGCCGCGGACCCGGCGCGGAACCAGCCGGTCATCCAGTAGGGCGGCCGCACGGCGATCCGCAACGGGGCCCGCACGGCGCTCCAGACACCCTGGCTGTTGCGCGCCCGGGCGGCGAACGAATGGTCTCCGGGGCTCAGGTCGGTGATGGTGATGGCCCGCCGGCTGCCGAGATCGATCCATTCCCCTCCCAGGCGGTACTCGTACCGGTGCCGGGCGTCGGCGCCGAACTCCAGGAGCGCCAGCTCGATCGAGACCCATTCGCCGTACGGGATCGACATGACGTCGAGCTCCCACGGCGGTCGCGCGCCGTGGTACGGGCCCGATCGCGTGCTGAGCGAGGTGACGACCAGAGGCGACGGGGCGGGTGCCGGGAACAGGGTTCCGGCCGGACGGATGGCAGGGCCATTGACCGACCCGAAGACCAGCAGATCGGCAGTGCGCGTCGCGGCGCCGGGCTCGAACTCACCGGCCGGCAGGCCGTCGGGCACCGACATTCCGGCGAACGCCTCGCGCCCGGGGTCGTAGCGCGACAGACCGTGCCGGGTGCTGATCCAGAGACTGCCATCGTCGTCCTCCACCAGTCCCATGACGTCGTTGTCGATCAGCCCCTCGCGCTCAGTCACGCGTACGAACCGGGGACTGCCGTCGGCCTCGCGCTCGAGGCGGTTCAGGCCGCCGCCGGCCGTTCCAATCCAGAGCCGGCCGAGGTGGTCTTCGAGCAGGCTGGTGATGCAATCGTGGCTCGGGGAGCGGCTGGAGAGCGGATCGGCCGGGTAGCGGATGGCCACGAGGGTCGCCGGGTCGACCGCGTTCAATCCCCCCGAACGCGTCCCGATCCAGAGCGTTCCCCGCCGGTCCTCGAGAATCGCGGTCACGTAGCTGTCGGTCAGGCTCGCCGGGTTCGACGGGTCGTGCGTGAGCCGCGACACCACGCGGCCCTCTGCGTCGACGAGCTGAAGCCCTCCCTCCCCGGTGCCGACCCACAGGCGCCCCGATCGATCCGGCAGCAGGGCCGTGACGTAGCCCGGCCCCAGGCCGCCGGCGTCCCCCGGATCGTGCTGGAACCGGCGCTCCTCGCCGCTGTCGGGATCGATCCGGTGCAGTCCGTCGCTGCCCGCCACCCAGATCCGCCCCGCCGCGTCCTCGGCGATGCGGTCGACGATGCGCGTGCCCGCGGCCGAGGGCTTCAGATAGACGCGCGGGGCGCCGTCGCCCGGCGCGCGGCGCAGGAGATGACCCCCGCGTGTTCCGACCCACAGTCCGCCCGCGTGGTCGGCGTACAGAGCGGTCACGGCGCGGTCCTCGAATTCGTCGGGGAGGAGAGGCGCGATGACCCGGTCCGCCAGGGTCATGGCGCTGGCGGAGACGCGCTGCAGTCCACCGCCCCAGGTGCCGATCCAGAGTCCGCCGACCCGGTCGAGGAGCAGCGTCGAAATCCGATCATCGGCCAGCGAGTCGCGACGTCCCGGATCGCGCCGCCAGACGCGCGACGCGCCCGGCGCCTCCCCGAACAGGTGCAGGCCGTCCCCGAAGGTCCCGACCCAGACGCGATCGCCGGCCGCCGCGAGCGCCGTCGGCTCGCGCCCCTCCGACTGCCAGACCCGCCGGACCGAGCCGGCCGCCGAGTCGAGGACGTCGACGCCCGCCGCCGTCGCGAGCCAGATGCGGCCCGGCGGATTCTCCAACATGCCAAAGACGTTGTCGTTGCTCAGCGATCCGGGATCGCCTTCGCGGCTGCGGAAGACTTTGAACCCGTCGGCCCCGGGCTCCTTGCAGTCGACCCCACCCCCAAGGGTGGCGACCCAGAGGCGATCCTTCCCGTCGATGTGCAGCGCGGTGATGTACGGGTGGCTGATTCCGTCCAGCGCCCCCGGCCCGTCCGGCACGTGCGTGAACCGATCTCCGCCGGGAGCGAGCCGGTTGAGTCCGTGCTGCGTCCCGATCCAGAGTACGCCGTCGCGGTCCTGCACGATGTCGTAGACGCTGTCGTGACTGAGACTCGACGGATCCTTCGAGTCGTGCCGGTGATGCCGGAAGGTCCAGGTCGCCCGATCGAGGATCTCCAGCCCGCCGGTGTTCGTCCCGACCAGGATGCGATCGTCGCGATCCTCGTAGATCACCCGGATCGCGTCGTCCGCCAGAGAGGTGGGGTCCGCCGCGTCGTGCTGGAACGGCGTGAAGGCGTGGCCGTCGTAGAGGTAGAGGCCGTCGCGCGAGCCGATCCAGATGAACCCGTCGCGGTCCTGGTACAGGGCGGTGATCACGCCTGGAGGCGGCCCGTATTCGGAGCCGACACGCGCGAACGGCAGCCCGGTCGTCGACGCGGCCGGCGCCGCCGGCCCGGGGGGAGCGGCCGGTTTCGGGGTCGCGGCCGGCCCTCGGGCCGCGATCGCGTGGGTCCCGCCCGCAACCGCGAGGGCTCCGGCCGCCGCGAGGACGAGAGCCCCCCGGTTCCGCATGCGCGCGAGAGTCCCTGTCGCCGACCTGGGCCGCACCCCGTCCCCCGATCTGTCGTTCGTGCCGGGCCGACGATCGGCTAGGTTAGCAGAACCCCCGCCGCCACAGTCGCCCGGTCTTCCGGCGCGGAACGAAGGGGGTTTTCAGTCTCCTGTCAGGGACTCCCCGATTGCCGGGGCGGCGCCGCCGGACGATAGTCCCGACGATGCCGCCCGCCGAACCCGGTTCGCCCGCGCGTCTCGTCCTGGTCGATCAGAATGACCTCCTGATCGAGATGATCTCGGCCTGTCTCGAGCGCGCCCCGGCCATCGCGATCGCCGGGTCGGCCAAGACCGGCGGCGAGGCGATCGCGCTCGTGGAGCAGCTCCGGCCGGAGGTCGTGCTCCTCAACCTGACGCTTCCCGACATGAGCGGGCTGACGGCGCTGCGACGGATGAAGACGCTGCCCGACCCGCCGATCGTCATCGTGATGACCTTCCACTGCAGCAACGCGGCCCGGGCGGCCATCCGGGAACTCGGCGCCGACGACTGCATCATCAAGTCGGAGGTGACGCGGACGCTCTCGCCGATGGTCGAGCGCCTGCTCGGCCGCCGGAAGCTCGACGGCCCGGCCCCCGTCTGACGGGCGGGGCCGCGACTACGCGTCGATCCGGACGTGTCCCGGCTGCGACGCGACGCGGGAGAGCCACCCGCGGATGGCGGGGTAGCGGCCGAGATCGAACCCCCCTTCGTGCGCCACGTGCGTGTAGGCGTACAGGGAGATGTCGGCCAGCGAATAGCGCTCGCCGACCAGGAACGAGCGGTCCTTCAGGTGGGCCTCCATGGCGTCGAGGGCGCGGTAGCCGCCCGCGTGCCGCGCCGCGAGGGCCGCCGGGTCGACCTCGCCCTCCTTGTAGTGCAGCCAGAATCGCGCCACGGCGACGTGCGGCTCGTGATCGTACTGCTCGAAGAACTGCCACTGCAGCACCTGCGCGCGCTCGAACCTCTCGCTCGGCGCGTAACGCGTCCCGTCGCCGAGGTACCAGAGGATGGCGTTCGACTCGCCGAGCGGCCGCCCGTCGTCGAGCACGAGGGTCGGCACGCGCAGCGCCGGATTGAGGCCGCCCAGGATCGTCGGGCGGTTCGACCGGTTGGTGACCGACAGCTCGCGCCGCTCGTATTTCGTGCCCAGGTGGGCGAGCAGCAGCCGCACCTTGTAGCAGTTCCCGGAGATCGCACTGTCGTACAGAAGCATCGCTCGACTCCTCCTTACCCGGACAGAACTCTTCAGCGAATCCCCACCTGGCCCTTGACCGACTCGACGAGCTTGCCCGCGTCGTAGCCGACGCCGTCCTTGAACACCACCTCGACGTTCTCGATGTCGGCGATGGACTTCGACGGGTCGCCCTTCACCAGCACCAGGTCGGCGCGGTGATCCTTCTGGATCGCGCCGATCTCCGACTCGCGCCCCAGGAAGCGGGCGCCGTTCCCGGTGGCGACCTGAATCGCCTCGACCGGCGTGAAGCCGGCCTCCACCAGGAGCTCCACCTCGCGCTGGTCGCCATACCCCGGCAGGACGCCGCCGTTCCCGGTCGGGTCGGGCCCGGCGAGCAGCAACCCGCCCGCCTGCGCGAAGGCGCGCTCGAAGTCCATCTCCTTCCGAAAGGCCGCGTCGGGGAGCGCCACGGCGCTGCCGACGCTGCTCGCGGCCGCCCTGAGGGTGAGGTAGCTGTCACGCGCCGAGGCCGACATCGCGTCGAGGACGCGCTTCTGGATCGGCGGGCGCCCCATCACCGACGCCTCGAAGACCGGAAGCGTCGACGTGACCGCGACGTGATGCGTCACCAGCGAGGCGATGAGATCTTTCACGCGCGCGTCCGTCACCGCCAGACCCTGCCAGGAGTCGCCGCGCCCCTTCCCCGACGGACAGACGTCCGGCTTCTTGTCGGCCACGAACTCCGTGTCGGTGAACACCGGCCCGTGCTCCAGATCGTCGATGCCGAGGGCGATCGCCTCCGGCCAGGTGACCGAGCAGAGGTGACCGGTCAGCTTCAATCCGCGCGCGTGCGCCGCGGCGATCGCGGCGCCGAGCTGGTCCCGCGTGATGTTCATGTACGCCTTGAACGAGGTCATCCCCGAGTCGGCCCAGAAATCGACCGTCCGGCGCGCCTCCTCGGGGCTTCCCAGCTCGTGCATCTGCGCGAAGATCGTCCCCGGCCCCTCCAGGTACGGAGCGGTCGCGTCGACGCGTGGCCCCGGCATCTCGCCCGCGTCGATCCGCCGCTTGATCTTGAGATCGGTGCCCGGCTCGACGCATCCCGTCGTGCGCATCGTGGTCACGCCGGCGGCGAGGTAGAGCCGGGGCGCGGTGTAGGGGATCTCGTCGACGAACAGGCCCGGCTGGCCGATGCCGCCGTCCGCCTCGCGCTGGGTCGTGATCGACGCGGAGTAATAGAGATGATTGTGCATCCCGACGAGTCCGGGGAAGACGGTGTGCCCCGGATAGGGGAGATGCTTCGCCCCGGCCGGCGCCTGCACCGACCCCGCCGGGCCGACCGACGCGATTCGCCCGTCGACCACGACGACCGATTGATCGTCGCGCGCCGCGGCGCCGGTGCCGTCGATGACGCGCACGTGCTCGAGAACGAACGCGGTCTCCCGGATCGCCACGAACGGCGCGAGCCCGGGACCGGGCGCGGCGGCGATCGCCGCCGGGGGCGCCTGCGCCGCGCGACCAGGCGAGGTCGCCGGTCCGGCCGGCGCCGCGGCCAGCGCACCGATGGCGCCCAGCATGAGGAACGGGAACGATCGACGCATCATGCCCTCCGCGGACGACGGCTGGACGAGAGGGGGCGGATCTTACCACCCCGCCGCGCCGGGGTGACCGTGACGGGCCGATCGAGAAACCGGGATCGAATCGGCCGGACCCGCCTTACCATGCCGGCGGGCCGGACGCCCCGCGATCGTTTTCCCGGCCCTGGGAGGTGCTCGATGCCGTTCGGAAGCCTTTGGCTCCAGGTCATCGTCTCGGCCGTCGTGGTCTTCGTCGGCAGCTCGGTCATGCACATGGCGCTCAAGTACCACGCGGCGGACATCAAGCCGCTCCCGAACGACGACGCCGTGCGCGACGCGCTCGCCAGACAGAACGCCGCTCCGGGTCTCTACATGACGCCACACTGCGACCACGCCAGGATGAAGGAGCCGGCGATGATCGAGCGGTTCGAGAAGGGGCCGGTCGCCATGATCACCGTCTATCCGAAGGGGACGCCGAACATGGGGAAGCACCTCGGCCTCTGGTTCGGTCTGGCGTTCCTGGTGAGCTTCACCGCGGCCTACGTCGCACGCCACACCCTGATGCCCGGCGCCGACGGCATGCTGGTGATGCGGGTCACCGGCACGGTGGCGTTCGCGGCCTACGGCATCTCGCACATCAGCGATTCGATCTGGAAGGGCCAGCCGTGGAGCAACACGCTGCGCGCGCTGCTCGACGCCGCCGTCTACGCGCTCCTGACGGCGATCGTGTTCCGGGTCATGTGGCCCGCCGCCTAGCGAAGCGCTGCGGCGGAAGGGACGACGGCGCCTACTTCCTGTCCTGCTTCGCCTTCCAGGCGTCCTCCGTGAGGGCCGTGATCGGCTCGAGCTTCTTCCCCTGGAGCTGAGCGTTGAGCGACGGCAGCTCCTTCCCGG
Organism: Patescibacteria group bacterium; assembly: GCA_035638115.1. GTDB lineage: Bacteria > Acidobacteriota > Polarisedimenticolia > Gp22-AA2 > Gp22-AA2 > DASRAN01. The sequence goes on along the minus strand of DASRAN010000080.1, from coordinate 19,158 downwards.
CGGAGGCCTGGAACTTCGCGTAGGCGGCCTCGAGATCCTTCCCGAGCACGCCCATGCGGTTCGCCTGCGAGTCGGTCGGCCGCCCGTCGGCCAGGTTGACGGCGCCGAAGAGCATACCCAGCTCCTCGCGCAGCTTGTCCTCGCCGCTGACGACCTCGCCCTCCTTGGTCGAGACCAGAGCGCGGCGCTGCTCCTCCATCGCCTTCTCCAGACCCTCGACGCGCTTCCGCAGCGGGTCCCCGGCCGGCAGCGCCTCGGCGCGGGCGTGAGCCTGGTCGCGCGCGTCGGTGATCGACTCCACCACCATCGTCATCCGCGACAGCATGCCGTAGAGCTTGAGCGACATGTCGTGCTGTGCTGTGCGGTCCTCGGGGCTCGTGTGGCTGCGCGGGTCGTCGATCAGCGTCACCCTGGAGTCGTAGGTGTCCTTGTTCTTGATCATCTTCACGGTGTAGGTGCCGGCCGACACCCGCGGGCCGACGTTGGCGAACGGCGCCAGCTGCGTGGCGGGCGGGAAACGCGGAGGCGCCAGGCGCATCGGCCAGGCGACGCGGTTGATGCCGCGTCTCTTGCCCCCCGGCAGTGTCGAGATCAACGTGCCATCCTTGTCGTAGACCTCGAGCTTCAGCTCGCCGACGACGTGCCGCTTCTTGAGGTAGTAGGTGATGAAGGCGGCCTCCTGCGGCGAGTCCCCCACGAACTGATCGTCCCCGTTGTCCTCGAAGTCCACGGCGAAGATCGGCATCACCCAGGGACGGCCGTCGAGGAAGGCGACGTCCGATTCGATCGCCTTCTGCGTCAGGCCCCGAAGCGGGGTGATGTCGTCGATGATGTAGAGGCCGCGGCCGTGGGTGGCGATGATCAGGTCGTGGTCGCGTGGGTGGATCGCGACGTCGCGCACCGCGACCGATTCCGGCAGCCCACCGGTCATCTTGCCCCACTGTCCGCCGCCGTCGATGCTCGCCCAGAGCCCCATCTCGGTGCCCACGAACAGCAGGCCGGGGTTCACCAGATCCTCGCGCACCACGTGCGCGTACCCCTTCATGTCGGAGCCGGCGATGCTGCGCCAGGTCTTTCCGTAGTCGGTCGTCCGGTAGACGTAGGTCTTCATGTCCCCGGTCATGTGGCCGTCGAAGGTGGCGTAGGCGGTGCCTTCGTCGAAATGCGACGTCTCGATCGACGAAACCCAGGTGTGCGCCGGCAGCCCGGGGACGTTGCCGGCCACGTTGCTCCAGGTCTTGCCGCCGTCGCGGGTGATCTGGAGATTGCCGTCGTCGGTGCCGGCCCAGATCAGGTCGCGGCTCTTCGCCGAGGGCGCGATCGCGAAGATGGCGCAGTGGTTCTCGGCCGTCGAATCGTCGGGCGTCAGTCCGCCCGACTCGTCCTGCTTCTGCTTCGCCGGATCGTTGGTCGTCAGGTCGGGCGACAGCCTGTCCCACGACAGGCCGCGATCGCGCGAGCGGAAGACGTACTGCGCACCGAAGTAGAGGGCGCCCGGCTCGGAGGCGCTCATGACAATCGGCGTCTCCCAGTTGAACCGGAGCTTCGGCTCGCCGGCCTTGGCGCTCGGCTTGATGTCGTTCATCTGCCCCGTCGACTTGCGCAGCCGGAACACCCAGCCCCCCTGGCACTCCGCGTACCAGAGGTCGTTGTCCTTCGGATCGGGAACCGCCCAGAAGCCGTCGCAGAACAGGCCCGCGTGCCACTCGCGCCCGGGGATGCCGCCCGACCCGCGCGACGGCCCGTACCACGAGGCATTGTCCTGGAGCCCGCCGTAGACGTTGTACGGCCACTCCATGTCGTAGGCGACGTGGTAGTACTGGCCGACCGGCAGATCGCCGCTCATCCGCCAGTGAAAGCCGCGGTCCATGGAGAAGTAGACCCCGCCGTCGGTGCCGAGGATCACCTGGTCGGTCTGTCGCGGATCGATCCAGAACGCATGGGTGTCGCCGTGATAGGTCCCGCCCAGGCGGCTGAACGTGGCGCCGCCGTCCTCGCTGATGGTCGCGGCGAAGCCCATCTTGTAGAGACGGTCGGGATTCCCCGGGTCGACGTACAGCCGGGAGAAATAGAACGGCCGGCTGGTGACGGCGCGCGCCGTGGAGCGCTTCTTCCAGGTGATGCCGGTGTCGTCGGAGCGGTACAGGGCGCTCTGGTCCTTCGCCTCGACGGTGGCGTAGACCACGCTGCCGCGCGACGGCGCCACCGCCAGCGCGATGCGGCCCAGATCGGCCTTCGGCAGACCCTCCTGCGACTTCTTCCAGGTGGCGCCACCGTCGCTCGACTTGTACAGACCGCTCCCCCTGCCACCCGACGAAAAGGTCCAGGGCAGGCGGCGGTACTGCCACATGCCGGCGTACAGGATGTGGCCGTCCTGCGGGTCGATCGCGAGGTCGCCGCACCCGGTGTCGTTGTCGACGAACAGCACCTTCTCCCAGGTCTTGCCGGCGTCGCGCGTCCGGTAGACGCCGCGGTCGGGATGCGAGTCGAAGGCATGTCCGGTGGCGCAGACAAAGACGGTATTGGAGTCCTTCGGGTCGATGACGATGGCGGCGATCCGCTCCGTCCCCTCCAGCCCCATGCGCTCCCAGTTCTCGCCGCCGTCGGTCGTCTTGTAGACGCCGTCGCCGACCGAGACGCTGTTCCGGAGCCAGGTCTCGCCGGTCCCCACCCAGACGGTCTTCGGATCCTTGCGATCGATGACCAGGGCGCCGATCGACTGCGTCTGCTTGTCGAACACGGGCTTGAAGGCCAGCCCGCCGTCGACCGACTTCCAGACCCCGCCGCTCGCCGCGCCGACGTAGAGCGTGAGCCGGTCTCCCGGGACGGCGTCGAGGGTGGCGATCCGGCCGCTCATCACCGCCGGGCCGATCGAGCGCGCCTCCAGACCGCCAAAGGTGTCCGAGTCGATGGTGACGTCCTGGGCCCGCGGGTCCCGGACGCCGAGCGGGGCAAGGAGCAGCCCGGTGAGGGCCGCGGCGAGCATCCCCGCGCGGCCCCGGCCGAATCCAGCCTGCATGGTCCTAGTTGTTCGAGCCGGGCTTGTCCGGCGCGGCCTTCGCGGCATCGGCCTTGGGGGTCCCGGCCTTGGGCGCCTCTGCGGCGGCGGCCGCCGGCATCTTGTAGCGCGCGTCCTCGAGCTTCGGGTTCAGCTCGATCTTGTCGATGATGATGTTCTGCTTCTCGGGATGACCCTTGGCCCCGCTCTCGATCGAGTACGGGAACAGGAGCCCGCCGACCTCTTTATAGTCGCCGATGGTGCTCACGAACTCGATCTCGCTGCCGCGGATCATCCGCTTCCCTTCATTCTTGATCTCGAGCATCGTGTCGGCGTCGAGGTAGATGTAGCGCACGGTGCCGTTCTTCATGTTGACCTTGAGCTTGTAGGCGTCGCTGCCCTCGACCTTCTCCTTGTCGATCAGCTCGACCGTGTATCCCTTGGACTTGTAGTCCACCAGCGGCCCGTCGATGTCGGCGTTCTCGTCGGCTTCCTGGAGGTCCTCGGCGTTCATCGGCTCGGGGTCTTTCTTGCCGCCGAACGGCATCACGGCCCAGCCGGCCTTGCCGTCGTAGGCCTGGATGCCGGTCATCCCCTGGAAGGTGAACTCCATCCGCAGCGCCTTGGGCCGCTTCATCTCGATCACCATCGGGGCCTCCATCCCCTGCCCCATGGTCATCTTGCCGGTCATCCGGATCGACTGGACCGCCTTCATCTTCTGCATCCCGCCGCGCGCCTCGACGTTCTTGGCGATCAGCTCGTCGACGGTGGGCGTGCCGGACGCGGGCTTGGCGGGCGCCGCGGGCTGGGCCATGACCAAGGTCATCGGCAGGGCGAGAACGATCAATGCGATGAGGGACTTGCGCAACATGAGCGACTCCTTCCGGGGCCGGCGGCCCCACGGTTCGAGATCTCCGAACTCCGGACTCTACGCAGGGACCAAGGGATAGTTCCAGGATCCCGCCACTCACCGATCGGGGAGCGGCCGCCCCCGGGAGGGGGCCTTCCGCGTTCGGTCCGTCCATGAAACTGGATTCGAGGCCGGGATCCTAGCACGCCGCCCGGCAGGGCCGCCACGGCCGGAGGGCGCCGTCCTCCCGGTTTCCGGCCGGCCGCGGCGCGATTGATGAGAAAATATCGCCCATCCGTGTCGAAACCGGGGAGGGTGGCGCGTCGTAGGAACGAACGGCGGCCATTCCGGCCCCGATCGTTGAGGAGGATCCCACGTGAGATACCTGCTGCTCATTCACGATACCGAATCGCTCTTCGCCAACATGCCGCCCCAGGAGATTCAGAAGATGATGCAGGCTTACGGCTCCTTCCGCGAGGAGCTGCAGGCCGCGGGGGCGTTCCGGGACGCCGCCCGGCTCCGACCGGTGGCGAGCGCCACCACGGTCCGGGTCCGCGACGGCAAGAAGCTGACCACCGACGGGCCGTTCGCCGAGACCAAAGAGCAGCTCGGCGGATTCTTCCTCATCGACGTCAAGAACCTGGACGAGGCGATCGCCTGGGCGGCGAAGGTCCCGTCGGCCCGTCTCGGGAGCATCGAGGTTCGGCCGATCTGGGAGATGGGAGAATAGGCGCACGACGGGACCGCGGGACCTTCTGACAATCGAGGATTCGAAAACCCCGGCTCAGATCCATTCATGGAGGACACGATGCGACATGCCACGCTCGCTCTATCCGGTCTCGCGGCCGTCCTGGCCGCCGGAATCGTTTTCGGCCCGGCGCTGTGCGCCGCCGACGCCCCGGAGTCGAAAGCGGGGACCCCGGCGAAATCCGCCGCGCCCAGCAGGCTCGATCTGATCAAGAAGCTGCAGGGCGACTGGGTCGAGGTGGGCCAGGATGGCAAGCCCACCGACAAGGTGGTCTCGACCTATCGCGTGACGGCGGGCGGCAGCGCCGTCGAAGAGACCCTCATGGCGGGCACCGATCACGAGATGGTCACCGTCTACAACATGGACGGCGACGTCCTGATGCTCACGCACTACTGCGTCGCCGGCAACCAGCCCCGCATGAAGGCCGACGCGCAGAGGGACCCGCACAAGCTGGTGTTCCACTGCGCCGGCGCCACCAACATGAAGTCGGAGAACGACCAGCACATGCACCAGGCGACCATCGTCTGGAAGGACGACAATCACATCCACTCGGAGTGGGAGATGGTCAAGGACGGGAAGAACGTCATGACCGCCTCGTTCGAGCTGGCGCGCAAGTAGCGCCGGCCGCCCCGCCCGCGGCGATGGCCGCGGGCGGGCGGGCTTTCCGGGTGACCATCCCGCGACAGGCCGTCGAGCAGGTCTTTCGCGAGGAATCAGGACGCATCCTCGCGGGACTGATCCGTCTGTTCGGGGATTTCGATCTCGCCGAGGACGCCCTCCAGGACGCGCTGGCGACGGCGCTCGACCGCTGGCCCGCGGAGGGCGCGCCGGAGAACCCGGCCGCCTGGATCACGACCGCCGCGCGGCATCGCGCGATCGATCGGATCCGGCGCCGTCAGGTCCGCGGCGGGACGACCGGCGATCCGGATCCCGCCGCCGGCGCTTGCGAACCCGCCGGGCACGAGCCGTTCGCCATGTCCGAATCGCGCCCCGACCCGATCCTCGAGGACGACCGCCTGCGCCTGATCTTCACCTGCTGCCACCCGGCGCTGAACCAGGAGGCGCGGGTGGCGCTGACGCTGCGCACATTGGGCGGGTTGACGACACCGGAGATCGCCCGCGCCTTCCTCCTGCCGTCCGCCACGCTCGGACAGCGGCTGGTGCGCGCCAAGGCGAAGATCCGTGAGGCGCGCATCCCGTACGAGGTCCCGACCGAGGCGGCGCTGCCCGAGCGCCTGCCTGCGGTGCTGGCGGTCCTCTACCTCATCTTCAACGAAGGGTATGCCGCGACGCTCGGAGACGACCTGATCCGGCGCGAGCTGTGCGCCGAAGCGATCCGGCTGGCCCGCATCCTGGCGACCTTCATGCCGCGCGAGCCGGAGGTGCTGGGTCTCCTGGCGTTGATGCTGCTGCACGACGCGCGTCGCGACGCCCGTCTCGATCCGGACGGCGGGATCGTCCTCCTCGAGGACCAGGAGCGCGGACGGTGGGATCGGAAGGCGATCGCCGACGGCGCGCTCCTGCTCGATCGGGCGCTGCGGATGCGCCGCCCGGGCTCGTACCAGATCCAGGCCGCGATCGCGGCGCTCCACGCCGATGCGGCAAGACCGGACGAGACCGACTGGCCGCAGATCGTGTCCCTGTACGACGGCCTGCTGCGTCTCGAGCCCTCTCCGGTCGTGGCTCTCAACCGCGCCGTGGCGGTCGCGATGGCCCTGGGGCCGGAGCAGGGGCTCGCCCTGATCGACGAGCTCGGCTCGGCGGCGGAGATGGGGAACTACCTCTACTACCACGCGGCTCGCGCCGACCTGCTCCGGCGGCTGGGGCGGCGCGACGCGGCGCGCGACGCTTACCGGCGCGCAATCGAGCTCGCCGGCAGCGCGCCGGAGCGTCGCTTCCTGTGCGCCCGTCTCGACGGGCTGAAGTGAGTCGCGCGCCCGGGGCGCGGCCGTTCAGAGAGGGTGGCCGCCCGGCTCCGCCTCGACGGAGACCATCCACTGCCGCTCGCGGTTCTCGCGGCAGGCCAGGACGTCCTCGCTCGTCGCCACGCTGACCGAGAAGGCCTGATGCGGCTCGATCATCGTCTCGGCGACCGGATCGACCTGCGTGCCCGACGCGGCGTGCTCCAGGAACCGGTGCCAGCGCGCCACCACCCGGTGCCCGCGCGGCGAAGCTGCGGCGACGTGGTAGGTCCAGGCGAGCATCGGCGGCTCGAAGGTGAACAGCAGCCCCTGTCCCGGCTCGATGCGCAGGGAGGTCGGGCGCAGGTCCATCCGCTCCGCGAGATCGGGCGAGCCCTTCTCCACGTCTTCCTGAAGACCGGTCACGAACGTCTCGAACCGATCGTGCCAGATCAGGTAGGCGACCTGATCGACCAGCACGGCGCCGATCGCGAGCGCGCCCACGATGATGAGCCCCCGGAGCCAGAGCCACGGGCGGAACACGAAAGCCACGAACGCGAGAAACGCCGTCGCCGTCGCGCCCAGGCCCAGCACGCTCATTCCATCGCCGCCGGTGGCGCCGATCCAGAAGTGAATTCCCAGCGCGGCCAACGCGATGAACAAAACGATGCAGAACACGATCTTGATCATGTCACCCTCCATGACGATGCATGGCGCGTCGGCGCGGAGAACGGCCGATCGGACGCCCCTGACTCCGGCAGGAATGATTGAGACTCGCGGGTTCCGGGATTTCACGGCGGCCGCTTCTTCGCAAGCGGGATGCCAGACACCGGATCGCTTCGAACACCGCTGTAAGTGCCGGGCGTTCAGTCGGGTCACGAGCGCGATTCGGTCGTGTCCGGACGACGCGGGTCGGAGGACTGTCCTGTTCGGTGGAGGATCCTGCGGCCCGGCCCTATCCTCATGTATAAGGTGCCGGACGGTCCGCGTCCTGACCGGGCTTGACGCGGAGCCTCGAAGGGAGAACCGATGCGAACGAAGAAGCGCTCAATCCTTCGACGGATGTGCCCCGCGGTGATGGGCGGGCTCGTGCTTCTCGGCACGGCCGCCTGCGGGCTCCACCTCGAATCGGAGCCGGGCGTCTTCGACGTGCGCCACGAGAAGCTCGAACTGTCGATGGGCTCTCTGGAGTTCACCTATGTGACGCCGGCGACGCCGAAGTCTCCCGTCTACCTAGTGATCTTCGCGTCCGGCGACGCCGGCTGGATCGGCGCGAGCGGACTGGTCTTCGAGCACCTGGCGCGCAGCGGTTACTACGTCGCCGGCTACAACTCGCACGAGGGCGTGAGGCGGGTGAAGGATGCCGGGAAGAATCTGCCGATCACCGACGCCGCGCTCGACATCGCCTCGATCGTCTCCCAGGCCAGGGAGGAATTGAACCTGCCCGAGGAGACGCCCACGATCCTGACCGGTTTCTCGCGGGGCGCGAGCATGGTCATCATGGGAGCGGCGGTCCGGAAGATCCAGCCCCTGCTGGCGGGCGCGGTCGCGATGTCCCTGACGAAGGAGGCCGATTATGTCCGCACGCCGAAGGGAGCGACGCTGCCGCGGGGGATCCAGCTGGACGAGAAGGGCCGATTGCTCACCTATCCGTTGCTCGAGCTCCTCGGCTCCCTGCCGATCGCGGTGATCCAGGCCGACGGGGACAAGTACGTCCCCGCCTCGGAAGCCCGCACGCTGTTCGGTCCCGACACTCCCACCCGCCGCCTGTACACGGTCGAAAATTCCGCCCACAGCTTCGGGGGAGCGCACGACGTCCTGCTTCACGACCTGGACGACGCGCTCGCCTGGCTGAAGACGGCTAAGCCTGGTCCTTGAGGATGGCGTCGCGTCCGGCGGAGCGCTGCGAGGGCGGCGCGGGCCGTCTTCCGCCGGGCGGCCGCAGACCTTCCATCGCGCGCTCGATGGCCCCGTGGTACAGGCGCTCGAACTGCGCCGCGTCGCCCCCGAACCGGTTCATGCGGTGCAGGGTCACGAGGCCGTGGGCCGTCGACCAGAGGTAGACCGCGGTCTCGATCGGATCTCCCGGTCGGAAGATCCCCATCTGCATGCAGGCGGCGACCTGCTCGATCGCCATCTTGAAGGTGGCGCGGTTGTGGCGCTCGAGCTCCTCCGACATGCGCGTGCTGGCGCTCGGAACCAGGAACGCGAGATCGAAGTACTTCGGCTGCTCGACCGCGAACCGGAGGTAGGCGTCGATCAGACCCCGCAGCCGCCGCTCGGGGTCTTTCGCCTTGAGGGCCGGCTCGAGGTATTCGGAGAGGACCGCGAGCCCCGCGCTGATCAGCGCGTCGAGGATCTCGTCCTTGTCGCGGAAGTGGCGGTAGATGGCGGTCGCCGTGACGCCGACGCGCTCGGCCAGCTTGCGCATCGAGATCCCCTCGACGCCCTCGCCGGCGAACAGCTCCTGCGCCGCGACGGTGATCCGTCCCCGCAGATCACTCATGCTGCCGGCACTCTAGCATCCACACGGCGTGAAATCTCCCCTCGCAATCGAGCCGGAAGGGAACACTGTTAACACAGAAGCGACGCGCCGGCGATCTTTTTCGCGTCCCGTGTTGGGTTAACGCTGTAAGCCCCTGTAGCATCGAGGCCATGGAACAGCTCGTCGAGGCGCGTGAGACGTCCCCCGTGTCCCCCGCCCATCCCGGGACCGGGGCGGACATCGCGGCGCGGGTGAAGGCCGCGCTCGCCTCCGCCCGCAACTATCTCTTCTCGATCCAGGCGCCCGACGGGCACTGGTGCGGCGAGCTCGAGGGCGACACGATCCTCGAGAGCGAGTACATCCTGGCCCGTCATTTCCTCGGCCGCGGCGACGACCCGAGGCTGCTCAAGGCCGGAGAGTACATCCGGCGCAAGAGCCTGCCGGACGGCGGCTGGCCGATCTACCCCGGCGGGCCCGCGGATGTCAGCGCGTCGGTGAAGGCCTATTTCGTCCTCAAGCTCCTCGGCGATCGCACCGACGCGCCGCACATGCGCCACGCGCGCTCCGTGATTCTCGAGCAGGGCGGACTCGACGCGTGCAACTCGTTCACGCGGATCTATCTGGCGATCTTCGGCCAGTACCCGTGGGACCGCTGCCCTTCCGTGCCGCCCGAGCTGATCCTCCTGCCGCGCCGCCTCTACCTGAACATCTACCAGATGTCGGCCTGGTCGCGCGCCATCCTGGTCCCCTTGAGCATCATCAGCGCCACCCGGCCGTCCTGCCCGGTGCCCGAGTCGGCCGGAATCGGTGAGCTGATGGCGCCCGGACGCGGTCGGCCGCGCGCCCGGCGCACCGCGTGGGCGACCTTCTTCTATACCGTCGACGCGCTGACCAAGCGTCTCGAGAACCTGCCGTTCGGTCCGCTGCGCGAGGCGGCGCTTTTGCGCGCCGAGCGCTGGATCCTGGAGCGCCTGGTCGGCAGCGACGGCCTGGGGGCCATCTTCCCCCCTATCGTGAACACCATCATCGCGCTGCGGGCCCGGGGTTACCCACTCGATCACCCGACCATCGTGCAACAGTCGCGCGAGCTGGAGAAGCTGACCATCGAGGAGTCCGAGACCCTGCGCGTGCAGCCCTGCTTCTCGCCGGTCTGGGACACGGCCCTGGCGATCAACGCGCTCGCGGAGTCGGGCTGCCGCCCCGACGATCCGGCGCTGGTGCGCGCCGCGACCTGGATCCTCGACCGGCGGTCGCACGGCCGTGGCGACGGCGCGCGAGGCGCGCCGGTCCGGACGCGCGACGTGGCGGCCTCCGGGAGCCCGGTGGCCGGGTGGTACTTCGAATACGCGAATCCGTTCTATCCCGACTGCGACACCACGTCGCAGGTCCTCACCACGCTCTCCAAGCTGGACCTTTCGGGAGGGCCGGACGCGGCACGCAGCCAGCGGTCCCTCTACGAAGGGCTGCAGTGGCATCTCGGAATGCAGAACACCGACGGTGGCTGGGGCGCGTTCGATCGCGGCTGCAACAAGGAGATCCTGACCCGGGTCCCGTTCGCCGATCACAACGCCATGATCGACCCGAGCACCGCGGACCTGACGGCGCGCGGCCTCGAGGCGATGGCGGAGGTCGGGTTCGGCGCCGAATACGGGCCGGCGCGCCGCGCCATCGAGTTCCTCCGCCGCGCGCAGGAGGCGGACGGCTCCTGGTACGGCCGCTGGGGCTGCAACTATCTGTACGGGACCTATCTGGCCGCCTGGGGGCTGCGGCGGATCGGCGTGGACCCGCAATCCCCCGGCCTGCGGCGCGCCGCCGCCTGGCTCGCCTCCTGCCAGAACGCCGACGGCGGCTGGGGCGAATCGCTCGCCTCGTACGACAACCCGTCCCTCAAAGGGCGCGGGCCGAGCACGCCGTCGCAGACCGCCTGGGCCCTGATGGGGCTGATGGCGGCCGGCGAGCGGGACGGCGACGCCGTCCGGCGCGGCATCGCGTATCTTCTCGATCGGCAGTCTCCCGACGGCTCATGGTCCGAGGAGGAGTGGACCGGGACGGGGTTCCCGAGGGTCTTCTACCTCAAGTACCACCTCTACCCGATCTACTTCCCATTGCTGGCGCTCGGCACCTACGCGCGGGCGCGGGCCAGGCTGCGGCCGGCCCGGGCGCACGCCCCGCGCGCGACGGCGCCGGCGGCCTGGGTCTCCGCGGGAGCGGCGCGATGAGATTCCCCCTCCACATCACCACCGACATGATCACGCACCAGGTGCGCCAGGCGTTCAAGGGGCGGAAGCGCTACCCCTTCGTCCTGATGCTCGAGCCGCTCTACACCTGCAACCTCGCCTGTCTCGGCTGCGCCACCGAGCGCCACACCGGCAAGCTGGCCGACCGTCTGTCGCTCGACCTGTGCCTCAAGGCGGTCGACGACAGCGGCGCCCCGGGGGTGTCGATCTGCGGCGGCGAGCCGACGCTCTATCCCGAGCTCAAGGATCTGATCGCGGGGATCATCGCGCGGCGGCGCCACATCTATCTGTGCACCAACGCGCTGCTGCTCGACGAGACGGTGTTCGGACGGATCGCGCCGCACAAGCGCCTGACGATCAACGTCCATCTCGACGGCATGCGGCGCACGCACGACAAGGTCTGCGACAGCGCCGGCGTTTTCGACAAGGCGGTCGCGATGATCCGCGAGGCCAAGCGCCTCGGGTTTCACGTGATGACCAACACCACGGTGTTCCGCGACACCGAGGTGGGCGAGGTGCGCGCCCTGTGCGAGCTGACCAAGAGCCTCGGGGTGGACGGCATGCTGGTCGCGCCGGGATACCACTACGAGTCGCTGCAGAGCGACATGTTCCTCACCCGCGAGGAGATCCACCGCAAGTTCGGGCGTATCCTCGGCTTCGCGCGGCACTATCGCCTGACCTCGACGCCGATGTTCCTCGAGTTCGCCGCGGGTCTGCGCGAATTGCCCTGCTCGCCCTGGAGCACCGTCACCTACACGCCACGCGGGTGGAAGGGCCCCTGCTATCTGATCGGGGAGAAGTACACCCACTCGTGGGACGAGTTCTGGAACCAGACCAACTGGGACTACTGGGAGTCGCGACGCGACGCGCGCTGCCAGAACTGCGCCATGCATTCGGGCTTCGAGGCGTCGGTCGTGCGCGAGGCGCGCCGCAGCCCGAAGGACATGGCCCGGCTGGCGGCCTGGAATCTGCTCGGCTGAGGATGGTCGGATGAAGGTCCTGGTCACCGGTGGAAGCGGGTTCGTCGGGTGGCACCTGGTCCAGGCGCTCCTGCGCCGTGGCGACGCGGTGCGCTGCCTCGTGCGGCCGTCCAGCCGGCCGCTCCTCGAGGGGCAGCCGGTGGAGATCGTCCCGGGGGACCTCACCGAAAAAGAGTCCGTCCGGCGCGGTGTTTCCGGGGTCGAGGTCGTGTACCATTGTGCCGCCGACTACCGCCTCTACGTGCCCGACCCCGCGGCGATGTACGCCGCCAATGTCGAGGGAACCCGGAACGTCCTGGGCGCCGCCGTCGACGCCGGCGTGCGGCGCATCATCTACACGAGCACGGTGGGTGCGCTTGGCTCGACCGCGGACGGCTCCCCGGCCGACGAGACGACGCCGGTCGTGCTGGGCGACATGATCGGACACTACAAGCGCAGCAAGTTCCTGGCGGAGCGGGTGGCGGACGAATGGGCCGCCCGGGGAGCCCCGGTCGTGATCGTGAATCCATCCACGCCGGTCGGCGAGCGCGACATCAAGCCGACCGCCACCGGCCGTCTGGTCCTCGACTTCCTGCGCGGCCGGATCCCCGCCTACGTCGACACCGGCCTGAATCTCGTCGACGTGCGCGACGTGGCGGCGGGACAGATCGCCGCCATGGAGCGCGGCCGGATCGGCGAGCGCTACATCCTCGGCCACCGCGACATGACGCTCAAGGAGATCCTCGGGACCCTGGCGTCGATCTCGGGCCGGCCGGCGCCGCGCATACGCGTGCCTCACTGGCTGCCGCTCACCGTGGCCGCCATCGACACCGGCCTGGCGCGGGCGCGGCGCGCCGTGCCGCGCTTCGAGCTCGACGCGGTGCGGCTGGCGCGCAAGAAGATGTACTTCAGCCCGGCCAAGGCGGTGCGCGAGCTCGGGCTGCCGCAGACGCCGATCGAGGAGCCGCTCCGGCGCGCGGTCGAATGGTTTCGCGCCGCGCATCCCGACGCGGGGGCCGTCCCCGCCGGTCGTGCCGAGGCGGGGCGGGCCGCGGCGGGGAGGGTCGCCTGATGGGCGCTGCGCCGGTGGCGATCCTGGCCGCGATGGACGAGGAGCTGGCCGAAGTGCGCGGCCGCGCCTGGATGGGGCAAAGCCTGCGTGTCGATCGCTGCCGCGTGACGGTCGGCCGCCTGGAGGGCGTCCCGGTCATCATGGCCACCACTGGCGACGGTCCGGAGAACGCGGGCCAGGGGGCGCGCGCGCTGCTCGGGCGGTTTCCCGTCGGCGGCCTGATCGCGGTCGGCGTCTCGGGCGGCCTGTCGCCGGCGCTCGAGCCCGGACGGCTCCTGGCGGCCCGCGACATCCTCGAGGACGGGCGGCCGGCGCCGCCGCCGGACGCCGCCTGGCTGGAGCGCGCCGTGCAGCAGGCGGGCGCCCTGCCCGCCACCTTCGTCTCCTCGCGCACCCTCCTGTGCACCGCCCGCTCGAAGCGGGACGCCTACGCCGCGCTGCCGGACGGCGGCGTCGCCTCCGTGGACCAGGAGAGCGCCGCGTTCGCCCGCGCCGCCGCCGATCGCGGAATTCCCTACCTGGCGCTCCGGTCGATCGCCGATCCGGCCGAGGAAAACCTGCCGCTCGACTTCAACGCGCTGCGCGACGCGACCGGCGCCGTCGATCGCCGCCGGGTCGCGTGGCGCGTCGTGCGCCGTCCCGCCCTGGTCGCGCCGCTCTGGCGGCTGCACCGCCGCGTCGATCTGTGCGCCGAGAGGCTGCGCCGCGCCGTCTGCTCTCTGCTCGAGGGTGGGATCCCGTGACCCCGACCAAGGCCCTGCCGGCGTCCCGCGCGACCGGAGCCCGCGACGTCGCGGAGCCGCGCGATCGCAAAGCCGAGCACATCCGCCTCGCCCTCGATCCGGGGATGCAGACGCGCCGCAGCTACTTCGACGAGTACCGTCTGGAGCACCGCGCGCTTCCCGAGATCGATTACGGCGAGATCGAGGTCGCCTGCACCTTCCTCGGCAAGGACCTGAAGGCGCCGCTGCTGATCTCGTGCATGACCGGCGGCACCGGGGAGGCGGCGCGCCTGAATCGGAATCTGGCGACCGCCGCCGAGGCCTGCGGCGTCGCCATCGGCGTCGGCTCCCAGCGCCGCGGTCTCGAGGATCCGGGCACCGCCGACACCTTCCGCATCCGCCCGTTCGCCCCGTCGGTCCCGATCCTGGCGAATCTCGGCGCCGTGCAGCTCAACTACGGCTACGGGCTCGACGAGTGCCGCGCGGCCGTCGACATGATCGGAGCCGACGCCCTGGTGCTGCATCTCAATCCGCTCCAGGAGGCGATCCAGCCGGAAGGTCAGCGCAATTTCTCCGGACTTCTGGAGAAGATCGGCCGCATCGCGGTGCGGCTCGACGTGCCGGTGATCGTCAAGGAGGTCGGCTGCGGCATCTCGCGCGCCGTCGCGGAGGCGCTCCTGCACGTCGGGGTGCGTATCGTCGACACCGCCGGCTCGGGCGGTACCAGCTGGGCGCGCATCGAGGCGGCCCGGGCCGAGGACGAGGTGATGGGCGAGCTGTTCGCCGATTGGGGCATCCCGACGCCGCAGGCGATCGGCCGGCTGCGCGACCTGCCCGGTCTGACCATCATCGGCAGCGGCGGCGTCCGTCACGGGATCGACGCAGCCAAGGCGCTCGCCGCGGGCGCCGATCTCGTCGGCATGGCGTATCGTTTCCTTCGCGCGGCCGACGTTTCGGCGGAGGCGGTGGTGGAGGAGATCGGACGCGTGGTGGAAGGATTGCGCATGAGCATGTTCTGCGTCGGGGCCCGCACCCTGGCCGATCTCGGACGGACGCCGCTTCTGCGGGTCGGGACCGGTCTGTGAGCGGCACCACGACCGTGGCACCGATCCGCGACGGGGACGCCGCCCGCCTCGACCACCATCTCCAGACCAGCAGCCGCACCTTCGCGCTCACCATCCCGCTGCTCCACGAGCCGACCCGCTCCGAGGTCACGGTCGCCTACCTCCTGTTCCGCATCGCGGACAGCCTGGAGGATTCGACACGCTGGTCCCGCCCGCAGAAATTGACCGAGCTGGAGCGGCTGGCGCGGTTCCTGGAGCGTCCGAGCGAGGACGAGGCCGCGGCCCTGGCCCGGCGCTGGGCGGCCGACCCGCCCCTCGAGCACGCCGGCTACGTCGACCTGCTCTCCGACCTCCCGACCGTGATGCACGCGGCGGGCGCGCTCTCCCGCCAGGCCTGGGACCTGATCGCCGCGCACACCATCCGCACCTGCCGCGCCATGGCCACCTTCGTGGCGCGCGAGGAGCGCGGCGTCCTGTCCCTGCGGGACCTCGACGACCTGCGCGCCTACTGTTACGCGGTCGCCGGCATCGTCGGTGAGATGCTCACCGAGCTGTTCCTCCTCGGGCGCGGACCCTGGCGCCGGATCGCGCCGCAGATCCGGCGCGACGCCACCGTGTTCGGCGAGGGGCTGCAGCTGGTGAACATCATCAAGGACCGGGCGCGCGACGCCAACGAGGGCCGGCACTATCTGCCGAAGGGGATCGGGGGGGACGAGGTCCTCGGCCTGGCGCGGCGAGACCTGGAGGCGGCCGCCCGATACTGCGTGCGGCTGGAGCGCGCGCGGGCCGACCGCGGGATCGTGGCGTTCACCGCCCTGCCCGTCCTTCTGGCGCGCGCCACCCTGGACCGCGTCGAGCGGGCGGGGGCCGGGGCCAAGCTGACGCGCGACGAGGTGACCGACATCACGAACCGGCTGCGCGCCGCGCTCGATCGCGGCGCGGTGGCGCCGTTGATGCGACCGGCGTAAGATAACGCCCGAACGAGGCGAGATGAGCCACTTTCGATACCTGAACGACACGCTGTCTCCCGCGGCATTGAAGTCCATGTCGGTCGCCGATCTCGGCGTCCTGGCCGGCGAGATCCGCACCGCGATCTGCGACCAGGTGGCGAAGAGCGGCGGCCACCTGGCTCCGAACCTGGGCGTCGTCGAGCTGACGCTCGCGCTGCACTATGTCTTCGACTTCGGGCGCGACCGGCTGCTGTTCGACGTCGGCCACCAGTGCTACGCGCACAAGCTGGTCACCGGGCGGTTGCCGCTGCTCGACCGGCTGCGGCAGAGCGGCGGGATGGCCGGCTTCCCCGAGCCCGGCGAGAGCGACTACGACCTGTTCAGCGTCGGACACGCGGGCACCGGCGTGTCGACCGCCATCGGCATGGCGCGCGGCGATCAGATCAACGGCGAGCCGGACCGGCGCGCGGTCGTCCTGGTGGGCGACGCGGCGATCGTCAACGGCGTCTCCATGGAAGGGCTCAACAACGCCGGCACGCTCAAGCGGCAGCTCCTGGTCGTTCTCAACGACAACGGCATGTCGATCGGCAAGCCGCAGGGCGCCCTGGCCGGCTACTTCGACCGCATCCGCGTCAATCCGGTGTTCGCGGGTCTCAAGGGACGGGCGCGCGAGGTCCTCAAGCGGGTCCCCGCGGGCCAGAGCCTGGAGGAGGTCTATCACCGCCTCGGCGAGGTCGCCAAGGCGGCGCTCGATCACGCCCATCTGTTCGAGCACTTCGGGCTGCTCTGCATCGGGCCGATCGACGGCCACGACCTCGGCGCGCTCATCGAGATGCTGCGCGAGGTCAAGGAGATCGAGCGCCCGGTCCTGCTGCACGTGAAGACGATCAAGGGGAAGGGTTTCGATTTCGCGTCACAGGACCCGACCACGTTCCATTCCCCGTCGCCGTTCCGCGTCAATGGCTGCCGCGTCGAGATCGGCTCGGACGGCCGCTCGTTCACGGCCGCGTACGCTGATGCCATGATCGACCTGATGCGGCGCGACCCGAAAGTGGTCACCGTCACGGCCGGGATGGCGGACGGGACCGGGCTCAACAAGGTCATCCCGCAGTTCCCCGATCGGGCCTTCGACGTCGGTATCGCCGAGTCGCACGCCATCGACATGTGCGCCGGCATGGCGAAGACGGGTCTGCGGCCGTTCGCCACCATCTACTCCACCTTCATGCAGCGCGGCTTCGACCAGGTGTTCCAGGAGGTCTCGCTGCAGGGGCTCCCGGTGCGCTTCTGCATGGACCGGGCGGGCCTGGTCGGCGGCGACGGCGCGGTGCACCACGGCTTCCTCGACATCGCGTTTCTGCGCGGGCTGCCCGGTATGGTCCTGATGGCGGTGCGCGACGAGCCGACCCTTCGGGCGGCGCTCGAGTTCATGCGCGAGTATGACGCCGGACCTTCGGCCGTGCGCTACCCGCGCGAGAAGGTCCCCGAGCCGCTCCCCGGGGAGCTGCCGCCCTTCGTGCTGGGCAAGGCCCACCTGGTGGCCCCGGGCACCTCGGCCGCCATCCTGGCCTACGGCTACCCGGTGGTCACGGCGCTGCAGGCGCGGGCGACCCTCGCCGCCGAGGGTCATCTGGTCGCGGTCTACGACGCCCGCTTCGCCAAGCCGCTCGATCGCGATCTGATCCGCGACTTGGTGCGCGCCGGCATCCCGATCCTGACGCTCGAGGATCACCAGGTCGACGGTGGGTTCGGATCGTGCGTCCTGGAGGCCTGCAACGAGATGGGTCTGCCGGCCGACGCGGTGCAGCGCGCGGGGCTGCCGGATCGTTTCATCCCGCACGGATCGCGCAAGGAGCAGGAGAAGGAAGCCGGAATCGACGCCGCCGCGCTCGTCGAGCGCCTGCGACCCCTCCTGCGCCGCGATCGCGGCGCGGTCGCGCGGGCGGCCGCCGCCTGGCGCTCGGTCTGGACCTAGTCCACGCGCGCCGGACCGGTCACGCGCGAGTCTTCATGCTGCGGGCTCAGAACCATGATCGCGCCGCCAGGAGCCCGAGGCGGACGGCGAACAGCCCGATGACCAGGCTCAGGACGACGTTCATCGTGGCGGCCAGCCAGACCCCGTCCTCGAGCAGCGCGTGGGTCTCGTACTCGAAGGTCGAGAAGGTGGTGAAGGCGCCGAGGAAACCGACCCCGAGCGCCAGCCGGAGCGCGTCGCCGGGCGGCCCGGCCTTCTGAGCCAGGAACCCGCCGAGCACCCCGAGCAGGAAAGAGCCGCTGACGTTGATGAGAAACGTCCCGAGCGGGAACCGGGTCTCGAACAGCCCCTCGACCCAGCGAGCGGCGACAAACCGGGCGTTCGCCCCGATGAACCCGCCGACGCCGACGAGGAGAAACGGAAGGAGCCTCTCCGTCATCGATCGCCTCCGATCGCCGTGGAGCCGGGACCCTACTTCGGCTGCGGGACGATCCTCAGGTACGGCTTCGGCGACTTCCAGCCGCCCGGGAACTTCTGCTTCGCTTCCTCGTCCTTGACCGCCGGGACGATGATGACGTCCTGTCCCTGCGTCCAGTTCACCGGCGTCGCCACCTTGTGCTTCGCGGTGAGCTGGATCGAATCGAGCAGACGCAGGATCTCGTCGAAGTTGCGGCCGCTGCTCATCGGATAGGTCAGCGTCGCCTTGATCTTCTTGTCGGGGCCGATGATGAACACGGAGCGGATGGTCGCGTTGTCCTGCGCCGTGCGCCCCTGCGCCGGGCCACTCGCGTTCGGATGGATCATGTCGTACAGCTTGGCGACGTTGAGATCGGAATCGCCGATCATCGGGTACTTGACCGCGAACCCCTGGGTCTCCTCGATGTCCTTCGACCAGCGCCCATGATCGTCGACCGAGTCGATGGAGAGGCCGATCACCTTGGTGTTGCGCTTCTCGAACTCCGGCTGCAGACGGGCCACGTATCCCAGCTCCGTCGTGCAGACCGGAGTGAAGTCCTTGGGATGGGAGAAGAGAATCGCGTATCCGTCCCCGATCCAGTCGTGGAACGAGATGGTGCCCTGGGTCGATTGGGCGGTGAAATTGGGAGCCTCGTCCCCTATGCGCAATGCCATGACGCACCTCCTGCGGAGTTCATGAGTTTTTCGAGGGGCACATTCTACACCGGCCGGCCGAGGCGAGGG
>DASRAN010000079.1:0-10442 GCA_035638115.1 Patescibacteria group bacterium | reverse complement strand
CCGAGGAGGCGGGGCTGGTGAAGATCGACCTGCTCGGCAACCGGTCGCTGTCGGTCATCCGCGACGCCTGCGCGGCGACGAGCTGGAGGCGGCGCGTGGCGGCCTGCTGGGACGCAAGCCGTGGCCGGAGATCCTCGGTCTGGCGGCGCGGCTCGACGGGACGCCGCGGCACCTGTCGGTGCACTGCGGCGGCGTGGTGATGGCGCCGGACGGGGTCGACGCGCACGTCCCGGTGGAGCGCGCCGCCAAAGGGGTGCGGGTCATCCAGTGGGAGAAGGATCAGGCCGAGGAGGCGGGGCTGGTGAAGATCGACCTGCTGGGCAACCGGTCGCTGTCGGTCATCCGCGACGCTTGTGCTTCGATCCACGCGGGCGGGGGTCCCGAGATCCGCTACGGCGAGTTCGATCCGGTCGACGACCCGCGCACCCAGGAGATCGTCCGCGACGGCGACACCATGGGGGTCTTCTACGTCGAGTCGCCGGCGATGCGGCAACTGCAGCAGAAGACCCGGCGCGGCGACTTCGACCACCTGGTCATCCACTCGTCGATCATCCGGCCCGCGGCCAACGAGTACATCCGCGAGTACGTGCGGCGCCTGCGGGGCGGCGCGTACGAGCCGATCCACCCGATCCTCGCCGACGTCCTGCGCGACACCTACGGGATCATGTGCTACCAGGAGGACGTCGCGCGCGTCGCCATCCGCATGGCCGGCTTCACCGACGCCGAGGCGGACGGGCTGCGGAAGGTGCTGTCGAAGAAGTGGGCGGGGAAGCAGGTGGAGGATTTCCGGCAGCGCTTCGCCGCCGGCGCCGCCGAGCGCGGCATCGCGGGCGACGTCGTGACCGAGGTCTGGCGGATGATCCTGAGCTTCTCCGGCTATTCCTTCTGCAAGCCGCACTCGGCGTCGTACGCGCTGGTGTCGTTCAAGTCGGCCTGGCTCAAGGCGCACCACCCGGCCGAGTTCATGGCGGCGGTCCTGGCCAACGGCGGCGGCTACTATTCGCCGTTCGCGTACGTCTCGGAGTGCCGCCGGATGGGGATCGAGGTCCTGCCACCCGACGTCAACGAGAGCGCTTTCTCCTGGAGCGGCCGGAGCGCGGCCGGCGCGCCCGCGGCGCCGGGGGCGGGCGACGCACGCGCGGAGCCGGAGGCGGGCGCGCGCGGCCGGGTGCGCGCCGGGCTGGGGGAGATCCGCGGCCTGCGCGAGGAGACGGCGAAGGCGATCGTCGCGGGACGCGCGCAGGGCGGCCCCTATGCCGCGCTCGACGATCTCCTGCGCCGGGTGGAGATCGACGCGGCGGACGCCCGGCGGCTGGTGCGCGCCGGGGCGCTCGACGGCGCCGGTCTCGGGGCGCGGCACGCGGCGCGCGGTCATGCGGCCCGGCCGCTTCTCCACTGGCGGATCCAGGAATGGGAGGCGCGCGGCGAGGGGCGGCGTCGGGGCGGCACGCGCCCCTTGTTCGCGCCGGAGCCGGGGCCGCTCCCCGAGCCGCGCCCGCACGACACCGCCAAGCTCCTGCGCGACGAGGAGGAGGCGCTCGGCATGCTCCTGAGCCGCCACCCGCTGACGCTCTACCGCGACGCGCTTCTCCGGCTGCGGCGCGCCGGGACGGTGCTGGTGCGCGGCTCCGACATGGCGCGGCACGTGGGGGAGCGGGTGGCGGCGATCGGCTGGCTCATCACCGGCAAGATCGTCACGACCAAAGACGACGAGCCGATGGAGTTCGTGTCGTTCGAGGACACGACGGCGATCTACGAGACGACCTTCTTCCCGCGTCCTTACGCCCGCTTCTGCCGGATGCTGAACGCGGCGCGGCCGTACCTGCTGCGCGGCCGGGTGGAGGAGGACTTCGGGGCGGTGACGCTGACCGTCGAGGAGGTCGGGTTCCTCGACCGTGCCGCGGACGCGCTCAGCCGCGACGACGCGGGTGCTGGGTCTCCGGCGGCTCGACCAGGAGGAGATCGACGTCCATCCGCCGGCCGCTCCGCAGCACGCCGAGCGTCGTCCGATCCCCCGGCTTGAGCCGTGACATCTGGGTGCGCAGCTCGTCGTCGGTCGCGACCGGGCGTCCCTTGAGCGACACGATGACGTCGCCGCGCCGCAGCCCGGCCTCGGCGGCGGGTCCTTGCGGATCGAGGGCGGTCACCAGGGCGCCGTGCGTGTCCGGAAGGCCGAAGGCGCGCGCCAGGTCGGGCGTGATCCCCTGCAACGCCAGCCCGGAATAGCCGCGGATGACGCGGCCGTTCTTGATCAGGCTGTCGACGACCTCGCGCACCATGTTCGCCGGGATGGCGAACCCGACCCCCTGATAGCCGCCGCTCTGCGACAGGATCGCGGTGTTGATGCCGATCACCTCGCCGCGCGTGTCGACCAGCGCGCCGCCGGAGTTGCCCGGGTTGATGGCGGCGTCGGTCTGGATGAAGTCCTCGTAGTCGGCGACGCCGATGTTGCCCCGTCCGATGGCGCTGACGATCCCCATGGTGACGGTCCCGCCGAGCCCGAACGGGTTGCCGAACGCCAGCACGATGTCGCCGACCTGGAGCTTGTCCGAATCGCCGAGCACGGCGCTCGGCAGCCCCGACTCGGCCACCTTGAGCGCCGCCAGGTCGGTGCGTGTGTCGACGCCGATGATCTTCGCGGGCAGCTCGCGCCCGTCGGAGAGCGCCACCTTCACCTCGGTGGCGTGCTCGACGACGTGGTTGTTGGTCAGGATGATCCCCTTGGGGTCGGCGATGACGCCCGAGCCGAGGCTCAGCTCGCGCCGCTCGCGCGGCACGACGTAGTCGTACCCGCCGCCCCCGAAGAACTGCTGGAAGAACGGGTCGGCCATGAACGGCGAGTAGCGCTCGTACGTCTTGATCACCTGGAGCGAGGAGATGTTGACGACCGAGGGCATCACCGCGCGGGCGATCGGCGCGTACCCTTCGCCCGGCGCGGGCGGGGTGATCGGCGCCGTCGCCGGCCCGGTCGACGGCGTCTCCGACCCGGTCTCCGGGGCCGTCGAGGTCGCGGACCCCGGAGCGCCCCGCGTCAGGAGGGCCCGGCCGGCCAGGAACGCCAGGGCGGCGCCGGCCAGAAGACCGAGCGCCAGGGTCGCGAGCAACGGGGCCGGCCGCGCGGCCCGGGCGGCCGTGGCGGCCGGGGCGCCCGCGGTGCTCGTGGACCACGAATCGGTTCGCATCCCGTCCCTCTCGCCCCCGGCATCCTTGCTTGACGAGGGCGGAGATTATACCTTTGCGCCAAGGGCGACCCAGGAGGCCGAGCGATGCTGTCCAGCCTGTCCGCGGATGCAGGACCCGTCCTGTGGGACTTCCTCCTCAAGGCGCTCCTGGCGATCACCTGCGGCGGGCTCATCGGGATCGAGCGGGAGATCAAGCAGAAGCCGGCCGGGTTCCGCACCAACATCCTCATCTGCATGGGCTCCGCCCTGTTCATGTGGCTGTCGATCCACGTGGGGCTCGACCTGGCGACGAACCGCGGCGACCCGGGCCGGATCGCGGCGCAGGTGGTGACCGGCATCGGCTTTCTGGGCGCCGGCACCATTCTCCACTCGCGCGGTCACATCACCGGCCTGACCTCGGCCGCGATGATCTGGGTGGTCTCGGCGATCGGCATGGCGATCGGCGGCGGCTTCCGGACGGTCGCGGTCCTCAGCACGGCTCTCATCCTCGTGGTGCAGGTGGTGCTCGGTCTGGTCGAGAAGCGTCTCTTCGGCCGCTGCATCATGCGCGACTGCGAGGTGGCGTTCGACGACGATCGGGGGCGGACGCGCAAGGAGATCGACAAGCTCCTGCGCGCCCAGCAGGGTCAGTCGGTCGAGCCCTCCGGACTGCGGCGGGCCGGCGACCACATGCTCCTGAGCCTGCAGTACTGCGCCGTCCATCCGCTGCACAAGAAGTTCATCGGCGACCTGTGGAAGATCGAGGGCGTCCGCGAAGTCCGGCTGATGCCCTGATCGCCCGGGCGGGACTCATCGGCCGGCCGCATCTCAGTAGACGACGTCGAAGACCATGCCGGAGGGCAGGGCGAGGCCGAGTGCGAGCGCGGTGGCCTCGTTGACGGCGAGGAAGGGCACGCTCGGCCGGCGGAAGCCGGACTCGGGCGGCTGGCTCCCGGCGTACAGCACCTGGCTCGCGAGCCGCGACACGTCCTGCCCGATGGTTTCGGGGGTCGCCCCGTAGGAGAAGAGCGCCCCGCGCCGCACCCAGTCGGGTCCCGGCGCCGCCAGCGGGACCCGATTCCGCAGCGCCCAGCCGGTGACCGAGTCGAGCGCGCCCTCGCCGACGGTCACCGGGTCGAACGGGACGGCCAGGACGTCGATCCGGCCCTTGAGATGGTTGAGCTCCTTCTCCAGCGAGCGCTTGTTGTAGCAGGCGCGCATCAGCACCGTGTAGCCGGCCTTGATGGCCGACTGCCTGATGTCGCGTGCCACGAGGGGGGCGTTCTGCGAGTCGTACACCAGGCCGAGCCGCCGCGCCTTGGGCACGAACTCCTGCACCCGGCGGATCAGCTCGTCGGGCGGGGGATTGGTCGCGATGAACGAGATGTTGACGGCCTCGAGGTCGTAGCGCCGCGGATCGCTGATCAGGGTCAGGATCGCCGGGATGTCCTTCACCTCGCGCCGGACCAGCCGCGCGGTCAAAAGCCCGGTGCCCAGGATCAGATTCGGCTTCTCGGCGGCCAGCGCCCGCACTGTCTCGTCGGGATGCTCCTCCTTGTCGAGGTTGACGACCCGCACCGGCGCGTCGAGATCCTGCAGGATGCCGCGCATCAGATCTTCGAACGGGTAGGGATCGCGGCTGAGCAGGACGACCACGTCGCGATCGCCGGGCCGCTTGAGGCGGATCTCGAAGCGGCGCGGTCGCGAGGTCTCGAGGCGGAATCCCTCGTACACCACGGTGCGATACCCCTCGGCCTCGACCGACAGGGCGTAGCTGGCGCCCGCCGCCTGCGAGGGGAAGCGGAAGCTGCCGAAGGCGTCGCTGCGGACGTGCGACGAGCCGCCGCGCAGGCTGGTGAGCGTCACCAGGGCCGATTCGACGGCCACGCCGTGCGTGTCGGTCACCGTCCCGCTGACGCTGGTGGGGACGTCGGCCAGAAGCCGCGCCGGCGCCGCGGGGACCAGGGCGAAGAGCAGGGCCGTGGCCAGGAGGGCGGCGGGCGTGGCGGATGCGTCCGGGCGGGGCATAGGAACATCGTTTGTAGATCGTCCGCGGGCAGAAAATCAACCCGGTGCCGCCCGGGGCGCCCGGGCGAGCGTTGACAGCCCCGCCCGCCCGTCCTAGGATTCCGCCTTTCCGGGAGTCCATCGATGACCACACCGCTCATGAGATCGGAGCTCGCCGGCGTGAAGCTCGCCGGGCGCGGCAAGGTGCGCGACGTCTACGAGGTGGGGGACGCCCTCCTCATCATCTCCACCGACCGCATCTCGGCGTTCGACCACGTCCTTCCGAACGGTATTCCCGACAAGGGAAAGGTGCTGAACCAGATCTCCCTGTTCTGGTTCGAGATGATGTCGGGGTTCGTGCGCCACCACGTGCGCGAGCACGACGTCGACCGCTTCCCGGCGGCGCTGCGGCCGTACGCGGACGTCCTGCGCGGGCGCTCGGTGCTCGTCGAGCGGCTCGACATGCTCCCGGTCGAATGCGTGGTCCGGGGGTATCTCTCGGGCTCGGGCTACAAGGAGTACATGAAGACCGGCGCCATCTGCGGCATCAACCTTCCGGCGGGGCTCAAGGATTCCGACCGGCTGCCGGAGGCGATCTTCACGCCCTCGACGAAGGCGACGACGGGGCACGACGAGAACATCCCGTTCCAGGAGGTGGTGCGCCTCGTCGGACGGGAGACCGCGGAGGCGGTGCGCGATCTGAGCCTCAAGATCTACGCCACCGCGTGCCGGCATGCCGAGGAGCGCGGCATCATCATCGCCGACACCAAGTTCGAGTTCGGCCGGAGCGGCGCGCGCCTGGTGCTGGGGGACGAGGCCCTGACCCCCGACTCGTCGCGCTTCTGGCCGGCCGGCGACTACCGCCCGGGGAGGCCGCAGGTCTCGCTCGACAAGCAATACGTGCGCGACTACCTCGAGTCGATCAAGTGGGACAAGAACCCGCCGGCCCCCCGCCTTCCGGATGAAATCGCCGCAGGCGCGCGGGCGAAATACCTCGACATCTTCCACCGTCTGACCGGCCGCGACCTCGCCTAGTCGTCCGGCGGCGCCGGTCGATCGCGGCGGGTCCGTCAGTCGCGCGCCGTGGGATCGAACCCGGCGGCACGCGCCGGATCGAGCGCCGCGAAGGTCTGCCGGGCGGCCGCGAGGACGGCGGCGGCGTAGCGGGCGCGGCGCCGGCCGTGGAGACAGCGGCGCTTGAGCGACTGGATCCGCCGCAGCGAGGCGCGCAGCCGCGCCGCGGGAATCTCGCCGCTGTCGGCGCCCCGCCGCAGCGCCGCGGCCGCCTGGCGGATGCGCTCCTCCGAGCGGCAGAACATCAGACCGTCGGCGCCGGCCCGCAGCGCCGCCATCGCCTGGGCGCCGCCGTCGAGCGACTGGTCGACGGCCCCCATCTCGAGATCGTCGGTGAGCACCAGCCCGCGATAACCGACCTGCCGGCGCAAAAGCGTCGTGACGATTCCGGAGGCGAGCGAGGCCGGCTGCTCGATCTTCCCCTGCAGCGCCGGGTAGAAGGCGTGTCCGATCATCACCATCGGCAGCGAGGCGCGAAGCCGCCGGTAGGGGAGCAGGTCCTCGCGCAAAAGGCGCGTCCGGGTGCGCGGGACGAGCGGCAGCGTCTGGTGGGTGTCGCCACCGGCGCCGCCGAGGCCGGGGAAGTGCTTGCCGACCGGGATGACGCCGGCGCGCGTGTGGGCCGCGGCGTAGAGCCCGGCCAGGAGGGTCACGGCGCGCGGGTCGTCCGCGAAGGCGCGATCGCCGATGCCGTTGGCGGCGTCGGGCCCCGAAAGGTCCAGCACCGGGGCGAAATTGACGTTGAAACCGAGGCACCGGAGAGCCTGCGCGGTGGCCTCCGCGTGCCGGCGCACCGCGGCCGTGGCGTCGGGACGCGCGCCGAGGGCGCCGCAGGACGGCGTCGCGCCGACGATCGGCCGCAGGCGGCTGACCCGGCCGCCCTCCTGGTCGAGCGCGATGAACGGGGCGATCGGGAGGGCGCGCGCGATGGCGTCGGTCAACGCGCGCACCTGGCGCGGATCGGCGGTGAGGTTGCGCCCGAAGAGGATGACCCCTCCTGGCGCGACATCGCGCAGCAGCCGCTCGAGCGCGCGCGACCACTTCGTCCCCTCGAATCCAACCCAGAGCAGCTGGCCCGAGTGAGCGGCGGGCGAGGCCACCTTGCGGGCATTCATGTGGCCGGTCACTCTATGCGAATCGCGTAGCGCCCGCAAGCGACCTTGACGCCCCCTGCCGGCGCACCTAGATTCGCCCCTGGCGGAAGCCCGGACGGGCTGACGTTTTTGTGATCGTCGGGGAGGAGAGCGGAAATCCCTAACGATGACAGCGATTCTTGACGCGACCGCGGGCGGGTGGTAGCATCCCGCGCCTTCCTGGATCGCCCCGTCGTCGTTGCAGCCGGTCGGAGGATTGATGGCGAAAAAGTTCTACACCATCATGATCGTTCCGCACGCGACCGCCAGATTCCGGCGCATCCGCGTGTCACGGAACCTCGTCATCGCGGGCGGCGTCTTCCTGTCGCTCCTGCTCACCGCCGGCCTGACGTTCCCCCATTTCCTGCTCAAGACGGCCCGTTTGAGCGCCAGCATGGAAAAGATGACCCAGGAGAACGCCGACCTCAAGAAGGCCAACGAGAAGATCGACGCCTCGCTCACCGACCTGAGAGCCAAGCTGGCGGACATCGAGACCAAGGCGGCCAAGTTCGCGCTCATGGTGGGCGTCGACGATGCGCCGACCCCGCAGTTCGCCTCGGCGGCCGGGGGCGGCTCGTTCCCCGACCTCAAGACGCTCGAGCCGCGGCAGGCGCAGACGCTCATCGAGGGGGAGATCGAGACCCTCCGCGAGCGGTCGGGCGCGCTGGAGGATTCGTTCCGCACCCTCGACACCGCCTTCCAGAAGCAGGCGCTCCTGCTCTCCTCGACCCCGAGCATCTATCCGGTGCGCGGTCTTTTGGGCAACGGCTTCGGATGGCGCCGCGACCCGTTCACGGGGATGCGCGACTTCCACCAGGGTCTCGACATCGTCACGCCGATCGGCACGCGCGTGGTGTCCCCCGCCGACGGCATCGTCACCCGCGTCGGCCCGGCCGGCGGATTCGGGCTGTCGGTCTTCATCTCGCACGGCTACGGCATCGTGACCCGCTACGGCCACCTGTCGTCGACCGTGGCGAAGGTCGGGCAGCGGGTGAAGCGCGGCGAGGTCATCGCCATGACCGGCAGCACGGGCCGCAGCACCGGGCCGCACCTGCATTACGAGGTGCTGGTCCACCAGAAGAACGTCGACCCGCTCCGTTACATCCTCGAGGAATCCAAGGTCTTCTAGGAGCCTGCCCGGCGGTCTGTTAGAATGACCGCGTCCCCAGGCGCCTCACGTCCCAGTCTTCGTGGTCGCGGGAGTCTTCCTCTACGCGGCGGCGGAGGTCGTATATCATAGTGCGATGTTCATCGACTCCCTCCTGAAAGCGGTCGTCGGCACGAAGAACGAGCGCGAGCTCAAGAAGCTCACGCCGCGTGTCGGCGAGATCAGCGTGTTCGAGCCGGCGATCGCGGCCCTCTCCGACGAGGCCATCCGCGAGCGCGCCGCGGCGCTGCGGGAGCGGGTCGCCCAGGGCGAGACCCTCGACGACGTCCAGAACGAGATGTTCGCCCTCACCCGCGAGGCGGCCAAGCGCTCCCTGGGGATGCGTCACTTCGACGTGCAGCTCATCGGCGGCATGGTCCTGCATCACGGGAAGATCGCCGAGATGAAGACCGGCGAAGGGAAGACGCTGGTCGCCACGCTCGCGGCGTCGCTCAACGCGCTGTCCGGCAAGGGCGTGCACGTGGTGACCGTCAACGACTACCTGGCCCGGCGCGACGCCCTGTGGATGGGGCCGGTGTACCGCTTCCTGGGTCTGTCGGTCGGCGTGATCCAGCACGACATGGAGGACGCCGCGCGGCAGGAGGCCTACGCCGCCGACATCACGTATGGCACGAACAACGAGTTCGGGTTCGACTACCTGCGCGACAACATGAAGTACTCGCTGGGCAGCATGGTCCAGCGCGGGCACAACTTCGCCATCGTCGACGAGGTCGATTCGATCCTGATCGACGAGGCGCGCACGCCGCTCATCATCTCCGGGCCGTCGGAGGAGTCGACCGAGCTCTACGCCCGCGCCGCCGTCCTCGTGCCGCGCCTCCGGAAGGAGACCGACTACACGGTCGACGAGAAATCGCGCACCGCGGCGCTCACCGAGGAAGGGGTCGAGCACGCCGAGAAGTTCCTCCAGGTCGAGAACCTTTACGATCCGAACCAGATGGAGCTCAACCACGCGGTGCAGCAGGCGCTGCGCGCGCAGGTCCTGTACAAGCGCGACGTCGACTACGTGGTCAAGGAAGGCCAGGTCCTCATCGTCGACGAGTTCACCGGCCGGCTCATGCCGGGCCGGCGCTGGAGCGACGGCCTGCACCAGGCGGTCGAGGCGAAGGAGAAGGTCACCATCCAGCGCGAGAACCAGACTCTCGCCACCATCACGTTTCAGAACTATTTCCGGATGTACGGCAAGCTCGCCGGCATGACCGGGACGGCCGACACCGAGGCGGTGGAGTTCGACCGGATCTACAAGCTCGAGGTGCTGGTGATCCCGACCAACCGGTCGCTCATCCGCATCGAGAACCCCGACGTCGTCTATCGCACCGAGCGCGAGAAGTTCACCGCCGTGGTGGAGGAGATCGCGGAGCTCAACGAGCGCAAGCAGCCGGTGCTGGTCGGCACCATCTCGATCGAGAAGTCCGAGCACCTCAGCGAGCTGCTGCGCAAGAAGAAGATCCCGCACGTCGTCCTGAACGCCAAGTACCACGAGAAAGAAGCCGAGATCGTCGCGCAGGCGGGCCGGCTGGGGGCGGTGACCATCGCCACCAACATGGCCGGCCGCGGCACCGACATCCTGCTCGGCGGCAACGCCGAGTTCCTGGCGCGGCGCGAGATCGCCGAGCAGCAGGAGACCGCCGGGGAGGCCGCCGCCGGGGACGCCGCGACCCCCGCCGTCGCGCCCGCCATCCCCGGGGCCGCGGCCGCGATGGCGCACACGAGCGAGGTCTGGCAGGAGACGCTGGAGCGCTACCGTGGCGAGTGCCGCACCGAGCACGACGAGGTGGTGGGGCAGGGCGGGCTGCACATCCTGGGGACCGAGCGGCACGAGGCGCGGCGCATCTACAACCAGCTGCGCGGCCGCGCGGGCCGCCAGGGCGATCCCGGCTCGAGCCAGTTCTTCCTGTCGCT
>DASRAN010000078.1:0-185575 GCA_035638115.1 Patescibacteria group bacterium | reverse complement strand
TCATCGTCGGATTGAAGCGGGTGCAGGCGCGGTACTCCTCGATGGCCCGGTCTTTCTCGCCCAGCGCGCTGAACAGGTCGCCCAGGCTGAGATGGGCGTTGCCGTTCATCGGCTCGAGCCGCAGCGCCAGCTCGAGCGACTTGACCGCGCGATCGATCTGCCCGCGTTTCGCCTCGATCTTGCCGATCTGGCGGTGCGCGGTGGCCAGCTCCGGCCGGAGGGCGAGCGCCGTCGCGTATGCCTTCTCCGCTTCGTCATACCGATCCCGGAGACCCAGGAAGTCGCCGTAGGTCAGCCAGCCGTAGACGAACCGGGGATCGGCCGCGACGCATCGGGCGCAGGCCGCGATGGCGTCGTCGATCTGATCCAGCTCGTAGCCGATGTAGGCGAGAAGGAGCTCCGCGCGGGCGCGGCAGGCGCCGGTCGCGCCGGCCTGCCGGGCGAGGGCGATCGCGTCGTCGTGCTCGCCGCGATCGAAATGGATCCGGGCCAGCAGGAGGAACGCCTCGCCGTTCTTCGGATCCATCTTGAGGAGGGCGCGGGCCTCGGCCGCGGCTTCCGAGTACTCCCCCTCCTGGAACAGCATGCGGGCGAGACTCTCGCGGGCGTCGGTGCGGACGCCGAGCCGCTCCACGCGCGGGATCCAGTCTTCCTTCTCGAGAAAATCCTTCGGGTCCCGGCTCATGCCTTCGTCTCCTCCGGAGCGGGTCGGCGCGCCGGGCCGGCCCGCACCAGAAGATAGGCGTCGACCGGCTCGAACGCACCATACAGCATCTGCTGCGCGCGCCGGGAGTCCTCCTCCTCGAGCCCGTCGCGGACCGTGCGGCCCGCGATGAAGCGCTGCAGCCGGACGCGGAACGGGGCCCAGCAGCTGCCGGTGGCGTTGAGGACCTCGATCTCCTCGAAGCCGGCGGCGCGCAGCCGCGTCACGATGTCCTCGCCCGCGATCACGACGCCGCGCTCGGCCGTCGCGTGGACCGGATCGGCGGTCACGAAGAACGAGCCGACGAACTCGCCGGCCGGCTGGATCCACTTCCTCAGCGCGGCCAGCCAGGCCGGTCCGGCCGCCGAGCGGCTCAGGCCTTCGGCGCTGAGGACGAGATCGTAGCGCTCCTCGGGCGGCGGGGGGGACCCCGGCCGGCGGTGGAGGGAGCGCACGCCGTCGGGCATCGAACCGGTGGCGGGGTCGATCGCCAGCGGCAGCGTGTCGACGACGGCGTCCGGGAAGCGCGTCTTGAGATGCGCGGCGGTGGCGCCGTGGTCGCTTCCCAGCTCGAGGATGCGGCGCGGCGGCTCGGTGCCGACGCGGAACGACAGCAGCTCCGTCACCAGGTTGGCGGACGCGTGGCTGGCGTCGCGCTCCTCGTGCGGCCAGCAGCCGATCGTGCGATAACCGGTGCGGTCGAACCATTCCTCGATGAGCTGGCCGGCCGCGTCCTCGGAACCGGCCACCCGGATCTCGCGCGCCTTCGGGATCGTCGGCTCGTCGTGCCAGTCTCCGGAGAACCCCTGCGACGCGGTCCGGCGGCTCGACACGGCGTGACGATGGCTCCCGAGCCAGATCTCGCACCCGCCGCGGGGGTTCTTCTCGTAATGCCAGCCGGTCTTGCGGCGCACGGCGACGTCGGGGCCGTACGGGTTGGAGCAGCCGACGAACAGGCCGTACGGGCTCGAAGCCATCGATCGGATCCCGAAGTTGAAGTAGGTGGTGAAGCCGGTCCTCGTGATCGGTCTCCAGACGACGCCGTCGCGGCTGCGCCACAGGTCGCAGCCGCCGACGTTCTCGAGGAGGAGATTCAGCCGGTCCTCGTCCATGAAGGCGGCCACGTCGGGGGTCACCGTCTCCTTGCTCATGTACGGCATGGTCGCGGTCGACTTGAAGGTGCCGACGTAGATGTGGCCGTCGTGCGCGGCCAGCCGCCAGACGTATCCGTTGAAGGGATTGTTGAAGCCGGCGGAGAGGCCGCTGAGGGGGAATTTCAGACCGTTGTCGGTCATCCGCCCTTCGCCGGCGATGACGTCCCAGGAATCGTCGGGCCAGACCCGGACCAGCTCGGCGGGCGCCGGTCCGAGGCCATGGCGGCGGTCGTAGCCGCCGTCCAGGATCACCGCGCCGACGTAGAGAGCGCCGTTGAGCTGATCGAACGCCACGAAGGCCTCGTTGTTCGGCCCGCGACCGGCCCCCTTGTCGAGCACCCTGGTCCAGCGGTAGGGCGGCTTCCCCTCGGCGTCGGTCTTCCAGAGCTGGGCGCCGAACGGGTTCACCGTTCCCGCGTAGAGGTATCCGTTGAAGGAGGCCATCTCGAAGATCGCCTCGTTGTGCGGATCGCCGAAGTCGTCGACGTTGACCTGGAACCAGCGCTCGCGCTCCGGGTCGGGGCACTCCAGGACCACGGCCGAGCCGCAGACGTTGGCCGAGTCGCCTTTTCCGGTGGGGGCCGTGAACAGCCGTCCCTTGAAGGAGACCAGCGGGCGGAAGTTGCGGTACTGGCTCGCCTCGAATCCCTGGAACTCCAGCTGCTCCCAGTCTGACCCGTTGTAGGAGCGGAGCAGGAGCGCGCCGGCACCTTTGGGTGGCGCGTAGGTCGTGATGTAGAGCGCCGGGGTGAAGTCCTTGCGGGACTGGAACACGGTCATGTTCCGCGCGCCCGCGTAGTAGGGCATCTGCCCCTCTTTGTGGTCCGGCATGATCGGCGAGACCAGGACCTTGTCCCAGGCTCCGTCGGCGGGATTGTGGCGCCAGACCTGGGCCCTCAGGTCGAACTCGTCGTACAGGTTTTTCTCCGGCAGCCGGACGGGGCACTGCTCCCAGTACCAGCTCTTCTTGGCCCGGGACGAGGAGAAGATGGAGGTCAGCGCGTACCGGCCGGTGGTGACGTAGAGGCGATCCCGGAACCAGGCCATGGCGTGGGGGTAGGAGTTGCCGGGATCCCCCATGCCGGCGGAGGCGACGCAGCGGAACTGGGCGCTCTGCAGTCCCGGGCGGATGGTGCCCGACCGGGAACGAGGCTCGACCGGCTCGATATGGTGCGTGGCGGACACGGGAAAGCTCACGCGCCATCACCGAAAGCGCGCCGGGCGGCCTTTCTCTGGGTCTGGGGCGAGGCGATCATCTGTATAATTTTAGCAGCCTTCGGGTCATGCATGTCACGCGGGAGGGGGAACCGTCGGATGGGCGCGAGAAGTCTGGACCAGATCACCCAGGAAGTCATCACCATTCTCAAGGACATCACCAGCGACTGGGACATCGACTCGTTCGACGGCGAGATCACCGCGGACACCCGCCTGGTGAAGGACCTGTCGTTCGAATCGATCGAGATCGTCCAGCTCATGGTCGCCCTGGAGCAGCACTTCCAGGTGAAGAACCTGGCCTCCGAGAAGCTGCTCATGAAGGACGGCAACTACGTGCCCGACCAGAGGGTCGGCGACATCGCCCGGTTCCTGCAGGGCGAGCTCGCCGCGGCATGAGCAAGACCCTCCTGCTCGGGCTGGACGGCGCGACCCGGACCTCGCTCGACCCGCTGTTCGCCAGCGGCGTCATGCCGTTCCTGCGCGACTTCACCGAGACCGGTTCGTGCGGCACGCTGATCTCCACGGTCTGCCCGGTCACGCCTCCCGCCTGGACCTCGATGATCACCGGGCGCAGTCCGGGTCACCACGGCATCTACGATTTCATCCGTGTCGAGAACCAGACGCTCGATCACATCCCGTTCCGCCTCGCCAACGCGCGCGACATCCGGTGCGAGCCGCTCTGGTCGATCACCGGGCGGATGGGCAAGGCGTCGGCGTTCCTCAACTTCCCGAACACCTTCCTGGTGCCGCCGTTCAACGGCGTCATGGTCCCGGGGTTCGTGACCTCGCGCGTGCTGCGCACCAGCGTGCATCCGCGCTCGTACTGGAAGAAGATCAAGGAGCTGCCCGGGTTCGATCTCGAGAGGGCCGCCTGGGATCTGGACGAGAACCGCAAGACCTTGATGACGCACCGCCTCGACCTCCCGGCGCTGCGCGAGTGGATCGCGTACATGGTCGCCAAGGAACGCTCCTGGCACGCCATCGCCCGCGACCTGGTGGCCAGCTCCGACTGCCAGCTCGTGGCGGTGGTGTTCGAAGGGGTCGATCGGCTGCAGCACATGCTCTGGGACGTCCTCGATCCGGCCTGCTTCCCGTCCAAGCCGACCGCGGACGATCTCGCCGCCCGCGACGCCGTCCACGAGTACTTCCGCGTCCTCGACACCCTGCTCGCGGACCTGGTGCAGGCCGCCGGTCCCGAGGCCCGGACCTTCATCGCCTCCGATCACGGCTCGGGCTCCACGGTCGAGCTGTTCCACATCAACTCCTGGCTGGCCGACGCCGGCTACCTGACCTGGACCCCCGACGCCGAGTACGGCAGCGACGAGCAGATGAGCGCCCGCAACATGCGCGACCAGTTCTCCTCGATCGACTGGGACAGGACGGTGGCCTACGCGCGCACCGCCTCGGCCAACGGCGTCTACATCGTCGACGGCCTGAGCCGGAAGCGCCCGCCGCTGACGACCGAGGCGCGGCGCGCCCTGGCCGACGAGATCGGCCGGAGGCTGCTCGCCTGGAAGGACCCCGCTACCGGGACGCCGGTCGTCACGTCGGTGGTGCACCGTGACCAGGCGTACCCCGGCGCCGCCAAGGACGAGGCGGCCGATCTGGTCGTGACGCTGCGCGACGGCGGGTTCGTCTCGATCACCAAGTCGAACGCGATCGTGAGGCCGAGACCCCAGGTGAAGGGGGCGCACCGGCCGCAGGGAATCCTGTTCGCGCGGGGCGCCGGGCTGAACCGCGGCGCCGCTCTGGGCGAGATGGCCATCGTCGACGTCGCGCCGACGCTCCTCTACAGCCTCGATCTGCCGGTGCCGGACGACCTCGAGGGGCGTGTCGTGTCCGAGGCGTTCACGCGCGAGTTCGCCGCGTCGCGTCCGGTGCGATCGTGCCGCGCCTCGGGGGAGGCGTACCCGTCCCAGGACACCCCCGTCCAGGAGAGCGAGGGGGAGCTCACCGCCGACGACCAGAACGTCGTCATCGAACGGCTCAAGGCGCTCGGCTACCTGGAGTAGCGGGCATGGCCCGCGTCCGCACCCGCACCATCGGCCTCCACGCCACCCGCCTCGGCGACGGCCCGCCGCTCGTCCTGACGCACGGTCTCGGCTCGAACCAGGCGTTCTGGTACTTCCGGATCGCGCCGCGTCTCGCGACGCAATACCGGGTCACGCTCTACGACCTGCGCGGACACGGCGCCTCCGAGGGTCCCGACGAGGGGTATACGACGCGCGACCTGGCAGGCGATCTCGAGGCGCTCTTGGACGCGCAGGGGATCGAGAGCGCGCACCTGGTCGGCCACAGCTTCGGCGGCGCCGTCTCCCTGCACTTCGCCGCGCTTCATCCGGAGCGCGCCCGGTCGCTCACCCTCATCGACTCGCGGCTGCACGCCCTGCAGCCGTTCGACAGCCCGGAGGATCGCGCCTTCTGGGACGGCCAGCGGGAGCGCACCGCGGCGCGCGGGCACCTGATGCCGCCCGGAACGCCGCGCTGGCTGATGCCGATGTTCGAAGAGCTCGCGGCGTCGACGCGCGCCAACCAGGGGCCCGGGCTGGTGCCGGGGCCGCAGGCGGGCGAGGAGCTCTGGGACCCGAAGCGCCGGTCGTCCAA
The DNA here is from genome assembly GCA_035638115.1 of Patescibacteria group bacterium. Classification (GTDB taxonomy): domain Bacteria; phylum Acidobacteriota; class Polarisedimenticolia; order Gp22-AA2; family Gp22-AA2; genus DASRAN01. The sequence continues at coordinate 179,899 of DASRAN010000078.1, read as the reverse complement.
ACGCTGGCGCCGGCTCATCGAGGAGACGACTTTCCTTCAGGACGTGCGGGACGAGGCGGGGCTCACGGCCGCGGCGATCGCCGCGGTCGCCGTCCCGACGCTCCTGGTCTACGGCGAGCAGTCGCTGCTCTCGAAGACCTGCCGGGAGCTGGCGCGGCTTCTGCCGCACGCCGAGACCAGGATGCTCGAGGGCGCGGGCCACTTCTTCCCACTTGCCAGACCCGACTGGGTCGTCGAGACTATCATGTCGTTCCTGAGCCGAGTCCCGGAGACATGATGAGCACGACGGGTTCGCACGACCTCGACACCACCTACGCGCCGTTCGCGCGCGATCCGGCCTACGTCGACGGCAATCGGAAGTTCGTGGCCCAGCTCCCGCTCCCGCCGGGCGCGGTGGTCGTCGACATCGCGTGCGGGACGGGAGCGATCAGCGCGGCGATGCTCGAGCGCCAGCCGAGCCTGACGATCCTCGGGCTCGACTTGTCGCGCGAATCGCTCACGCTCGGCCGGGCCCGGTTCCTCGAAAGCGGCCTGCAGGCGCGCGACGGACTGTTCCTGGCGCGCGACGCGGCGGGGGCGCGGGTCCGCCTGATGCTGGTCGAGGCGAACGCCGAGGTGATCCCGTACCGATCCGGTGTCGCGGACCTCGTCTTCATGGGTCACTCGATTCACCTTCCGGCGCGGCGCGACGACCTGATCTCCGAGATCGTCCGCGTCATGAAGCCGGGCGCGACCTTCGCGTTCAACTCGGCGTTCTACGCCGGCGGGAACCCGGCGGGGACCGAGGTGTTCTATCGTCTGTGGATGGCGAAAGCGCTCGGCTACATCCAGGAGAAGGACGCCCGCCTGCGCGCCGAGGGACGGCCGGGGATCAGGCGGCAGCGCGGCACCAGCGCGCCGATGATCCCGTACCTCTCTCCCGCGGAGTGGAAGACGCTGCTCGAGGGCCACGGGCTCGAGGTCGCCTCGATGAGCGAGCGCACCATCATGATGACGAAGAGCGCCCACGAGGCGGTCGGCGCCTACAGCGGGTTCGCCCGCGTCATGGTGAGCGGCTATCCGATCGAGCTGGCTTCGGAGGCTCTGGTGCACGCCGCCGGCCCCGCCATGGACGAGGCCGGGTACCCCGAGGTGCCGAAGAACTGGCTGGAAGTGACGGCCCGCAAGCCCCGCGCATGACGCCTCTCAAGGGTCAGGTCGCGTTCGTCACCGGCGCCAGCAGCGGTATCGGGCGCGCGGCGGCGATCGCCCTGGCGCGCGAAGGGGCCGACGTGGCGGTTCTCGGACGCGACCGGGCGCGCGTCGACGAGACCGCCGCGCAGGTGAGCGCGCACGGCGTGGCCGCCCTGCCGCTCGTGGCCGACGTCTGCCGCGAGGAGGAGATCGAGACGGCGGTGGGGCGGATCCTGGAGCGTTTCGGCCGGATCGACATCCAGATCGCCAGCGCCGGGCGGGGGGCCGCCCGCGGCCCGCGCGCGGTGGTGCAGCTGCCTCTGGAGGAGTGGGAGGCGATCGTCGACATCAACCTCAAGGGCGCTTTCCTGAGCAACCGGGCGGTGCTGCCGGCGATGATGAAGCAGCGCTCGGGGACGATCCTCAACGTCTCCTCGGCGCGCGGCGGTACCGTGGCCACGCCGTTCGCCGCCGCGTACTCCGCCAGCAAGCGCGGACTGATGGGGCTGACCCGCGCCCTCGCCGAGGAGATGCGCCCCTACAACGTGCGCGTCCTGGCGGTGCTCCCCGACGCCACCGACACGCCGCTCATCGCGGCCGCGCCGGCCCTGGCGCCGCACGGCAAGATGACGCCCCGGGTGGTGGCCGATCTGATGGTGGCGATGATCGTTCAACCGGACGACACGTTCTGGTCGGAGACCCGGATCGCGCCGTTCTCCGGGGCGCCGCCGTTCTCCGGGCCGCGGAACTCGGGATGAACGACCAGGTCGGGACGGCGCCGAACGACCTCAGGGGCAAGGCCGCGCTGGTGACCGGCGGCGGCAGCGGTATCGGCGCGGCGGTGTGCCGACGGCTGGCGCGCGCCGGCGCCGGGGTCGCGGTGGCCGATTTCAACCGCGAGCGGGCGCAGGCGGTGCGTGACGATATCGCGACGGTCGCCACCGGTCCCGCCCCGATCGCGCTGGTCGGCGACGTGCGGCTGGAGGCCGACGCGGAGCGCTTCGCGAGCGACACGCTCGCCGCCTTCGCGCGCCTCGACGTCCTGGTCCATTCGGCCGGCGTGCTGCGGCTGCCGAAGGGCGGTCCGCGGCTTATGCACCAGATCACCAAGGAGGAGTGCGATCTGGTCATCGACACCAATCTCAAGGGGACGTTCCTGGTCAACCGCGCGGTCCTGCCGGCCATGATGAAGCAGAAGGCGGGTCACATCGTCAACCTGTCCTCGACCTCCGGACGCGTCGGCCGGGCGTTCGACTCGGTCTACTGCGCCTCCAAGTTCGGCGTGCTCGGGCTGACCGAGTCGCTGGCGGAGGAGATGAAGCAGTTCGGCGTCAAGGTGTCGGCGGTGCTGCCCGACGCCGTGGCGACCCCGCTGTGGGATCAGAACGGCCCGATCCCCGCCCCGGATCCGTCGCTCGACCCGGACCGCGTCGCCGGCGTGATCGAGTATCTCCTCGCCATGCCCCGCGACGTGAGCCTGGAGAACATCGTCATCCTGCCGTTCAAGAGCCGTCGTCGCAAAGAGCGAAAACCGCTGGACGGATCCTCGTCCGGCTAGAATGGAGGGGCTATGATCCCGCGTCACCGACCCGTTCCACGTTCCCGACCGCTGTCCCGGACGATCGCCCTGCTTCTGGCGTGCGCCCTGTGCGGATCATCGTGCGGGGTCGTGACGGCGAAGCAGGTGGTTTCGAGCGAAGCGCGGTTCGCCGTCGCCAAGGGCGCGGCGGCGGTTCCGGGAGGGAAGGACGTGGTGGCGCTGACGCAGGGCAACAAGATCGGTTATCGGATCGTGGAGCTGCCGTGCACCGACGAGCACGGGAAGCGGACCACCACCTCTCTGGCCGTCTGGTACCCGACCGACGATCCGGAGCGGCCGTTCGAGTACCACTTCGACAAGAACGCGGTGAAGACCCAGGTGGCCGAGAACGGCAAGGTGGCCCCCGGCAAGTTCCCGCTCGTGATCCACTCCCATGGCGCCACCGGAAGCGGTCTGAACTCCTTCTTCATCACCGAGACGATGGCCCGGCACGGCTTCATCGTCGTGGCGATCGATCACACCGACGACATGTACCTGGCCCGCATCCCGCCGAACTGGAAGCCGGCGCAGGAGCGCGGCCAGGCGATCAAGGCGCTGTCATACGCGATGAAGGTCCGCAACAAGTGGCTCGGCGACGACGCGGTCGCCAGCCGGCAGGTGATCGCCTACCGGCCGGCGCAGGTCAAGGCCGCCATCGACCTCATGCTGGGCGCCTCCAGGGACGCCGGGTCGCCGTTCGCCGGCCGGGTCGACGAAGCGAAGATCGGCGTCATGGGACATTCGTTCGGGGCCTGGACGGCGATGGCGGTGGCCGGCGGCGTCAGGCAGTTCGCCGACCCGCGGGTGCGCGCCGCGATCACCTTCTCCAACGCGGTCAACGCCACGGTCTTCTCGCCCGACGAGGTGGCCAACATCAAGGTCCCGTTCATGATCATGTTCGGCTCGACCGAGGTCGAGCAGGGGCGCGGCGACGATCGGACCTTCTTCTACGATCGGCTGCCCGGCCCGAAATACATGGTCGAGATCCAGGACGCGATTCACACCACGTTCTCCGGCGGTCTCAAGGAGGACCACCCGGACGTCGCCGGGTACCTGGGCGAAGCCAACCGTGCCGCGATCACCCGTTACGCCATCGCGTTCATGGGGTTCTATCTGAAGGGCGACGCGCAGGACCACGAGCAGCTCAAGGTCCGCGGCAGCGGCGTCAGCAATTACATCTACTCCGAATGACCGGGCCACGGCGCGACGACGGATCGGGGAGCCCGCAGGGGACGGACGAGATGCTCGGCTTTCTCGCCTGCCCCGTGACCGGCAGCCGCCTGCGACGCGACGGCGACGTCCTGGTGTCCGAGAAGGGCGGGCTGCGTTACCCGATCGAGAACGGCATCCCGATCCTGCTGCGGGAGCGGGCCATCCTCCCGTCCGGGGTCGCGTCGCTCGAAGGGTTCACGCGCGTCCCGACCCCCTGATCGGAGCGCCCGCGACGCGGCACAACGCGACAATCAGATCGTCGCGCCGCAGGGTCACGGCCTCGATTCCGATCGCGTTGGCGAAGACGTTCGTGCCGCCGGCCGCGGTCACCAGGGCGCCGGCCGGCCGGAGCCGGAATTCCCCGCTGGCGGGATCCACCGTCTCGATCTCGAGCCCGCGCAGGTCGAGCGCCGCGCCGTGACCTAGAGCCGCCGCCGCGGCGCGCTTCGCGCACCAGGCCCGCGCGATCCAGTCGCCGTCGAGAGGGCGCAGCCGGTCCCGATCGCCGGGACCGAAGACGGATGAGCCGATCGCGTCGCCCGCGGCGCCGGGCGCCTCGACCACCAGACCGATCGCGCCGCGGCCCGCGTCGGCCGCCGCGGCCCAGACCCGGTCGCCATGGACGGCGAGCGCCAGCGACAGGCCCTCGGCCAGCGGCCGGCCGTCATCCGACGTCCCGATCGGCACGTCGTAGGCGCCGACCTTCCGCCCCCGCGACGCCAGGACCGAGCGGGCCGCGTCCTTGAGCGCAGCGCGCCCCGCGAGCCAGGCGATCCGTCCCGCGGGCTCGCCGCCCCGTCGCGTCCACTCCTCCCGCTCTCCCGGATCGAGCCAGTACCAGGCGAGGATTTTTTCCCAGATCCCCTCGGCGGCGGTGAAAAAGCCGGGGGCGAGAGCGGGGAATTCGACGAGCGCGACGTCGCGCAGGCTCGCGCCGCCGGGCGCCGGGTCGACCGGCGCGGCGATCCGCTGACCGAATGGATCGCGGGCCGTCCGGTGCACGGCGAGCGGCAGACGGTACACGTAGTCCTCCCAGCCCTCCGCCGCGGCGTGCAGCCGGCCGTCGGGGCGCGTGGCGAACAGGTCGGCGGCGATCATCCCGTCGCGGTTCCGCGTGATCGAGACCTGCATCGCCAGCCTCTCGCCTTCCGGGGGGGGCGGTCCGTACAGACGGATCCTCCCGACGCGGAACGGGACCGGGTAGACGCCGTTCATCTCCTCGCGCCAGGTCCAGATGCCGACTCCCATGCCGAGCGCATCGAGGAGGACCGGATCGATCCGGAACGCCGGCCGCGGCGCCGATGCGAACAGGGGAGAGCGCGGCAGCACGGTGAGCTCGCCGGTCATGCCGGTCTCGCCATGCTCCCCGATGCGCGTGATCGCCCGCAGCATCGGTCCGTGGAAGCCGCGCCGGGGATAGATCTCGTCCACGCCCCAGTCGCAGGTCACCGCCCCGCGCAGGGCGGGCACCGGCGCCGGGGGCGCCGCGGGATAGCCGCGCTCCAGCACGACCCGGCCCGCGAGATAGACCCGGCGAGGATCGGCCGGATCGAACAGGGCGGCCTCCACCTCCATGCGGTCGCCGCGCGCCGCCACCTCGGCCGTGATCCCCGCGTCGACGGCGCCCCGCTCGAACGTCATCCAGCGCTGCGCGTCGAGCCGCTCGAATCCGGTGACCACGCGATCGGGCGCCAGGAGCGCGGCCGCTTCGGCCAGGGCCTCCATGCTGAACGTCAGCGGCATCACCGGCAGGCCGAAGGCCCCCGGGTCGACGCTGGAGACGGCGGACACGTTGGGCGTGTGTTGTCTGAGGAAGACCGCCTCGCTCACGTCGTAGCGCGCCGACGCCGTCAGCCGCTCGCCCGGGACGAGGCTGAGGATCCGATGCAGCATCGGCCCCGGATCCGCCGGAGCCGCGGCGCCGGCGATCCCCGGGGCGGCCGGCGTCCCGCCGTAGAACCGCCGCACCGTCTCCTGATACTGGTCGAGGAACAAACGCATGGTCTCGAGATGCTCGAGGACGATCCCGGCGCGGTCGTCGCCGGCGGCGGGAGGGGCGGGCTCGATCGCCGTCTCCGGCCGCGCCGCGCCCGCCGGCAGGGTCACGACGCGCGGGTCGAACCGCGGGCTGCGCGGCTGGAAGACGAAGGTCCTCGCGGCCGGAGCGCTCTTGGCCGCCGCGCCGGACGCAGACACGCCGCGCAGGTCGAACAAGGGGTGCAGATCGACCGGCAGGCCGGCCGCGGCGAGCCGCGCCAGGCCGTCGAGGAACGCGCGCAGCCCGTCGACCCCCTCCGGCTGCAGCGCGACGACCCCGGAGCGGCCGGCCGGCGACCGGCCCGGTCCGACGTGGAGAACGAGGTCGTCGGGATCGATCGCCACCGAGGCGAGCCGGTCGTTCCAGTCCGTGTCGGGTGAAGCGGCGACCGCGTCGATCGGGCAGGCCTCGATCTGTCCGGGCGCCAGCGCGCGCGTGTCGAGCCAGGGGGCTCCCGCGCCGGGACCACCCAGCGCGCGCGCCGGCGGCGGCAGGACGCGCAACAGCCAGCGGGCCAGAACGCCCCCCGCCGCCAGCGCCAGTCGCGCGCGCGCGGTGGCGTCGAGGGTCGCGGCGTCCGGCTCCGCGCCGCCGGATCCGAACAGGAAGTCCGCCATGCGTCCGGGGTCGGCCTCCTGCGCCGCGACCCGGTCGAACGCCTCCACGAAGCCCGGGAGCCAGACGGAGAGGTCCCGGAGCATCCATGGCCGGACCGCGTCGGCCCCTTCGAAGAGCCAGACGGCTCCAGCGGAACGTCCGGCGGCCGTGACGCGCGGCATGCGCTCGTAGTGCAGGCCGTCGGCGTCGATCCGCCCGGCGCCGGAGACGATCTGCTCGCGCGCCTGCCGGACGCGCACGGCCAGCGTGGCGCTCGAGTCGGCCACGATCGCAGCCGCCAGCTGACCGGACGCGAACCGGTCGCCGATCGCGCGCGCCGTGACGGCGAGCGGCGACGCGGCGTCGGTCGCGATCGTCTCCCCGGCGGCGTCGAGAGCGGCGGCGAGCTCGGCGGGCGTCGCGGCGCGCACCACGACGCACTCGAACGGCCAGGTGCGGTGCAGCGTGACGTCGCGACGCGGTTCAGGAGCCGGCATGTTCCTCGAGGATGCAATGACAGTTGATGCCGCCGAATCCCATGGCGCTGACGCCGGCCCGCCGCGGCGCGGGGCCGCCGCGATGCACCCACGGACGGGTCTCGGTGTTCACGTAGAAGCGGGTGCGATCCAGGCCGAGGTCGGGATGCGGCCGCTCGACCCCCAGGGTGGCCGGCAGGATCTTGTGCCGCAGCGCCAGCGCCGTCTTGATCAGGCTGGCCGCGCCGGCGGCCGGCAGGCAATGGCCGACCATCGACTTGACCGATCCGAGGGCGCAGTCGGCCGCGCGCCCGTTGCGTGGCCCGAACACCTGCGTGAGCGCCTGGACCTCGGTTCGATCGCCGAGGGGGATGCCGGTCCCGTGCGCCTCGATGAGGTGGACGGTCGCTGGATCGATGCCGCTGCGCCGGTAGGCGCGCGCGATGGCCAGCGCCTCGCCCTCGAGCCGCGGCGCGAGCAGCCCCTTCGACTTCCCGTCGCTCGCGACCCCGACCTCCTTGACCAGCGCGTAGATCCGATGGCCGTCCCGCTCCGCGTCCTCGCGGCGCATCAGGACCATCATGCCGAGCCCCTCGCCGAGCAGCGTGCCGTCGGCGCTCGCGTCGAACGGGCGGGGCTGGCTCTGGCGCGACAACGCGCCGATGTTGCAGAAGACCATGAAGGTCGGCGGGAGGAGGCAGGCCTGCGAGCCGCCCACCAGCGCGACGTCGCAGCGATCGGACTGGAGATTCATGACGCCGTAGTTGACCGCGAGCAGCGTCGACGCGCAGGCGCCGTCGACGATGTGGCTCGTCCCCATGAGGTTCAGGCGGTTCGAGATCCGGCCCGCGATCACGTTGGGGATGATCGCCGGCAGCACCTGCGCGTCGAGCGGCGGCAGCGAGTCGCGCATCCGCCGCCAGATCGCGTCGAGCTCCTCCGCCGTGTACTCCGGGTGGATCTCACGCAGAAGATCGATCACCTGGTCGAGCACGTCGGCGTGGAACACGTGGTTGGTGAAGCCCGGGTTGGTGAAGGTGCCGTGACCCAGGATGACGTCGGTGCGCTCGCCGGAGGGATGACCCGGCCCCAGGCCGGCGTCCTCGAGCGCCTCCCGCGCGACGCGCAGCGCCAGGAAGTGATCCGGATCACCGCCCTCGACCGACGCCGGCATGATGCCGTACTCCAGCGGGTCGAACCGGGACGCGTCGCCGAGGAACCCGCCGCGGATCGTGTAGATGCGCTCGAAGTCCTTCGAGTCGGGCTGCAGCGATCGCAGCGCCTCCGGGGCCGGATGATCGCCGATGCAGGAGCGCCGCGCCAGGATGTTCTCCCAGAACGCGCGCAGACCCGGCGAGCCCGGGAAGAGGCAGGACATGCCGACGATGGCGATGTCGGACGTTCGCGTCATGACGGAGGCTTTTCCGGGTCGCGCAGGAACCGCGACACCAGCTTCTGCTGCGTCTCGATGAACCGGTCCATGGTATCGAAATAGGCCTGCATCGGATCGGGCAGCAGGGCGACCGCCGGATCGATCGGCGCCTCCGCCGGACCGGCCGGCGCGCCCGCGGGGGGCGCGGACGGCGCGGGCCACAGGGCGGGCGGCGCGATCCCTTCCAGCCGCGGCGCGGGCAGGCGCGTCGCGAGCCGGATCGTGGTCGGCGCGGCGGCGACCGGACCGGCCTGCTCGAGCGTCGGCGTGCCCCGGCGCTCGTGCAGGAACTCGAGCCGCGCCGGGACGCCGTGCGCCACCATCTGTCCGAGCGCGAAGTGCAGCTGCGTGAGACTCGATCGCAGGTGCCGGTTGGCGGCGATCGCCTCGTGCGGCCGCCCCTTGAGGATGTCGGACGCGAAGGCGGCGAGATTGCCGCGCGGCCCGATGTCGACGAACAGGCGGATGCCGTCGTCGTGCATCCGGCGAATGGTCTCGTCGAAGCGCACCCGGCGCGTCCACTGCACCACGCACAGCTCGCGGATGCCGGCGACGTCGCTGGGAAAGCGATCGGCGGTGGCGCACGAATAGAGCGGCACGGACGGAGCGTGCAGGGTCCGTCCCGCGAACAGCTCGCGCAGCCCGTCGAGCGCCGGCTCGAACCACGGCGTGTGGTAGGGCCGGTTGAACGGCAGCGGCTGGACCAGCCCTCCCTTGGCGGACAGGAACCTGCCGACCTCCTCGACGAACGCCGGCTCGCTGCACAGGACGAACTGGTGCGGGCAGTTGTGCATCGCCAGCAGGACCCGGCCCGGATGGGCGTCGAGGAGCGCCTGCACGTCGGCCTGGTCGATCCCGCCGACCGAGATCAGGACCCCCGCGGGGATGTCGGAGCGCCGCTCGAGGGCGCGGATGTTCCGGTAGCCGTCGCGGATCAGCGCCACGTGGTCGACGTCGTTCTGGAAGCGCAGCACGCCGGCCATCTCCAGGGCCGCGAACTCGCCGCTGCTGTGCCCGACCACGGCGCCGACCGGAATGGCCAGCTCCTGGAATAGCCGCATCATGCCGGTGTCCGCGGCCGACACCGCCTCGACCGCGGCCCCCATGTTCCAGAGCGTGCCCTCCCGCCCGCGCAGCGGACCGCCGAAGATGTGGGCGCTCGGCGTGAAGTCGTCGTCGACCAGGCGGCAGGCCAGATCCACCAGGTCGAACTCGTGGCGCACCTCGGGAAAATGGAGGCAGAGCTCGCGCAGCATGTCGGGGTACTGACAGCCCTCGCCGGGGAACAGCAGACCGACGGTCCCCGGCGCATACAACGGATCGGCGGCGTAGAAGATTCCGCTGCGATCCTGGATCCGCCGGCACTCCGGGTCGGAGAGCTTCTTGAGCGCGTGCGCGGCCTTGCGGGCGAACTCGTCGAGGGTGGCCGCGACGATCGCCAGGCAGGCGCGACCTTCGGGAGCGCGGCGCAGCAGCGTGCGGGCGCAGGACGCCAGCGGCGCGCGGGGGTTCTCGCGGGCCAGAGCGATCGCGTCCTCGACGGCGCGGACGAGGGCCGCGCGATCGGCCGCCCGCACGACCGCCAGCTCGCTCTCCCAGGCGGGCCAGCCGCGCCGCGTCGCCGCGCCGTTCGCGTCCGGACCCATCAGCGATCCTCTCCGCGGGTCAGGGCGCTTCCTCCAGGATGCAGTGCGCGTTGATGCCGCCGAACCCCATGGCGCTGACCGCGGCCCGGCGCGGCGTGTCGCGCGAGCCGTGAATCCAGGGCCGGGCCGTGCGGCAGAGATAGAACGGCGTCTCGTGGAGCGCCAGATCGGGATGCGGCTCGTCGCCGTAGAGCGTCGGCGGCAGGACCTGATGATGCAGCGCCAGCGCCGCCTTGATCACGCCGGCCGCTCCCGCCGCCGAGATGGTGTGGCCGATGAGCGACTTGACGCTGCCGAGGGCGCAGCCGGCCCCTTCCCCCTGCGCCGGTCCGAACACCTCGCGCAGGGCGGCCACCTCGATCCGATCGCCCTTCGGGATCCCGGTGCCGTGGGCCTCCAGGAGCCCCACCGAGCGCGGGTCGACGCCGCCCTCCTCATAGGCGCGCCGGATGGCGAGCACCTCCCCCTCGGCGCGCGGCGCGAGCAGCCCCGAGCCGCGCCCGTCGCTGGCCGTCCCGATCCCCTTGATGATCGCGTAGATCCGGCTCCCGTCGCGCAGCGCGTCCGTGGCGCGCTTGAGGACCAGCATGCCGACGCCCTCCGCGAGCAGCGTCCCGTCCGCGTCCTTTCCGAACGGCCGCGGCGCGGCGCTGCGGGAGAGGGCGTCGAGCTCGCTGAACAGCATGAGCATCGGCGTGCTGAGGTGGCCGTAGACGCCGCCCACGAGGGCCAGGTCGCTGCGCCCGAGGATGAGATTGGTCACGCCGTGATCGATGGCGACGATCGACGACGCGCAGGCGGCGTCGACCGTGTAGCAGGCGCCCATCAGGTTCAGGCGGTTGCCGATCCGTCCGGCGACGATGTTGCCGCTGACGCTGGCGATCGCCTGCGAGTCCATCGGCGGCAGCGACGCGCGCAGCCGGGCGCGGATCTCCTCGAGCGCGGCCGCGTCCAGGTGGGGCGCGAGACGCGCCAGGATCTCCGTCGTCTGGTCGAGCATCAGCCCGTGCTGCAGCCAGTTGGTGTTCGCCGCGTGCAGATGGACGCAGTAGCCGAGGATCACGTCGGCGCGCTGGCGATCGAAATCGGCGTTCAGGAGGCCGGCGTCCTCGATCGCCGCGCGCGCCACCTCCAGCGCCAGGAGCTGGCTGGGATCGGACGAAGCGACGGCGTTCGGGATCATCCCCGAGGCGATCGGATCGAAGGTGGCCAGCTCCTTCAGGTAACCGCCGCGCAGCGTGTAGACGCGCTCGAACTCGGACGACCCGGGATCGAGGATGCGCGCGGCGTCCGGCGAGGGATGCTCGGAGATCGAGCAGACCCCGTCCTGGATGTTGGCCCAGAAGCTGGCCGGATCCGGCGCGTCGGGAAACCGGCAGGCCATCCCGACGATGGCGATCTCTTCACGAGCTGAAGGCAAGCGTCCTCCGGATGAATCGCGGCAGCGGATGGATCCGGGCTGACGATTCGCGGCGAACGACGAGAGTACCACCGGAGCGGCGTTCGCGCGCAGGCCGGTTCGGGAACGTCAGGAAACCCGCGCGAAGGCGGCCTCCGACGCCGGAATTGCAATCAACAACGGCCTTGACAGCATTGCTATCTAGTTGTAAATAAGGGCGATCGCATACAATCCGCGGGGGGCGGACTCCATGTCCAGGCGTCATCTCGGGGCCACCGGTCCCGGGGCCGGGGAATTCTGTGCGACGGCGGGATCGCCGTCGCCGTTCGAGTTGGTCGGGATCTCCCTGCCCGGCAGCTGGGACCCCGCGATCCCGATCGCGGCGTCGCGGGCCGGCGCGACTGGGATTCTCGACCTCTCCGGCCTGCGTGATCCGGCCGCGGCCGAGGCCGCGGTGGCCCGGTTCTTCACCCTCGGCGTTCCCTCGAGCTGCGGACTGCTGCTCGACCTCGACGACGAGGCGATCGTCGCCGTCGCGCTCGCGCGGCTGCACGTCGACGCGCAGGTCTGGGTCCACGCCGCCGAACCCGATCGCCTGCGCCGCTTCTTCACCGACGCCCGGGCTCGCGTGCGGCGGGTCGGGCTGGTCGTCACGTCCGCGCGCGATCTGGCGCTCGCCGAGCTCGGTCCCGACCTGGTCGTGGCCAAGGGGCACGAGTCGGGCGGCCGCGTCGGCGAGGAGACCGCGTTCGTCCTGGCGCAGTCCGCGCTGGCGCAGTCCGGCCTCCCGGTCCTGGTCTGGGGCGGCATCGGCTGGCACACGGCGCCCGCCTGCGCCGTGGCGGGCGCGGCCGGCGCCGTGCTCGACTGGCAGCTCGCCCTGCTGCGCGAAGCGTCGGCGCCACCCGCCATCCGCCAGCTCGTCGCCCGCATGGACGGCAGCGAGACCGCGGTGGTGCGTCAGAAGGGCGAAGCGCGGTATCGGATCCTGGCGCAGCCGGGCCTGACGGCGCACGAGACGCTCGACGCCGCGTTCGGCGCGAGCGCGCTGCGCGAGGCCTGGATCGGGACGCTGCACGCCACGCGCGTCGAGGAGCGCGCCTGGCCGGTCGGTCAGGATGCCTGCTTCGCCGCCTCGTTCGCGAAGCGCGGCGCGACCGTGGGACAGGTCCTGGCGGTCCTGCGCGAGCACGTTGGAGCGACCGTGCGGCAGATCCTGGCGTCGGACGTCATGCGACCGGGCTCGCCGATGGCGGCGTCGCAGTCGACCCGCTATCCGGTGATGCAGGGGCCGATGACGCGCGTCAGCGACGTGGCCGCGTTCCTCGACGCCGTCGAGCGCGGCGGCGCGCTGCCGATGCTGGCGACGGCGGTGATGCGCCGCTCGCAGCTCGAGCCGCTGATGGAGGAGACGCGCGACCGCATGGGGGAGCGCTCCTGGGGCGTCGGCATCCTCGGCTTCGTCGATCCGGCTCTGCGCGCCGAGCAGATGGAGGTGATCCGCCGGATCCGCCCGCCCTACGCCGTGATCGCCGGCGGACGGCCGGGGCACGCGGCCGAGCTGGAGACGATGGGGATCCGGACCTACCTGCACGTGCCGTCGCCCGCCATCCTCGAGTCGTTCCTGCACGAGGGCGCGCGGCGCTTCATCTTCGAAGGTCTGGAGTGCGGCGGCCACGTCGGTCCGCGCAGCAGCTTCGTGCTCTGGGAGAGCATGATCGGCGTGCTGCTGGACTCCGATCTGCCGCCTGCGGCGTTCGCCGATCTGCACGTCTACTTCGCCGGCGGCATCCACGACGCCACCAGCAGCCTGATGGCGGCCGCCATCGCGCAGCCGCTGGTCGAGCGCGGCGCCCGCTTCGGCATCGAGATGGGGACCGCCTACCTGTTCACGAAGGAGGCGGTGACCACCGGCGCCATCGTGCCCACCTTCCAGGAGATGGCGCTCGGCGCTCAGGAGACCGTGCTGTTCGAGTCGGGCCCGGGGCACGCCATCCGCTGCGTGCGCAATCCCTGCTACGACGATTTCCAGGAGGAGCGCACCCGGCTGCTGCGCGAGCGGGTGCCGGGTGCGGGGCTGCGCGAGCGGCTCGAGAGCCGCCACATGGGGCGGCTGCGCATCGCGTCGAAGGGGATCACCCGCGAGCCGGAGGCCGCCGCCGGCGAGACGCCGCGCTACGCGCAGGTGCCGGCGGAGCAGCAGCGGCGCGAGGGGATGTACATGATCGGCCAGGTGGCCGCCCTCAACTGGGAGGTGTCGACCATCGCCGATCTGCACGAGCGCGTCTGCGACGAGGTGCATCGCCGCGTCGTCTGGCTGCGCGACCGGCCGCCGGTCGTCGGCTCCGTGGAAGAGCGGCCGGCGCCGGCGCAGCCGCTGGACATCGCCATCGTCGGGATGAGCTGCCTTCTGCCGGGGGCCGGGGATCCGGCCGCCTTCTGGGAGAACATCCTCAGGAAGAAGGACCTGATCGAGGAGATCCCGGCCGACCGCTTCGACGCCGACACCTGGTTCGACGCCGACCCGAAGGCGCGCGACCGGATCAACAGCCGCTGGGGCGGATTCGTCCGCGACGTCCTGTTCGATCCGATGAAGTACGGCATCCCGCCCGCGTCGATCCCGAGCATCGAGCCGGCCCAGCTCCTGGCCCTCGAGCTGGTGGATCGCGCCCTGCGCGACGCCGGGTCGGGCGGGCTGGGGGAGGACCGCCACGACGGCGCCCGCACCAGCGTCATCCTCGGCGTGGGCGGCGGCATGGCCGATCTCGGCGCGCAGTACGCCATGCGGGCCCAGGTGCCGCGCTACATCGCCGACGCCGACGATAGGCTGATGAGCCAGCTTCCGGAGTGGACCGAGGACAGCTTCGCCGGGATCCTGCTCAACGTGGTGGCGGGCCGGGTCAGCAACCGGTTCAACTTCGGCGGCGTGAACTTCACCGTGGACGCCGCCTGCGCCTCGTCGCTGGCCGCGATCTATATCGCCTGCCGCGAGCTGGCCGCGGGCACCAGCGACCGGGTGATCGCCGGCGGCTGCGACACCATCCAGGGACCGTTCGCCTACCTCTGCTTCTCGAAGGCCGGCGCGCTGTCGCCGGGCGGCAAGCCACGGGTCTTCGATCAGGCGGCCGACGGGATCGCCATCAGCGAAGGGCTGGCGGCGGTCGTCCTGAAGCGCCGCGCCGACGCCGAGCGGGACGGCGATCGGATCTACGCCGTGCTGCGTTCGGTCTCGGGGGGCTCCGACGGTCGCTCCCGCAGCATGACCGCTCCGCACCTCGGCGGCCAGGTGCGCACCCTGAAGCGCGCCTACGAGCAGGCCGGCGTCAGCCCGGCCAGCGTGACCCTCTTCGAGGCGCACGGCACCGGCACGGCCCTGGGTGATCGGACCGAGTGCCAGGCGCTCACCGAGCTGCTCGGCGCCGCCGGCGCCGGGGCGCGCGCGCACGCGCTGGGCAGCGTGAAGTCGATGATCGGCCACACCAAGTGCACCGCCGGCGTCGCCGGCCTGATCAAGTCGGCGCTCGGGCTCTATCATCGCGTGCTGCCGCCGACGATCAACGTCGAGGAGCCGAACCGCGCCGGCGGGCTCGCCGACGGCCCGCTCTACGTCAACACCGAGACGCGCCCCTGGATCCGCGGCCCGGAGCCGCGTCGCGCCGCGGTCTCCGCGTTCGGGTTCGGCGGCACCAATTTCCACGCCGTGCTCGAGGAGTACGCCGCCGACCCGCTCGACCCGCTGCGCCGCGACGGACGCGCCGAGCGGTCGGCCGAGCTGTTTCTCTTCTCCGCCGAGTCGCGCGAGGCGCTGGCCCGGCGCGTCCGGCAGTTCGCGGGGCAGGTGCGGGACGCCCGCGCGGCCGGCGCCACGTTCCGCCTGGCCGACCTCGCCTACACGCATCATGCGCGGCGCCACGCGGCGGGCGAGGACCGGCACCGTCTGGCAATCGTGACGCGCGACCTGGACGAGCTCGCGACTCAAATCGAAGGCGTCCTCGCCGCGCTGTCGTCGGAGACGGCGGCCGGCCCGTGGCCCCGGGGGGTCCTGCATCGCGGCGACGCGGCCGGGCCGCCGGGTCGCATGGCGTTCCTGTTCCCGGGCCAGGGCTCGCAGCTTCCCAACATGATGCGCGAGCTGGCGGTCGAGTTCGGCGAGATCGGGGAGGCGCTGTCGCAGGCCGACGCGCGGTTGCGCGGCCGCCACCCGCGCCCGCTCAGCCACTACATCTTCCCGCCGCCGTCGTTCCAGGCGCACGAGGCGGGGGAGGCCCGCCAGTCGCTCGCGATCACCACCATCACCCAGCCGGCCCTCGGCGCGTGCAGCGTCGGGATGATGCGGCTCTTGGAGAGCTTCGGCGTGCGGCCCGACTGCGCCGCGGGACACAGCTACGGCGAGCTGACGGCGCTGCACGCGGCGGGGGCCTTCGACTTCGACACCCTGCTCGATCTGTCGTTCCAGCGCGGCGAGGCGATGCTGAGCGCCGCCCCCGGCGGCGACGCGGATCTCGGGACGATGCTCGCGGTCGCGGGCGACCGGCGCGCGGTGGCGGCCGCGATCGAGGGGATCGAGGGGGTCTGGCTCGCCAACACCAACAGTCCCCGGCAGACGGTGATCAGCGGGTACACCGCGGCCGTCGGGCGGGCGCGCGAGGCGCTCGGCCGCCAGGGTCTCGAGGCGACGCCGATCCCCGTGCAGTGCGCTTTCCACACGCCGCTGATGGCGCGCGCCCGCGATCGATTCGCCGCGGCGCTCGGCCGGGTCGTGCCCGGAGCGCTGCGATTCCCGGTGTTCAGCAACACGACTGCCGCGGCGTACCCGGCGGAGGCGTCCGCGATCCCGGGCCGGCTGCTCGAGCAGCTGGTGAACCCGGTGCAATTCGCCGAGCAGGTGGAGGCGATGTACGCGTCCGGCGTGCGCAGCTTCGTCGAGGTCGGACCGAACCAGGTGCTCACGCGGCTGGTCCAGGAGACGCTCGCCGGGCGGCCGCACCTCGCGGTCCACACCGGCGCGCGCGCCGCCGACAGCCTCGCCGAGCTGCTCCGCGGTCTCGCCGCGCTGGCGCTCGACGGGCACGCCGTCTCCTTCGATCGCCTCTACTCCGGCCGCGAGTGCGCGCTCCTCGACCTGGCGTTGCTGGCGGAGCGGGCCGCGCAGCCTCCGGCGGCGCACCTCTGGCTCGTCAACAGCGCCTACGCGCGCCGCGCCGGCGAGCCCAGGCGCGATCCGGCACCCCTGGCCCGCATGAATGCCGCGCCGGCCGCGCTGACCGCGCCGGTGACGCAGATGCTCGCGGCGCCGCCGCCGGCGCCGCCTGCTCAGGTCGCGCGGCCGTCGACGCAGGCGCTCGCGATTCCCGCCCCCGCGGCGGGCGTCCATCCGCCGCGGGCGGCGGAAGTGTTCCTGCGCGCGCAGGAGACGATGCGGAAGTTCCTCGAGTCGCAGGAGGCGATTCTGCAGGCCTATTTCGGAGACGAGCCGGGCGCCGGAGCGCGGCCGCCGTCCGTCGCGTCACGTGCGATCGTCCGGGAGGCCGTCCCCGCTCCGGCGCCGGCGCCGTTCGCGGCGCAGGTCGCGCCGGCCCCGGTCGCCGCGACGGTGGCGCCGCCGCCGGTTTCCGTTGCGGCGCCCGCCGAGCCGCCCGCCGCGACGCGCGTTGTGCCCCGCGCCCAGGCCGCTGTCGCGGCCCCCGCCGGCGACGCGCGGCGGTCGACGCTGATCGCGATCGTCGCGCAACGCACCGGCTATCCCGCGGACATGCTCGATCTCGCCGCCGACATGGAAGCCGACCTCGGCATCGACTCGATCAAGCGGGTGGAGATCATCGCGGCGTTCCGCCGCGCGGTGCTGCCGGCGATGAAGGAGCCGACGCCGGCGTTCATGGACGCCATGGGGACCGCCCGCACGATGGAGGCGATCCTCCAGGCGGTCCGCCCGTTCGCCGGCGGGCCGGCGGAGCCGGCCGGAGTCCCGGCTTCGGCGCCTGACTCCGATGCGCAGAAGTCGACGCTGATCGCGATCGTCGCGCAACGCACCGGCTATCCGTCGGACATGCTCGACCTCGCCGCCGACATGGAGGCCGATCTCGGCATCGACTCGATCAAGCGGGTGGAGATCATCGCGGCGTTCCGCCGCGCGGTTCTTCCGGCGATGAAAGAGCCGACGCCCGCGTTCATGGATGCCATGGGGACCGCCCGCACGATGGGGGAGATCCTCCAGGCGGTCCGCCCGTTCGCCGGCGGGCGCACGGAGCCGGCGGGATCGCCGGCCGCGCAGGGGGCGCGGAGCGCGGACGCCGTCGCGCCGGCCGCCGTGGCGACGGGCGCAGCGGCTCCGGCGGGAGGCGTCGTGGCTCTCGACGGCGACGCGCGAAGATCGACGCTGGTTCGGATCGTCGCCGAGCGCACCGGTTATCCGGCGGACATGCTCGACCTCGCCGCCGACATGGAGGCCGACCTCGGCATCGACTCGATCAAGCGGGTGGAGATCATCGCGGCGTTCCGCCGCGCGGTGCTGCCGGCGATGAAGGAGCCGACGCCCGCGTTCATGGACGCGGTCTCCGGCGCCTCGACGATGCGGGCGATCCTGGATGCGGTGACGCGGGTCACGGCCTCCGCCGCGCCGCCCGCGTCCGTCGCGCCGGCCGCGCCCGCCGCGGCGCCCGCGGCGACGCGCACGCCGGCCGCCACGCACCTGGCGGCCGGGTCGCGAACCGGGACGCCCGCGCCGGTCGCGACGGAGAGGACGCCGCGCTGCGTGGTGCGCTCCATCGAGATCCCCGGCGAGGGGCGGGTCATGACGCTCCCGGCCGGCGGGGTCGTCCTCCTGACCGACGACGGCGGAGGCGCCGCCGGCGCGTTGCGCGAGCGACTCGAGAAGCTGGGGGTGAAGGCGGTCGTCGTCCCGGTCGCGGGTCCCGGCGCCTCGAACGGGATGCACGCGGCGGTCGAGGCGGCGCGCGGGAAGGGGAGGATCGAAGCCGCAGTCCACCTCGCGCCGGCGCGGCGGTTGCCGGTGTTCGCGGGTGTCGCGCCGCGCTACGCGGAGCAGACGGAGCGGACGGAGCTGCAGGGTCTTCTGGATCTGGCCCAGGCGCTGGCGCCCGAATTGGCGGCCTCGGCCGGAGGGCGGTTCCTGTTCGCCGCGATCACGGTCGGCGGAGGCGACTTCGGTCCGGCTTCGGAGTCCGGCGCGTCGGTCCCCTGGCGCGGCGGCATCGCCGGGTTCATGAAGTGCGCCGCCCTGGAGTGGCCGGGCGCCCGGATCCGCGCCATCGATCTGGCGGAGGCGCCGGACGGCGGGTTGTGCGACCTCCTGCTCCGCGAGTGGGGCGAGCCCGGACCGGTCGAGATCGGCTACCGCGGAGGACGCCGTCTCGGCCTGCGCGCCGTGGAAGCGGCCCTCGACGGCGCGATCCCCGCGATCCCCGACGTGCGCCTCGACGAGCGCAGCGTGGTCCTGGTCACGGGCGGGGCTCGGGGGATCACGGCGGAGGTCGTCAAGGAGCTGGGCGCGCGCAGCCGCGCGCGCTTCATCCTGATCGGCCGCACGCCGGCGCCGGAGGGCGAGGAGTCGCCGGCGACCGTGATGGCGCGGACGGCGCAGGAGCTGCGCGGCGTGCTGGGAGCGTCGCTGCGCGCCGGACAGCCGCGTGTCACCCCCAAGGAGCTGGAGGCGCGCGTGCAGTCGATCCTGCGGGCCCGCGAGGTGCGGGGCACGCTCGCGGCGCTGCACGCGGCGGGGTCGAGCGCGGAATACATCGCCTGCGACGTCTCGGACACCACCGCCTTCAGGATGGTGCTGGCCGGCGTCGCCGCCCGGCATCCCGGGATCGACGCGATCATCCACGGCGCCGGCGCGATCGAGGACAAGCTGATCGTCGACAAGACCGAGGCCTCGTTCGAGCGCGTGCTGCGCACCAAGGTCGACCCGCTCCTGACCCTGCTCGAGGCGGTGCCGCGCGCGCGGCTCAGGCTTCTGATCGTCTTCTCCTCGGTCGCCGGCTTCTTCGGCAATCGCGGGCAGTCGGATTACGCCGCGGCCAACGAGGTGCTGAACCGGATCGCCGAGCGTGTCCGGCGTCAGGGGGGCGTCAAGGTGCTGAGCCTGAACTGGGGCCCGTGGGAAGGGACCGGGATGGTCGGCGACGAGGTCGCCGCGCAGTTCAAGTCGCGCGGCATCGGCCTGGTCACGATCGATCAGGGACGGCGCGCGGTCTGGGACGAGATCTGCCACCCGAATCGGGACGAGGTGCGCATCGTGCTGGGTCCCGGGCCCTGGGTGAGCGCGGACCCGACGGGGGCGGCGCGGCGCGAGGAGCCCTCCGCGCGAGCGTCGAGCCCGGTCCTGGTGGAGCCGGGAGGCGCCACGCGGCCTTCGTGACGCCCCGGACGAGCTCCCGGATATGAGAGACGATGGAAGAGACGCTGCCGGGTATCCGGCCCGACCTGAAAATCTTCAGCTGGACGCGACCCGTGGCCTCGCGCCAGCGGCACTTCGCCAGCGAGCCGCAGACGGGCAACGTGCTCGAGCTGGGGGCGGAGGCCGCGTTCCTGTGCCGCCGCCTCGACGGCCGGTCGAGCATGGCGGATCTGCGCCGGGACTACGAGCGGCAGTTCGGCAAGCCGCTCCTCCAGGAAGATCTCGACGTCCTGATCCAGCAGCTGGCCGCGGCGGGCTTCCTGGACGGGATCCCGGCCAGAGAGCGGCGCCGGACGCTGCCGGAGATCTTCTCCTTCAAGGTTCTCAAGGACCTCGTTCCCTGGAAGCAGATCCCCCTCGGCGAAGGGGACCTGTTCGCCGCGCGCCTCTCGCGCTGGCTCGGCTGGGCGTTCACCCGGCCGTTCCATGTCGCCGCGCTCGCCGTTCTCCTCTGGGCCGTGACCGTCACCTACAGCGGCTGGTCGGACTACTGGCTGGCCATCGAGCGTCAGTTCTCGTGGTCGTTCGTGGTCATCAACCTCCTGATCTCGGCGATCGTCGTGCGCAGTGCTCGCGCCCTGGTCCACGGCGCCGCCTGCAAGCGTCACCGCCAGTTCGTCACCGAGATGGGCCTCGCGCTGTCGCTCTACATCATCCCGTCGTTCTACGTCGACTGGTCGGACGTCGTCTATCTCAGAAACAAGAAGGAGCGCGATTGGGTCATCCTCTCGGGTCTCTATTTCCACCTGCTTCTCTGGGCGGTCGCCATGATCGCGTGGCGCCTGACCGCGGCCGGTGGCACGCCCAACACCGCCTTCCTGATGGTGTCGTTCGTGGCGGGATTCACTTTCCTGGCGGTCGCGGTGAATCCGATCGCCGAGGGGGACGGCTATTTCCTGCTGGTGAACTGGCTCGAGATCGAGGAGCTGCGCGAGCGATCGCTGGCCTCGTTCGGCTCCTGGATCCAGCTTCGGCTGCCGCCGGAGGTCCTGTCGCCGCGTCATCGCAGGTGGTTCCCGATCTACGGTCTGGTCTGCTTCCTCTATGCGGTCGTCCTCACGGGATGGTTCGGATGGTTCCTCTGGAGCCGTCTGACCGCCGAATACCGGGGCATCGGGGCGCTCGGCGTGCTGGCGTTCGCGACCTTCGTGGCGCACAAGCCCATGGTTGACAGCATCGGCCGGAGACGCTCGGTGAAGTGGCTGTTCCGCAAGGATGGCTCTGCCTTGCGCTGGAGCGTGCGGCTCGGCATCGTCGCCGTCGTCGTGCTCATCGGCTTCATCCCGTACCCCTACGAGACCGGCGGTCCGTTCACGCTCCTGCCGGTGCAGCAGACCGAGGTCCACACGCAGGTCGAGGGCGAGGTCATCAAGGTGATGATCCATGAGGGCGATCTGGTGAAGATCGGCCAGCCGATCGCCGTGATGGACCCGCGCGAGTACGAGCGCAACTACGCCGCCACGGCGGAGCAGCTCGCCGCCGCGCAGGCCAAGCTGGACCTCGCCCTGGCCGGACCCAAGCTCGAGAGCGTCGCCACGGCGGAGAGCGAGCTGCAGAAGGCCAACCAGGAGGTCGAGCAGGCGCGGGTGAAATCCGCCTCCAGCACGGCGCGCGCCAAGCGTTACGACAAGGCGTTCGCCGATCACCTGGTGGCGGCGCAGGAGTACGAGAACGTCCTGGCCGCCGCCGACAACGATCGCCAGGGTCTGGAGGTGGCGCTGAAGGAGCAGATCGTCGCGCGGGCGCAGCTCGATCTCACCAAGAGCGGCACGCGGCCCGAGGAGCTCGACGCCCTGAAGGCCGAGGTACAGACCCTGCAGACGATGTGGAACGACCTGCGCAAGCAGATCGAGCTGACCACGCTGACCGCGCCGGTCGCGGGGCGGGTGATCACCCCGTACGTCGACCAGAAGGTCCATCACTACCTGAAGACGGGCGACCTGTTCGCGAAGATCGAGGAGTCGGCGACCATCCGGGCCGAGGTCGAGGTCCCCGAGGAGGACGCCCCGGACGTGAAGCAGGGCTCCCTGGTCCGGGTGGTGCCGTGGGCCTTCCCCTCGGAGGTCTTCTACGGCACCGTGGTGGAGGTGGCCCCGGCGGCCAACGAGAAGCAGCAGCTGACCGTGGTGCGCGTCCTCAGCGAGTTCCCCAACAACGACGGCCGGCTGAAGTCGAACCTCACCGGCTACGCGAAGATCGCGACGCACAACAAGCCGGTCTGGAAGGTGCTGCTCTGGCCGCTGATCCGCTGGGTGATGGTGGAGGTCTGGTCCTGGATCCCGTAGCCGCGCGCTACTTGCCCTTGCGCAGCTCCATCAGGACCATCTTGGCGATCATCTTGAGCGTCTCGAAGACGCCGGTGCCCTTGCTGGCGATCGCCTCGAAGATCGGCTCCCCCTTGAAGTGGAGCGACTTCTTCATGTCCTCGAACGGCGTGGCGGTCGGCAGGTCGCGCTTGTTGAACTGCAGCACGTACGGCATCGTCTGCAGATCGTAGCCCTGCTCCCGGAGGTTCAGGTCGAGGTTCTTGAGCGACTCCAGGTTGGCGTCCATGCGCGCCGCCTGGGAGTCGGCCACGAAGACGACACCGTCGGTCCCCTTGAGGATCAGCTTGCGCGAGGCGTCGTAGAAGACCTGCCCGGGCACGGTGTAGAGATGGAAGCGGGTGCGGAACCCGCGGATCTCGCCGAGGTCGAGCGGCAGGAAATCGAAGAACAGGGTGCGGTCGGTCTCGGTCGCCAGCGAGATCAGCTTGCCCTTGGACGTCGGGTTGGTCTTCTCATAGACGAACTTGATGTTCGTCGTCTTCCCGCCGAGCCCGGGCCCGTAGTAGACGAGCTTGCAGTTGATCTCGCGTGCCGCGTAATTGATGAACGTCATGGACGGTCGAGAAGCTCCTAGTCGCTGAACAGCCGGTCGATGTCCTCGTCGGTGATCTCGGCGAAGGCGCCTCCGCCGCCGGCCGCGACCTTCTTGGGCGCGGCCGATCGCGCGAACACGTCGTCGAGGATGTTCTTCAGCTCGGTCGAGCCCCGTTTCACCCGCAGCCGCACCAGCCCCAGCGAGGAGCGCTCGTCGAAGATGACCACGAGGATCATCTTGCCGCCCACGATGGAGATGTGCAGGTTGTCGCGCTCGCCCTCGTGGAACAGGATCGAGAACTCCTTCTCGCCGATGAGCCGCGCCAAAGAATCGGTCGCCGCGACGTTGCCCGCGGCGAGCGACGCCAGGGCGGTCGTGTCCACGGCGTCGATGTCGCCGTGCGCGGCGATCTGCTGCCCGTTCTTGTCGACGAGGAACACCATCTTGGCGTTGCACTCGGTGCGCAGGCGGGAAATGCGGTCGCGGATCCTCTCGTACTCTTCCGGGTGAAGGATCAGATCGGCGCCGGACATCAGGAAGTCCCCTCCCGCCAGGTCCGCGAGGAACCCGTCAAGGTCCGGACGCGGGGCGGTCCGGACCGGCTGTGAATATGGTGGGACGGCCGCGAAAGATCAACGCCGCCCGGAGATCCGGGTGTCCAAAACGGCGTATCAGGCCGTGCCCTGCCCCCCTGCCGCCGTGCGCCGCCGGGCCTCCTCCGGGGAAACGAAGGAGAATCCGCACGGCGTGTCCGGCGCGATGATATCGCGATCACGAAGATCGCGCTCGTCGATGGGGAAGAGGTTGCAGACCCGCGGCTTGATCTCGTGGATCGAGCAGCGCACCGGCTCGGTCCTCTGGTCCAGAAGCGGGCAGGTGAACATCAGATGGCAGCAGGCCCCCGTGCGGTTGCAGTGACCCACCCGGCGCGCCAGGCTGGCGCGGACGTATCCCGGACGCAGCCAGGAGAGATAGAGGCGGCGCAGCTTGCCCCAGCCAAGGACGGCCCGCTCGCGGGTGGTCAGTTGTGTCCGAAGCGCCATGACATTTCCGTTCTCAGAGCCGGTTCCATCTCCGTGATCGGGCCGGCGCCGCTTGCCGTTCGCGGAGGCCGGCCCTAGCTTCACTCTGATGAGAACCCTCGAACTCGTGGTACCCGAATCGGCGGCGTCGATCACGTGCGGCGTCGACCACCCGAACCTGGAAAACGACACCGAGCACCGGATCCTCGCCGTCGACGACGACGAGGCGATCCTGAACCTGATGGCGGAGGCTCTGCGGAGCCAGCATTTCCACGTCGACGTGGCCACCAGCTGCCAGGACGCCCTGCCGCTCCTCCTGTTCCGGGACTACTGCGGCGTCATTCTGGATCTGCTGCTTCCCGACGCCAACGGCCTGTCGCTCTTCCGCCAGATCGCCCGCCGCAAGCCGCTCATGAAGCCGCGGGTGATCTTCGTGACCGGCGCGATGGACAAGCGGGAAGCCCGCCGGTTCGTGAAGCTCATCGACAACAAGGTCCTGTTGAAGCCGTTCCGCCTCGACGACCTGGTCGGCGCGGTGCGCGACCTCGAGCTTCGCGGTCTGCGCTAAGAACCGCTCCTAGGAGCCCGAGCCGGCCGCGCCGCCCGGATTCAGCGTCTTCCGGACGACCTCCATCCCTTCGTTGGCGAACCAGTTGGTCAGGACGCGCGCCGCGAAATCGGCCGCCGCGGCCGCCGTCCCTCCCACCCACTGCTTGGCAAGGGCCGGGGCGCGCGGGTCGAAGCGATCCATGTTCCAGGTGGTCCCGTCGGGCAGCCGGATCACCGCGATGAAGTGCCCGGGCGCCTTCTCGACCTCGATGAGATAGGTCTCGTCGGTCTTCTGCCGGGTGCGGACCACGTACTCGAACGCCACCTCTCCCATGCGGCGGATTATACACTCCGCTCCGCGGGCTCCCGCCACGCTCAGGGCAGTCGCCGCAGCACGACGCCGACGAGGCCGCGATCGGTGAACGCGAGACCGGTGACGCGACCGGTTCCGTCGCGCTCGAATCGCACCAGTCCCCATCCCGCGTCGAACAGGTCCCCCTCCACCGGCGCCAGGTCGGCGGCGTCGCCCGCCGGCAGGGTCAGCCGGGGCGCGCCGGCGGCCGGCAGGGTGACGATCCAGGGCGGCCCGATCTCCGGATTGGCGTACGACCCGGCGAGCGCCGCCAGCCGCTCCGGGGAGGGCGCGGTCCCGCCGGCGACCTTGTGGAACGGCACGGGAACGGGGCCGTACCCCGCCGAAGTCACCTCGAGACGGGCGCCCGCCGGTTCGAAGGTCACCGTGAGGCGCTCGCCACATGAGCGAAAGCGATCGCCTCCCTCCGGCACCAGCTCGCCGTCCACGCCGAGCCCCTCGACCCGCAGTCCGCCATGGGTCGCAACCACCCGGGCCACCTCGCCGACGTGCTCGTTGACGTAGAGACCCGCGAGCGTCTCCAGCCGGGCCGGTTCGACGGCCACAGCGGGCGGCGGCGGCGCCGGCGGCGAGGGGCGCGCGTCGAGCGCGGCGTCGAGCACCGCGAGCGACAGACGCGACGTGTCGGCCGATCCGACGTTGCAGAGCGTGACGACCGCCAGACGCCTCTCCGGAACGCGCAGCAGCATGGCGCGGAACCCGGCCCAGGCGCCGGCGTGCTGCACCAGGCGCAGCCCGCGGTGGGTGTCGAGGAACAGCCCCAGCCCGTATCCCAATGGCGTGCCGTCCTTCAATCGGCCCGGCGTCTCCAGGAGATCGGTCAGCGCGCGGCCGCCGATCCTCCCGGCGTCGAGCGCCGCGGCCCAGAGCGCCATCTCCTCGACCGAGGACTGGACGCCGCCGTCCCCCGTCTGCTCCCAGTCGGACATCGCCAGACGGAAGCCGCCTCCGTCACGCGGCTCGTAGGCGGTGGCGCGTCCGGGCACCACGAGGGTGTGATCGTCCATGAACAGGGTGTGGGTCATGCCGAGCGGAGCGAAGATCCGCTCCGCCGCGAAGGCCCGCAGGCTCCTGCCCGAGGCCCTCTCGACGACGATCGAGGCGAGGAAGAATCCGGTGTTGCAGTAGCGGAACTCGGTCCCCGGCTCGAAATTGAGGCCGCGCTGCAGCGCGATCGTCCGCAACGCGTCCGCCACGGTGGTGACGTCCTCCTCGCGGCGCCCCTGCATCGAGAGCAGGTCGGTATAGTCGCGCAATCCGCTGGTATGCGTGAGCAGGTGGCGGAGGGTGATGACGCGGCCGTAGTCGGGGACCTCCGGGACCAGTTTGCGGACGTCGTCGTCGAGCGCCAGCTTCCCGTCCCTGACCAAAAGCGCGACCGCGGCCGCGGTGACCTGCTTCGAGGTCGACCCGAGGTCGAAGATCGTGGCCGGCCGGTTGGGGACCTCCTGCTCGAGGCTCGCGAGGCCGTAACCGTGCGACCAGACCAGACGGCCGTCCGCGACCAGGCCGCTGGCGCAGCCGGGCGAGCCGGCGCGCGCGTACTCCGCGAAGGCCGCGTCGGCGCGGCGCGTGTCGAACCGGGGCGGGGAGGCGGGCGTCTTCGGCGCCGCCCGCGCGACGGTGGCGGACAGAAGGCAGGCCGCGATCAGGAACGCGGCGCCGGCTCGCCCCGCGCCCGGGCTCGCAGGTCCGACGCCGCCCGCCGCCATCCTCGGGCTCACAAAGCGATCCGCTCGCCGGCGCCGTCGGCGCGGGCGCGGGCGAGAACGACGCCGGCGGCGGCCACGTCCTGCACGCCGACGCCGGTCAGGTCGGCGAGGGTGATCTCGTCGTCGGTCCGCCGGCCGGGTGCGAGGCCCGCGGCCAGCTCACCCAGCTCGGCGTCGATCGCATCGGCGCCGATGAGACCGGCGGCGATCGCGTGGTGGATCTCGCCGATCCGCAGGCACTGCG
This sequence comes from Patescibacteria group bacterium, assembly GCA_035638115.1. GTDB lineage: Bacteria > Acidobacteriota > Polarisedimenticolia > Gp22-AA2 > Gp22-AA2 > DASRAN01. The sequence continues at coordinate 153,169 of DASRAN010000078.1, read as the reverse complement.
CGCGGCTGTCCGCCACCAGCCGGTCGGCGCGGGCCACGAGCTCCGGCTCGAGCTCCTGCTTGTCCGCCTGGTCCGAGCCGACCGCCGTGACGTGCACGCCGGGCCCGATCCAGGCGTCGCGCAGGACGGGGGTCCGGCTCGAGGTCGCGGTGATCACGATGTCGGCGCCGCGCGCGGCGGCTTCGGCCGTCTCCGCGCGCGTGACGCGGCAACGACCCGCGAAGGCCGCGTCGGCGGCCAGCTCGGCGACGCAGGCGGCGGCGCGCCCCGCGTCGCGTCCGAAGACGCGAACCTCGCGCAGGTCGCGCACCAGCAGGAGCGCGCGCGCCTGGTGGCGCGCCTGCGCGCCGCTGCCGATCACCGCCGCGATCGACGCGTCCTTCCGGCTCAGGTGCCGCGCCGCGACGGCGCCCGCCAGGCCGGTGCGCAGGTCGGTGATGTAGCCGTTGTCGAGCAGAAGGGCCGCCGGCGCGCCGGTTGCGGCGTCGAAGGCGATGACCAGCCCGCCGCTCGCCGGCCGCCCGAGCGCGGGATTCCCGGGGAAGCCGGAGGCGATCTTCACGGCGAACACCGGGCCGCCGTGCAGATGTCCCGCCTTGACGTGGATTTCTCCCTGGCGCTCGGGGACGTTGAGCTGGATGACGGCCGGAAGGTCGGCGCGCCCGGTCGAGTAGGCGGCGAACGCGGCCTCGATCGCAGAAAGACAGACGCGCGGATCGAGAAGCCGCCGGATGTCCGGCTCGCGCAGCAGCAGGACCTCGTCCACCATGCGCGAAGCCTAGGAGGCCGTGCGGGAAATAGCAATGGCCGCGACCAGGTCGCGGGTCAGTCTCCGGGGCCGCCCGTGATCAGGCGCGCCGAGCGGTTGCGGGTCAGATAGTTCCAGGTCCATTGGACCAGCACCAGAAGACGGCTTTCGAACTGCACCAGCCACAGGAGGTGGATGAACAGCCAGACCAGCCAGGCCGGATAGCCGGACAGGTGCATCCATCCGAGGTCGGCGACCGCCGCGGCGCGGCCGATGGTCGCCATGTTCCCGAGGTTGCGATAGCGGAACGGCGGCAGCGTCCGTCCCGCGATCCGCGCGCCGATGAGGGCGGCGGCGTAACGGCCCTCCTGGATGGCGACCTGCGCGACGCCCGGAAGCGGCGCACCGTCGGCGCCGTTGAGGGCCGCCAGATCTCCGATGACCAGGATCTCAGGGTGGCCCGCGAGGGTGAGGTCCGGCTCGACCAGGACACGACCGGCCCGGTCGGTGCGCGCGCCCGCGGCCTCCGCGATCAGGCGTCCGAGCGGCGACCCCGTCATCCCGGCCGCCCAGAGGATCGTCCGGGCGGACACGCTCTGGGTCGCGTCGCCCTGGCGGAACGTCACTCCGTCCTCCCGGACGTCCGTGACCAGCGTGCCGACGCGCACGGTGACGCCGAGCCGCGCCAGCGAGGCCGCGGCCCGGGCCGGCAGCGGGACCGGGTAGGTGGGCAGGACGCGGTCGACGCTCTCGAGGAGCAGAATGCGCGCGGACCGGGGATCGATGGCGCGGAAATTCCCTCGGAAGGTCATGTGCGCCAGCTCGCCGACCGCGCCCGCCAGCTCCACGCCGGTCGGGCCGCCGCCGACGATCACGAAGGTGAGCCAGGCGGAGCGCTCTTCGGGATCACGGGCGCGCTCGGCGCGCTCGAACGCCAGGAGGATTCGCCGGCGGATCGCGGTGGCGTCCTCGATCGTCTTCAGACCGGGCGCGTCTTTCTCCCAGTCCGGGTGACCGAAATAGTGGTGCCGGGAGCCGGTGGCGACGAGCAGCGTGTCGTACGGGACGACGCCGTCGGCCAGGAGCACGCGACGCCCGGCCAGGTCGAACCCCGTCGCCTCTCCCAGGAGCACGCGCGTGTTCGCCTGATCGCGCAGGACGGCCCGCAGGGGTGAGGCGATGTTGGCCGGGGAGAGGCCGCCGGTGGCGACCTGGTAGAGCAGCGGCTGGAAGAGATGGAAGTTGCGGCGATCGACGAGGGTCACGTCGACCGGGGCGCGCCGGAGCGCCTGCGCCGTCTGCAGGCCGCCGAATCCGCCCCCGAGGATCACCACCTTGTGGGACGCGCTCATCGCGGCAGCATGATAAGCCGGCCGCCCGCCCTCTGGTAGACTCGCGTCCGCCCCGATCGAACCACGGCCCGACGAGCGAAGGAGGACGACGTGCGCATCGAGCCTTTCCGCATGGAGAGGATGCAGTCCCGCTACGAGAACTACGTCGAGTTCAACCTGTCCGAGAGCGGCGTCGATCCGATGGCGCCGGGCGAGCTCCTCCTTGACGACGCGTCCCGCGCAGCACTCCTGACCGCGCGTCTCGGCTACTCCCAGTCGAACGGCACCGAGGAGCTGCGCGATCGGATCGCCACGTTCTACGACGGGGCCCGGCGCGCCAACGTTCTGGTGACCAACGGGGGCTCCGAGGCCAACTATGCGACCCTGTGGTCGCTTCTCGAGCCGGGCGACCGGGTGGCCTACATGCTGCCCAACTATCTGCAGACCTGGGGGCTGTCGCGCGCCTGGGCGCGCCGGGCCGACGTCTTCCGGCTGGCTCCCGTCGAGGACGGCGCGGAGGGCCGGCGCTGGGGTCTCGACCACGACGGGCTCGAGCGTGCCGTCTCCGCGAAAACGAAGCTGATCATGGTCACCAACCCGAACAACCCGACCGGGGCGGTGCTCACCGGCGACGAGATGGACGCCATCGTCCGCGCCGCGCGTCGCGCCCGCGCCTGGATCGTGGCGGACGAGATCTATCGTGGCGCGGAGCTGCAGGGCCCGGAGACGCCGTCGTTCTGGGGGCGGTACGACAAGGTCCTGGTGACCTCGGGTCTCTCGAAGGCGTTCGGCCTGCCGGGGCTGCGGATCGGCTGGGTCGTCGGGCCGGAGAGCATGGTCGAGAGGATCTGGTCGTACCGCGACTACACCACCATCGCGCCCGGGACCCTCTCGGATCTCCTGGCGCGGGAGGCGATGGAGCCGGCGCGGCGCGGCGCGATCTTCGCCCGGACGCGGACCATCGTGCGGCGCAACTGGCCGATGCTCGAGGAGTGGCTCGCGGCGCGTGGCGAGATCCTGAGCTACATCGCGCCGCGGGCGGGGGCGATCGTGCTGGTGCGCTACAACCTGCCGATCGCCTCCATCGCGCTGTGCGAGCGGCTGCGGCTCGAGAAGTCGGTGCTGGTCGTGCCGGGGGACCAGCTCGGTGCGCCGCGTCACCTGCGCATCGGCTTCGGATACGGCGGCGGCGACGGATCGATGCAGGGGGGGCTTAGGCGCATCGACGAGCTGCTGCGTGCGATCGGAAGCGCGGCGCCGGCGCGGCGCCGCGCCGTCAGCGGCCCAGGAGCGTCCGGGCGGCGTCGATCGCGCCCTCGAGGTCGGTGACGCGCCCGTCGAGCTGCATCTCGTAGACCGCCTTCGTCACCCGCCCCACCTCGGGGCCGGGCGGCAGACCCATCTCGAGGAGATGCCGCCCCATCAGGATCGGCGCGGGGGGCTTCTGCTCGACGCCGAGACTGCGGACCCGCTCGATGAACCATTCCTGCGCGTCGGTCTTGAAGTCCCCCGTCCTCCCGAGACAGTCGGCGCGCGACACCCGGTAGAGCAGCTCCGGCTCGAGCCGGCGCGCCAGCCGCCGGAAGGCGCCGTCGCCGACGTTGTCGCGGTTCTTGAACAGGTGGCTCGGCGCCAGGTGCTCGTTGACCAGGGCCACCACCTGCGTGCGCACGTCGTAGCCGTCGAGCGTGCGCACCTTCAGCCGGTCGAGCAGCGCGAGCGTCGGACGGACCCCCGCCTCCTCGTGCTCGTAGGAGCGGATGCGTCCGTCGACCCGGGCGGTGGTCGCGGGCTTGCCGAGGTCGTGACACAGCGTGGCGAGCATGACGACCAGAGCCCGCCCGTAAGGCAGGCCGTCGATCTCGAGCCGCGCGCGGTCGATCGCCATCAAGGTGTGGATCCAGACGTCCCCTTCGGGGTGCCACTCGGGCTCCTGGGGACAGCCGACGAGCGCCAGGAGCTCGGGGAAGAGCCGGTCGACGACCCCGAGCCGCAGCGCCCAGTCGAGCCCCGTCGAGGGACGCCCGGACTTCATCAGCAGCTTCTCGATCTCGCCCCAGATCCGCTCCGCCGGGAGGTCGCCCAGGTCGACCGTGCGGCAGAGCTCGGCGGTGGCCGGCTCGATCGCGAATCCGAACCGGGCGGCGAACTGAATCGCGCGCAGCACGCGCAGGGAGTCCTCCACGAACGTCGCGGCATCGACGGCGCGCAGGAGACCGGCGCGCAGATCGCCGCGGCCGTTCCACGGATCGAGCAGCCCGCCGCCGAGGGGATCGACAAGCATCGCGTTGACGGTGAAATCCCGGCGCCGCGCCGCCTCCTCGATCGGCAGGTCAGGATCGCCCTCGATCGCGAAGCCGCGATGCCCGGCGCCGACGCGCTGGTCGCGGCGCGGCAGGCTGACGTCGAGCTCCGGACGCGGGCCGGATCCCGCGGTCGCGCGCGGCGCGACCTTGTAGACGGCGAACGATTCCCCCACCAGGTTCACCCTGCCGAAGCGGCGCAGGAGCGGGACCAGCCGCTCCGCGGCCAGCCCATAGACCTCGATGTCGAAGGCAGGCTCCTCCGGCAGGCCGTCGCGGCCGGCCTGGCGGCGCAGCAGCAGGTCGCGGACGAAGCCCCCGACCAGATAGGCGCGTCCGCCCTCCGCCCGGACGGCCTCCGCCAGGGGCCGAATCACCGGATCGGCCCGATCGAGGTCGCGCAAATCGACCGTATCTCGTTCCATCGACGCTGAGTATAGGCGCGACCACGCTCCCTTGATATACGCACGCCCGACCCCTAGATTGAGGACCGTCGGGGTCCGGACCCGGGGCGCTGGTGCGTCCTGCGGCGCTCCGGACGGGGGAGGGGGATGACGCGACCGGGCGGCGAGCGGGGATCGGCGCCCCGGCGATCGATCGCGGCACCCTCATTGGTCGCGGGAGCGCTGCCGATCCTCCTGTCCATCGGATTCCTCGCGAGCGCGCGCCTCTACCTTCCGGCCGCCGGGGTGGCCGCAGCCGGCCTCATCGTGCTTGGGTGGACGCGCGCGGCCTGGCGGCGGACGGCCGCCGATGAGCGTCGGACGCTGGCCGCCCTGGCCGAAGCGCAGGCGGCCCTCGCGCGGTGCCAGGCGCGGCTCGGCGCGGCGGAAGAGCGGGCCGCGGTCGCGGATCTCGCCGGCGCCCTGGCACACGATTTCAACAATCTCCTGACCGGGATTCAGGGGTACGCGCGTCTCCTGCTCGACCGCGTCGGGCCGGGCGACCCGATCCGCCGCCAGCTCGCGGCGATCGTCAACGCCGCCGCGCGCGCCGCCGATCTCGCGTCGCAGCTCCAGACCCTCGATCCGGGCGCGGACCATTCTTCGGGCGCAGCTCCCGTCGCGGCCGGGCCGGGCGGGACGGCGCCGCCGCGCGTCGCGACCGCCCCCCCGACCGCCGCCTCCGGCGCGGGTGCGGGAGCGGCGGTCTCGCCCGGGGCGCCCGGACCGCGGCGGACGATCCTGGCGGTGGACGACGAATCGACGATTCTCGCCCTCGCCAAGGATGTCCTCGAGCTGGAGGGATACCGGGTCGTGGTGGCCCGCAACGGCGAAGAGGCGCTGCGGACCTATCGTGACGCCGCCGGAGGGATCGACCTGGTGCTGCTCGACCTGACGATGCCGGTGATGGGCGGCATCGAATGCCTGCGCCGGCTGCGGGCGCTCGATCCGGATGTCCGGGTGGTGATCAGCAGCGGCTTCGCCTCCGAAGCGACCGCGGCGGAGCTGCTGCGCGGCGGCGCGCTCGCCTGCCTGCAGAAGCCGTACGAGATCCAGGCGCTGACCCGCACGGTCGCCACAGCGCTCGCCCGGGAGCCCGCCCGCCAGGCCGCTTCGGGTTGACGCGGGGCGGACCGCGCCGTACAATCCCGGGCACCTCATTCACAGGGAGGCTCCCACAATGAAGAAGTTGGCTGTGGCTGTTGCGATTCTCGCGCTGGCGGCGATGCCGGCGGCATTCGCGTGCGACAACGACAAGACGGCGCAGGCCCCCGCCGAGTTCGGCAAGGGCCCCGTCAAGGACGTCGTCCTCACCGGCTACCTGACCGATTCGAACTGCGGCGCCAAGAACGCCAATGCGAGCGGCAAGTCGTGCGCCCTGCATTGCATCAAGGACGGCGCCCACGTCCAGCTGATGTCGGACAAGACCCTCTACACGATCGAGAAGCTCGACAACCCCGCCGATCACTTCGGTCACGAGGTGAAGGTGACGGGCAAGCTCGACACCAGCAGCAACGTCATCCGGGTGACCACGATCGAGAGCGTCGCGAAGTCCTGAGTCACCGAATCCATCGCGAGAATCCGGGAGGGCCGCGGCGACGCGGCCCTCTTTTTTTGCGCGCCAGCCGCGGCGGCCCGGGTCCGGAGACGGCGCGCGGCGCTTTGCGTCGCATAGCCACTATGGCCACCGGAGCCCGGGTCATAGGCCCGATGAGCGTCTCCGTCGCACGCCGCCGGCGTCGCCCTTCCGGACGCGGAGGTTGCGGTCTTCGCCGGGCGGGGCGTGGTTCTTGCTAACCCGCGAGGCGTTATATTGACCCCCGTGTGGCGCGCTCGATGGCCGGGCATGACCTGGCTGACGCTCCTGGCGACGGCGGCGGTGGTGGCGATCAACGTGGCCGGCCTCTGGGAGATCACCGCGGCGCGCGCCAGCCTGCTCGATGGTGCGCGTCGGATGCTGGGGCTGGAGACCGCGGCGCGCGCCGGCATCCTCGAGGCTCGTCTGGCGCAGGCGCGCGGCGATCTCGCCTTCATGGCGGGCTCGCCGGTCTTCTTCGATCTGAAGGCGGTCCTCGCGTCGCGCGATCCGCGCGAGGCGCGCTGGAGGCGGCTGGAAGCGGAAGGAGCGGTGCTGTTGTTCCTGCGCGGGCACGACGAGGTGATGCGGGCGGTGGTGCGCGACGAAGAGGACACGCCGCTGATCGAAGCGGCGCGGCGGGGCGGCGTGCCGGTCCTCTGGATGTCGGCGGGGGCGCCGCCGGTGCCGGTGCGCCGCGAGCCGGACCCGGTGCTGCAGCCGATCGAAGGGCGATTCGAGCCGCGTCTGGGCACCCGGACCGTCCAGGGCGCCGTGACCATCGAGGTCGTCATCGACGGCGCGCGCCTGCTGTCGGGTGGCCGGCCGCCGGCGGCCGGAGAGCCGGTCTGCCTGCTGCGTGACGCCCGGGGCGGGACGCTGGCGCTGGAGGCGGGCGGCCGCATTCCGCCGCGCACGCCGGCCGCCGCGCCGCACGACGGCGCCGCCGAGGCGCCGGTGGACGCCGAAGGCTGGTCGGTCCCCGGCCCCTGGACGCTCGCCTGCCACGGCTCCGGCGACTCGCCGATGGCGCTCCTCGAGCCGCTCGCGGCGCGCTACCGCACGACGCTGCTGCTCAACCTGATGGTGATGAGCCTGGCGGTGGTGCTCGGCGGCTTCGCGATCCAGCAGGCGCGCCGCCGGCGCGAGGTCGAGGACGCGGCGCGCGAGGAGACCCGGGTGCGCGATCTCGAGCGCCGGATGTTCCATTCGGAGCGGCTGGCGACGGTCGGCCGGCTGGCCGCCGGCATGGCGCACGAGATCAACAACCCGCTGGAGGGGATGGCCAACTATCTGGCGCTGGCGCGCGAGGCGCTCGAGCGCGGCGACACCGCCGCGGCGCGGCGCCGTCTCGGCGGGCTGGACGAGGGGCTGCGCCGCGCCGGCGGGATCGTGAGGCAGGTGCTGGCGCATTCCGATCCGGCGACAGCACCTGCGGTTCCATTGGACGTCGCGGCCGTCGTCCGCCAGGCGGCCGAGTTCGTCTCGGCCCGGCCCGAGTTCGCCTCCATCCGGTTCGACCTCGACCTGCCCGCCGATCTGCCCCGGATCGAGGGCCGCGGGACGCTCCTCGGCCAGGTCTTTCTGAACCTGGTCCTCAACGCCTGCGAGGCGCAGCCGCAGGGCGGCGAGGTGAGGCTCGCGGCGCGCGCCGAAGGAGCCGGGGTGACGATCGAGATCGCCGATCGTGGTCCCGGCGTGCCGGCCGCGGAGAGCGGACGGATCTTCGAGCCGTTCTACTCCACCAAGAGCTCATCGGGTCTGGGGCTGTCGGTCTGCCATGCCATCGTGACCCAGCATCGCGGTACCATCGCGGTGCTCGACCGGCCGGGCGGCGGCGCCCTGTTCCGGATCGAGCTGCCGGCGGCCGCGCAGTCCGGGGTAGACGGGGCGGCGCACGACGCGCTCGCCTCGCCGGCGGGACAAGGTGGGTCGCGATGAAGGGGGGAACGCGGTGAGGGGAACCGAGGCGTCCGGCGCCCGCAGCGAGCGCCGCCCGGCGCGTGGGCGCGTGCTGGTGGTCGAGGACGAAGCCTACGTGCGCGAGTCGCTCGACGAGCTGCTCCGCGCCCGGGGATTCGACGTCGGCCTGGCGGAGGGCGTGGCCGAGGCGATGACGATGCTCGGGCGAACGCCGGTCGACGTGGTGCTCACCGATCTGCGCATGCCGGCCGGAGGCGGGCTGGAGCTGGTGCGGCGCGCCCGCGCCCTGGGTCTCGTCACCCCGATCATCGTGCTCACCGGCCACGGCAACGTCGCGTCGGCGGTTGAGTGCATGAAGGCGGGGGCGCAGGATTACCTGCTCAAGCCGATCGATCCCGACGCGCTCGAGGTGGCCCTCGAGAGGAGCCTGGCGGCGCGCGCGCTCGAGCGCGAGGTCGCCTACCTGCGCGGCACGGCGGGCCCCGAGGCGGCCGCCGAGCCTCTGGGCGAGAGCGCGGCGTGGCGCCGGGTCATGGCGCAGGTGGACGCGGCGGGACCCACCGACTCGACCGTGCTCCTGCTCGGAGAGTCGGGCACCGGCAAGGAGCTCCTGGCGCGCCGCATCCATCACCTGAGCCGCCGCGCTCAGGGACCCTACGTGCGGGTCAACTGCGCCGCGGTGCCGCTGGAGATGTGGGAGAGCGAGTTCTACGGCCACCGTCGCGGCGCCTTCACCGGCGCGACCGCCGATCGCGAGGGCCGGTTCCGCCTGGCGCACCGCGGCACGCTGTTCATGGACGAGATCGGCGCCATGCTCCCCGAGGCACAGGCGAAGATCCTCCGTGTCCTGCAGGACGGGGAGTTCGATCGCCTGGGGGACGAGCAGCCGACGCGCGTCGACGTCCGCCTGGTGGCGGCCACCAACAGCGATCTCGAAGCCGAGGCCGGGGCCGGGCGGTTCCGCTCCGACCTCTACTACCGGCTCAACGTCGTGCGGATCGAGCTACCGCCGCTGCGCGATCGCCCCGAGGACATCCCGCTCCTGGCCCGCCGGTTCGTCACGGAGATCGCGGCGCGTCTCGGCCGCCCCGCGCCCGGCATCCCGGCCCAGGTCCAGGCCGAGCTGCAGGCGTATCACTGGCCGGGCAACGTGCGCGAGCTGCGCAACCTCCTCGAGCGGGCGATGATCCTCAGTCCGGGCGACGACCTGGCCGGACTCGATCTGCCGCCGGCGCCGCCGCCGCGCGCCGCATCGGCGGCGGGCGTGACCGCGCCGGCCGGCACCGGGGCCGCGGCCGGCGCCGGGCCGCAGGACGCGACCCTCCGCTCGATCCTGGCGCGCAGCGAGCGCCAGGCGGTGGTCGAGGCGCTGCGCCGCGCCGGCGGAGTCCGCAAGGAGGCGGCGCGGCTCCTCGGCATCGATCAGAGGAACCTCGCCTACTACTTCAGGAAGCACGGGATCGATCCCGATGCGCCGTCGGAGTCCGTTTGATGAGAGCGCCCGGGGGCGCCGGGGTGAGTGGATGAGACGACCCGGCCTCGGGGCCGTCCTGTCCGGCCTCCTGGTGTTCGAGGTCGCCAACGCCTCCTACCTCGCGGCGTTCGACTCGGCGACCATCTTCTACCACGCCCAGGTCGTGGCGCACCTGGTCGCGGGGCTGCTGCTCGCCGTTCTGCTGGCGGTCCGCGCCGGCCCGGCGCTGTGGCGCAGCCTGCGCGCCCACGACAGCGTGCCGCGCCGGACGCTCATGGTGATCGCCGCGCTGGCGGCCGTCGTCGCGATCGGAACGGCCCTCCGGCTCGCCGACACCGGCACGGCGTCGCCGTTCCGCGCCCTTCTCTGGACCCATGTCGTCTCGTCGCTGCTCGCCTTGGCCGCGTCCGCGGTCCTCTGGATCCAGGGCGGCGGCGGGGACCGGGCGCGCCGCGCCGCCTTCGGGCTGGCGGCCGCGATCCTGCTGCCGGTGGCGGTCCGCTCCTACGAGTGGATCCGCCCGGCGTACGTGGCGCGCATCGAGAATCCGGCGACCCCGCCGCTGACGCCGTTTCAGGAGGGCGCGGGGCAGGAGAGCCCCTTCTTCCCGTCGTCGGTGACGACCGCCGACGGCCGCTACGTGCCGGAGGACTTCTTCCTGGAGTCGAAGGCGTGCGGCAACCGGGGGTGCCACCCGGACATCACCGCGCAGTGGAGCTCCTCGATGCACCACTTCTCGTCGTTCAACAACCAGTGGTACCGGAAGTCGATCGAGTACATGCAGGAGGTCGTCGGCACCAAGCCTTCGAAATGGTGCGGCGGCTGCCACGATCAATCGGTGCTGCTGACCGGCCGGATGGACACCCCGATCGTGCAGCAGATCGACACCCCGCAGGCGCAGGCCGGGATCGGCTGCCTGGTCTGCCATTCGATCGCCCACGTGCGCGACACCATGGGCCAGGGCGGCTACGTGCTCGAGTACCCGCAGATGCACAAGCTCGTGGCGAGCGGCAACCCGGTCCTGCACGCCCTGCACGACTACATGGTCCGTCTCGACCCGGGGCCGCACAAGGCGACGATGCTGAAGCGCTTCCACCGCGAGTCGCGCGCCGAGTTCTGCTCCGCCTGTCACAAGGTCCACCTCGACGTGCCGGTGAACCACTATCGCTGGTTCCGCGGTTTCGACGAGTACGATGCCTGGCAGGGGAGCGGCGTGAGCGGCCAGGGGGCGCGCGCCTTCTACTACCCGGACAAGCCGAAGGACTGCGGCGACTGCCACATGCCGCTGGTCGCGTCCAAGGACGCCGCGAACCGCGACGGGTTCGTGCACTCGCACCGCTTTCCCGCCGCCAATACCGCCGTGCCGTTCGCCAACCACGACGCGCCGCAGCTCAAGGTGACGCAGGATTTCCTGCAGGCCAACATCGTGACGGTCGACATCTTCGCCGCCAGCGAGAGCGAGCCGGCCCCGGTGCGCGAGGGGGCGGCGGCCGCCCCGCCGCGCGGCGCGCCGGCCGCCGCGGAGGCCGACGAGCCGCGCGCCTCGACCATGGTGCCGGAGATGGCCGAGCCGCCGCCCGCCGCCGCGGCGGTCGCCCCGTCGCATCCGGTGACGCTGCTCGCGCCGCTGAACCGTGCCGCGCGCTTCCTGCGCCCGGGTGGAACGTACCGGGTCGACGTCGTCGCGCGCACGCGCGGAGTGGGGCACTTCTTCCCCGGCGGCACGGTCGACGCGTTCGACGTCTGGCTGGAGCTGAAGGGCGAAGACGCGGCCGGAACGATCTTCTTCTGGAGCGGGCGGGTGGAGGACGACGGGCGCGGGCCGGTGGAGGCCGGAGCGCACCGTTACCGCACGCTTCTGATCGACGCCAACGGCAACCCCATCAACAAGCGCAACGCCTGGGCGGCGCGGGCGCTGGTCTACGCCCGTCTGATCCCGCCGGGCGCCGCCGACGTGGCGCGCTTCCGGGTCACGGTGCCGCCCGACGCGCGGGGTCCGATCACGCTCACCGCGCGCATGAACTACCGGAAGTTTTCCTGGTGGAACACGCAGTTCTCTTTCGCCGGGGTGCGCGATCCGTCGCTCACCGGGTTCGCCCTGTCGCCCGATGCGGACGACGGCCGCTGGCTGTTCAACGGCGACACCAGCCATGTCTCCGGCGCGATCAAGACGATCCCGGACCTTCCCATCACCGTCGTGGCGCAGGACCACGTGACCCTCGAGCTGCTGGATCGCCGTGCCGGCTCCGCCGGGCGTCCGTCGGCGCCGCAGCCCCAGGCGTTCGACCGCGAGCGCTGGAACGACTACGGCATCGGCATGTTCCTGCAGGGGGACTTCGTGGCCGCCAAGCGCGCCTTCGAGACGGTGAACCGGGTCGATCCGCGGTACGCGCCGGGATTCGTCAACCTCGGACGCGTCCTGGTGCAGGAAGGGGATCACGCCGCGGCGCTCAAGGTCCTCGGCCAGGCCCTGGCGATCGATCCCCGCATCGCCAGCGGGCACTACTTCACGGCGCTCGCGCTCAAGGCGCGCGGGCAGTACGACGAGGCGATCGAGCACCTGCGCGCGGCGGCGGCGCAGTACCCGCGCGACAAGGTGGTCCGCAACCAGATCGGCCGCCTCCTGTTCCTCAAGCGCAGCCACCATGAGGCGATCGCCGAGTTCGAGCGGACCCTCGCCGTCGATCCCGAGGACCTGACGGCGCACTACAACTTGATGCTGTGCTACCGGGCGCTGGGCGATTCGGGCGCCGAGCAGCGCGAGGAGACGCTGTACACCCGATTCAAGGCGGACGAGTCGGCGCAGGCGATCACGGGCTCGTACCGTCGCCTGAACCCGGAGGACAATCTCGAGCGCCAGCCGATCCACGAGCACGGCGACGCCCGCGTCGCGGCGCACCGCAATCCCGGGGGAGCCACCGGACGATGAGACCCGCATCCGACCAGCGCGCCTCGCGCCGCACCGCCGCGCGCGCCGCCGTCACGCTTCTCGCGGTCGCCGCGCTCGCGGCCTGCGGCGGCCGCCCCGCCGCCGAGGCGCCGAACCCGGCGCCGGCCGCGACGCCGATCCCGGTCAGCTTCACCGACGCGACGCGCGCCGCCGGGATCGCCTTCACGCACAACAGCGGGGCGCGCGGCCGCAAGTACCTGCCCGAGACGATGGGCTCCGGCGTGGTGTTCTTCGACGCCGACGGAGACGGCCGGCCCGACCTGTTCTTCGTCAACGCCATGGACTGGCCGGAGAGCCGGCGCGGTCCCTCCTACCAGGCGTTCTACAGGAACCGCGGCGACGGCACGTTCGAGGAGGCGACGGCGAAGGCCGGTCTCCGGATCGAGGCGTACGCCCTGGGCGCCACGGCCGCCGACTACGACAACGACGGCCACGTCGATCTCTTCCTCAACGGGCTCGGCGCCGATCACCTGTTCCACAACCGCGGCGACGGCTCCTTCGAGGACGTCACCAGGGCGGCCGGGGTCGGCGACCCCGGGTTCGGCTCGAGCGCCACCTGGCTCGACTACGACCGCGACGGGTGGCTCGATCTGTTCGTCTGCAACTACGTCCAGTGGAGCCCCGAGACCGACATCTACTGCACGCTCGACGGGGCGCACAAGTCGTACTGCACGCCGGAGTCGTACCGCGGCGCGACCAATCGCCTGTTCCGCAACCGCGGCGACGGCACCTTCGCCGACGTCACCGAGAAGGCCGGGGTCTCGAACCCGACCGGCAAGTCGCTGGGGGTGGTGGCGCTCGACTTCGACGACGACGGCTTCACCGACCTCGCCGTGGCCAACGACACGCAGCCGAACTACCTCTATCGCAACCGCGGCGACGGCACGTTCGAGGAGATCGGCAAGACGGCCGGCATCGGCTTCAGCGAGGAGGGGAAGGCGCGCGGCGCCATGGGGATCGACGCCGCCGACTACGACGACTCCGGGCACGAGAGCCTGCTGATCGGCAACTTCTCGAACGAGATGCTGGCGCTGTACCACAACGAGGGCCGCGGCCTGTTCATCGACGACGCGGCGGGCGCCGGGATCGGCACGCCGAGCCTCCTGACCCTCGCCTTCGGCTGCTTTTTCTTCGATTACGATCTCGACGGCCGTCTCGACCTGTTCGTCGCCAACGGTCACGTCGAGAACGACATCAACCGCGTGCAGCCCTCGGTCACCTACGCCGAGCCGCCCCACCTGTTCCGCGGCCTGGGCGGGGGCCGCTTCGACGAAGCGACCACGAAGGCCGGCGAAGCCCTCAAGACGCCGCTGGTCGCGCGCGGCGCCGCTTACGCCGACTACGACGGCGACGGCGATCTGGACGTGGTGCTGACCACCAACAACGGCCCGGCCGTCCTGCTGCGCAACGACGGCGGCAACGCCAACGGCTGGATCCGCCTGCGGCTTCTCGTCGCGAAGTCGAATCGCGACGCGATCGGCGCGCGCGTCCGCCTGAGCGCCTCCGGCCGGGTCATGACGCGGACGGTGCGCGCCGCCTCCTCGTACGCCTCGCAGAGCGAGACGACCCTGACCTTCGGTCTCGGCCCCGCCGGGCCCGGAGCCGCGGCAAAAGTCGACGTCGAGGTGCGCTGGCCGGGAGGCCAGACGCAGACCTTCAGCGGGCTGGCTCCGGGCCGGTCCTACGTGCTGCAGGAAGGATCTCCCCAGCCGCGCTGACAGCACGGCTCCCGGGAGCGGCACCGTCCGGCGAGCCGCCGTCCAGGGCGCGCGTCATCGAAGCGGCCGCCGCGATCAACAGGAGCACCTCCAGCGGGTACCGGTAGCGGTAGATCATGAACTGGGTGGCGTAGTAAGCGATCGGGAACAGCGCGAAGAAGGCGATGCAGGCGTGGTCGAGCCAGACGAGACGCCTGCGCCCCAGCGACGCGGTCGAGAACAGCCAGAGTCCCAGCACGAGGTTGAAGATCAGGGTCAGGAGCGGCCGCCACGGCAGCACGCGGTCCGGATTGAACGACCAATAATAGATGAAGCGCCGCACCGACAGGACGAGCGTCGCCAGCGGGCTCGACTCCATGAATCCGACGGCGCGCTCGAAGCACAGACGGGCGTAGGCCGGCTCGCCGATCTCGAGCAGCCGCAGGCGCTCCTCCTCCGACCAGGCCGGGAACCGGTGCACGTGCGCGACGAAGGCGTCCTCCCCGGCCTCGGGATTGTTGCCGTAGAACAGCTCCATCGACAGGTTCGACTTGAGCAGCACGGGCGCGCGCAGATCGGCGAGATTGCGCCCCAGCCAGGGGCCGAGGACGGCGACGCACGACAGCGCCGTCGCCGTCAGGAGCCGCCGCGCCGACTGGCGGGAGCCGCGCCGCAGCCGCCAGGCCGCCCACCCCTCGAGCCAGGCGAAGAAGAGCAGCGAGGACGGCTCGGTCAGGACCGCCAGAGCGACCGACAGGCCGTGGGTCACCCGCGCGCCGGTGCCGGCGTCCGGCTCGAACAGCCGGCCCAGCGTGACGAGCGACAGGAGGAGGAGCACCACGAACAGGGCGGTCCCGTGCGTGTCCTCGAGGGCGAAGTACCAGGTGGAGGGATAGAGGACCAGGAAGATCAGAGCCCAGGTCGCCGCGTCCGGCCCATGGACACGCCGCACGAGGACCCAGGCCAGTCCCAGGGCGAACCCGATCAAGGCCACCTGGACGATCTGATAGGCCGCGGCCGCCGCCGCCGTATAGGCACCGAACAGGTGGAAGGGGAGGTACCAGAGCAGCACGTAGGGCGGCGTGATCCAGGCGGTGGGCCAGTCGCCCGGCGCGGCGTTCTGGATCGCGGGCCGGGCGGTCCCGGCGTGGGGACTCCCCGGCTCCGACGAGAGGAAATTGTCTCCGGGCAGGGCCACGAAAGGCGACATGTAGCCCAGTCCCGCGTCGAGATTGCGTGCGATGCGGCCTGCCTCGTATCCGCTCGGCCAGGTGGAGAACTCGAGGGTCCGCCAGGGGCGCAGATGGCCGAGGAGGAGCAGGGCGGCCAGGAGGAACGAAGCTACGATGGCGCCGGCGCCGGACGGCCGGCGCGCCCACGGGGGGAGGGGGAGACCTGTCCGCGTCGTCATGGAGAGCCCGGGGGAGCCGTTCGGGCCGGCGGAGCATACCATCCGGTCACGCAGATTCACCAGCGCAAGACCCAGATGAGGCTTGTGTCCGCAACAAAAAAGCGGCATCTTTCGCGCATCGAATGAGACGGGAATCCTGGTCCGTGGCGGCGGCGTCGATCGTCGCCGGGTGCCTGGTGATGGCGGCCGGCTCCGGAGAGGAGACGCCCGCCTCGCGCACGCCCCCTCCGCGTGGCTCCGGCATGGCGGTGCCGCTCGTCAGCCTCTACGACAGCCGCCTTCTCTCTGAGGACGACCGTTGGGAGGTGTTCAGCGAGACGGGGGATCGCTTCGGCGAGGGACTGGCCGCGGGCGACTTCAACGGCGACGGCGTCGTCGATCTCGCGGTCGGCGCCGCCGGGAAATCGCTCAACGCCGGCCCCAAGGCCGGCGGGGTCCTCCCCTGGCGAGGCTCGGGCGGCGGCCCGACCGAGACTTTCTACCAGCCGCTCGATGCCTCGGGCAACGGCGGCGGAAAGCAGATGGGCGACTCGTTCGGCTCCGCCGTGGCGTCGGGGGACTTCAACCGCGACGGGCGCGCCGACATCGCGGTCGGGGCGCCGGGCACTGCGGTGGGGGCGTTCGCCAGCGCCGGCGCCGTCTTCGTGTGGAATGGAACGATTGACTTCCCCAACCCCGTCGGCGCACTCACCGAGGCGATGGACGGTCAGACGGCGGCCGCCGGCGACCTGTTCGGCGCGTCGCTGACGGTGGGCGACTTCAACGGCGACGGCTACGACGACCTGGCGGTCGGCGCGCCGGGGAGGGGCGTGGGACCGGCCGCGGCGGCCGGGATGGTGTTCGTCTTCAACGGCTCCTCGTCGGGGCTGCACGCGGGCGGAGCCTTCTCCTCCCTGACCGTCGGCCACGCGCCGGCCGCGGGAGACAACTTCGGGACCAGCCTCGCCGCCGCCGATTTCGATCTCGATGACGACGACGAGCTGGCCGTGGGGGTCCCGGGCCGGACCATCACGGGGGCGCAGGGCGCCGGTGCCGTCGCCGTCCTGAGGGGCTCGCCGCTCGGGCTGTCGGGAGGGTCCTGGCTGACGCAGGAGCAGCTCGCCGAGAACAGCGAGACCGGCGATCAGTTCGGCTTCGCCGTCGCCGTCGCCGACCTGGACGGCGACGGTGCGTTCGATCTCGTGACCGGCGTCCCGGGAGAGACGCTTGGCGCGACCGCCTCCGCCGGCATGGCCTGCACCTTCTACGGTGGAGACACCGACCTGGTGGCGGGGGACTGCGTCGTCGCTTCCGATGTCGGCGTGGCCGCGGAAACCGGGGCGCGATTCGGCCAGGCCCTCGACGCCGGCGATCTCGACGGCGACGGCGCCGCGGAGGTGGTGCTCGGGGCGCCGGGAAGCTCCCTGGGAGGAGCGGCCGGCGCCGGCGCGCTGTTCTTCTTCTCAGGGACCAGCCTCGAGACGCTTTCCCCCAGGGGCTACATCGTCCAGGAGGATGTCGGGCAGACCAGCCAGGCGGGCGACGGCCTCGGCTCGAGCCTCGTCGTGGCCGACATGGACGGGGACGGGTTGGCGGACGTGGCGGCCGGCGCCCGCCTCGATGCGTCCCTCCCCGGGGTCCAGTCCGGAACGGTCTTCGTCCTTCCGGGGCTGGCGCAGGCGGCGCGGATGAAGCACGGGCCGATCGTCGGCGCGGTGACGAACAGCTCCGTCAGGCTCTGGGCCCGGATCGATCGGCCGGCGAGCCTGGCGTTCGAGTACAAGCCCGCCGGCGCCCCGTGGCCCGGGACCGTCTCGTCGTCCGTGGCGGTGACGACCGCCGGGGACCTGGGCGGCAGCGTCCTGATCAGCGGTCTCTCATCGAACACCGCGTACGCATACCGCGCGCTGGTGAACGGCCAGATCCAATCCCAGCCCGAGGGCTCGTTCAAGACCCTCCCCGCGCCCGGGTCGACGACGCCGATCACGTTCGCGCTCGGCGCCGACCTGCACTTCAGCCACGATCCGTACCCGATCCTCGACCTCCTCGCCGCGCGCGATCCCGCCTTCACGCTCCTGGTCGGGGACCAGATCTACGCCGACGAGCCGGACCTGATCGCCGCCACCGCGTGGGAGTATGGCCGGAAGTACCGGGAGAACTGGGCCGAGCCGCATTTCAAGACCTTCGCCCGGGACACCCCGTCGTTCATGATCTGGGACGACCACGAGATCGGCGACAACTGGGACTCCGGCAAGAGCGGGCGTTACGCCCCGGCCCGCGCGGCCTACGACGTCTATCAGGGCAGCCACAACCCCGCGCCGCGCGTCGCCGGCGAGCTGTACTACTCCTTCACAGCCGGCCAGGCCGGGTTCTACGTGATGGACACGCGCAGCTACCGCAGCCACGAGAGCGATCCCGACGGTCCGTCGAAGACCATGCTCGGCGCGACACAGAAGCTCGACCTGGAGAACTGGCTGTCGGGCAGCGCCGAGCGGTTCAAGTTCCTGGTGTCGTCGGTCATGTGGAACGATCACGGCACGACCGGCAACGACAGCTGGGTCGGCTACCAGACCGAGCGCCTGGAGATCTTCAACTACATCAAGAGCCACCACATCTGCGGCGTGGTGCTCCTGTCGGGGGACCAGCACTGGACCGGCGTCTTCAGCCTGAGCCAGGCGAGCCCGCGCACCCTGTACGAGCTGAGCCCCACTCCGCTCGGGACCTACCCGCGCGCCAAGACCGACGATGCGACGCCGGACATCCTGTACAAGTACGACGCCACCCGGGTCTACGGAATGGTCACCGTCGACCCGCTCTTCCCGCAGGGGAGGGTGCTGTGGGACGTGCGCGACGATCTCGATCAGGTCATTCACCACCTGGAGCTCGACTGGCCGGCGCTCTGCCCCGACAGCGACGGCGACACGCACCTGGACGACGTCGACTGCCGTCCCGACGACGCGACCCTCTGGAGCGTCCCGGGTGAAGTGGTGATGAGCTGGAGCGGCGCGACCACGCTGGGCTGGACGCCGCCCGCCGACGCGGGCGGCACGGCCAGCCCGCTCTACGACCTCCTGGTCTCGTCCTCGAGCTCCGATTTCAGCCCGGGTGTCGCCAGCTGCCTGCTCACCAACTCGTCGTCGACCACAACGACGGACGCCGTCGCGCCGTTGACCGGGCATATCCGCTACTACCTGGTGCGCGCCGAGAACGCATGCGGCGGAACGCTCGGATCGACGAGCGCCGGGGTGCCGCGCACCGGGCGGTCCTGCCCGTAACCTGTTTTCTCCCGCTACGCTCCCGGCATGTCCTGTGACAGAATGCGTTCTCGTGGGGGGGACCTCTGGACCCTGAGGGAGGTCCGATGCGGCGGTACGAGTCTCTCCAGTCTGTCGCGGAAACCATCGCCGTCTTCGTCCTGTATTTCGTGGCGGGGAAGCTGGGGCTGTCGCTCGCTTCGCTGCATCCGAACGCGTCGCCCGTCTGGCCCCCCTCCGGCATCGCGCTCGCCGCTCTCCTGATCCTCGGCTTCCGGACCTGGCCCGCCGTCTTCCTGGGCGCCTTCATCGTCAACGTCACCACCTCGGGCTCGGCGGCGCTCGCGCTGATGATCGGATCGGGGAACACCGCCGAGGCGATCGTCGGGGCGTGGCTGGTGCAGCGTCTCGCGTCCGGCCGCCGGGCCCTGGAGACGCCGAAGGGCGTGCTCGGGTTCCTGATCGCGGCGCTCCTGAGCACGACGATCAGCGCCACGGTCGGCGTCCTCGGGCTGAATCTGACCGGTCTCGCCGCCTGGGGCCGCGTCCCCGGCATCTGGGTCACCTGGTGGCTGGGCGACGCGACGGGCGTCCTGATGGCGGCGCCGTTCCTGCTGGCCTGGGCGAACGAGCCGCGCCCCGCATGGCGCGGAAGGGGGGGCGAGCTCGCCCTGCTCCTGGTCGCGATCGTCGGCACCGCCTGGCTCGTGTTCTCGGACGTTCTGTCGTTCCCCGCGCGGGCGACGCCCTTGGCCGCCCTCTGCCTTCCGCCGCTTCTGTGGGCCGGCTTCCGGTTCTCGCCGCGCGAGGTGGCGACCGGCACCCTGCTGCTCGCCGGAGCGGCGATCCGCGGCGCGCTCCACAAGACCGGGCCGTTCGCGGGGGCGACGCCCAACGAGACCCTGCTGCTCCTGCAGTCGTTTCTCGGCATCGTCTCGGTCATGGGGCTGGCGGTCGCGGCCCAGGTGCGGCAGAGCCGCTCGGTGGAGAGCGAGCTGCACGCCGTGCGGGCGGATCTCGATCGGCGGGTGGAGGAGCGCACCCGGGTCCTCTCGAGCGTGGCGGCCGAGCGGCGCCGCAGCGACGAGAAGTTCCACGATCTGCTGGAGGCGGCGCCCGACGCGATGGTGATCGCCGATCCCGACGGCCGGATCGTCCAGGTGAACGCCCGCACCGAGATGATGTTCGGCGCCCCGCGGACCGAGCTCATCGGGAGCCAGATGGAGGGCCTGATGCCGGAGCGGTTTCGCGGTCCGATGGGCGGTCCGCGGGAGAGCGGGGTGGTCACGTCGCGGCTGCGCTCCATGGGAGAGGGCGGCGAGCTGTTCGGCCAGCGCCGTGACGGCACGGAGTTTCCGATCGACATCAGCGTGAGCCCGCTCGAGACCGAGCAGGGGATGATGCTCACCGCCGCCATCCGCGACATCACGCGCCGGCGCCAGTTCGAAGAGTCGGTGGCGCGTCTCGCGGCGATCGTCGCCAGCTCCGACGACGCCATCGTGAGCACCGATCCGGAGGGCGTCATCACCTCGTGGAACGCGGCCGCCGAGCGGCTGTTCGGCTACACGGCGCAGGAAGCCCTCGGCCGATCGAGCGCGATCCTGGCGGCGCCGGGATTGCCGGGCGAGACCGAGCGCCCCCCCGACAGGCTCAAACGCATGAAGCAGGTGCGCTACGACTCCCGCTCGATGCGCAAGGACGGGACGGTGGTGGAGGTCGGCATCACCTCCTTCCCGGTCCGCGACCGGTCGGGACGCACCATCGGTTTCTCCTCGATCCTGCGCGACCTGACGGACCAGCGGCTCGCCGAGCAGGAGCGGCACGAGAAGGACGCGCTCAAGAGCCAGGTGAGCGAGCTGTCCAGCCGCACCCACGAGATCTCGCTCCTCAACGAGCTGGGTGAGGTGCTCAGGTCGGCGGTGCGCCCGGCCGAGGCGTATCCGGTCATTCCGCGCTTCCTGCGCGAGCTCTTCCCGGGAGAATCGGGCGCCCTGTACGAGTTCAACGATGCGCACCAGCTGATGGAGGCGGTCCTCAGCTGGGGGGAGGCGCCGCCCCAGGAAGACGCCTTCCTGAGCAGCGAGTGCTGGGGGCTGCGGCGGGGACAGACGCACCAGGTGGACGACCCGAAGGGGACGATGATCTGTCAGCACGTGAAGCCCCCGATCCTCGCGGGCGCGCTCTGCATCCCGCTGACCGCGCGCGGCAAGACCCTCGGGCTCATGCACCTGATGGGCGCCCCCGGAGGGCCTGTGTCGTCGGCGGACGGCGAGGCGGTCGGCGAGTACCGGCAACGTCTGGCGCAGACCGTGGCGCAGCAGATCTCGTCCGCCCTGTTCGACCTGCGGCTCCAGGAGACGCTCCGGGAGCAGGCGACCCGCGATCCGCTCACCGGGCTGTTCAACCGGCGCTATATGGAGGAGACCCTGCACCGCGAGCTGTATCGCGCGGCGCGCAAGAAGGCGCGGGTCGGGTTCGTGCTGTTCGACCTCGACCACTTCAAGAAGTACAACGACCGGTTCGGGCACGCCGCCGGGGACGCGGCCCTCCGGGAGGTCAGCTCCTTCGTGCAGCGGCACTCGCGCGCCGAGGACATCGTCTGCCGCTATGGGGGCGAGGAGTTCCTCCTGGTCCTCTCCGACTGCTCGTCAGCCGACCTGGTGCGCCGCGCGGAGCAGATCCGGCAGGGCGTGAAGGCCCTCAGGCTGGAGCACGATCAGCGCGACCTCGGGACGATCACCCTTTCCGCCGGCGTGGCGCTCTTTCCCGAGCACGGACGCACCGTCGACGAGCTGTTCCAGGTCGCCGACGCCGCCCTTTACCAGGCGAAGAAGGACGGCCGCGATCGCGTCACCGTCGCGGATGCCCTCCCCTCGGTGATCGTGCCGCCTCGACCGGGCGAGCAGGAGCGCCAGCACTAGGAGCCCGTCGCGACCGGCTCCCGGCGCGTGCCGCGTGCCGGACGGGCCGGGCCTACCAGCCGACCGGCTTTCCCTTGTTCTGCTCGTCCAGCCATTTCTTGAGCGGGGCGAAGTAGTCGATGATCGCCTGCGCATCCATCTGCCGCTGGCCGGTGAGCGCCTCGAGCTCCTCGGGCCAGGGACGGCTCTGGCCCATCTCCATCATCTTCGCCAGACGCGCGCCGGCCGCCTTGCTGCCGTAGATCGAGCCCTGGTGCAGCGGGCCGCTCCACCCCGCCTCCTTCAGGAGCGCCCGGTGGAACTGGAACTGCAGGATGTCGGCGAGGAAGTAGCGGGTGTACGGGACGTTGGCGGGCACGTGATACTTCGCGCCGGGATCGAAGTCGTCCTCGGTGCGCGCCACCGGGGGCGCGACCCCCTGGTACTTGCGCTTCAGGTCCCACCAGGCGCGGTTGTACTCCGCGGGCGTGATCTGCCCGGAGAAGACCTTCCAGCGCCACTGATCGATCAGCAGCCCGAACGGCAGGAACGCCACCTTGTCGAGGGCGCGCGCCATCAGCAGGCCGATGTCGCTGCCGGGCGCCGGGTCGCGATCGAGCAGGCCGATCTTCCTGAGATACGCGGGGGTGATCGACAGCGCGATGGTGTCGCCCAGGGCCTCGTGGAAGCCGTCGTTGGCGCTGTCGCGGAACAGGAACGGCTGCGCGCGGTAGGCGCGCTGATAGTAGTTGTGCCCCAGCTCGTGATGGATGGTGTCGAAATCCTCGTCGCTGATCTCGATGCACATCTTGATTCGAAGATCGAGGTCGTTGTCGACGTCCCAGGCGCTGGCGTGGCAGACGACGTCGCGATCGGCCGGCTTCACGAACAGCGATCGATCCCAGAAGGTCGCCGGCAGCGGGTCGAACCCGAGCGACGAGAAGAACCCTTCGCCGTAGCGCACCATGCCGCGGGCGTCGAGCTTCCGTCCCTTCAGGATCTGCGTCAGGTCGTAGCCCGGGTCGGCGCCCGTCGGCGCCACGAGGGGATAGATGTTGCCCCAGGACTGCGACCAGAGATTGCCGAGCAGGTGCGCCGGGATCGGCCCGTCGGGCGGCACCACCTGGGGGCCGTACCTGGCGACCAGCCGGGCGCGCACGTAGGCGTGCAGTGATTCGTAGAGCGGCTTGACCTGCCCCCAGACGCGCTCGATCTCCGCCGCGAACGCGTCGGGCGGCATGTCGTATTTCGATCGCCACATGGCGCCCACGTCCGCGAACCCCATCTCGCGCGCGCCCTTGTTGGCCAGCTCGACATAACGCTGGTAGCGGGCGCGCATCGGCGGAGCGATGGCGTGCCATCCCTTCCAGGCCGCGAGCAGCTCGCCCGGATCGCGGCTCTCGGCCAGGATGCGCGAGATGGCGTTGATGTCGAGACAGTCCTTGCCGTCGCCTTTCGGGCACCAGCTCCCCTTGCCATAGGCGCCCTCCAGCCACGATGCGATGCCGGCCAGCTCGGCGCGCTCCGCGTCGTTGTTCGGCGCCGGCAGGGTGAGGGACAGCTTGAGGAGCTGCAGCCGGCGGGCGACGTCGTCGGGGAGCTTCACCCCGTCGAAGCGCTTCGCCTCGAGCGCCAGCGCGGTCGTGGCCGCGATCGACGCTTCCTTGTATTCGCCCGCCATCTTCTCCGTGTCGTCGGTGATGAAGTTCGACTCCACCCAGTCGGCCCGCTGGTTCCGGTTGTTCAGCGCCAGGAGCCGCTTCTCGGCGTCCTCGACGAACCGGCGCGCGTCGTCGGCGGTCGCCTGCCCCGCGGCCCGAGCCGGAGCGGCGGAGGTTGCCGGCGCGGCAGCGGGCGCCGGAGCGGCGGCGGGCGCCGGCGTGGCGGCCATCGCGAGGGCGGCGGTGAGCGCGACCGTGACGGCGAGCGCGAGCGCCGCGGCGAGCGCCGGCGCGCCGGCGAGAACGAGGGCGGCTGTCGTGGTGACGGACGTGCGACGACCCGGGGTCATGGCGTTCCTCCGTGAGTCACGGTCATGCGGTGCGGGAAGCGATCCGGCGCCGCCAGGCCGCGAGGGCCCGGACCAGCGCGCGGCCGTCGGGAGTGAGAAGCCCGGCGCGCGCGGCGACCGCGAGGTCGCGTAGCGCGCGGGAGCAGAGAGTCAGCTCGCGGCGCAGCTCGCGAGCCAGGAACGCGGCCTCGCCGCCTCCGAGGAGCGTTCCGAGCACGCGGGGCATCCGGCGCCGGGCGTCGAGCAGGCGGGCGAACAGCTCGGCCCGGAACAGGAAGGTATAGGCGCCGTGCAGGATCCCGTGGAGCGGCCGGCGCGTGCCGCGCCAGGGCGAATCGAACGCCTGGGTCTCTTCGGTGTCGGGACCACGGCGCAGCAATCGCGTGACCTCCTGGAGATCGTGCAGCAGGTGGTGCGCCGTCTCGTGCAGGAGATCGTCGGCCAGCGCGACGGCCGACTTGCCGGAGACGTTGATGAACGAGACGCCCGGACGCGCGGCGAGAGAATACGACACCAGACCCGATTCGCGGACCGGCACCACCATGGCGGTGCGCGCCAGGACCTCGCGATGCGCCGCCGGCCAGGAGAGCCGGATCAGCCGCAGGGCGCCGGCCAGCCGCGCGTCGAGCCCGGAGAGGTCGGCGCCGACCACGAGGCGGCGCGGCGACGAGCGCAGGGCGGGCGCCAGCAGGATGGCGGTTCCCGGCACGAGCCGCCGCCGGACCAGGCGCGCGGGCCCGGCCGCGGCGCCGGCGGGGAAGCGCAGCGGCGAGGCGGCGGCGGGGAAGACCGCGCCGCCGCGCGGACCGTCGAGGCGCAGGGTACCGCGGCGCAAGGTGGCCGTCATGACGCGCGGCGCCGGAATCCCGCGGCCGCGTCCGACCTCGAGGCCCAGGGACCCCGCGGCTCCGATGAACGTGCCGAGGTCGATGCGATGCGAAGGGCGCCCCTGCTCGGGGTCGGCCGCTGCGCGCAGCCGAACCGGCCCGGCGCCATTCTCCCGCGCGGACCCGAACGCCAGCCGCGCGCCCAGGAGCAGTGCCCCGAGATCGCCCTCCAGCGCCGCGAGCCTCTCCCGGGCCAGTCGCAGCGCGCGCCGCGGCAGCGCCGCGTCGACGCGCCCTCCCGGGACGAGGACGACGAGCTGGTCGGTGCGGCTGATGCGTTCGAACAGCCGGTTCCAGGGCGTCGTGGTGCGGGGCCGGGGTCGGCGGGCCGCGACCCGGGCGAGCGCCGCGATCCCGGTCCAGGTCTCGGCTTCCGAGAGGAAGCCGCGCAGGTCGGGACCGTGCAGGAGCGTCCGCCGGGACTCGGCGGGAAGGTCGCCGAGCAGGCCCTCCACCTCCCGGGTCAGCCGGCGGAGGCGGCGGGCCGGGGGGATCGACCCCAGGCGGCGGCCGAGCCGTCGCAGCCGGCGCGCGGTGCGGCGGGCGACGGCTCGTCGCAGCCGGCGCGAGGCGTCCGCTTCGGGGGGCGCGAGCGAATCCATCAGGGCCGAGCGGACGACGGGCATGGCCTCCAAAACCGGGTGACGCCGGGTCGCGCCGATCATAGAATAGCCGCCATGCGCCGCAGCGCCCCCGGATTTCTCGTCGCCTCGCTCATCGCCACGATCTCCACGCCGCTTCTGGCGCAGGGATTCGGCGGCACCGTCACCGACATCCTGGTGCGCGGCGACAGCCTGCTCGCGCAGGATCGCGCCAACGAGGCGATCGTGCAGTTCCAGGAGGCGCGCACCCTCTGCGCGACACCCGCCGAGGTGGTCGCCTCTCTGCAAGGGGAGGGCCGCGCGCACCTCGCGATGAAGGAGTACCTGCCGGCGGCCGGCCTGTTCGAGGAAGCGGCGCAGAAGTATCCGGACGATCCGCGGGTGGCGGACATGCTCTATCTCGCCGGCATGGCCAGACGCGAAGGCGGCGACATGACCGCGGCGGTCCCCCTGCTCCAGAAGGCGCTGCAGAGCTCCCCGACGGGCGACCTCCAGCCGACGCTCAAGTTCCAGCTGGCCCAGATGCTGCGGATGAGCGGGAAACCGGCCGACGCGATCCCGCTGGTGCGGGACTTCGAGACCGAGTTCGAGCGCAACCCGATCATCCCGAACGCGATCTACACCCTGGCCATCTCCCAGCACGACGCCGGCGACCTGGAGGGGGCGGAGAAGAGCTACCGCCACCTGATCGACGCCTACCCGCACTCGCAGGCGGCGGCGGAATCGTTCTACGACCTTGGGGAGGTGCTCTCGGCGCGCGGCAACCGCAAGGAGTCGGCGGAGTTCTTCCGGCGGTACGCCAATGGCAATCCCAGCTCGCCCCTGTCGGCCCGCGCGATGGAGCGCGCCGCCGACATGACGCTCTTCACCTATCCCAAGGAGGCGGCGATCATGTACGGTGTCGCCCAGGTGAAGGCGCAGCAGAACCTGGTGCCGCCGCTCCCCGAGATGCAGATCAGCCGCTGGATCAAGCCGAAGCGGTTCGTCGCCGGTCTGCTCGGCCGGCCGATGGTGATCGCGGCGGCCGCCGGTGGCGCGTTGCTGCTGATCGGGGCGATCGTCTGGACGGTTCGTCGCCGGCGGCCGGCGATGGCGGTCTAGTCGCCGTCGAAGGGGCGGGGAGGCGGCGTGTTCGATTCCTTGGCCTTGCGGCGCGCCTCCTCGAACTTCTTCTCGAGGATCTCCTCGCGGTTCTTCGAGTCCCGAAGGGCGCGGTCCAGCTTCTCCCCGGCCTCGCGCCGCTGGGCGTTGACGTGGTCGAGGGCGTCGTCGAGCGTCTTGTGCTCGCGCTTGACGACGCGGTCCTCGCGCAGGATGGCGCCGGTGTCCGGGTCGATCACCAGGCGCGTATCGCAGCAGGGGCAGATGATGTCGAGGTTGCGGCTCACGCGGCGGCTCTCCGGGAACGAAGGTATTGTCGATCCGCGCGGTCGGATTGGTCAAGCGGCGCGCGGACGCGCCCCCCGGCGACCGCGCGCATGACGAGGTGACGATGAGCGACGCACCGAAAAGCGCCTGGGAGCTCGCGCTCGAGAAGCTCCAGAAGCAGGATCGCGAGCGGGGCGAGGCCGGACCGGCGGCCCTGAGTCCGGGGCAGAAGAAATCGATCGCCGAGGTGCGCGCGCGCTTCCAGGCCCGCCTGGCCGAGGCGGAGATCCTGCACCGGTCGAACCAGGCCAAGGCGGCCGGCGACGCGGAGGCGCTCCAGAAGCTGGAGGAGGAGTTCCAGATCGATCGCCGGCGCATCGAGGATCAGCTCGAGCGCGAGGTCGCGAAGGCGCGCGGCGGCGGGCGGGGAGCGAAGAAGAAGTAGCTTAGTTCAGGGCGCTGATGATCCCGGCGAGCTCGGTCTCGGGGATGGCCCCTTCGTGGGTGGCGAGGCGGGTGATCTCCTTGCCTTCGTACTTCACCATGATGGCCGGGATGGTCGAGAATCCCTTCCCTTCCCACGGCCCCTTCTCGGTCCCGAAGTTCTTCGGCACGCCGACCAGGCTGAGCTTGATGTTCGGATTGGAGGCCAGCTTCAGGACCTCGAGCAGCTTCGGCATGTACATCTTGCAGTGCGGGCACCAGGTGGCGAAGTAGGCTTCGATCTCGATCTTCTTCTTGGTCGACTTGATCGCCTCGATCGCCACCTTCTCGGGCACGTACTGCTTCATCCCTTCGCGGTACTCCATACGATCGGCGATCAGGTCGTCGAACGAGATCGGCCCGACGACCGGCGGCCGGTCGAGCACCTTCAGGACGCGCACCTTCGTGGCGTCGGTCTGGAACCGCAGGACGGGGCCTTCGATCGACAGGGCGTACGCCGCCGCCGTCGCCGGCACGGTGTCGTTCACCTGGACCGATCCGTTCGCCGGGTCGGACTTGACGTTGGTGGCGGGGACGGCGATCGCCCGCCGCGCCGGCAGGTCGATGAGCAGCCCGCTCGACTTGGACGGGATGTCGACGTAGAACTTGCCGCGCGTCTCGGAGGTGAAGAACCGCGCGTCCTGCGGATACTTGCCGTCCACCTCGACGCAGAAATCGTAGTTCGGGTGGCAGACGACTTCGGCCGCGAGAACCGCGGCGGGGGACACGAGAAGGGCCGCCGCGCAGGTCAGGACGGCCAAGGCTGCACCGGAAGGAATGTGGGTTCTCATACGGGTGGAGATGATAGCAGGTCGGCGGACGGCGGGCGAGGCCCCTCGAACACCCGGGCCACCTTGCCCGACCGGACCAGGAAGTAGCGTGGCAGGGACCGGTAAAGCGGCTTGAGCAGCCCCCGATCGACCGGCACCACCTCGAAAGCGGGATAGGCCTCCCACATGAAAGCCGCCTGCTCCTGCTCGCTCGAGGGGGTCAGGGCGATCACTTTCGGCGCGCCCGGCGTCCCGGCGACCAGGTTGAGGTCGGCGGCCGCCCCCTTGGCCAGCGGGTCGGTCATGTCGAGAAGGGCGACCAGGGTGTCGCCCTGCCCGCCGTCGGGCAGCTTCGACGCGATCCCGAGGTCGGTGACGCTCCGTCCGACGCTCAGCCGCGTCACCAGGTCGTCGATCGGCAGCCGGGGGGAGGCGATCGCGAAACCGAGCGACAGGCACGCCGCCGCGGCGACGCACGCGGCCACCAGCCGCCGCGCCCCCGCCCTCCAGGCCCCCAGTCCCACCGCGGCGAGGATGGCCAGGGCCAGGAATCCGAGGTCCTCGAAAATCACCTGAAGGGGGGTCCGCTTGACGTAGGCGCCGAAACAGCCGCAAGACTCGGTGTGCCCCTGGGCGATGCCCCACGACTCGAGGCCGATGAAGAAGATCAGCAGCATGCCGACGAGGATCGCCGCGAGACGCGGGCGCCAGCCGGCCACCAGCGCCACCCCGAGCGTGGTCTCGAGCGCGATCAGAAGGGGCGCGAGGAACGCCGCGGGTCCCGCGCCGATGAGGCCGTACGACGCCGTCTGGCGGGCGAACTCGGCGACGTCGAGCGCCTTGAGGCATCCCGCGGCGATGAAGATGCCGCCCAGGGCGAGCCGCGCGGCATGCCCCGCGAAGCGCAAGGCGCGCCGCCTGTCAGGGACCGAAGTCGATGAATCCACGGTTCAGGATCCCGTCCGGATCGTAGGTCGCCTTGAGCCGGCAGACATCGTCCCACCGGGGACCGAAATGCTGCTTCCAGCGGGGCCGGTCGAACTCGATCAGGCCGGACAGGTAGCGCTTGGCGCCGGCCATCATGCTCATGTCGGAGGCCATGTTCAGCCGCGGCTTGGCCTGCGGCAGGACGTCCGCCGGCAGGCCGGGCAGGATCCCGAAACCCATCACCATCGGCGTCGGCGGCACCATGAAGAGAGGAATCTTCGACGTCGTCCCGCGGCTCGGCCAGAGCAGCACGTGGCCGCCTCCCAGGGCCGTCGGCGGCAGGTTGGCGAGCACCTGCGGGATGTAGAGGCCGGCCGCGGCCCAGGGAAGGATCGTCTCCATCCAGGGATGGGTCGCGCCCCAGTATCCGCTGCGCCGCCAGACCGCGAAGAGCGGCTCGAGACGCATCGCGAAATGGATCAGGTCCTGATCCTCGACGTGCGTCTTGCGGTAGGGATGCAGGCCGGCGAGGCGGGCCGCGTCATCCGGGGGAGCGGCGGGGTCGTACTCCACCGTCACGTGCAGCGGATAGAACCAGGCCGCGAACGCTTCCTTGGTCTGTCCGACCCAGCGAAACCCCTGCGGGCAGGGGACGCACCACGACTCGACGTAATCGGCGCGATCCTGATCGATGATCGCCTGCATGTCGCGCATCCCGGCCGCCAGGTCGTCGTACAGCAGGAAGTACGTGCGCGTCTTCGCCAGGCACTTGCGCAGCTTCACGCGCGCCCGGGTGATCACCCCGAACTGCCCCAGCCCCGAGCGCACCGCGTCGAACACCTCGGCGTTGCGTCCCGGGCCGCAGACGACGACGTCGCCCGCGCCCGTGACCGCTTCGATCTCGAGGACGTTGTCTCCCTGCGCGCCGTGGCGGAACGACGCGACCCCGAGACCCGCGACCGACAGCGTGCCCCCCACCGTCACCCCCAGGTTGTTGGTGAGCACCGGCGGGATGAGACCCTGCGGCAGCGTCTGCTTGACGAGGGTCTCCCACTTCACGCCCGCCTGACAGTCGGCCGACGGCCCGTCCGCGCCCGCGGCGTCGACGGAGAGGATCCGGTCGAGCGAGGTCGTGTCGAGCAGGATGCCGCCGTCGGTGAGCGACTGGCCCGTCTGGGTGTGCGCCTCGCCGCGGGTCGAGACCGCGACAGAGTGCTTCCGGGCGTATCCGATGACCGCGGCGACGTCGGCGCTCGACAGCGGCCGCACGACGACGCCCGGCACGCGGCGGATCATCCGTCCGAAATCGCCGCTGCGGTGCTCGCGCTCGGCGGCGTCGTCGAGGACTTCGCCCTTCACGAGCGAACGCAGATCAGAAGCCAGATTGTTGGTCATCCCCGCCCCGTCGGTCGTCGTCTGGAAGGCCACGCATGATACGGGAATGCGCGGGGGCGTTCAAGGACCGCACCTCGGTCCGAGGCGCAGCCGCAGCAGTCGCGGGGGACGGGTCCGGCGACGCTGCGCGTCGCCTCCCCTCGGCCTCGCTGCGCGCCCGCCCAACGCGCCGCAAGACGGCGCGCGTCGGGGCCCGGGGCGCTCCGTCTCGGACGCCCCCGCGACCGCTGCGGCCGCGCCTCGCATCGCGGTGAACCGCCTCCCTATTGCGCCCGGCGGCGATGCGAGGCCGTGGTATAAAATTCCGGCTTCTGGAAACGGCGAAGACAATTCATGAAGTCTCATTCCACATCCGGATTCTCCATCGGGCGCGCGGCTCTCGTCGGGCGAGCGTTGCGTGTTGCGCTCGTCGCGGCCACGGTTGCGGTGATTCTCTCGACGGGACCGGTCGGAGCGCAGGGGAGCGGGACGGTGCCGCAGGCGGGGGCGGCGCCCGCGGGGGCCGGGGACAGGCCATCGGATGAGATGCTGCGCGCGGTGGAGAGCGACGGGCACCGGATCGCCTCCTACCACGAAGCGATCGCCAAGGCCCGCGACCGGGCGCGCGAGAAGAACGGCGACCTGCTCGACGGCACGCGGATGGTCGTGGTCAACCGGAGCGGCACCTGGCACGTCGTCTTTCTGCGGCAGACCGTCATCGCCGGCGTGCAGAAGGGGCTGATGGCCGTCGCAGACGCCGTGTTCCAGCCGCGGGCCGGAGACCTGTCCGCGTTCCAGGCGTTCGATCCGCCGCGCGTCTCTCCGAGCGACGCGCAGGCGGCGATGCGGGCGGGGGAGGGGTCGCGCACCCGGGCCCAGCAGGGAATGCCGGGCGGGACCACCTTCGACGAAGCGGTGCTCCGCGACGGCCCGGGTCCCTGGACGGTCTACCTGCAGCGTCATCCGACGGCCCCCGGGTCGTTCCTCATCGGCGGCGACTTCACGGCCACCGTCGGCCCCGACGGAACGCAGGTGACCGATTTCAAGCCGATCCACGACAAGTCGGTCGACGTGAGCGTCGCCCTGTCCAAGAGCGGCAGCCCGACCCTGCACATGCATCCGACCGGCGACCTGCCGACCGCGACCGACGTGGCGATGGTCGTCGAGCATCCGACGCTCGCCCCGCACCTGGTCCTGACTCCGCGCTGGATGTTCCGCATCGAGGAGGGCGGCACCATCACCTTCCTCGGCCCGAACTCGGTGCCGCCCGTCGCCGCGGGTGGCGGGCATTGAGGGGCCGCGCCACCCGCCGCCTCCCGCTCCTGATGTCTCTTTTCTGCGCGCTCGCCGCCTGCGGCGCCCCGTCCGACTCCGAGCCTGTGCTCGATCGCCTGCGGGCCGTGACCGGCGACGCGGCGGCGGCGCAGGCGGTCACGGCGATGTTCAGCGCCTACGGGGGCTACGACGTCTGGACGACCAAGAGCACGGCCGAGTACCGCTACGTCTTCTCGCTCTACGGCGGAGAGTCGACGCCGAAGCAGGTGACACGCCAGCTCCACCGGCTGGCGCTGCGGGACGGCGTCCAGGTGACCCTGGAGGACCTCGAGGCGCCGGCGCCGCGACGCGTGGTGGTGGACGGCGAGTCGCTGGCGGTCACCGTCGGCGGGCAGCCGGTGGACGAGCCGGAGCAGGCCGACTTCCGGCGCGTCTACGCGCACGCGGTGCGCTGGGATTTTCTGACACCCTGGACGCTGCTCGAGCCCGGCTCGCGGCTGACGTCGCGGGGCGTGCGCACGCCGCCGTCGTCCGGACCGGTGCCGTCCGGCCCGTGCGACGTGGTGCGTCTGCGGTTCGAGACGGCGGGCGAAGGAGGCGGCACCGACGACTGGTACGACCTCTACATCAGCCGGCTGAGCCACCTGGTGGAACAGATCCATTCGTACCGCGCGGCGCAGGACCTCTACCGCCTCGAGGTCTGGGGCGACCACAAGGACTTCGGCGGGATCCGGGTCGCCACGCGGCGCACCACCTACGCCTCCAACGCCGGCGGCGCCCCGCTCCGGCTGGAAGCGACCGCCGAGATCTCCGACGTGCGCTT
The DNA here is from genome assembly GCA_035638115.1 of Patescibacteria group bacterium. GTDB lineage: Bacteria > Acidobacteriota > Polarisedimenticolia > Gp22-AA2 > Gp22-AA2 > DASRAN01. Next base: position 120,660 of record DASRAN010000078.1, on the reverse strand, counting down.
CGACGCGTCGCCCTGACCCTCAGTGCTAGACTCAGGCCGTTCCCCAGCAGATGGAGGCCGCGCCATGTCGCACTATGAGGCGATCGTCAGCCGGTACATGCAACGCACCCGCCGCTCGCGCGAAGCGCACGAGCGCGCCAAGAGCCTGCTGCCACGCGGCGTGTCGTCGAACTTCCGGGCCGTCGAGCCGAACCCGATCTTTATCGAGACGGCGGTCGGCGCCACGGCCACCGACCTGGACGGCAACCGCTACACCGACTTCGCCCTGGCGTTCGGCGCCATGCTGACCGGTCACGCGCATCCCAAGGTGACGGACGCGATCGAGAAGCAGGCGCGCAAGGGGACGCTGCACGCGATGCCGCATCGTCTCGAGACGGTGGTGGCGGAGGAGCTGCGCGCCCGTTTCGGCCAGGAGCAGTGGCGCTTCGCCAATTCGGGCACCGAGGCGACGATGCACGCCATCCGCCTGGCGCGCGGTTACACCGGCCGGCCCGGCGTGATCAAGTTCGAGGGCGCGTACCACGGCGCGCACGACACGGTGCTGGTGTCGGGCAAGCCGCCCTTGCATCGCACCGGGCTGCGCGCCGCACCGTCCCCGGTGCCGGTCAGCGAAGGGATCCCGGCCGAGTCGATGGCCCACACCCACATCGCGCAGTTCAACGACCTGGACTCGGTGCGTGCCCGGTTCGAAGAGCACCGCAACGGCATCGCCTGCGTCATCGTCGAGCCGATCATGCTGAACATGGGAGTGACCGAGCCGGTCCCCGGCTTCCTCCAGGGTCTGCGCGACCTCTGCACGCACTACGGCGCGCTCCTCCTGTTCGACGAGGTGAAGACCGGCGTGAAGATCGCCCCGGGCGGGGCCACCGAGCACTACAAGATCCACCCCGACGTCGTCATCCTGGCGAAAGCGATCGGCGGCGGAACGCCGCTCGCGGCGTTCGGCGCGTCGGCGGCGATCATGGAGGAGATCAACTCCTTCCGCGTCATCCACGTCGGCACCTACGCCAGCAATCCGCTGGCGCTGGCCGCCGCGGAGGCGACGCTCAAGGAGGTCCTGACCGCGGACGCCTACCGTCACGTGTTCGCGCTGAACCGCAAGCTCATCGACGGCTACACGGCGCTCATCCGGGAGCACGGGCTGCCGTGCTACGCCAACGGCGTCGGCTCGATGGGGACGATCAACTTCAAGCGCGAGACGATGCGCGACTATCGCGACTGGGTCACGCTCGACAAGCGCGCCTCGCACGCCTGGTACCTCGCGATGCTCAATGAAGGCGTCATCCCGCAGCCGCCCGGTCCCGACGAGCAGTGGACGATCTCCGTGCAGCACACCGAGGCCGACATCCAGACCCACCTGCACGCGTTCGCCAAGGTGGCGCCGCTCCTCAAGTCGCTCGACGCGTGAGCGGCGGCGACGTCGGAAGCGCGGGCGCCGGTCCCTCCCGCGGCGCCGGGCTGGTGCGCTGGTTCGAAGCGGGGCGCGCCGAGGCGCTGGCGCTTCTCGGGCGGCTCGTCGACCAGGATTCGCCGACCGCCGACAAGACGGCGGTGGATCGGCTGGGCGCGATGATCGCCGCCGAGCTCGAGGCGGCCGGGGCGCGGGTCACCTGGGAGCGCCACGCGACCGCGGGGAACGTCCTGCGCGCCGCGTTCGGCCCGCCCGAAGCCGATGGCGGCGCCGCGGCCGGGAACGCCGCGGCTTGGGGCGGCGCGGCGATGCTGCTCGGCCACCTCGACACCGTCTGGCCGCCGGGGGAAGCGGCGCGCCGCCCGTTCCGGGTCGAGCGCGGCCTGGCGACGGGACCGGGCGTCTACGACATGAAAGCGGGAATCGTCCTGATGATCCTGCTGGCCCGCGCGACGCGCGAGGGCGTCGTGCGGCCGCGGCGGCCGGTCGTCTGTCTTCTCAGCGCCGACGAGGAGACCGGCAGCCCGGCGTCGCGCGCCGCAATCGAGACCGAGGCGCGCCGGGCGCGCTACGTCCTCTGTCTCGAGCCGTCGAACCCCGACGGCGGCGCGAAGACGGCGCGCAAGGGCGTCGGTCGGATTGTGCTGAGCGTGACCGGCCGAGCCGCACACGCCGGGATCGATCCCGCCGCCGGCGTCAACGCCATCGAGGAGCTGGCGGCGCAGATCCTGGCCGTCAAGGCGCTCGCCGACGAGAGCGCGGGCACCACGATCCACACGGGACTGGTGAGCGGCGGCGTCGGCAAGAACGTCGTCCCCCCGAGCGCGCGCTGCGAGATCGACGTGCGGGTCGCGACGCCCGCCGGCTGGGAGCGCGTCGCGGCGGCGGTCCGCGCGCTGACGCCGCGCGACGCGCGCGCCGGTCTCGCGGTCGAGGCGGTGATGTCGCACCCGCCCCTGGTCCGGACGGAGCGGACCTCGTCCCTCCTGGAGCAGGCGCGCGCCGCCGCGGCCGAAGCCGGGTTCGCGCTGGGCGAGGGATCGACCGGCGGCGGGAGCGACGGGTCCTACTGCGCCGGAGTCGGCGCCGCGGTCCTCGACGGGCTGGGCGTCGAAGGCGAAGGGGCGCACGCCATCGCGGAGCAGGTCCGGGTCGATCGGATCGCGCCGCGGGCGGCCTTCCTGGCGCGCGTCCTCGAGACGGTCGACGGCCCTTGATGACGCGGGCCGATTCGTGTGCCGGTTCGCGGGCCGCGCGGAGCGCGCCGCGACGGCGTCAGTGCGATCCGAGGACGGCGAGACCGAGGAGGAGGAACGTCATCGCCAGGATGCCGACGGGGATCGCCACGATCAGGATGGCGATGCAGAACGCGCCGAGCGAGTGCCAGGCCGAAAAGCCGTGCGCCTCGCCGACGATCTTGCACAGGATGACGCAGCGCCAGACGACGACCACGGCCGTCGCGAGGCCGATCGGGACCAGCAGCATCAGACCGATCGGATCGGCGAGCAACGCGTCCCGGTTGATGTTGAACGCGTCGCAGCCGAGGTAGACCAGGAGCGGCAGCCAGAGCAGCGCCGCCCAGATCACCGGCACGTTCGACCAGGCCAGCGCCGAGCGCACCGTCACGAACGTGCCGTGTCCCCCGAGCCAGCGTCCGGTCATCAGCACCAGCGCGCTGAAGAGGTAGAGGCCGATCAGCGCGCCCACGACGCCGAACACCAGTTTGCAGACGATGACGATCGGCAACGGGATCTGCATCCCCGGCAGGTTCACGTTCGCGCCGAGGGCCGCCGCCACGCCTCCGAGAATCGCCAGGCGGTGCACCATGCGGCGGGGATCGCCGTCGAGGATCTGCCTCATCACCGCCCGCGGACGCGTCCAGATGTGGACCCAGGGGCTGAGCGGCTCGCCCGGAGGCGGCGTCGGCGCGTACGTCGGCGGCGGGTACGGCGGCGGCGCGCCGGGAGTCGGCGTGTAGGGCCGCTGCTCGGGGGACCATGCCGGCGGCGCGCCGTGCAGGTCCGCGCGCGGCGGCTCGTCCGCGACGGGCGGGGACCCGATCGGCGGATCGTCGTTCGGCGGCGCGGGGGGATCGTCGGAGACGGGACTCATGATTCGGGATCCCTCTACGACCGCGCCTCCCGGCCGCCGCCGTCTTGGGCCGCGGCCGGAAGGGGGTCGTCCATCTCGCGCGTCTGCGGCAGGTCTAGCCCTTGAGGTGCTTGCTGACCAGCTTGGTCATCTCGAACATGCTGACCTGCTTCTTGCCGCCAAAGACCTTCTTCAGTCGGTCGTCGGCGTTGATCATCGTGCGCTTCTTCGCGTCCTGCAGCTTGTTCTTCTTGATGTACTCCCAGAGCTTCTTCGTCACCTGGGTGCGAGGCATCGCCTTGGAGCCGATCACGTCCGCCAGCGTTTCGCTGGGGGTCATCGGCTTCATGAACGCTGCGCTCGGCTTGCGACCTTTCTTTGCGGCCATTGCCACCTCCTGAATTCGTACCGTTTAGGCTGGATACCCCACCCGAAAACCGGGCCGACTTTACCACGGGAACGGCCCGGTCGCACCGATTCTCTAGAGGGAAAAGAGCCTTTTCCGGAAGCGCCGCGCCCGCGTCATCAGCGCGGTCGCGTGACCCAGATCGCGCCGAGCGGCGGCACCTCGGCGGCGTGTCCGAGGTATTCGGAGATCCCGAATCCGTCCTCGATGGTGCGCAGAAGGGTGTAGTGATAGGTGGTGTCGTCGTACTCGCCCGGGACGACCGCGGGGCCCAGGATCGCGCACACGGTGTGCCCGCCCTGCCCGAGACCGTTCTTCGCCGCCATGCCTCCGGCCCTCTCGTCCTCGTCGTAGACGACGATGATCAGATCGTTCGCGCCGAATCCGGGCGAGGCCAGGATGAGCGGCACCTCCCGGGCGAGAAACGCGTCGAACTGGGTGTAGCGGTTGTTGATCGGCGCGCAGTTGCCTTCGCCGTCCTCGCAGCCGTTCGGGATGACGAGGTTGAAGTTCGCCAGGTCGCCCGCGGCGAGCGCCTGATGGAAGAATCCCATCGGGTCACGCTCGTCACCGGCCGGGATGTCGTTCTGCAGGCATTCCTGCGACGGGTTGGTCGCCGACCAGACGCCGTCCGGCCCCTCGATGTTGTCGAACAGGATGGCCGGGTTCCCCGTGGTGTAGAAGCCGGTCAAGGGGCACGGCGTGTCCGAGGTGCAGGACCCTCCGGATCCCGTGTCGCACCGCGCGGTGCCCGCCTCGAGCCACGTCTTCCAGGTCAGGCGTGACAGGTCGAGCTGATGGAACAGGTTCTCGACGTCCTGGTGGCAGGCGGCGCCGTAGTCCTGCTGCTCGCAGCGCGTGAACTGTCCCGTCACCAGCGCGACGTAGTTCGCCTGCGACCAGTGCGTCGCCCCGTAGTACTCGGTGAACCAGGCGGACTGCGGCCTGAAGGTCCGCATGAGGTACGGCATGTTCGTCGTGGTCACGTGATCGTACGTCGTGTTCTCCCCGATGATCATGAAGACGTGGCCGAGGCGGGGCACGCCCTCGAAGGAGGGCGGACCCTGGCGTTGCGCGCCGCCCCCGGACCCCTGGGCGTGCGCCGTCTGGATGACCGGCAGGAAGAGCATCGAAGCGGTGGCGGTGAGACTGATGACGGCGCGGCGAAAGCGCGCGAGCCAGATCGGCGTCATGGGGGCCGTCCTCCTGTGAGAGCTGGTGTGCCGCAAGCGTACCACCGGTCGGTACCTTCGTGAGGAGCCGTCCCCGTCGGCGCCGCCTCAGCGCTCCTTCCCGGCCCCTTCGTCCTGCATCTCGAGATGCAGGCGATGGAGGATCCGGTGCGCCAGCGGCGACAGCAGCACCGCGACGATGGTCAGGAAGGCGACGCCGCTGAACAGGGCGTAGGCGGAGGAGAACAGCTTTCCGGCCGTGCTGACGATCTCGTTCACCGGGCCCATGCCGGTCAGGATCATCGAGGCGTTGAGCAGGGAGTCGATCCAGGCGAGACCGCAGATGAAGTGGTAGCCGAGAATTCCCAGGAGCAGCGAGCCGGCAACCAGGATCCCCGCGACGCCGGCGAAGCGCAGCATCCGCCGCATGAAGGCGATGCGATCGAGGAGGGGCGCCGTGCGGTGCTCGAACGCGGCCCAGTGCCGGGCGTTCGCGGGGACGCGAACCCTCACCGGTACCAGCCGATCGGCTTCTCGTCGAGGTTCAGGTAGACCTGCTTGACCTCGAGATACTCGTCGAGACCCCACGGCCCCAGTTCGCGCCCGTAACCCGACTGCTTGAAGCCGCCCCAGGGCGCCTCGACCGGGGTCGGCTGCATGTGGTTCACCCAGACGACGCCGGCGCGCAGCCGCCGCACGGCGCGCATCGCCTTGAACAGATCGCGTGTCCAGACGGCGGCGGCGAGCCCGTAGTGGGTGTCGTTGGCGATCCGGTACGCCTGCTCCTCGTCGTCGAACGGGATGACCGACATCACCGGGCCGAAGATCTCCTCGCGCGCGATGGTGGCGGCGTTGTCGACGTCGTAGAAGATGGTCGGCGCGACGAAGAAGCCGCGCGCGGCGTCGCCCTTCAGACCGTCGGGGCGGCCGCCGCCGACGGCGAGCTTCGCCTCGTTCTTCCCCTTGGCGATGTATCCCATGACGCGCTCGTACTGCTCTTCGCTGACCAGGGGGCCCATCCTGGTCGCGGGGTCCAGACCGCTCCCCACCCGGATGGTCTTGGCCTGCTCGACCATGGCGTCGAGCAGGCGCTTGTAGATCGGCCGCTGCACCAGCACCCGGCTGCCGGCGGAGCAGACCTCTCCCTGGTTGACGAAGACGCCGAACAGGGCGCCATCGACCGCCGCCTCGAAATCGGCATCGGCGAAGAAGATGTTGGGCGACTTGCCGCCCAGCTCGAGCGACACGCGCTTGAGCGTGTTGGCGGCCTCGCGCATGATCGCCTTGCCGACCGCGGTCGATCCGGTGAAGGCGATCTTCTCGACGCCCGGGTGCGACACGATCGGCGCCCCGGCCGTCTCGCCCAGGCCGTGCACGATGTTGATCACGCCCTTGGGCACCCCGGCGTCGGCGAACGCCTTCGCGAGCAGCGTGATCGTCATCGGCGTCTGCTCTGCCGGCTTCAGCACCACCGTGCAGCCGGCCGCCAGCGCCGGGGCGATCTTCTGCACCGCCATCATGAGCGGGTAGTTCCACGGGACGATCTGGCCGGCGACGCCGACCGGCTCCCTGAGCGCCAGGCTGATGGCGTTGTCGGGGATGGTCAGGACGTCGCCGCGGATCTTGGTCGCCATCCCGCCGTAGTACTCGAAGCAGAAGGAGGCGTCGCCGACGTCGCCGCACGCCTCGGCGACCGGCTTGCCGTTGTTCCGGCTCTCGAGCTCGGCGAACTCCCGGGCGTGGGCGCGCAGGTGATCGCCGAGGCGGAACAGGATGCGGCCACGCTCGCGGGCGGACAGGGACGGCCAGCCGTCCTGATCGAAGGCGCGCCGCGCCGCGCGCACGGCGCGATCGACGTCCTCGGGACCGGAGTCGGGGGCGCGCGCGATCACCTCGCGTGTCGCCGGATTCAGGACCTCGAACGTCTTTCCCGAGACGGCGGGAACCCACTCGCCGTCGATCCAGTTGCGCAGCGTCTCCATGCAGCCGCCCTCCCGGCGCGGGCCGCGGGCGGGCGCGCATCGCGCTCCGGCGCGGGCGACCGCAATCTAGCGGGGTGCGCGGGGACTGTCAATGCGAGACGGCGGACGTCTCGAGGTCGGCCTTCAGACCCAGGGTGCGCCAGGCGGCGAGGGTCAGCTCGAAGCGCGCATCATCGTCAGGTCCCGACGCGCAGCGCACCTCCCCTCCGTGCAGACGGGCGACGTGGCGCGCGAGCGGCAGGCCGAGACCATGTCCCGGGATCGAGGCGCGGGCCTCGGGGCCCCGATAGAAGCGCTCGAACAGGCGTTCGGCCAGGGCCCCGGGAATGCGCGCGCCGGGGCTGGTGACGGTGAGCCGGACCGTCGCGCCGTCGCCGTCGACGCGCAGGCGCGGCGGCTGCCCGGGCGACGAGTACTTGCGCGCGTTGTCGAGCAGGTTCTCGATCGCCAGGCCGAGGAGGGACTCGTCCCCCCGCACCAGCGCCTCGTCCGGCGCGTCGATGTCGGGGGGGGACGCGCCGGCGAACACCCGCCGCGACGTGGCGGCCACGAGGTCGGAGACGTTCACGACCTCGGCCGCGGGCATGCCCGCCGCGGCGTCGCGCGACAGGACGAGCAGCGAGTCGACCAGCCGCGCCATGCGATCCACCTCCGCGATGAGATCGCGCAGCTCCGCCGCCGGCGCCGCGTCCCCGGCCGCGCCGGCGCGCTCGGCGTGCAGGCGGATGCGCGTCAGCGGCGTGCGCAGCTCGTGCGAGGCGTTGGCGGCGAACTCGACCTCGCGCGCCGCGGCCTGCCGCAGCCGGAACCAGAGCCCCCGGAAGGAGCCGTCCAGGTCGGCGATCTCGGAGATTCCGGAGGGCGCCGCCGCCGGCAGAACGTCGAACGGCCGCGCCGACGCGATGCGATCCCGGAACTCGAGGAGCGGCCGGGCGACGCGCCGCCCGGCCATGCGGCCGAAGATCACCGCGAGCAGCACCGAGACCGGCAAGGAGAGCAGGAGCGACAACAGGAAGACCTGGAACGCCTCCTCGCCCCGCTCCCGGGGGGACGCGACGACCAGCAGCATCCCGTCGCGCAGCGGGCGGGTCGCGATGTGCCAGCGATCCTGGGCGCGGCGCCGCGCCGGGTCGGGCGGACCGACGGGCGGGCCCGGCAGGCTCGCGGCGACCAGCGTCGCCCCTCTCCAGACCTCGGCGCGATGACCCACGGTGACGCTCTCGCGCAGCGCCTCGGCCGCCGCCGAGTCGGGCGTGCTGCCGGGCTCGGCGGCCTCGCGCTCCACGGCTTCCTCCAGGCCGGTCGCCAGCTCGCGCAGGACGCGGCGCTCGTTCGCCCGCCACAGCCCGCGCGCCAGAACGGTCGCGGTCGCGGCGCCGGCCAGCGCGGTGATCAGGCTGACGAACAGCGTGCTCCGGACGATGCGCGCGGTCAGCGACAGGGATCTCATGGCGTCTTCTCCCGACCGGCGGCGAGGGCGTAGCCGAAGCCGCGCACGGTGCGGATCAACGACTCCTTGCCGCCCGTCTCGAGCTTGCGCCGCAGCCGGGCGATCATGACGTCGAGACTCGCGGTCGCTTCCGGCGACGACTCGCCCCAGATCTCCTCCATCAGATCGTCGCGCGACACGGCGTGGCCGCGCCCCCAGGCGATCCGCTCCAGGACGTCCAGCTCGCGGCGGGTCAGCGGAACCTCGGAATCTCCCAGCCACGCCTGGCGGCGGCCGAAGTCGACACGCACCTCCCCGCACGTGAGCACGCGCGTGCGCAGCGGGTCGCTGCCGCGCCGGAGAAGGGCCCGCAGGCGCGCGCGCAGCTCCGACAGGGCGAACGGCTTGCCCAGGTAATCGTCGGCGCCGGCGTCCAGCCCGCGCACCCGCGACGCGACGTCGGTGCGCGCCGTCAGCATCAGCACCGGGACCCCCACGCCCGAGGCGCGCCAGGCGCGGCAGAGATCGATGCCGCTGGTGTCGGGCAGCATCACGTCGAGCACCACGGCGACGACGTCCCCGGCCTCGAGGGCGCGCGTGCCGGCCTCGCCGCGCTCCACGGCGATCACCCGGTAGCCTTCGCCGCTGAGGATCTGCGACACGGCTTCACGCGTCTCGGCGTCGTCCTCGACCAGCAGGATGCAGGGCGCGTCGCGGGTGGTCATCGGGGGCCGGCGGCCGGTTCCGGCGGCGCGGCGCGCAGGAAGAACCTGGCCAGGGCCGGAAGGACGTAGAGGGTCGCGGCGGTCGAGAAGAGAAGCCCGCCGATGACCGCCACCGCGAGCGGCCGCTGCAGCTCGGAACCGGCCCCGATCGAGAAGGCCAGGGGCAGCAGGCCGAAGATGGTGCACAACGTGGTCATCAGGATCGGACGGAGGCGCCGCCGCCCTGCTCCGCGCAGAGACGCGGAGAGCGGGATCCCGGCCTCGAGGCGCTGCAGCGCCACTTCGATCAGAAGGATGCCATTCTTCACCACCAGCCCCACCAGCAGAACCAGACCCATGAGAGAGGATACGTTGAGTGGCACGCCCGCCGCCGCCAGGAACAGGACGCCGCCCGCGAGCGCCGGCGGGACGGTGAGCAGCACGAGGACCGCGGCGCGTCCGGCGCGGAACTGCGCCACCAGGACGGCGAAGACGGCGGTGATCCCCAGGCCCAGGACGACGAGGAGCTGCATGAACGCCCGCGACTGGCTCTCGGCGCGGCCGCCCACCTCGATGCGGTACCCGGGGGGCAGGGCCAGGTCCCGCAGCCTGCGGCCGACGTCTTTCACCAGGCCGCCCAGGTCCTCTCCTTCCACGTCCGACGTGGCCACGGCCGCGGGGCTGAGATTCTCGCGCAGCAGGACGCTCGCCCCGGTCTCCTCGACGGCGCGCGCCACCGTGGAGATCGGCGCCGCGGTCGACCCGAGGGCGATCGGCCACGAGTCCAGCGCATCCCGCCGGAACCGCACCTCGTCCGGGAACCGGACGCGCACCGGGACGAGCCGGTCGAGCCGCGGGACCGACCCCACCTGCACGCCTCGCAGCGCCGTCGCCAGATCGTCGCCGACGTCCTCGGAGGTGAGCCCGGCGCGCGCCGCCGCGTCGCCGTCCAGCGCGTAACGCAGCATCGGCACCTCGCCCTCGACGCCGCGGTAGTAGTCGACCAGGTGCGGCGTCTCTTGCAGCCGCTTCTCCACCTCGGCGGCGAGTCGCACGAGGACCTTCTGGTCCTCCCCCAGGATGCGCACCTCGAGCGGCCTCGGGTTGCCCGACAGATCGTTCAGGACGTCCTCGAGGATCTGCACGAACTCGATGCGCACGCCCGGCATCTCGCGCTCCACCCGCGCACGGACCGAGTCGATCACCTCCTCGGCGTCGGGCCGCGAGTGGCGCTCTCCCAGGAGGACGGCGATATCGCCGCGGTTGAGCTGCGTCGCGGTGACCGGCCCCAGCTCCGCCCCGGTCCGGCGGGTCCAGGTGACGATGCCGGGTGTCTGACCGAGGATCGACTCGATGCGCAGGGCCGCGGCGTTGGTGGCCTCGAGCGAGGTCCCCGAAGGCAGGAAGTAGTCGAGGACGAACGCGCCCTCGTCCATCTCGGGCAGGAATCCCGACGGGATGCGCGTGGCGGCGAACGACGCGAGCAGGACCAGCGACCCGACGGACACGGCCGCCACCGCGGGATGACGCAGCACGCGGCGCAGCGTCCAGACGTAGCGCGTGCTCAGCGCGCCGCGCCGGCGCGCCGGCGCCGCGAGCCTGGGACGCAGCAGGCGCTCCGCGAGCAGCGGCAGGACGAAGATCGCGAAAAGCAGCGAGATCAGCACGGCCGAGACCAGGGTCAGCGCCAGCGCCGCGAAGAAGCTGCCCACCAGGCCGGAGAGAAACGCCAGAGGCACGAACACGACGACGGTCGTCACGGTCGTCCCGATGACGGGCGCCAGGATCTCGCTCAGGCCCCCGCGCACGGCGTGCCGCGGCGCCTCGCCCTCTTCGATGCGCCGGGTGATCGCCTCCACGACGACGATGGCGTCGTCGATCACCAGACCGATGGCGACCGCCATGCCGCCGAGCGACATCAGGTTCAGCGTCTGACCCGCGAGATCCACGGCGAGAAAGGTCACGAGCAGCGTCACCGGCACCGAGATCGCGGCCAGGAGCCCGGCGCGGAAGTTCCGGAGGAACAGGGCCAGGACGCCGGTGGTGAGCAGGATGCCGATCAGGATGGCGTCGCGGATGCCGAGGATCGACTGCCGAATCAGAGCGCCCTGGTCGTAGACCAGCACCAGGCGGATCTCCTGGGGCAGACGGAGCGTCGCCGCGATGCCGCGCACCTCGCGGACGACGTCCGGCGCCGAAGCGCCGACGACCCTGGAGACGCTGACCTGGACCGCGTCGCCCTCGGGCGAGTGGACCGCGAGCGTCCTGTCGGGGGCACCGTCCATCACCTGGGCAAGGTCGCCGAGCGCGATCGAACCGTTCGGTCCCGACGCCATCGGGAGCCGGCTCAGAGAGGCGGCGTCGGTGGCGTCCGTCCCGGCCATGACCGTCACGAGCTGCCGCCGATCGTCGTAGCGCCCGACCGCCCGTCTGACGATGGCGCTCCCGACACGCGCCGCGATCTGCGACGGCCGCAGGTGCAGCGTCGCCAGCCGGGCTGGGTCGACGACCACCTCGACCTCGCGCGGATCGCCTCCCACGACCTCGACGCGTCCCACCCCCGGGACGCGCGAGAAGGCGGGTCGCACGATGAACTCCGCCGCCTCCCGGCGGCTCGTCGGCGTGCCGCCGATCACGTTGAACGACAGGATCGGAAAGTCGGCGGGGGTGACCTTCTCGGATTCGATCTCCGTGCCGGCCGGAAGCGCGTCGCGTGCCCGGCCGATGGCGGCATCGGTGAGCTGGAGGGAGCGCCACATGTCGGTCCCCTCGGCGAACTGCAGCGCGATCTCGACCGCGCCGCGGATGATCCGCGTCCTGATGCGGCGCACGCCGATCACCGTCGCCAGCGATTCCTCCAGCGGCCGCACCACCGAGGTCTGCATCTGCTCCGGCGGCATGTCGCCCGACCGCGCCACCACGACGATGCGCGGGAACTCGACCTCGGGGTAGATGCCCGAGCCGAGCCGCCGCAGCGACAGGGCGCCGGCGAACATCAGCGCGAGGGTGAGCGTGAAGACGAGAGTCCGGTGACGATCGAGCCGCGGATAGAAGCCCTCGCCGCTCCCGGCCGCCGCGCCGCTGCCGGCCGCCGCGCCGCTGCCGGCCGCCGCGCCGCTCACGGACGTGGCACCAGCAGGGTGCCTTCGGCGAGACCGACCGGATCGTCCACCACCACCGTCTCGCCCGCCGCGAGACCCGAGACCACCTCGATACGGTCCTCCTCGGCGAGACCGGTGACGACGCCGCGCACGACCGCTTTTCCCTGGTCCACCACCACGGCCTCGGTCTTCCCGTCCTCGCCGTGGCGCAACGCCTTCACCGGCACGATGAGGGCGCCGTCCTTGTGGCCGACCTGCAGGCGCACCTGCACGCCCATGCCGAGCGGCAGGGCCGGGGCGGCCGTCCCGAATGCCAGCCGCACCTCGCCGGAGCCGGTCGCGTTGTCCACCGCATGGGCGACGCGGACGACGTGCGCCGCGAGGGCCGGTCCGGTCGTCCCCTTCGGCGCAACCTCGGCCGGCTGATCGATCGCCAGCCGCGCGAGCACCTCCGCCGTCGCTTCCGCGGCCACCTGGGCGCCCGTGGCCGAGGCCACCTGGATCACGGGAGTCGCCGGCGTCCCGTCCACCGACTCTCCCGGCCTGCGGAAGACGCGCACGACGACGCCGTCGAAGGGCGCCCGTACGTCGGCCCAGCCGCGCCGGCGGCGCGCCGTCGCCAGGGCGGAGGACGCCTCGGCCAGGGCCGCTTCGGCCGACACCGCCGCCGCTTCGTCGGACTCCGCCTCCTGCCGCGAGGCCACCCCTTTGTCCACGAGCGAGCGCGTGCGCGCCGCCGCGGTCCTCCGGAACGCCGCCTCGGCCGCGGTCCGGCGCTCGGCCGCTTCGGCGGCGCGCAGCGCGTCGTCGAGGGCCGCCCCGTCCACGTGCGCCAGGACCTGGCCGGTCCGCACGCTCTGGCCCTCGCGCACCGGGACGGTCAACAGGAGACCCGCCACCTGGGGAGCGAGGGTGGCATCCCCGTCGGGAGGCGGCGCGATGCGCCCGTACAGGCGGATCCATTCGGTGATGGTGCCGGTCTCGACGGTCGCCGTGCCGACGGGGACCGCGTGCTCCTTGGGCGGATCGGCCGCGCGCGTGCAGGCGAGCGCGAGTCCGAGCAGCCCGGCCGGAACCACGACGGCGAACCATCCTCTCATGGCCCTTCCCATCATGGCTCTTCCCGTCATGGTCCTTCCCGCGCCGTCGCCCGGAGCAGGTCGGCGTTGGCCGCGCCCCAGGCTTCGTAGGCGTCGGCGCGCTCCACCGCGGCGTCCGCCAGGAGCCTTTCGGCCTCGAGCAGGCGGAAGACGTCCACTTTCCCCTCCTCGAAGGCGACGCGGGTCATTTCGGCGGTCTGCCGCGCCGCCGGCAGCACCTGCCCGTCCATCGCCTCGTAGCGCAGCCGCGCCGCACGCGCCTTGCCCCAGGCCGTCTCAGCGGTCAGGACCGCCTCGCGGCGCCCGAGATCCGCGAGCGCGGCCTGCTGATCGCGCTGGCCCAGCGCCGCCGCGGCCGCATTCGCCGGGCCGGCGAGCGGGATGACCAGGCTCACGCCGACGAACGTGTTGGTGCCCTCCTGCGTGGGGTCGTTGAACTCGGCGCCCGCGTTCAGGCCGAAGCCCGGGACGCGAAGGCGGCGCGCGAGCGCGTAACGCGCCGCGGCGGCGTCCGCGGCGGCCACCTGGAGGCGGACGTCCGGGGACGCTTCCCGCGCCTGCGCCACGGTCTCCTCGAGCGTGCCGATCGACTCGGGGAGAGGCCGCGAGCCACCCGTCGTGATCGCCGTCCCCGACTCGAGCCCCATCAACGTGGCGAGCCGCGCGCCCGCGGTCCGCAGCGCTTCGTCGAAGGTGGCGTGGTCCGATTGGGCGAGCGCCACCTCGGCGTTCGCCCGGACCTCCTCCAGCCGCGCCACGCGGCCTTCCGCCAGAAGCGCCGAGATGGCGGCGGCGTTGCGTCCCGCGCGGGCCTCGCGGTCGGCCGCGGCCCGGGCGCGATCCTCCGCCGCGGCGAGGCCGAACCACGCGGCGCGCAGCGCCTGCCGGACAGACGAAAGCGCCACGTCGCGCGCCCGGCCGGCCGTCTGGAGATCGGCGGTGGCGGCCTCGATGCGCGGACCCCGGGCCGGCCAGGGGAGCGGCATCAGGACCGAGACCGCCTGCTGGGCATTGATCGAGTTGGTCTGGAAGGTGAGCTCGGGATCGGGAAACGCGCGCGCGACATGGACGCCGGCCTCGGCGGCCTGCTCGCCCGCCTGCGCCGCCGCCAGCTCGGGAGCGCGATCGGCGCTCGCCACAGCCTCATCGAGCGTCACGGTGCGCGGTGTCTGGTCGTCGGGGGCCGCCATCAGGAGCTGGCCCGACAGGAGCAGGCACCCTCCCGCCGTCATCAGCCGCCTGTGTCGTCGCTCCGGTCGCTTCATGACGCGCTTCTCATGACGCACCTCTGCGGGAAGGCTAATGCCCCGATCTGAACCGCACCTTAACCATGGTGACGCGAAAGTTGTTGCGTCCTGATCGTGAGGGATTGGTGCGGCTGCTCCGGAAGGCCTTGAGCCATGAGGTGCTGGGCTCGTGGGCTGGAGATGGGATCAGTAGGCGTGAATTCGATCGTGACGAAGACTTTGGGGCAGAACGGTCGTCATCCAGGCGCGATGGTAGAGGATTTTCTGGATGGCGCTGAGCGACTCGCGGCTTGGGAACAGACGTCGTGAGAGAACGCGTCGCCAGGTCCAGAGCTCGCAGCTGAGGCCGACCTGCATCGCGGGTGAGACGGGCGCCGGCCGGCGCTCCGACCGCTTCTTGACGAAGTTGCGCCACACCGCAGCGAGAAACAGCCGCTCGAGGAGCGCGTTGAGCCGCCGCCCGAACGCGATGGTCTCGCGCCGATGGTGCGCCAGCGAGTGCCGCAGCAGGGCGTGCAGCAGGTCGACCGGGTACATCGCCCGGTCCCGCGCCCGGGCGGCGGGCGATCGGGGGCTGCCTTTCGGACCGCGCGGCGGGTTGGGGAACGATCGGAGCCGGACCCGCGCCTGCCCGGCCGCCGCCTGCGCGTACGCGGGGTGCCCGTCACCGATGAGACGCAGGCATCCACCCTCGGGAACCAGAGGGAGAAGGCTCGCAAGGGTTCTGCGCGTGGAGCCATGGTAGCCGCCGCGAATCTCCCGCCGCGGGCGGCTGGCGAGGCGGCGTGTCTGCTCCGGCGTGAGATGCCCGGTGCGCCCGTGCGGGGCCGGGTCAAGACCATAGACGAACCAGGAACGCGCACCGACCGCGGTGGCCACACCGAACGGACAGTCCTGGGAGAACTCGAACGTCTCGAAGTGGTCGAGGACGATGGGCTCCGAGAGCCGTCCGCGCAGGTGCGCCAGGGCACGGCCGTGCAGGAGCAGCGCGTGGCGCCCCAATCGTGCCGCCTGGCGCCCGGGAGTCGAGGGGGCGCACGTGAGACTCCGCGCGATCTGACGCAGGGCACTTCCAGCCTGCAACCCCGCCGCGATCGGGACCAGGAGCTCGGGGCGCTTCAGGTAATACGAAGTCGAGAACGTCTGGCGCGAGAAGGTGCGCCCACAGGTGAGGCAGAGGAACCGGGGCACCGTTCGCCGTGCCGTGTCATAGAAGCCGTGGCGCCGGAAGCAATAGCCGCGCTCCCGGCGGCGATGCTCGGGACACCGGGACCAGGGGCAAAAGGTCGGCCGAAACAGTTGCACGCGTTCGACGGGTGTTCTGGGCCAGTCCACGACACCCGCCACACCACGTCGCGTGCCAAGACCAACCCCACAGAAATCCCAGGAAACTCAGCCCGTTATCGACCTGACCCGTCCGTCGCCGGCCACCCCCACCCCCAACGCTCACCCCGCCGAACACCACAACCTGCGCGTCACCATGAGCGCGTCCAGACGAGACCGAGCGTCTCGTACCAGTTGCCGGGGTGCCGCCTTTGCGCCTCGTCGCGATCGACAGGCACGGGGTAGCGCGGGTCGCCGAGGAGCGTCAGAGGGCAGGACTCGACCAGTCGCAGGTAGAGCCGCTCGTCGGCCTCCGCCGTCTCCATGTCCATGGTCATGACCAGCCGGCCTCCCGGCTTCACGACCCGCGCCAGCTCGCGCATGCAGGCGGGCCACAGCTCGTGCGGGATGTGCTCGATGACGCTGAGGCAGAAGACGCGGTCGAAGTGCCCGTCCGGGAATTCCATCTTGTCTGCGGTGAACGGGTGATAGCTTAGGCGCGACGCTCCGCCGTCCTTCGGCAGGCCCCAGAGCGTCCGGATGCCGGCGACGCGGAAGGCGGTCTGCTTGGCCAGCGTGCGCGCGTTGAGCCAGGCGCCGCGGCCCGGGTCCCAGGCGAACCAGCGTCCCTGGTCGAGCGAGGGATCGACGACGTGCGCTTCGTGCCCCTGAGTCGCGAGCCAGGGCGCGAACGGGCTGCCACCGCCGCCGACGTCGAGGACGCGCTGCGGCGGAGGGCCCATCGCGGCGCTCTCCGCCGCCCACGGATACTCCCAGGCGCGCGACCAGTGGTCGTAGCCGGTCATGCTCTGCAGCCGCCTGGAGCGCAGCAGGATCGGCCGGAACCATCCCGGCTGCTGTGTCAGGGCGAGGCGGAGCATCCCGTCGTAGGTGGCGCGCCAGGCAGGCCGATCGGCCTCGCGCATGTCGAGGAGTCTCGACGACATGCGCGCATCTTAGCGGAGATTCGCCGCCCGCCGCGGGCCGGCCGTTGATAATCGGTCGGCGGCCTTCTAGACTGCCATCCGCATGGACACGGGACGGGGACGACTTCATCGCGCGGCGCCGGCGGCCGCGGAATTCGCGAGGCTGGCGAGGGTCGCGACGGTCACGGGCCTCGCGACGATCGCGAGCCTTGCGATGCTCTCGGGGTTCGCGACGATCCCGGGCGTCGCCGCGGCGGCGGCACCGGACGAGCCTCCGCCGGCTGCGCCCACCCCGGCTGCGCCCACCCCGCCGGCGCCGAAGCCGCCCGATCCGGCGCCCGCACCGCCACCGACCGCCGCGCCATCGCCCGCCGCGCCACCGAGCGGCGCGTCACCGAGCGGCGCGTCACCGCCCGCCGCAAAGCAGACGGCCGCGGCGCCGGCGTCGGCGGGGGAGCGTCCGATCGCGATCATGCCGGGACTCGGCCGCCTGCGCCATCCGATCACGGCGCGCATCCCCGAGGCGCAGGCGTTCTTCGACCAGGGACTCATGCTCGGCTTCGCCTCCAACGAAGAGGAGGCGGTGCGGTCGTTCAAGCGCGCGGCGGCGCTCGACTCGCAGGCGGCGATGGCGTTCTGGGGCGTCGCCTGGGCGCTGGGGCCGGGGATCGACCGGCCGCGCGACCCGGAGCGCGACAGCCAGGCGAGCGTGGCGATCGCGAGGGCGGCGACGCTCGGCCGGGGCGCGAGCGATCTCGAGCGCGCCTACATCGACGCGATGGCGAAGCGCTTCTCGAGCGACCCGAAAGCGGAGACGGCCGCGCTCGACGCCGCCTACGTCAAAGCGATGCACGACCTGGTGACACGCTGGCCGGACGACATCGACGCGGCGCTTCTGTGCGCCGAGAGCCTGATGGCGCTGCATCCGTCGCGGGAGTGGTGGCCGAACGGCGCGCCGTTACCCGAGATGGCCGAGGCGATCGGCCTGATCGAGTCGCTCCTGAAGCGCGCGCCGGATCACCCCGGCGTCAACCGCGATTACATCCTGGCGCTCGAGTCGTCGCCGTATCCCGAGCGCGCGTTGCCGAGCGCGCGCCGTCTCGAAACGCTCGTGCCGCTCGCCGGCGTCCTCCAGCAGGTCCCGGCGCGCATCTTCCTGCGCACCGGCGACTACCCCGAGGCGGCGAGCGCCAGCGAGCGGGCGATCGAGGCCGACCTGGCCCTGTTCCGCGACGACGTCCGGCCGCCGCTCTACGCCATCATGAAGGCGCCGCGGGCGCACCAGACGCTGGCGGCGGCGCGCGTCCTCGAAGGCCGCGGCAGCGACGCGGTCCGCGCGGCGCAAGGCTCGCGCGCGGGGCTCGCCGACGCGCTCGCCGCCATGACCCCGTCGCAGGTGGCGGACCTGATGCCGATCCTGGAGACACGCTGGCCCGCCCCGCTGTTCGTGGCGCTCCGTTTCCAGCGCTGGGACGAGATCCTGAAGGACCCGGAGCCCGATCCGCGGCTGGTGGTGGCCGCGGCGCTGCGTCACGCGGCGCGGGCGATCGCCTGCGCCGGCAAGCGCGACTGGGAGTGCGCGCAGTCCGAGAAGGGCTCGTTCCTCGAGGCGCGCGAGAAGGTGCCGCCGGAGACCCGGTACGGGGCCAACTTGGCGCTGGACGTCCTGAACATCGCCGCCTTCGTGGCCGACGCGCGGCTGCTCGAGGCGCGCGGGCGGCGCGAGGATTCGATCGGCTCGTGGCAGAGCGCCGTGCAGGCGCAGGACGACCTGGCCCGCGACGAGCCCTCGGGCTGGTACGATCCGCTGCGTGAGTCGCTGGGCGGCGCGCTTCTGCGCTCGGGCCGCGCCACCGAGGCCGAGAAGGTGTTCCGCGAGGATCTCGCGCGCCATCCGCGCAACGGGCGGACGCTCTTCGGCCTTTACAAGAGTCTCGAGGCGCAGAAGCGCACCGACGCGGCGGCGCTGGTGAAGGCGCAGTTCGACGCGGCGTGGAAGAACGCGGACGTCACGCTCAAGGTGGAGGATCTGTGAGACGGGAGGCCCTGTGATCGACTTCAGCCTGACCGAGGAACAGCAGCAGCTGCGGGCGCTGGCGCAGGAGTTCACCGACAAGGAAATCGTCCCGAAGGCCGCTCATCACGACGCCAACGGCGAGTTCCCGCGCGAGATCTGCCGCAAGGCGTGGGATCTTGGCCTGATGAACACCCACATCCCCGAGAGCTGCGGCGGCGCCGGTCTCGGCGTGATCGAAGGCTGCCTCATCGCCGAGGAGATCGGCCGGGGCTGCACCGGCATCGGCACCGCCATGGAGGCCAACACCCTGGCCGAGGGGCCGATCATCGTCGGCGGCTCCGAGGAGCAGAAGAAGCGGATGCTCGGCCCGATGGTCGAGGGCCTGCGCTTCGCGTCGTACTGCGTCACCGAGCCGCAGGCCGGCTCGGACGTCGCCGGCATGAAGACCGTGGCCCGCAAGGTCGGCGACGACTACGTCCTCAACGGGTCGAAGATGTGGATCACCGGCGCCAGCGTCGCCGACTGGTACTTCGTGGTCGCCTACACCGACCCGGCGCAGAAGCACCGCGGCATGAGCGCCTTCTACGTGCCGCGCGAGACCGAAGGGATCGAGGTCGGCAAGAAGGAGCAGAACATGGGACAGCGCGCCTCCGACACGCGCGCCGTCACCTTCAAGGACGTCAAGGTGCCCGCGCGCGACCGCATCGGCGCGGAGGGGAAGGGCTGGCTCCTGGCGATGGCGGCGTTCGATTACAGCCGGCCGATCGTGGCGTCGGCCGCCGTCGGGCTGGCGCGTGCCGCCACGGAGCACGCCATCCGCTACAGCGGCGAGCGCACCACGTTCGGGGTCCCGATCCGGCAGCACCAGGCGGTGGCGTTCATGATCGCCGACATGGCGATGCGCGTCGAGGCGGCGCGTTTCCTGGTCTGGAAGTCGGCCTGGATGATCGACCGCGGCGAGCGCAACACGCGTGAGGCGGCGATGGCCAAGGCGTTCGCCGCCGACTCCGCCATGCAGACCGCCGTCGACGCGGTGCAGGTGTTCGGCGGCTACGGCTTCAGCCGCGAGTATCCGGTGGAGAAGCTGATGCGCGACGCCAAGATCTTCCAGATCTACGAGGGCACGTCGCAGATCCAGCGGATGATCATCGCGCGGGAGCTGTTCGGCCGGGGCTAGCTGTTCGTGGTCGCGTCCACCGGCCGCCTGGCGCCCCGGATCAGGAGCCACAGCACGAACGCGATCTCTCCGATGAAGGCGGGTTGAGCGTAGGCAAACACCTTCTCCTGGTATTCCGGCAGCAGCTCGCCCGTCAGGCTCAGAAGCACATAGGCGACTCCGCCGATCGCGAGCCAGAGACCCAGCAACCGCGGCAGGAAGCGTGACCGGTAGACGAGCATCGCCAGGGGAAAGAGCCAGACCCCCCAGAGGATCTCGGCGGCGGTGTTCTGTTGGTCGCGCAGGCGGAGGAACAGAAGCGCCAGCGCATCCCGCTGAGGTTTGTCGAACACGGAGAGGAAATCCGCTCCGCGCACGATCATCAGGGCAGCGGCGTCGCTGACCACGCCGACGAAGGTGATGAGGGCCGGCATCACCCCTCCGAAGATCACCACCAGCACGGCAAGGCTCCGGTCGACGTCCTTGAACAACCGGTAAAAGGCCAGCCCGAGGAGGACCAGGATCACCCCGCAGACCAGGTCGCCCACGATCCCGAGCCGGAAGAGCGTTTCATGGGCGGCGATGTTGTCGGCGGTCGCGGCCGCGTTCCCGTGAACGAACAGCTTGGTGGGGATGTAGATGAGACGCAGCGGGCCGATGAGAACGAGGAGCAGGTACCAGATTCCGGCCACTCTCCCTGGATCGCGGGTCGAGCTCATGCTCCCTTGCAACTGTCCCCCTCGCGCCCGCTCGCGTAGCGATAGTGATACTCGCCGAATCCGACGATGCTCGTCCCCCACATCTTCGGCCTGCTCCCGGTCGCCTTCGTCATCAGGCCGACCAGGGTGACGCAGTCCTTGCGGCGCTTCGGATCCGGAATGGCCTTGACGAACGATTGCACGCTCGCGGTGGTCGGTCTGGTCTTGTTGGACGTCGCCAAGGCTCACCCTCCTTCTCTGGCCGGCCGGCGGGGCCTGAGCGCGACGCCGGCGCCGCATTGTGCCACGGCATCGGTCTCGCTCATCCGTCGCGCCCGGTCGAGCACCTGCCTCGGCACCCAGCGCGCGAACGGCGTGGCCACCGTCCGGTGCCGGCCGCTCGCGGTGTGCTCCTCGCGAATCGCCGCCAGCCCGCTCTTCGGAAGCCGGCCCGCGAGACGCGCCAGCGCCGGCCAGAGGCGCCGGTGAACGAACGTCACCTTCCCACCCGTCAGGCGGCAGACCAGGACCGACTTCGAGTCGCTCACCGTCTCGAAGATGGCGAACATCTGGTGCGCCTTCGGATGTCCCCACCAGGAGCCGCGGATCGGACCGCCCGCGATCGCCTCCGCCAGGCTGGGCACGGGACCGCGCGCCGCCATCAGCACCACGCCGTGCTCCTCGATGAACGCCAGGGCGTCGCGGGCGTTCACGACGGGAGCGCGCTTCATGATTGGGGCGCCGCGGGAACGGTGTCCGCGAGCCGGCGGGCGGCGCGGGTCTCGGAATTGTCCGGGCCCAGGGCGCCCTCCAGGTTTTTCGCGGCGGCCGCGAACGCCTCGCGGGCTTCCGAATGCCTGCCCTGGGCTTCGAGCGCGCGGCCGAGCGCGAGACAGGCGCGGCCCAGGCTGCTGGAGTACGAGTCGGTGGGCGCGCGCTGCTGCAGCAGGCCGCGGGCCTGGGCGGCGTCGGCGGCCGACTCGTCGGCCCGTCCGGCGGCGAGCCTCACCTGGGCGCGTCGGATGAGCACGGTGACGCCGCTACCGCCGCCCAGACCCGCACGGCCGGCAGGAAATCCCAGGAAGATTCTCACAACATCCCCACCGTGAAGTATCTTTGTCCAATAGCGGAGCACTGGGTCCAAGCATGGCAGGCATCGATCCTCGGCAGAAGTCCCTCTGGCTGTATGAGCTGAACCTCAACGGGTTTATCATACTGAGGAATTTCCTGCCGCTCGATCTGATCGAGGCCATGCACGCGCAATTCCTGCCGCTGCTGCAGGGCGAGATCGCGAAGCTGACGTCGGGCGATGAGCGCATGCTTCGCGGGAGCCACCGGCTGAGTTTCGACCTCCGCGACTACATCTCCTACCTGCGCGGGCCATTGGACGACGACCGCTTCCGGCGCAATCCGGTCATCGAAGAGCTCGTGACGGCGGTCCTGGATTCGTGGCGTTATGGTGTCACCAAGGCGGAATGCCCTCTCAAGAATGCCGCGACCATGGCCTGGCATCCCGACGTCCCGAACGACGAGACTCGCGATCCCTCAAAGCCCCCCCGGCCCGTCCGTCTCACCTTCAACGTGCCGCTGGTCGACGTCAACGACTCCAACGGAGCGATGGAGATCATCCCCGGCTCGCACCGGATGCACCATCACGACTGCGCCGCCCATATCCTCGAAGTGCCGCATATCTATCCAACGCGGATCCTCCTCCGGCGTGGAGACGCGATGCTGCGCGACGGCAACGCCCTGCACCGCGGAACGACCAACATGACCGACGAGCCGCGTGTTCTCCTGGATCAGACCTATAGAGCCCTCGAGGGGTAGGAGTGTGTTCCAACGCTCCAGGTTACGACGCCGGGGTGCTCGTAGGGGTCATTGCCGGGCCCGTGCCTGTTCGAGGGCGGCGGGGATGGGGCAGCCGGTCGCTAACGATGTTGCCAAGGGGAGGAGTGCCATGTGTGCTGATGGAAGCCCGAGTCTCCGGGCCACGTTGACACACCGTAGCCCCACCCACCCCAGGAGTAGGCCCGTGAGTAGAACCAGGCGGCGCCTTCCGCGCGCCACTCCTCGTCCCTGGCGGCCTCGGCCGCGTATTGCGCCTTCACGTCCTCCTTCAGCTTCTCGATCTCTTCCTTGCGGGCGCGCTCGTCGGCCTCCCGGCGCGATTGCTCTGCCGCCGCGCTGTCGAGACGCATCTGCGCTTCGGTGGGCATCATCCACTCGCCGTCGTACTTCACGAAGCCGCGGGCGCGGTACGCTTCGTCCTTCGTGACCCAGTTGCCGTCGAGCAGGACGAACCCCAGGGCGCCCTGCGCCTCCGGATCGTCGGGCTCGATGGCCAGGATCTTCTCGTAGGCCTCGCCCGCCTGCCTGTCCAGGCCGCGTCGCGTGGCCCAGCGCGCGAGATCCCGCCAGGCGTTCACGTCCCAGCGCGCCAGCCGGCTCGCGCGCAGGTCGTATTCGTCGAGGTCGCTGCGCGACTTCACGATGTGATCGACGCGCGACATCGCGACGCCGATGGTCCCGCCGCCGATGTCGACCATCACGGTCGCGTCCGTCTGCTCCACGATGCGGCCGGTGATCGAGCCGGCGCCTTTGAGAAAAACCTCGTCGGCGAAAAGAGCAGTAGGCAGAAGAAACAGGATGGAGGGGAACAGGAAGCGGTGGGTCGGTGCCTTGCTCACGGGAGCCTCGCCAAAACTGCCTAGAGTCTAGACCCGGCTTTCCGGTGAGGCAAGCCCCGATAGGGGAAATCCCTTAGCACGAATTACTTGATTCTACGGATGGGCAGCCACCTCGCCTGTCGGTATATGGATAGGTTGAATTCGGACGGCGGCGCGAGGGCCATCCAGTCCGTGCCTCGGGCCAGTACCCTCGTCCCGCCAGCATCACCCGCCCGGGCGCCGGCCCCACCAACTCCGGCGCCCGGGTTTCTTTGTGTCCGCCTGTCACGCCCGGCCCCCCTCGCGCCTATCCCCCCTGAAGGAGGTGAGACAATGAAGACCCTGTTGACCCGAATCGTCCCGACGGTCGTCCTGCTGGCGGTGCCGGCGGTCGCCCTGGCCGCCGGAAAGCTGGCGGAGTCCTGTTGCCCCGCCGGATCCTGCTGCCCCCTCTGCCCTTTCTGCTGAGACTGACGGCGGCAGGCAAGCACGGGAGTGAAGAAAAGAAGACCGGATGGAGCGCGTCCCAAGTCCCGAACTGCAACGACTGATGGAGCGGCTCGCCGACGGCGACCGATCCGCGTTCCATCCGGTCTTCGAGCTGCTCTGGCCGCCGCTGCGCCGGTTCGCGGCGCGGCACCTCGGCCCCGGCGAAGCCGACGACATAGCACAAGAGGCGCTGCTGCGTGTTTTCCGCCGCGCCGCCGAGTTCGACCCCTCGCGCAGTGCTCTCGCATGGGCCCTCGGCATCGCGGCGTACGAGATCAGAACGGCACGCCGCAAGCGCCAGCGGCGGCGCGAGGAAGCGGCGCCCGCCGGGACGCTCGCCACGGCGCGGGATCAGAAGCCGACGCCCGAGGAGACGGCGATGCAGGACGACATGGAATCGATGCTGCGTGAGTCGCTCGGAGCGCTGCGACCGGAAGACGCCGAGACCTTGCGCCTCTACTCCCGCGGCGAGCGGGCCCACGTCGCCGCCGCGACATTCAGGAAGCGGGTCGAGCGGGCGTTAACGCGCCTGCGCGCCGCCTGGGGGACCGATGGACGTCGCTGACGCCATCCTCGCCGCCCGCGCCCGGCGCGCCTACGAGACCGGCCGGCTCGGCTCGGCCGCCAGCCGCGCCCTCCCGCTGCTTCCCCTCGCCTGTCTGCCGATTCTCTGCTGTCCCGATCCCGCCCGCAGCATCGCCTGCGGCGTGGCCCTCGTCGCCGTCGTGACCTGCTGCCTGTGGCGTGGCGAAGCTCTCCGCCGCGGCGTCCGCCCCGGTCTCATCGCCGGCGGCGTTCCGCTGATGATTCCCGTCGTCGCGCAGGCGACCGGCCACCTGTGCGGGATCGGCCGATGTCTGATCGACCCGACCATCTGCATCGTCGCCGGCGTCGCGGGCGGCATCGCGCTCGGCGTCTTCGCGCCGCGCCCACGCGAAGCGCACGGCATCCCGCTCGTCACCGCGAGCCTGATCGCCGGGCTGACCGGATCGGTCGGCTGCTGGATGTACGGGCTCGTCGGCGTCGCGGGGATGGTCGTGGGACTGCTGGCGGGGGCGGCGCCGGTACTGGCCGTCAGGCGGGCGCGCGGCTAGGACGACGTCTAACCGGCCAGCGAGTCGCTCGCCAGCACCCGCGCTAAACCATTTCCGCCAGCCTCCGGTCAGTCAAGCGGGTCGGCAAACAATCCCGAATCGTCAACCCCTCCAGGAGGAATCACGATGAATCTGATCGTCGCACGTCGTTGGATCATGGCAGGCGTGATGGGTCTCTGCATGGCCGGGGTGTCGGGGGTCGCGATGGCGCAGGCGCCACCGCCGCCGCAGCCGGTGACGATCGTGGGGAACACGCAGTCGACACTGCTGTATCAGGACGTGATGCTGATGCCGGGCGACAAGCAGGACCGCGACATGGACGTCGACGGGTTCGCGCGGGTGAGCGTGCTGGCGGCGGCGACGAGCGACGCGGCGGCGATGGGGCGGGTGGGGGTCGGGGTCGTGTTCGGACCGCCGGCGGTGCCGATCGACAACCGGCTGGTGCTGCCGTTCAAGGGTGGGACGGAAGCGCACGAAGGCGTCACGCATCCGGTGATGGGGCCGCGCCTGCACATCAACGTGGTCAACAACACCAATCAGCCGGTGACGGTGAATATCAGCGTCTACGCCGTGAAGTAGAGGCCGGCCCGATCCCGGATCGGCCCGCGGCCGCCGCCGCGACGAGGGGCTCCAACGCCCGCGCGACGGCGGCCGCGAGGCGCGCGGCGGCTCCGGGCCGCGCGAACAGGTCCTGGCTCATCTCCAGCTCGAGACAGGGCAGCCCGTGATGCGTGCCGTGGCGGTGGATGGCGTACATCATCCCGGCGAGCCCTGAGTACGGCTCGTTGTAGCGCACCCGCAGTCCTTCCTTCTTCAGTCCCTCGGCCAGCCGGATGGCGCCCGAGCGGCAGCGGTCGAACAGCACCCCGACGTCGAAGTCGCGATGGCGTCCGTCGTACAGCGGCGTGAAGGAGTGCACGGCCAGCAGGATCGGCCGCACGCCGCGGGCGACGCGCCGGATCACCATCAGATTGATCGCGGCGTGATACGGGACGTGGAACAGGAGCGCCCGGCGCTCGACCTCGGCCGGCGTGACGCGCGCGTTCCACGACAGCGCGACGCCCTCGGTCTCGTGGCGGATGAGGGTCGGGTCGCCGATACGCCGGTTGAGGTCGACGACCAGGCGCGACCAGCCGCCGCCCACGGCGCTGGCGTCGAGCCGCCGCGACAGCGCCCGCGTCAGGTCCCACGCGCCGATGTCCCAGCCCCAGTGCGACGCCAGCACGGCGCGTTCGGCCGGTCCCCGCGGCGTCATGCCGCGCGGCAGCGCGCGCGACGCATGCTCGCAGGTCAGCACGATGGGGGAGAGCGACGTCGGGCGGAGGACTCGAACGCTCCTGGCGGCACGCATCGATCAATTCCCTACGGGCACGCGCAGCTTGTCCTTCGCGAACGTCACCGGCCCCGCGTACGAGGCGTGAATCGACGTCCGCACCGCAGCCTCCTGCCCCTCCACGTCCGGAGCGAAATGGCTGAGCAGGAGGCTCTTCACTCCGCTGTCGCGCGCAGCCGCGCCGATCTTCGCGGGCGGCGTGTGCAGGTCGTAGAGCTGAGCCGGCGAACCGGGCGGGTCGAGCACGGCGCAGTTGAAGACCAGGAGATCCGCGTTCTTCGCCAATTGCACCAGGTTCGGCAAGGCCGACGGGTCCATGTCGCCGGAAAAGACCACGGTGGCGCCGCCATGGGAAATCCGGTAAGCCACCGACGGGCAGTCGCCGTGATGCGTCGCGATCTCCTCCACGAGCAGTCCGTCCTCGTCCAGGATTTTCGTGCGCGCGGAGTCCAGGCCGATCGCCAGATCGCGGACCACGAACGACTCATCGGCGCCGAATGTCTTCTGGTATGGAAATGCGCCGTTGTCTCCCACCAGCGCGTCCACGAAGCGCGTGGTCTTCGGGAACAGTCCTGTCCCGTCGGGGCCGAACACCCGGTACGTGATCGGTCCGTTGCTCGTGAGCGCTCGCGCGTTGAAGAAAGCCGCCAGGTCCCCGCTGTGATCGATGTGCAAGTGCGTCAACAACACCGTATCGACCTGTTCCAGGCGGAGGCCCAGTTCTCCGATGCGCACGAACGCGCCGGGACCGGCGTCCACCAGGATCCGCGGTGTTCCCGCAACCAGCACGATGAAAGCCGAGCCGGCCCTGCCGAACGCCCGCGGTCCGCCGGAACCCAGCACGATGACCTGAAGCCCCGGTGTCGCGGACGAAGCCTGCAGGCGATCCGGCCACAGGATGCCGAGAGCTACGGCAAGCGTCAGCAGCAATTTCATCCGAGCGCCATCTCCGGCCTTCCGGAACCGGCACAGTATAGCGAAGAGCATCGACAGGGGTCCGGCACGGCCGGGGCGGCTGCCTGTGGCAGAATGGGCGCCACCATGCCCCCGAGTGACGGACGCCACCCCGACGAGCCCGCGTTCCACGAGCTGCTCGGCGCCCGCCTGCTGGAACAAAGCGAAGGCCGCGCGCGTTACGAGCTGACGGTGGGGGAGACGCACCTCAACCGGCGCGGCGTGGCGCATGGCGGCGTGGCGGCATCGCTTCTCGACAGCGCGCTCGGCACGGCGGTGGTGACATCGATCAAGAAGGAAGAATGGTGCGGCACGCTGGAGCTGTCGGTGCAGTTCCGCGAGGCGATCCGGCCCGGGCGCATCACGGCCGAGGGCCGCATGGCGCGCCGTGGCCGCACCGCTGCCTTCGCCGAGGGGGAGATTCGCGACGCCGCCGGGAAGATCCTGGCCACCGCGCACGGCGTCTGGACCATCTGGCCCACCAAGCCTTCCTGAGCTCGAGGACCCGTCCATGAACCTATCGTCGTCGTTGAATCGATCGCTCTCACCGCGCGCGCTGGGCGCCGTCTGCTTCCTGTCCGTCTCGCTGGCTCTCGCCGCGGCGCCCGCCGCCGGTCCGCAGGGCTACTACCGCTTCCCCGCGATCCACGGCGACACGATCGTCTTCACCGCCGAAGGAGACCTCTGGACCGCGGCGGCGTCCGGGGGGACGGCGCGCCGCCTGACGTCGCACGCGGCGACGGAGCTCGGTGCCGCGATCTCGCCCGACGGCGCGACGGTCGCCTTCTCGGCGTCGTACGAGGGGCCGCTCGAGGTCTACACCATGCCGCTGGAGGGCGGGCTGCCGGCGCGGCGCACCTGGGACGGCGAAGGATCGTTCGTCACCGGCTGGACGCCGGACGGCCGCGTCATGTACACGACCGACCATTACACCGGCCTGCCGGACTTCCAGACCGTCCTTCTCGATCCGCGCACCGGCCAGTCCGAGCTGCTGCCGCTGGCGCAGGCGTCCGGCGGCGTCTTCGATCAGTCGGGCGACACGCTCTTCTTCACCCGGCTGTCGTTCCAGGGCAGCCAGACGAAGCGGTACCAGGGCGGCACGGCGCAGAGCATCTGGCGCTACACCAAGGGGGGCGCCGAGGCGGTGCCGCTGACCGCCGACTGGAAGGGGACCAGCCGCACGCCGATGCTGTGGAACGGGCGCCTCTACTTCGCCAGCGACCGCGACGGCACGATGAACATCTGGTCGATGGACCTGGAGGGCCGCGACCTCAAGCAGCACACGAAGCATTCCGGCTGGGATGCGCTGTCGCCGTCGCTGTCGGACGGCCGCATCGTCTATCAGTGCGGCGCCGATCTGTGGCTGCTCGATCTCAAGAGCGGCGCCGACGCCGTCGTGCCGATCAGGCTCGCGTCCGATCTCGACCAGATGCGCGAGAGGTGGGTCAAGCCGCCGATGGATTTCGTCACCTCGGTCTATCTCGCGCCCAAGGGGGATCGCGTCGCGCTGACGGCGCGCGGGCAGATCTTCGTGGCTCCGGCCGAGCAGGGGCGGCTGGTCGAGGCGACGCGAGCGCCCGGCGTGCGCTACCGCGAGGCGCGCTTCATGCCCGACGGCAAGACGCTCCTGGCGTTGTCGGACGTCACGGGAGAGGTCGAGCTGGCGCGCCTGCCCGCCAACGGCGTCGGCCGTGCCGAGACCCTGACCACCGACGGCCACGTCCTGCGCTGGGAGGCGGTGCCGTCCCCCGACGGCAAGTGGATCGCGCACCACGACAAGAACCGCGAGCTGTGGCTCCTGAACGTGGAATCGAAAGCCAATACCCGCATCGCCACCTGCCCCGACGGCGATTTCTCCGATCTCGAATGGTCGCCCGACAGCCGCTGGCTGGCGTACGTGGCGCCGGGGACGAACACCTTCGATCGGATCTGGCTCTACGGCATCGAGAGCCGTGCCGCGACGGCGTTCACGACCGACCGTTACGACAGCCGCTCCCCCGCCTGGAGCCCCGACGGCAAGTGGCTCTACTTCCTGTCCGACCGCAACCTCGAGTCGGTCGTCCGCAGCCCCTGGGGCTCGCGCCAGCCCGAGCCGTTCTTCGATCGCCAGTCGCGCCTCTACGAGACCGCTCTCGTGAAGGGTCTGCGCTCGCCGTTCCAGCCCGGCGACGAGCTGGCCCCCGAAGAAAAGAAGGACGACGACAAGGGCAAGGAGGCGGACAAGGACTCCGGCAAGGAGCCCGACAAGGCGAAGTCCGCGGACAAGGACGACAAGAAGGACGGCAAGGACGCGAAGGGCGGCAAGGACAAGAAGGAGGAGCCGCCGAAGGTGGTCATCGAGCTCGAGGGTCTCATCGAGCGCACGCGCGAGGTGCCGGTTCCGCCGGGGAACTACAACGCCCTCTCGAACGACGGCAAGCACCTGTACTTCGTGTCGCGCGACGCGGGCGTCGATCGCAAGTCGACGCTCAAGTCGCTGGCGATCGAGAACAAGGGCGCTCCGCCCGACACCGTTCTGGAGGACATCAAGTTCTACGACCTGTCGCTCGACCGGAAGAAGATCCTGGTTCAGAAAGGGAACGACGTGCTGGTGTTCGACGCGTCCGGCAAGCCGCCGGCCGACACCGCCAAGGCGACGGTCAACCTGCGCGACTGGATGTTCTCCCTCGACCCGCGCGAGGAATGGCGCCAGATGTTCGTCGAGGCCTGGCGGCTGGAGCGCGACTACTTCTACGATCGCGGCATGCACGGCGTCGACTGGAAGGCGATGCGCGACAAGTACCTGCCGCTCGTCGATCGGGTCACCGATCGCGGCGAGCTGTCGAACCTGCTGGCGCAGATGGTGAGCGAGCTGTCGGCGTTGCACACGTTCGTCTACGGCGGCGACGTCCGCCAGGCGCCGGATCAAGTCGGCACCGCGTCGCTCGGCGCCGTCCTGCGGCGCGACGAGGCGGCCGGCGGCCTGCGCGTCCAGCACGTCTACCGCGCCGACCCGGATCGGCCCGACCGGCTGTCGCCGCTGGCGCGGCCCGGCGTCGACGTCGCCGACGGCGATCTGATCGAGTCGGTGAACGGGGTCGCGGCGCTGTCGGCGATCGATCCGGCGGCGCTTCTGCGCAACCAGGCGGGCCGCCAGGTGCTGCTGCACGTCCGCGCCGGCAAGGAGGAGAAGAAGGGGGCCGACGAGAAGAAGGGCGCTGGCCGCGACGTCATCGTCGTCCCGATCAGCGTCG
Organism: Patescibacteria group bacterium; assembly: GCA_035638115.1. Taxonomy (GTDB): domain Bacteria; phylum Acidobacteriota; class Polarisedimenticolia; order Gp22-AA2; family Gp22-AA2; genus DASRAN01. Next base: position 90,128 of record DASRAN010000078.1, on the reverse strand, counting down.
ACCAGGAGTCCGAGCTGCGCTACGACGAGTGGGAGTACTCCCGCCGCCAGCGGGTCGAGAAGGCGGGCGAGGCGAAGATCGGCTACGTCCACCTGCGCGCCATGGGCGGCGGCAACATGTCCGAGTGGGAGCGCGAGTTCTACCCGGTCTTCGATCGCTCCGGGCTCATCATCGACGTGCGCCACAACCGCGGCGGCAACATCGACTCGTGGATCCTCGAGAAGCTGATGCGGCGCGCCTGGTTCTACTGGCAGCCGCGAGTCGGCACGCCGTACTGGAACATGCAGTACGCCTTCCGCGGCCACATGGTCGTCCTGTGCGACGAAGGGACCGCGTCGGACGGCGAGGCGTTCTCCGAGGGCTTCCGCCGTCTCGGCCTCGGCAAGGTGATCGGCACGCGCACCTGGGGCGGGGAGATCTGGCTCTCAGCCAGCAACCGGCTGGTCGACAAGGGCATCGCGACCGCGGCCGAGTTTGGCGTCTACGGTCCCGAGGGGACCTGGCTCATCGAGGGGCACGGCGTCGATCCCGACATCGTGGTCGACAACTTGCCGCACGCCACGTTCGAGGGGGGCGACGCGCAGCTCGACGCCGCGGTGAAATACCTGCTCGAAGAGATCCGCACGAAACCGATCCCGGTCCCGCCGCCGCCGGCCTATCCGGACAAGTCGTTCAAGTCTCCGGCCAGAAGCGCTGGGTGACGATCTTTTCCTGCGTGTAGAACCCGACGATCGAGCGTCCCTGCGTCTTGATGTGGGAGAACTGCGACGCCTTCATGCCGCCGAACGGCAGGTAGGCGACCGGCGCCGGGATGCCGACGTTCACTCCGATCATCCCGGCCTGCGCCTCGACCTTGAAGCGCCGCGCGTGATAGCCGTTCTGGGTGTAGATCGACGCGCCGTTGCCGTACGGATGATCGTTGATGATCGTCAGCGCGTCGTCGAGCGTCGCGGCCTTCAGGATCACCTGCACCGGGCCGAAGATCTCGGTGCGGTGGATCTCCATGCCGGGGCGCACGCCGGTGAACACGGTCGGGCCGACGTAGTGGCCGCCGTCGCGGCCGGGGATCTTGAGACCGCGGCCATCGAGGGCGAGCGTCGCCCCTTCCTTCACGCCGGTGTCGATCATCCCTTCGATGAAGCGCTGCGCCTTGTCCGAGATCACCGGGCCCATCACCATCGCCTCGTCGGCCACGGCGGGATCGAGCGGGTCGGCGACCGTGACCTGGCGCGACGCCGCGACGAAGCGCCGCACCACGTCGTCGTACGTCGAGCCGCCCACCGCGACGATCGCCGACGAGGCCATGCAGCGCTGCCCGGCGCAGCCGTAGCCCGAGGTGATCATGTTGCGCACCACGTCGTCCATCTTGGCGTCCGGCATGACGACGAGGTGGTTCTTGGCGCCGCCCATCGCCTGGAAGCGCTTGTTGGAGGCGACGCAGGCGGCGGCGATGGCGCGGCAGGTCGCCGATCGGCCGACCACCGAGACGCCGGCGACGTCGGGATGCGCCACGAGCGCCTCGGCCACCTGGATGTCGCCGTTGACCAGGTTGACGACCCCTTTCGGCAGGCCGCACTCGGCCAGCCAGCCGACCAGGGTCTGCAGCGTGCGCGGCACCAGCTCGGACGGTTTCACGACGAAGGTGTTGCCGGTGGCGACGGCGTACGGCAGGAACCAGAACGGCACCATCGCCGGGAAGTTGAACGGCGCGATCATGGCGAAGACGCCGATCGGCACCCGCATCACCTCGCCGTCGATCCCGGGCGCCACGCCGAGCAGGGTCTCTCCCTGCTGCATGACCGGCATCCCGCACGCGGTCTCGACGTTCTCCAGCGTGCGATCGATCTCGGCGCGGCCGTCGGGGAGTGACTTGCCGTTCTCCTCGACCAGCGTCCGGACGAGCGTCTCGCGATGCTCGCGGATCATCGACGCCAGGCGGAAGAGGGGCGCGACGCGCCGGTCGGCCGGCGTCGCGGACCACGAAGGGAAGGCGGCGCGGGCCGCCGCGACGGCCGCGGCGACGTCGGCGGCGCCCGACAGCGTCACCTCGGCGATCGTGGCGCCGGTGGCCGGGTTCTCGACCTCGAGCCAGGCCGACCCCGCGGGCTCGACCCACGAGCCGCCGATGTAGTTGCGCAGGCGCGGAACGGCCATGTCCTTCTCCCGGAACGGCGCCTAGGCGAGGACCTGGGCGATCCGCTCGATCGCCCAGTCGGTCTCTTCGCGCGTGATGACGAGCGGAGGCGCGAAGCGGATCACCTGGCCGTGGGTCTCCTTGGCCAGCAGACCCAGGTCCATCAGCTTCTCGCAGTAGGGACGCGCCGTGCCGTGCTCGTCCTTGATGTGCACGCCGATGAGCAGCCCGCGGCCGCGCACTTCCTTGACGCGCGGCGACTCGAGATCCCGCAGACGCTTCATGAAGTAGCTCCCCATCTCGTCGGAGCGCTCCGCCAGCCGCTCGCCCGTCAGGACGTCGAGCGCCGCGATGCCGACCGCGCAGGCGAGCGGGTTGCCGCCGAAGGTCGAGCCGTGGTCGCCGGGGCGGAAGAGGCCGAGCGTCTCTTTGCCACCGATGACCGCCGAGATCGGCAGCAGGCCGCCGCCGAGCGCCTTGCCGACGACGTACAGGTCGGGCTTCACGCGGTCCCAGTCGCAGCAGAACATCCGTCCGGTGCGCCCGAAGCCGGTCTGGATCTCGTCGGCGATCAGGAGCACGCGGTTCCTGCGGCACAGGTCGGCCGCCGCCTTCATGAAGCCCTCGGGCGGCATCAGGATGCCGGCCTCGCCCTGGATCGGCTCCACCAGGAACGCCGCGGTGTTCGGATTGATCGCCGCCTCGAGCGCCTTGAGGTCGCCGTACGGGATCAGCCGGAAGCCGGGCGTGAACGGTCCGAAGTCCTCTTTGTACTGCGGCTCGGACGAGAAGCCGACGATGGTCGTGGTGCGGCCGTGGAAGTTGTCGTTGCAGACGATGATCTCGGCGCGGTCGGCCGGGATCCCCTTGGTCTTGTAGCCCCACTTGCGCGCCGTCTTGACGGCGGTCTCGACCGCCTCGGCGCCGCTGTTCATCACGAGCGCCATCTCCATTCCCGCCAGCCGGCAGAGCTTCTCGCAGAACGGCCCGAACAGCTCGTTGTGGAAGGCGCGCGACGTGAGCGTGATCTTGCCGGCCTGGTCACAGAGCGCCTTCACGATCGCCGGGTGACGATGCCCCTGATTGAGCGCCGAGTAGGCCGACAGCATGTCCATGTACCGCTTTCCTTCGGGGTCATAGACCCAGACGCCTTCCCCGCGGACCAGGACGACCGGGAGCGGGTGGTAGTTGTGGGCGCTCCAGGTCTCGGCCTGCTCGATGAGACCGGTGGTCAGCGCGGTCTGGCCCTGCGTTTTCGTCGGTGCCGTCATGTGCGGGGTCTCCGGGCGAAGGATACCACCGACCCGGCTTTTTCCCGGACAGGCTCCTTGCCCGCGACCCGATCCCTGGTGCCTCTATGAGCCTGCACGGGCGCATGGCGGCGCGTCCGTGACCCCGGGTCTATAGACCGCAGATTCCCGTGCGTTCTTTCCCGGAGGAATCCGCTCCCCAGCTCCCGATGCGCGGGGCGAACGCTCTCACCAGGTAGTAGTAGACGGCTCCCACCGGCGGCTCCCCGGGGATGTCGACTCGGCTGCTGTAATCGCTGCTGAGGGTCACGACGCAGTCACCCACGAAATCCGGCCGATCGGACCGCGCAACTTGATAGGTGCGCGCATTCGGCTGCGCGTAGAAATACAGCCAATCGGAAAACGAGACAGAGGTCTGGAGAAAAACAGGATTGGTGATGTCATCGATCAGGCCGAATCCCGGATCCCCCGGACAGTCGTTGTCCCGGCCGTCGTTCCATTCCAACCCGCCAGGGTGTGTGTTGTAGCTGGCGTCGTCGCAATCGAGCGGGATTCCCGGCGGACATGGCGGCGACCCGCCGGCGCCATATCCGTCGCCGTCGGCGTCCACGCATAGGCTGGCGGGGCAGGACCCGCCGGGTGGCGGCGCCGTATCGACGAGGGGCGACACCTGGCGGGTGAGCGCTCCGGTGAACGTGATGTCGTCCAGCCACCAGCCGTCGTCCCAATCCCCGTCCCACGTCAGCCAGGGGTAACCGGACGGGGACTCGTGATACGTGGAATATGAGGAATACGGCTGCCAGTCCCAGGTGCTGCCGATCCAGCGGACCCGCACCCGCTGTCCCACGTAGTTGGCGAGGTTGAATCGGGTCTCGGCCCAGACACCTTGACCCGACGAGCCGACCTGGGCCGGGCCGACGCAATCTCCGTTGCTCGAGGGCGTGGTGCCGGACTCGTCGCCGCAGTGCGACCAGGCGCCCTGGGGGTAGCACATCGTCTCGTGGAACCCGCGTGGTGCCGGGGGGGCCGTCCCCGCGTCGTTCGGCGTGAACGCGCAGTAAAGATAATTCACGTCGTAGTCGAGGACGGAGTGGTGATCGTAGATGTTCTGATATGGGACGAGCTTCTCCCAGAAACCCCAGGCATCGACGGCGGGATCAGGGTCGCCGTCGACCTGGATCTGAACGTCGGCGCAGTCGAGGCACTCCTTCCCATAGTGAAGCTGGTAGATGCCATTGTGATCGTCCGCCAGGCGGGCGATGTGGAACATCGACAGATCCAGATCACCTGGCCGCGGCACGGCCGCGAGGTTAATCGGGCTCGAAACGAACGCCTGCAGCGACCGGAAGTGGGTCGTAGAGCCTCCCGGGTCGGATGGAATCGTTTGCGGACGGTAGTGCGCTCCCATGTGCAGCGAGTTCGGAGCGCTCAGGGCAAGAGGGAGGTTGCTCTCATAGTCGCATGCGCCGATGCAGGTGCCGGTCTCGGAATTCGGGCAGTTGCCGGCCCCGGGCGGACAGTGGAGGTGCCAGTCCATGGGGCCGCGCGGGTCGATGATGCACGAGGGGTTGCCCTCGGCCGGCGTCTGGTAACCCTGGCAGGCAATCCCGACCACCGCCCCGATTCCCGGGATATTGGTACCGTGCAGGTAGCTCCCGTGTTCCGTCAACCCCGTTCCGTCGTCGGTGAGACGGAACGTGTCGTTCACCGTGATGAGACCGTCGCCATCGCGATCGACGTCGAAGTTCTCACGAACCGTTCCATCGTCGGGTGAGGGGGTGACTCCATCCGGTCCAGTAACGAAGGTCTGCGAGGCGCCCTGCGGGAGGTTGAGATCCGCCACCAGGTCGAAACACTGGAAATCGGAGAAGCTCTGGTAGCCGTCCGCCATGAAGCTGAGACAGAGGTTGAGCCGCGCCGGTTTCGTGGGAGACAGGCTGGCCAGCCCGTCGCTCGTCCTGAACGTGAAGCCGGGCAGCGCCGGATCGAGGCTGCCGATCGTGACCACCTGCCCGGTGGCGAGGTCGCCGACGCGCATCGACCAATCGGTCAGGCAAGCGACGCCCGGATCGGTGCTGGACAATGCGGCGATGACTCCGGTGAGCGGCGGGCCGATGTTCTGCACCCGGATGGTCAGCCGCCCGGTCTCCCCCGTGTCGGGGAACCTGTCATGGTCGCCGTCGAGGTCCCGGTATTCCGCGGGCTGGATGGCGAAGAGCCGGATGTCCGGACCGAAGAATCTTGGCGTCGCAGCGATCAGGGGCCCGCCGGCGGCCGCCACCAGGAACGCCAGCACTCCCGGACCCGTGATGCGCGTCCACATTTTCATTGATCCTTCCTGGCGCGTTCGTCGAGGCGGCGAGCGTCTTTGAGCTGAATTGTGATTCAAGTACATCGATTCGGGGCTGGTGTCAACAACCGCGCCCCTGATTGGCCTCGCGGGATTGGATGGCTATCGCAGAACTAGAGCGGCAGCTTCGTTCCAAGCCCGCGGGTGAGGGCGCGCTCGAGGACCAATGGCGCGGTCGCCATGTCGTCGAGGGCGATCCCCATGTTCATGCAGACGAGACGCTCGCGCGGCGTGCGGCGGCCGTCTTTCTTCCCGGCCACGACCTCGCCGAGGTCGGCGTAGATCGCGGGCACCTTCTGGAAGTAGACCCCTTCGGCGCGCGCGTGCTCGAACTGTCCCGTGTCGTCGGTGTAGATCCGATCGGCGGCGCCGAGCGCCCCGGTCGTCCAGTACGAGTCGTAGTCGAGCGGCACGCCGAGCGCCCCTTCGGCGAACCAGCCGGCCTCGAGGGGCGGCTCGGGACGGCGGCGGATCGGCCCGGCGGTCACCACCACGTCGCAGCCGGCCACCGCGTCGCGCGGCGTGGCGGCCGCCGTGATGCGCAGCCGCGGGTAGAGCGGCGACTGTTCGTCGATGTAGGCGCGCACCCGCTCCGGGTGGATGTCGAAGGCACGCACTTCCTTGAGACCCGGCAGGACCGCGTCGAGCGCGGCGAGGTTCGTCCGTCCCTGCACGCCGCAGCCGGCGATGCCGAGCACCGCCGCGTCCTTGCGCGCCAGCCGTTTCGCCGCGACCGCGGTGGCGGCGCCGGTGCGCATCGCGGTGATCCAGGTGGCGTCCATGATGGCGCGCGGCAGGCCGGTCTCCGGATCGTTCAGGATCAGGAGCCCGGTGACGTACGGCAGGCCGCGACCGACGTTGCCGGGGAAGCCGCTGACCCATTTCACGCCGGCGGCGCCCAGCGCCCCGATGAAGGCCGGCATCGCGTGGATGAAGTTGTCGTTGCCGGCCGGCCCCGGATGGATCCCGGGCTTCGGCGGCATCTCGGCACGGCCGTGGCCCTTCTCGAGAAAGGCGGTCTCCAGGCGCTCGATGATGGCCGGCATCGTGACGCCCGCGGCCTCGACGTCGGCGCGCGACAGGTAGACGACCGTGCCCGCGGGGGGCGCGGCCGCGCCGTCGCCCGCGCCGGAACCGCCGCGCGCGGCGCGGACCCGGCTCACGAGCGATCCTCGGCGGTCGGCCCGGAGAATCCGGCGGGCCGCCCGGCTCCGGAGGCCGGCGGCGTGAGAGTCCGCAGCAGACCGAGAGGGACGTCGAGCGTCCGGGTCGGGAACGGCACCAGGATCCCGTCGCGCCGGTAACGCTCGATCAGGCGCTTGACGAACTCGTGCCGCACCAGCGCGGCCGCCTTGATCCCCGACGACGACAGCACGACATTGAGCTTCAGCCCGGTCTCCCCGAATCCGAGATAGCGGATCGCCGGCTCGAACTGGCGTGTCGCTCCCTCGACCGTGCGCAGGGTCTCGCGCGCCACCTCGGCCGTCGCCGCCTCGACCCGGTCGAGGTCGCTGCCGATCGCCACCGGAACCTCGATGGTGAAGCCGGTCTCGATCCCGGGGAGATCGAAGTTGGTCAGCACGCTGCCGGCGAGCTTGGTGTTCGGCACGACGACGGTGGTGTTCTGCGGCGTCGTGATCCAGGTGCTGCGCCAGCCGACCCGCGCGATGGTCCCTTCCTCGCCCGATTGCAGGCGGACGAACTGTCCCGCCTCGATCGGCTTGTCGGCGATCAGGTGGAACCCGGCGAACAGGTTCGCGAGCGTGTCCTGCAACGCCAGCGCGACCGCGAGGCTGCCGACGCCGAGAGACGCCAGGATCGGCGCGATCGAGATGCCGACGCTGTCGAGGAAGATCAAGGCGCCGATGCCGATGATCACGCCGCGCAGCGTGCCCTGCACCAGCCCGCGCGCCCCCTGCAGGACGGGGTGCGTCTCGGACATGCGGTCGAGCAGCCCCCGCGCCAGGTTGTCGACGAACAGGACGATGGCGAAGACGACCGCCCCCGCCAGGAAGATGTCGAACGCATGGTCCCAGCGCGGATCGAGCGGCAGCACGCGCGACGACACCACCAGGCCGCTGGCGACGATCGCGATGCGCGAGGCCGGGCCGAGGGCGCGGATCAGGAGGTCGTCCCAGGTCCAGGAGGTGCGCGCGGCGATGCGCCGCAGCCAGCGCATCAGGATGCCGTGGACGACGAGGAATCCGACCACCCAGACGGCGAAGACGACCGCCCCCTGGACCCAGGCGGTGCGCCAGATCTGCGCGAGCGACTCGGGATTGAGGTTGTTCATGCGCCACGCCTCCGCGGGAAGGATAGCCGATCACGCGGCCGGAGGCGGCGACCCGCCGCGGTGACCGGCCGCGCCGCCCGCCCGGACCGCGCCGCCCGCGCGCCCCGCACGGAACGCCCCGCCCGCGCCCCCGCCCGGTCAGCGGTAGAAGCGGAAGGGGAGCGACTCGCGGCGGAAGGCGTCGATCTCCCTCCGCCAGGAGCGCTCGAGCGCGGTCAGGCTCGAGCCGTTCTCGAGCGCCGAGCGCACCGCCGGATCGCCGAGCAGGACGTCGATCGGCAGCTTGTCGGTGACGTACTCGTAGGGCGGCTCCTTCCAGGCGAACTCCGCGCCGTGCTCCGCGATGATGTCCTGCAGGAGGGCCAGCGTCGTCAGGTACGGCCGGTAGGCGCGGGGGTCGGTCACGTGGAGCTGGAATCCGTGGCAGACCTTGCCTGCGTGCTTATGGAAGGTCGGCTCGAACGAGTGCGGGCGCAAGGTCAGACCCGGCAGGCGGCGGCGCTCGAAGCGGCGGCGCACGCGCGCGATGTCGATGAACGGGGCGCCGAAGATCTCGAACGGACGCGTCGTCCCCCGGCCCTCCGAGACGTTGGTCCCCTCGAGCAGGACCTGTCCGGGGTAGACCAGCGCGGTGTCATAGGTCGGCATGTTGGGCGAGGGGAGGACCCACGGCAGCCCCGTGTCGGGGAACGACATGCGCCGCCGCCAGCCGCGCATCGGCACGACCGTGAGGGCGCACCGGCCCGGGCAGCGGATGCCGGCGCCGTCGCCGCGCCGCTTCGGCCGCTGCGGCGCGTCGTGCCGCGGGCGCGAACCGTGCCGCGCGGGCGCGCCGTCGGCCGGCGCCGCCATGCGGGCGTTCACCAGCGCCGCCAGCTCGCCCAGCGTCAGGGCATGACGCATCGGCACGGGATAGAGGCCGACGAACGAGGTGTACCCGGGGCGGATCAGGTTTCCCTCGATCGCCACGCCGCCGATCGGGTTGGGTCGATCGAGGACCACGACCTCCTTGCCCGCCGCGGCGCATGCCTCGAGCGCCAGCGCGGTGGTCCACTCGAAGGTGTAGACCCGCGTGCCGACGTCCTGCAGGTCGACGAGCAGCAGATCGACGTCGGCGAGCATCGCGGGCGTGGGGGACCGGGTCTCGGAGTAGAGGCTGTGAACCGGGATCCCGAGCGCCGGGTCGGTCCCGTGCCCCGACTCGATCATGTTGTCCTGCTTCTCGCCGGCGAATCCGTGCTGAGGACCGAACAGGGTGGTCAGACGCGCGCCGCAGAGGCGGTGCACGACGTCGCGCGCCGGCGCGAGCGCCGCGTCGACCGACGCCGGGTGCATCAGCAGGCCGACGCGCCGCCCGCGCAGCCAGCCCGGGCGCTCGCGCGCCAGGACCTCGAGACCGGTCAGCACGCGCGCGGCGCGGGTTGACGTTCGTGTACGCGGCTTCATGGCGGCCGGGGAGGTTACCACACGGCGGGGGAGCGAAAAAAATCCCGCCGTGACGCACGGCGGGATGATTCACCGGCGATCGATCCGCATCGATCGCAGCGTCGCCGGTTGCGATGGCGAAAAAAAGAGAGGAGGCCGAGAGTATGGGGCGAGTGCCTCGGGTGCTTGTCCTTCGATCAAGCGACCGACTCTCTCGGGTCTCCTCTCTTGAGCTCGCGCTTGATATACGGCGAAGGCCCGGCGGTGGCAAGCGGTTTATACTGCCGCTCTTTTCTCGGCGCGCGCCGGGAGGGCGTCATGTCACGAATCCCGAAGAACTGGCCGATGATCGTGTCCCTGGCGGCTGGCCTGACGCTCGCCGCCTGCGCGCGCAGCGAGCCGGCGCGCCAGTCGTCCGCGCCGCCGGCCGGAGCGCCGACGGAGGCCGGCACGCAGCCGGCAGCGCCGAAGGAGGCCGGGTCGGCGAATTCCGCCGAGGCCCCGCGTCTGGTCTCGTCGCACGGGCCGCTGCCGGGGGTCCTGACCCCGGAGACCGCGTCTCCCGGCCCCGCGGGACCGGCGGGAGACTCGCCGCACGGCGAGCTGCGCTGGGACGCGCCTCCGTCCTGGGTGCAGGAGACCCCGTCCAACCCGATGCGCGCCGCGCAGTACCGCCTACCGGCCGCGGCCGGCGACGCCGAGGACGGCGAATGCGTCGTGTTCTATTTCGGTCCGGGCCAGGGCGGCGACGCGGCGTCGAACGCGTCACGCTGGGTCGGCATGTTCACCACGGCCGAAGGCGGCCCCGTCGAAGGCCGCATCACCGGGCAGGACGTGCACGGCCGGAAGGTGACGCGGGTCGAGGCGTCGGGGACCTATCATGCGATGTCGTTCGGGGGGCAGCCGGCGCCGCCGCCGCGCCCCGGATCCATGATGCTCGGTGCGATCGTCCCCGGCGGCGACGCCAACTGGTTCTTCCGCTGCGCGGGACCGCAGAAGACGGTCGCCTCGGCCCGGGGCGCTTTCGACGCGCTCGTGAATTCCATCCATTGAGCGCGCGGCGAGGACACGGCCCGATGCCCAAGAGAGCGGCACGCCAGGAGACAGCGAAGCGGCGGGAGGCGCCGAAGCGGCGGCGCTCCACCCCCGGCCATGGGGCGCCGCCGGCGGCGGGGGGCGAGGTGGTCCGGGTCGCGGCGGTGCAGGCCGCACCGGTGTTCCTCGATCTCCAGGCCTCGGTCGACAAGGCGATCGAGCTCGTCCGGCGCGCGGCCGCGCGGGGAGCGCGGCTCGTCGCGTTCGGCGAGACCTGGCTGCCCGGCTATCCGGCCTGGCTCGACCTCTGTCCCGGCTCCGCCGAGTGGAACTCTCCGCGCGCCCGCGCGGTTCACGCCCGCCTGCGCGCCAACAGCCTCGTCATCCCGGGACCGGAGACCGCGCGTCTCGGCCGCGCCGCGCGCCAGCACGGGGTCGTCCTGGTCATCGGCGGTCACGAGCGGATCGAAGGCGCGGCGGGGCACGGGACGTTGTATGCGACGCAGATGATCTTCGGCAGCGACGGCGCGCTCCTCAGCACGCACCGCAAGCTGGTGCCGACGCACGCCGAGCGCCTCGCCTGGGGTCAGGGCGACGGCGGCGGCCTCGCCGCGGTGCCGACGGCCTGCGGGCGGGTCGGCACGCTCATCTGCTGGGAGCACTGGATGCCGCTCGCGCGGCAGGCGATGCACGAGTCGGGCGAGGCGATCCACGTGGCCGCGTGGCCGACGGTGCGCGACATGTATCAGGTGGCGAGCCGCCACTACGCCTTCGAGGGTCGCTGCTTCGTTCTCGCGGTCGGGCAGATCATCCGCGCCGGCGATCTGCCGCGCGAGCTCGAGCTGCCGTCGGAATTCGACGGAAGACCCGGCGCCCTGGTGGTCAGCGGCGGGACCTGCGTCATCGGACCGGACGGGACGCTCCTCGCCGGACCGATCTTCGACCGCGAGGAGATCCTCGTCGCCGATCTCGATCTCGGCCGCATCGCCGGGGAGAGCATGAGCCTCGACGTCACCGGCCACTACAACCGCCCCGACCTGTTCGACTTCAGGATCCGGCGGCCCTGACCTCGTCCGCGCGCCGCTCCTCCGGCGGACGGACGCGGCGGAAGGCGGTCCAGAGCGCCAGGTCGTAGGCGATCTTCATGGCGCCGCCGATCAGAAGCGGCGTGCCGAGCGACATCCCCTGCATCAGCAGGCCGGCGAGCGACGGCGCCACCGACCAGGCGCCGAGACGGACGAGGTGCGTCACGCCCGAGGCCAGGGTGCGCTCCTCGGGGGAGAAGATCGCCACCACGAACGACTGCCGCGTCGGCACATCCATCTCGACCAGCCCCTCGCGCAGCAGGAAGAGGGCGGCGGCCACCGGGAAGCTCGGCGCCCAGGCGACGGTGGCCAGGAGCAGGCTCGACGGGATGTGGGTGAAGACCATCGTGTTGACCAGGCCGATGCGCCGCGCCAGCCAGGCCGCGGCCAGGTGCGACAGGGCGTTGGCGACCCGCGCCCCGAAGAAGAGCGCGCCGATGACGGCGGCCCCGGCGCCGAAGCGCCGCGCCAGGAAGAGCGACAGCATCGCCGTGGTCAGGAATCCGCCCGCTAGGCTGTCGATGGCGAACAGCGCCGCGATGCGGACGAGGAGGCCGCGGCTCTCCGGCCTCAGGCGCGCGCGCGGCCCGGACGGCCCCGGCTCGACCGCGGGCGACAGCCGCATATAAAGGATGGCGGTCGCGGCCAGGATCAGCGCGTAGAAGCCGATGGCGTATCGGAACGCGAGGTCGGCGTCGATCCCGGCGGCGCGGCGCAGGAGATCGGGCAGGCCGGCCGCCAGCCCGCCCAGCGCGTGACCGCTGTCCTGGATGACGTTGTAGACGGCGAAGACGCGGGTGCGCTCGTTGTCCGCCGCCGTCGCCGGCAGGATCACCTGGTCGACGATGAGCGAGGCGCCGCGGTCGCGCCCCATCCCGTTGAGCATGCCGAGGAAGGCGGCCGCCCCGACGACCAGCACGCTCGACCCGAAGGCCACGACGACGCCTCCGAGCGCGCCCGTCGCCGCGAGCGTCACCAGAACTCGGCGCCGCCCGATCCGGTCGCCGCGCCAGGTGGTCAGGAGCGCCGACACCGCGCAACCCAGCAGGCCCGCGCCGACCACTCCACCGATGACCCCCGGCTCGTAGCCGATGGCGCCGAGGTGCAGGCCGATCAGGACGCTGACCATCCCGACCGCGAAGGCGCGCAGGAACGCGCCGGTGTAGAGGATCCGCCTGTCGGTCATGGGAGGGAGAGGAGATGGCGGGGTCGACGGGGCTCGAACCCGCGACCTCCGGCTTGACAGGCCGGCGTTCTAACCAACTGAACTACGACCCCGTATCCCATCCCGGACCGGACGCCCCGGAGGAGGCCCCGGCAAGGGGCCCGTGGTGGGCGATACTGGATTTGAACCAGTGACCCCCTGCTTGTAAGGCAGATGCTCTCCCGCTGAGCTAATCGCCCAACGAGGCCTCCGAGCGACCTGGAACGGAATCCGGATGCTAGCCCTCCGCGCCGATCACTGTCAAGTTGACCGGCCCACCGCGGCAGGGTGCGCGCCTCACTGCACCGGCTGCTGCACGTGCGCGGCGTCCTGCCGGAAGCGCTCGAGGAGCGATTCGATCTGAACGTGCAGCCCGGGGTCCTGGACCTTGGGCAGCAGATCCTCGAGTAGCTTGATCGCTTTCGGATAGTCGCGCTTGTTGGCCAGACCGACAGCCTCGTTGTAGATCGCCGCGGCCTGGTTTCCGAACTGGGCGGTCGTCTGCTCCTCGAGTTTCCGGATCGCCTGCTCGATGCCGGCTCGCGCCACCGGGTCGGTCGTCTTGTCCAGGGTCCCGCGCAGAGTCTCCAGGCTCTTCTCGACGCTGTCCGGGGAGAGCGACTCAATGGCGGTCTGCCGGGTCGCCCGCTCGACCGATCGATGCGCGGCCAGGTCGGCCTTGAAGGCGGAGAGGGCGGCGCGCGCCGACTTGATCGCCGCCTGGTCCCCGCTGGGGACGATCGCGTCGTCGACCACGCTCTGCGCGCGGGCGAGGTCGCCCATGCGGAGCAGCAGGTAGACCAGGTTCCCGGAGATGTCGAGGCGCGCCGGCAGCATCCGGTGCGCCTGCTGCAACATGGAGACGCCGGACGGGGCGTCGCCGTCGGGCAGGAGCTGGGTCGCGCCGAGAGCGACGTAAGGCGCCGCGAAATGCGGTCGCAGCGCGATGGCCCGGGTGAGGAGGTCGCGCACCCGGGCGAGCCAGGGCGGCGGCGGGCTCGGCGGCGGCGCCACCGAGCCGGCCGAATTGGTCTTCAGGAGAGACCGGGCGAGCAGGTAGCAGGTCATGGCGTCCGGCTCGATCGCGATCGCCTTGTCGAAAAACGGGATCGCTCCGGCGAAATCGTTCCGCGAGTAGCGCAGGTATCCGAGTCCGGCCTCCGCCCGCTCCTGGGCGAGGTTCCATTGCAGCGCCTGCCGATAGTAGATCTCCGCGTCGGCCGCCTTGTCGGCGCCGGCGTGCCCGAGCAGGTCCCCGAGCACGGCGATGACCTCGTCGGGACCCATCGGGCGCGCGTGGATGGCGTCCCCGCGGGGCGCGGCCGCTCCGCCGTCCGCCGCCTGGCCGCGAACCCGAAGCGCCAGGAACCGGTCGCCCTGGACGTACTGCGCCACTCTCTGCTGCAGCTCGTCGAGCGACACGCCGAGGGTCGACTGCGCGGCCTGCGGCGCTGGCGTGCCGCGCTGCAGCGCCGCGAGAAAGAGCGGCAGGAGGGGGCGCATCCCGCCGCTGCCCGAGACCAGGTAGTGCATCAGCGCCCAGGAGCCGGCGACGAAGGCCTCCCGGCTCCCCGGGTCGGCGAATGTCGCCGAGCGCGCGTCGAGCGCGAACAGCTCCGCGAGCGGCGGATTCGGGTTGTGCCGCAACCAGCGCACGTGATCGGCGTTCACCATGCCGATCGCGGATCCTTCCGGCATCACGGCGAACCCGGTATCGAACTCGGCCAGCCCCTCGTCGATCGTCAGCGGCAGCCTGGGGAAGTTGTCGTCGAGGAACTGGTGCGCGTACGAGTGGTACAGCACCTCGAGCGGCGGGTCGTCCATAGGCGCCGCCAGGATGACGAAGTTCGGCACGTCATACTGCTGATTCACCTCGAGATGCCGATCGCCCTGGGCGCGCGCCGACGTGAACGGCCAGGCGCTCTTCGCCTCCTTGAACACATAGAGCGTCGTCTCGCGCGGCGAGGGCAGGCTGCCGGGATGAAGCCCCTCCAGGGCGGACCGAAACGTCTCCAACCGCCCGGCGATGAGGCGCAGCCGGGCCTCGGGCACTTCCCCCAGGAGGGTGAAGTCAGGCGTCTCGACCCGCAGCCAGGACCCTCTCGGGACGGTCGGCCGCGGCGCCGGCGCGTCGCGCGCCGGCGCCGCGGGGGCCGGAGCGCCCGGAGTCGGAGCGACCGTGGCCGGGGCGCCCGGAGCCGTCGCGTTCGACGCCGTCGCGCCGGCGGCGCCGCGCACGAGCGTCGCGGCCAAAGCCAGGCCCGCGGCGCAGCGGGCGGTCGAACGGACGACGCTCACGGGCTCACCTGAAAGGATCCGAGGATCATGGACGATTCGTCTCGAGCGCTGGACGGCGACTTGGGGCGATTATACCGTCGCGCATGCACGCTCGATCCGGCACCGTGGCGCGCGGCGCCGGCCGCCCCCACCCTAGACGCGACTCCGGGATCTCCATCCCCGCATCATCGCGTACACGGGAAGCCCGGCCGCGACGATGACGATCCCCGCGAGCGCGAGGCGCGTCTGGCGCGCCAGCACCTGGCCGGCGACGCCGAGCAGCACCAAAAGGAAGGCGGCCGGCAGCCACGGATAGCCGGGCATGCTCCAGGCGTCCGCGCCCCCCTCGCCGCGGCGTCGCAGGACGAAGAGGCACGACGCCAGCGCCACGAGCGACAGCGCGTCGGTGAACATGACGTAGCCCAGGAGGTTTTCGAACGACCCCAGAACGAGAAGCGGCAGGAGCGCGGTCGCCGCGAAGAAGACGAGCCCGGGGCCCTGCGCCTGGGTGCGCGGATTCAGGCGGCCGAGCCACGCCGGGAGAAGCCCGTCGTCCGCCATCGCCAGGTAGGCGCGCGGCACGTGCAGGACGGTCGCGTTCACGAACCCGGCGGCGGAGACGAAGATCGCCAGCGAGACGAACGCGTCGCCCGCGGGGCCGAGCGCGGCGCGCGCCAGGTCACCGGCGACGAGAGGCGAGCGGGCGACCCACGCGGCGCCGAGCGCGCGCAGATAGGCCGCGTTGAGGAGCAGGTAGAGAGCGGTCACGATCGCCATCCCGCCCGCGATCCCGGCCGGCAGGCGGCGACGCGCGTCGCGCACGTCCCCCGACAGGTTGACGACGTTCTGGTACCCGCCGTAGGCGTAGAAGACCGCGACCAGGGCCGCGAGCATCCCGGCGGGCGCACCAGCTCCGGTCGACGCCGCGTCCCCCGCCGCGCCCCCCGCCAGTGCCGCGCCCCCCGGCGCGCCGGTCGCGGCGGGCGCCAGGAGCAGCCCCGCGGCGGCGAGCCCCGCGATCAGCGCGATCTTCGCGAGCGACAGCAGGTTCTGCGCCCGGGCGCCGGCGCGGATCCCGGCGGCGCTCAGCGCGGTCAGGCCGGCGACGACGCCGGCGGCCAGAAGCGTCGCGGTGGGGCGCGAGGTCCCGCCGCCGTCCGTCGCCGCGCCGTCCACGAGGCGCATCAGGTACTCCGCCCCGATGATCGCGACTCCGGCGGCGCCGGCGCCCTGCATCAGGACCTGGGCCCAGTTGAGCAGGAACGCGGCAAGCGGGTTCCAGCAGTGCGCCACCACTTTGTAGTAGCCGCCGGGCCGCGGATAACGCGAGCCGATCTCGGCGAACACGAGCGCCCCCGCGAGGCTGGCGGCTCCGCCGATCGCCCAGGCCGCGAGCGCGCGCCAGGCGCCGCCCGCCGACGCCGCGACCAGAGCGGGCGTCCTGAAGATCCCGATGCCGATCACCAGGCTCACCACGACCATCGCGGTGTCGGCGGCGGTCAGCCTAGGGTCGAGCCGCGCGGGCGATGGAGCCGGCGTCACGTCGAGGACGCCTGCCGCGTGACCGTGGTGGCTCGCGGCGCGGCCAGGCGCAGGCCGAGGCGGGCCAGACCGGGAAGGGCGCGCCCCCATCCCCAGGCCCCCGTGGTCAGCCCGAGGAAGGCGCCGAAGCCTTCAGGCGCGTCGCGCAGCGCCGCCACCACACGGCGGCGCAAGGCGGGATGCTCCGCCAGCCGGAGCACCAGACGGCTCAGCGCGACCTGCCTGCGGCGCAAAAGCGGCCAGACCCGCGCGTAGGCCGCCGCGCCGCCTGCCGCGTCGCCGCCGCGGGTGGCGTCCACCAGCGCCGCCGCCGACGCGAAGGCGAGCGACAGCCCTTCGCCGGTGATGGCGTCCAGGGATCCCGCCGCGTCCCCGACCAGGAGCACGCGCCCGCGCGCCGCTTCGCGCACCGAGGCCCCGAACGGTCCGCCGCCGCGCACCGCGCTCTCGGGACGACCGGCGGCGGCGCCGAGGTGGGCCAGCAACGCGGGGAAGCGCTCCATGAAGACGTCGTAGTCGCCCGTGGCTCCCGACACCGCCGACCAGAGGAACGCGATGCCGACGCACTCGGGGCCGACGGGAGTGACGTAGGCCTCGACGCCGTCGGCCCAGTGCACCTCGACGAAATCGGACCAGGGCGCGAGGCGGAAATGCCGGCGCATGCCGAAGCGAGGACGCGCCGGAGCGCGGACCGCGAACCCGCAGGCGCCCCGCACCTGGCTGTGCCGGCCGTCGGCGCCCACCAGCCAGCGCGCCTCGATCGGGCCCGACGCGGTCTCGAGCAGGATGTGGTCGTCGCGCGTCACGACGGCGCCGGCGGCGCACCCGAGGCGCACCTCCGCCCCCAGCGCGCCGGCGCGGGACAGCATGGCGCGCGACAGCGCGGTGCGCCGGACCCCGAGCCCCGGTCCCTCCGCGAACCCGGCCTGCGCCACGAGGTCGCCGTCGACATAGCGCACGCCGCGAAACGGACGGCAGGCTTCGGGCGCGATGGTGACGCCCAGGCGAGCGAGCCAGGCGACGCCCGGCGGCATCAACCCTTCGCCGCAGGCTTGATCGAGCGGGCCGGGCCGGCGCTCGACGACGACGGCCCGGCGTCCGGCGCCCGCGGCGAGGATGGCGACCGCGAGACCCGCCGGGCCGGCTCCGACGATGGCGTAGTCGCAGCGGTCGTTCATCGCGGGCACGTGGCGCGAGTCTACCAGAGGGCGCGGACGTGGCGGGCGCGCGGGCGCCAGGGGTCGCGCGCAGCTCGGACGTCTGCGGCGCTAGGGCGTGTGCGGCGCGGTCGGTGTCGCGGGCTGCTCGCGCACCAGGCGGGCGAGGCGCATGAGGGAGGAGCTGACCCGCAATCCAAGACGCTCGATGACGTCGAGGTTCATCTCGAAGCGGACCTTGCCGTCCTCGAGATAGAAATTGATGGCGCCGCCGCGCTGGCAGAAGCCGGCAGTGTCACCCACGGTCAGGACGGGCGCGCCGGGCGTGGAGGAGGCGAGGGTGCGGAGATCGACCGGCTCGCCGTGCGCCACCACCAGGAGGTGGAGCGGCTGTCCCACCGGCTCGGCGCGCGAGAAGCGCCGCAGCGTCACCGAGCGGCCGTGCACCGACTTGTCGCGCAGGGTCTCCTCGAGCGCCTCGGCCAGATCGGAGCGGCCGTAGATGCCGACGACGTAGGGCGATCGGTCGTCGGCGAACGCGGTGTCGGGCCAATCGACGTAGCGGGCGAAGTTGAATACGAACGCCGCCTTGACGCGCGCCTCGGTCGGCGGCGCCTCGGCGATCGGGGTCGTGGCGACGAGCGGCCCGTGACTCGCGAGCGTTCCCGCCGCGCCGGCGGCGGTCAACCCCGCGGCCATCAGGACGCCGGCCGTCGCCAGCCATCGACCCCCGCCTGGTGCTCCTCGCCTCGGCGCCATCGGTCCTGCTCAGAACCTGTGCCGGAGGATGAGGCGGAAATTCCGCCCGTCCTGCTCGATGGTGTCCTGGACGTGCTCGCCGGACCCGGGGTCGGCGTAGGTCAGGTCCGGGACGTTGTAGACGCTGCCCTGGATCTCCGTCTTCCCGTTCCGCAGCCGGCCGGTGACCGTCAGGTTCATCAGCAAGTGAGCGGCGGCGGTGTGGTCCTGCAGCGTGACGCGGTCGCCGACGTACAGCATCTCGATCCCGGTCGTGAGCCTGCCGGACCAGGCGGGGACGGCGAGCAGCAGCTTGCCGAGGTTGCGGGGCGAGTTGGTGAGCGTCGTCCCGGTCGTCTCGTCGTGGCTCCATTGCGTGGCCCACGAGAACCGGGCGTGCAGGCCGCTCGCCAGCCGCCCTTCGATCTCCAGCTCGAGACCGCGGGCGCGCACCTCGCTCACGTTCTCGAAGACCAGCAGGCCGTCGGAGGGATCGAGGGTTTCGCTGATCAGGTCGTCGATCGTGTAGGTATACGCCGCCCCGGTGAGGAGCACGCGCTCGTTGAGGAAGTGCTCGAGGACGATCTCGGTGGTCCGGATGGTCTCCGGGGAGAGATCGGGGTTGCCCTTCTCCGACACGCCGTTGTCGTTGTAGTAGAGCTCGAAGTTGTTGGGCGCGCGGAAGGCGCGGCCGCCGAGGAGCTTGACGGCCGTGTGCGGGCCGGGCGCCCAGATGATCGCCAGACGCGGGTTCGTGGTGCCGCCGAATGTGTCGTACTGGTCGTGACGGACGCCCACGTTGACGGTCACCTGGCGGCCCCAGGCGATCTCGTCCTCGACGTACAGACCGAGCACGTCGGAGGTGCGCTCGTCGTCCAGATAGTCGGCCAGGTCGTAGTTGCGCTGATCCTGGCGGGTGTTGAGACGGTATTCGCTCCCGCCGATCAGCCGCTGGTGACCGCCGAACCGGTGCGCCGCCTGCACGTCGGCGGTCCACCACTCGCCGAGGGCGGTGTCGTTGTTGACGACGATGAACGGATTGCCCGGGGTGCCGTAGTCGAGGACGTAGTAGCCGTGATAGTCGTACCGGTTGTAGGCGAGCCGCGCCTCGAAGTCGACCGCGCCCGGCAGCGTGCGGGCCCAGCGGGCGCTGGCGTAGGTTTGCGCGTCCACCGTGCGCGTGCGGGTGTCGCCGAACACGGTGCTGAAGGCGCCGGTCGGGATTCCTTTCTCGCGGCTGCCGTGACTGGCCTCGAAGCTCCAGTCGCCCGCGCTGCCAGCCGCACGGAAGCGCGCGCCGCTCTCGTAGTCGGCGTCCTCGGCGACCCCGTCGTTGTTGGCCGGCGTGTCGAACTCCGGGTAGAACAGGTCCTGCCCGCCGCTGTCCCAGCCCGAGCCCGACACCAGGATCGATCCGTGATCGCCCCACACCCGTCCGTAGTCGACCGCCCCTTCGAACGTCGCCCAGGAGGCGACGCCGACCGCCCCGTTGAGCCCTGGCATCTCGCGGGCGGTCTTGGTGATGATGTTGACCACGCCGAAGAAGGCGCTGGTGCCATAGAGCGACGAGCTCGGCCCGCGCACCACCTCGACGCGCTCGATGAGGTCGACGTCGAGAGACAGCTCGGGCCCGACCTGCGCCGCGTCGTAGATGTTGTCGTTGATGCGATAACCGTCGATCAGCAGAAGGAGCCGCGAGTTGTAGTCTCCCGGCCGCGCGAAGCCGCGCACGCCGACGTACCTGTAGTTCCGATCGTAGGTCGTGAAGAAGCCGCGCACGCCGTTCAGGATGTCCGCCACGGAGCGGTACCCGAACTCGCGGATCTCCTCGGCGGTGATCACCGTCACCGCGGCGGGCGCGGCGAGCGTGGACTCGTCGTGCTTCGAGGCGGCGTAGACCACCCGCAGGTCCATGAGCTGCTCGAGGCTGAGGGTGGTGAGATCGTCGGGCGGCGCGGCGGGGCCGGTCGCGGCGGGGCCGGTCGGAGCCGGTCCGGTCGCGGCCAGCGCGAGCGGGGCGGAGAGGACGAGCAGCGCCGCGAAGACGGCGCGTGGACCGATCCGGGGGAGCCTTGTTTTCCGCGGATTCCGACCCGACGCTGCCATCCGCACTCCCCCAGCTGGAATATGTAGGTTCCCGGGGGGAACGGGTCAAGCGCCCGGCCCTGGATCGGGGGATGAATCAGCGGCCGAGCGCCACGTCCTCGCAGGGAATCCGGATGGCGAGCAGCAGGTAGCCGTTGAGCAGGGAGCCGGTGAGGGCGGTGATCCAGGCTCCGGTCGCCAGCGGCAGCGCGGCGACCTCGATGGCGACGGCCAGATAGTTCGGGTGCCGCAGGAAGCGGAACGGGCCGCCGGTCACCAGCGGCCGTCCGGGGGGGACGAGGACCCGGGTCGTCCAGCGGCCGCCGAGGGTCGCGATCGTCCACCAGCGCAGCGCGACGGCCGCGGCGACGGCGACGGCGCCCGCGGCGAAGCGGATCGGCTGGAACGCGTGCGACGCGGCGATCGGCTCGACGACGCAGCCGAGGAGCCACGCCGCGTGCAGGGCCACCATGTACGGGTAGTGGGCGCGGCCGTGCTCGACGGCGCCGGCCGCGAGCAGCGCGCGGTCGTGGCGGCGGGCCACGACGAGCTCCGCCAGCCGTTCGATGACGACGAGGCCGGCGAGCGCGAGATTCGCGGCGCTCACCACCGCAGCAGGACCAGCTCCGAGCAGAATCCAGGTCCCATCGCCGTCATCAGGCCGAAGCTGCCGGGCGGGGGCGCTTCGCCGGCGAGCGTCTCCTGCAGCACCAGCAGGACGCTGGCGCTGCTCAGGTTGCCGACCTCCTTCAGGCTGCGCCAGGCGAGATCGAGCGCGCCGGGCTTCATCGGCAGCGCCTCCTGCATCGCCTGGAGGACTTTGGGACCACCCGGGTGCGCCACCCAGACGGCGATGTCGTCGTACCCCAGGCCCTGCGCCGCGAGGAAGGCGTCGATGTCGCGGCGCAGGTAGCGGCGCACCATCTCCGGAACCTCGGCGCTGAGGACCACGCGGAAGCCGCTGGCGCCGACGCGCCACCCCATGACGTCCTCGGTGCCGGGGTAGAAGGTGCTGCGGGTGGCGACGATCGCCGTGCCCCTGGCGCCGCGCTCCGCGCCGGTGAGCACCACGGCCGCGGCGCCGTCCCCGAACAGCCCCGTGGCGATCAGGTTGGCGATCGACAGGTCGTCGCGCTGCAGCGTGAGCGTGCACAGCTCGACCGACAGCAGCAGGGCGACCTCGCGCGGGTGACCCTGGAGATAGTCGGCGGCGCGCGCCACTCCGGCGGCGCCCGCGACGCATCCCAGCCCGAAAATCGGCACCCGCTTGATGTCGGGCCGGAACCCGAGACGGTTGACGAGCAGGGCGTCGAGGCTGGGGGTGGCGACGCCGGTGACGCTCGTGAGCCAGATCGCGTCGACGTCGCGCGCGCCGAGACCGGCGCGCGCCAGCGCGTCCTCGATCGCCCGGGCGCCGACGTCGCAGCCGACGCGGATCCAGGCGTCGTTGGCTTCGGTGAACGACTCCAGGCGGCTGTAGGCCTCGAGCGGCAGGGCCAGGTGGCGGCCGCCGACCAGCACGTGGCGATGCAGCTCCTCGACGCGCGCCACGTTGTGGAAACGGCTCGCCCAGAGATCCCGCAGCGAGGCGATGAGCGTCTCCTGGTCCACGTAGTGTGGCGGGAAGGCGCTGCCGACCGACGCGATGCGCACCGTGGGCTCTCCGGGGACCCTCCTAGTATACGGACAGGGCGCGGTCCAGAACTCCCAGGAGGCGATCGATGCGGCGGGTGGTGACGATGAACGGCGGGGTGAACAGGATCGACGCGCCGTCGTCGCACGACAGCAGGTGCATGCCGGCCCGGCGCGCCGCCCCGATCAGCGACTCGGCGCGCCCGGCGGCGTCGATGCGGCGGCCGCCCGCCCGGCGTCCCGGCTCGAGCTGCAGGGCGAGCAGGAGCCCCGCGCCGCGCACGTCGGCGACGCGGTCCGGGTGGAGACGCGCGAGATCTTCGAGACCGAGACGCAGGCGGCGTCCCATCGCGGCGGCGCGCGCCACCAGTCTCTCCCGCGTCAGGATGCGCAGCGTGGCCCGGGCGGCGGCGCAGCCGATCGGGTGGCCGCCGAACGTCAGCCCGTGGTTGAGGCCGTGGCGGCGCAGGTGCTCGCCCCAGGCGCGCTCGAACACCACGGCTCCGAGCGGCGCGTAGCCGCCCGTGAGCCCCTTGGCGCAGAAGATGGCGTCAGGGACGAGACCGACCGACTCCGATCCGAACCAGCGTCCGGTCCGCCCGAACCCGGTGACCACCTCGTCGGCGATCAGCTTGATGCCGTGCCGATCGCACAGCGTTCTCAGGCCGCGCGCCAGGCTCGGCTTGAGCGGCACCGCGCCGGTCGTCCACATGACCGGCTCGACGACGAGGGCGGCGAAGGTCTTCGGGCCGTGGCGCGCGAGGGTCGCCTCGGCGCGCTCCAGCGCCAGGTCGGCGGCGCGCGTCCAGTCGCGCCCGCAGCGCTCCCAGAGATCGCGCGGCCCCGCGGTCTGCACCGCCCAGGGGCGGCGGTCGCCGTACGGCGTGATCGGCGGGCAGAGGTTCTCCACCGTCATGGTGTCGCCGTGGTAGGCGCGCGTCAGCGTCAGCACGCGCGTCCGGCCGGTCACCATGCGCGCCGCGCGCAGGGCGCTCTCGCAGGAGTCCGACCCTCCGGTGTTGTACTGCGGCGTCGTCAGGTGACGCGGCAGCACGCGGCGCAGATCGCCCGTCAGCCCCAGGCGGACGTCGGCGAAGAGGGAGGGGGAGACCCACGACATCCGCAGCGCCTGCCGCGCCATGGCGCGCGCCACGTCCGGGCGTCCGTACCCGACGTTGTTGACGTAATACTGGCCGCACCAGTCCTCGATCGACGCGCCGCTGGCGAAGGTGACGCTCATGCCGCGGGCGCGCACGGCGGTGTTGGCGGGGGTCGCGCGACGGGTGCCGGCGGCGCCGGTGTACCAGAGCGGGAGATGGAATGGGGGGCGGGCGCGCCGCATTCGGCCGGGAGTATAGCATCGCGCTGCTCTTGATATTTCGCCGTCGGCCCCCTAGAGTTCAAAGGTGCCGGTGCGGGCGCGCCGCGCGCCACCATGATTGCGTCGATGTCCCGAGGAGTCCGGATCGCTGCCGCCGCCCTGCTCCTGGCGGCGCCCGTCGCCGCGCCCGCGCAGGAGCCGGCGCCGCCGCCGGCGACCCCGCCCGCGGCCGCCGCGCCATCTCCCGCCACCGCGCCGCCACCTCCCGCCGCCGGGCCGTCACCGGCCGCGGCCGCGCCCGGCGGTGACGCGGCGGGCGCCGGCCTCGTCCGTCAACGGGCGGGGAAGATCAGCGGCACCGTGACCGACGTGATGCGGCGGGCCCTCACGGGGCTGCTGGTGAAGCTGGAGTCGCGCAGCGATCCGGGGACCTTGCGCGTGACGAGCACCGATCAGAAGGGGCAATACCACTTCAAGGATCTGCCGCCGGGGGTCTACGACGTCCGCGTCGAGGCCGACGGCTTCGCGCCGGGATCCAAGGAGCGGATCGACGTCCGCCCCCCGTTCCAGAACATCGTCGACGTCTCGCTGGCGCGGCCCGGCGCGGGGACGGCGTCGCCCCTGGTGGCCCCCCGGCCGGCCGGCGCCGCGTCCCGCGCGCCCGGCGCCGCGGCCGGCGCCGGGGCCGGCGGCGTTCCCGGCGCCGAGGGCGCGGAGCCGGAGGCGCCGGTGGTGGTGCGCGGCCGGTTCGTCGACACCGGAGGGCGACCGGCGCTCGAGGTGTCGATGCTGCTGATCGGCGACGGCGGCGGCCGCCTGTACCAGACCTTTTCCGCCGCCGACGGGACCTTCGCCATCGACGGCGTCGCGCCGGGGCGTTACCGGGTCCTGGTGCGCTCCACCGGCCACATGACGATCGATCTGAAGGAAGTCGATGTGCGCCCGGTGAACGGTCTCAAGCTCAGCCTGGCCCTGGTCGATTTTCCGCTCAACACCCAGCCGCACGGCACTCCGCCGCCGGAGATTCCGCGGCCGCTCCCCGGGCCGCCGCTCGCGACACCGGGAGAACCTGCGCCGCCCTCCGGAGACCCCGGGGAGACGCCGGCCGAGCCGCGTCCCGACGACGGGGGCGGGGCGGGTGCCTGAGCGGGTCCGCGGAGAACCGGACAGGCTCCTAGCCGGAGCGGCGGACGGCGTAGAAGCCGGAGCGGGTCCGCAGATCGACGTTCTTCCGCGTCGAGGTCAGCTTGAGCTTCCGCCAGCGGCCGTCCCAGATGGTGTTCTGCGGCTCGTACGAGATGTAGTACTGGCTCTTCAGCTCGGCGGCGATCTCCTTGTAGACCCCCTCCAGCTCGTCCACCTTGCCGGGGAAGAAGGCGCGGCCGCCGGTCTCCTCGGCGAGCGTCCTGAGCACGTGCCGCAGGTCGAGATCGAGGAAGCTCGTGCCCAGACCGATGCTGTAGATGATCATGTCGTTGATCTTCGCCTCGTCGAGCACCCGCTTGAAGGAGAACTTGCTGGCCGTGTCGTCGCCGTCCGACAGGATGACGATCGCCTTGCGGCCCTCGACCGCCCGCAGCTTGCGATAGGCGGCGTACAGCGCGTCGTAGAGCGCGGTGCCGCCGAAAGCGTTGGTGCTGGTCACCGCGTTGCGCAGCGCGTCCTTGTCCCCCGTGACGTCCTGGAGCAGGTAGACCTTGTCGTCGAAGTCGATCACCAGCGCCCGGTCGTCGGGTCCGAGCGAATCGATGAACCGGCTGGAGGCGGTGTGCACGGTGTTCATCGACGCCTGCATGCTGCCGCTGCTGTCGCTGAGCACCGCGAGCGTGGCCGGCCGCTCCTCGCGATAGAAGTCGAGGATCGGCTGCCGGACGCCGTCCTCCTCCAGCACCACGTCCTCCTTCTTGAGGTCGACCACGAAGTGGCGCGCCCCCTCGTCGCTGGTCGCCGTCGCGTACATGACGATGCGGTTGACCTGCACGGCGTAGTTGAGGACGACCTTGCGCAGGATGACGGTGTCCGAGACGGTGACCCCCTCGCGGTGGTAGGCGACGACGCGGATGACCCAGGAGCGCGGCTGGGTGCCGAAGTCGAACACGCAGTGGTACGGAGCCTCCGTGTCGATGAAGATCAGCTTGTCGTCGACGTAGAACTCGACCTTCTCGACCATGCCGGGATCGGACGCCTTCACCTCGGCGTTGATCTCGGACTTCCCGTAGCGGAAGTCGTTGGTCTGGGGATTGGTGACCTGGACCGAGAATCCCTTGCGCGAGCGGGCGTCGGGCGGTTTCGGCGGCGGCGCGCTCTCCGCCGGCGGCGGGGCCGGTCCCGGATCGGGCGGCGCGGCCTCCTGGGCGCTCGCCGACCGCAGCGCCACCGCGGCGGCGAGCAGAGCCGCCGCGAGCAACAGGCGCGGCGCCGCCCGGCGGAGGAACGGGCGTGCCGGCCGCGGCCGGGCGCGGGTCACGGCGCACCCCCGGCCGGCGGCGCGGGCGCGGCCGGCGGGGTCGTGGACGCGGCCGGCCGGGTCGTGGAGGAGGCGGCGCTCATCCCTTCGACCAGCCGGCGGACGCGATCGGCCTCCGGCGTGCTCCCGGCCTTCTCGAGCCAGGCTCCGTAGGCGCGCCGTGCCTCGTCCTCCCGCCCGAGGCGGGCCAGAGCGTTGCCGAGATAGAGCTGGGCCTGAAGGTCCTCCGGCCGCGCCTCGAGACAGGCGCGGAAGGTGTCGGCCGCCGACTGATCGAGACCGGCGCCCGCCCGGGCCACGCCCAGGTTGAACAGGGCGTCGGCGGCGAACGCCGGCCGCGACGGGGCTTCGCAGAGGGCGGAGTACAAGGCGATCGCCTCCGGCCAGCGGCGCGCGGCGATGTACTCGAACCCGGCTTCGTACATCAGGGCGGCCGACTGGTCGCACGCCGGCGCCGAGGCCTGATCGCAGGCGGCGGCCCCGTCGCGCGCCGCGTCCTGCTCCCGCTCCGCGGCGAGGTCGGATGCCGCGCGCAGCAGCTCCGCGGCCATCAGGTGCGCCCTGAGCCCGGCATGGAAGCGGGCCAGCGCCGCCAGCGCTCCGGGATCGTATGCGTCGCCGTCGACCGCGGTCTCGAGCACCGCGAGGCGGCGGACCTCGCCCCGGGCCCGCTTGATGGCGTCGGTGACCAGCCGCTTGAGACGCGGGTCGTCGATCGGCCGCTTGAGCCGATCCTCCAGGAGCGCCAGGGCGCGCGCCGGATTGCCCTCGGCCCGCGCCAGCTCGCCGAGCATCAGGTGCGCGTAGACGAACTCGGGATCGATCTGCAGCGCCGCGGCGACCGCCTCATAGGAGCGTCTCAGGCTCTGCATCTCGAGATCGATGCGCGCCAGCGCCACCAGCGGCTCCGGGTCCTGCGGCGCCAGCTCGAGCGACTTGCGCGCCGCCGCCAGCGCGTCCTCGTAGCGCTCCTGGCGCGACAGCGCCACGCCCAGCCGCGTGTAGGCCTGGCTGAAGTCGGGCTTGACGGTGATCGCCTTGAGAAAGAGGTTGGTCGCGTCGTCCAGCCGGCCCTTGCGCAGGTAGAGCTCGCCCAGGTGGGTGTAGGCGTCGGCGAAGGCGACGTTGATCTCGAGCGCCTTGCGGTACGAGGTCTCGGCCTCGTCGTCGCGTCCCAGGCTCTCGTTCAGGCGTCCCATGCCGTCGTGCGCCGGGGCATAGTTCGGCTGCATCTCCAGGGCGCGCAGATAGGCGGCGCGCGCCTCGTCGATCTCGCCCAGCTTGAGATAGGTGTCCCCGAGCGCGAGGTGCGCCTGGAGGTAGTCGGGCTGCAGGTCGAGGGCGATCTTGATCGGCTCGACCGCCTCCGCGTAGCGGCGCTCGGCCGCCAGGCTCAGCCCGAGGAAATACCAGGCCATGGAGGAATTGAGGTGGATGTTGACGACCTGCTGCAGGAGGGCGATCGCGTCCTTGTACTTCCCTTCGTTGTAGCAGCGCATCCCTTCGGACTGCAGCTTGAACGACTGCGTGCGCGCGTCGCCGGCGGTCATCGCGACGGCCGGGGGGATGGCGGCCGCGGTCAGGAGCGACAGGACGGCGGCGGCCCGAACGGCCCGCCGCGCGCGGCAATCGAGAAACGGCATCAAGGGTTAAGACCTCGCGAAAACTATAGCCGACTTCCGGCCGGTCGACACGACGGAGCGGCCGCGGGACGCGGCGGCGCCGCCGCGGGATGCGACGGTGCCGCCGCGCGGCGCGACGGATTCGTGATTCAACACGGCGGACGGGAGGTGAGCGATAATCCCCGGCGCGCGGAGGACGCTCCGAACCAGGAGATCGCTCCGATGCGGAGGTCTCCGTCATGGTCAAGCGGGCATCGCTTCCGTCCCTGGTGCTTCTTGCGGTCGTCCTGTCCGCCGCGGGCGGTTCGCCCGCGCTGGCGGCGGGCGACCTGTTGTTCGGCGTTGACAGAACCCAGGGGACGTTCCTGTCCGACGATCAGCTCGCGCTCGACTCCCTCTGGGTGCAGGGGGAGTTCGGCGGCGCCTCCTCGCGCCTGGTGCTCCGCGTCCCGTACATCCGGGTCGACGACACGGGCCTCCTCACCTTCGCGCAGGACGCGCCGATCGTCCTCGGGGCGGGTGGACCGGGACGACCACCCTGGCAGACGTCGCCGGGGGGGGAGTCGGAGAGCGGACTGGGGGACGTGCTGGTGCGCGACGAAACCCACCTGCTGCAGATGGGGAAGGGTCACCGGCCGGCGCTCACGCTCGACATCGACTACAAGTGGGCGACGGGGGACAGGGAGAAGGGGCTCGGGACGGGTGAAGCCGATTGGGGCGCCGGGCTCGACTACGTGCAGCCGTTGTCGAAGCTGTTCCAGATCGTCGGCGCGGTCTCGTACCAGTGGATGGGCTCGCCCGAAGGGGTCCACTTCGACGACCGCCTGCGGCTGAAGATCGGGGTCGGCATCGTGACGTCGAAGACCGCCTGGCGGCTGGTCGGCGAGAACGTGACGCCGGCGCTGTCCGACGTGCCGGTCTACGACGCGACCGGCGCGCCCACCGGATCGACCCTGGGGGTCGACGACTATCGCGTGGTGCGCGGTGAGTTCATCTACCGGTCGGGGGCGGGAGGCTCGACCCGTCTCTTCGTCCTGGCCGGGCTCAACGACAGCTCCCCCGACCTGGGGTTCGGGATGTCATTCGCTTCGCGGGCTCAGTAGGCCGCGAGATCGCGCAGGGCGCGGGCGAGACCCGACACCTGGGGCAGGATGGCGTCCTCCAGCCCCGGCTCGTACGCCACGAAGGTGTCGGCCGCCCCGACGCGCCGGACCGGCGCGTCGAGATGGTCGAACAGCGCGTCGCCGATGCGCGCCGCGATCTCCGCGCCGTAGCCGAACGACAGCGAGTCCTCGTGGGCCACCAGCGCCTTGCCCGTCCGGCGCACCGAGTCGGCCACGGTCTCCCAGTCGAACGGATTCAGCGTTCTCAGGTCGATGACCTCCGCCTCGATCCCGTCCGCCGCGATCTCGTTGGCGGCCCGGGCCGACCGCTCCACCAGCGCGCCGTAGGTGACGACGGTGACGTGCCGACCCGGACGGACGATCCTCGCCTTGCCGAACGGGATCATGTGATCGGGACCCGGGTAGCGGCCCTTGTTGTAGGTCTGCCGGTAGAGATGCTTGTGCTCGAGGAACAGGACCGGGTCGTCGCAGCGGATCGCGGTGCGTAGCAGGCCGTTGGCGTCGAGGGCGTTGCTGGGGAACACGACCCGCAGCCCCGGGATGTGAGTGAACAGCGACTCGGCGCACTGGCTGTGGTAGATGGCGCCGCCCTGCAGATAGCCGCCGATCGGCACCCGCACCACGAGCGGGCAGGACCAGTTTCCGTCCGAGCGCCAGCGCATCAGGGCCAGCTCGTTCCTGATCTGCATGAACGCCGGCCAGATGTAGTCCATGAACTGGATCTCGACCACCGGCTTGAGACCGCGCGTCGCCATGCCGATCGCGCGGCCGACGATCATCGCCTCCGCCAGCGGCGAGTTGAAGACACGCTCGGCGCCGAACTTCCGCTGCAGGTTGTGGGTCACCTTGAAGACCCCGCCCTTGCCCTTCACCTCGGTCAGCGCCTCGGCGCGGGTGCAGTCGGCGACGTCCTCCCCGAAGACGACGATCTTCGCGTCGCGGGCCATCTCGTCGCGCAGGCAGGCGTTGAGCAGGTCGACCATCGTCTTCGGGTCGCCCTCCAGGCGCGGCTCGGACTCGAAGCCGTCCGAGGTGGGATCGACCGAGGGGGAGTAGACGTTGCGCAGGTGGCTCTCGGGAGCGGGGCGCGCGGCGTCGAGCGCCCCCTGCGCGGCTTCTTCGATCTCCCGGTCGATCTCCTGGCGCACCGCCGCCAGGAAATCCTCGTCGGCCGCTTTGGTGCGCACCAGGAACGAGGCGAAGGCCGGGATCGGGTCGCGATCCATCTCTCCCTTGCGCTCGCGCTCGGTGCGGTAGAGGCTCTCGTCGTCGGAGAGCGAGTGCGAGTAGGGACGGATGGTGTGGGCGTGGATCAGGACCGGGCCCGCGCCCTTCTGTCGCAGGCGCTCCACCGCCCGGCGCGTCACGTCGTGCGAGGCGATGACGTCGCAGCCGTCGACCTCCTCCACGTGCAGCCCGGGCATCGACTGGAGGATGCGCGAGATGCTGCCGCCCGCGGTCTGCGCCTCGACCGGCACCGAGATGGCGTACTCGTTGTCGGTGATCATGAAGAGCACCGGCGCCTTGCGCAGGCAGGCGGCGTTGAGCGACTCCCAGAACTCGCCCTCGCTGGTGGCCCCATCCCCGCCCGAGACGTAGACGACGCCGTCCGATTTCGGATCGAGGTGGCGCTCCGCCTCGGCGCAGCCGACCGCCTGCAGGAACTGGGTGCCCGTCGGGCTCGACTGCGACACGATGTTGAGGCGGCGATGTCCCCAGTGGCTCGGCATCTGCCGGCCGCCCGAGGCCGGGTCCGCCTCGGCGCCGGTCGCCTGCATCAGCATCTCCTTCGGCGTGACGCCCAGCCAGAGGCAGAGGGCCCGGTCGCGGTAGTAAGGGTAGAAATAGTCGCGTCCCGGACGCAGATGCATGGCCGCGGCGGTCAGGATCGCCTCGTGCCCCGCGCCGCTGATCTGGAAGTAGATCTTGTTCTGGCGCTTGAGGGCGATCTCCTTGTCGTCGATGCGCCGCGACAGGACCATGTTCCGGTAGATCGCGATGAGCGTCTTGCGCTCCAGCCCCCGCCGGCGCAGCTCCTCCAGCCCGATCTCCGGCGCCTCCATGACGCGCGCGCCCGAGCGTCCCGTCTTGTTCTTCCCCTGGGTTGCGGCCATCCGGTCCTCCGAGAGCCGATCGACCACGTCCGCCCGCCGATCGACCGCCTATTTTAGCCGGGCGGCCGGGCCGGGCGCCATCCCTTTCGCCGCGTCGGGCCGGCCGGCTCGTGGAAAGCTCAAGGTGAGGTTTTCGGCGGCAGGGCCAGCGACGCCTGGCCGAACGCATAACGCCAGCCGCCCGGCGTGCGCACGTAGGTGTCGCTGAACCAGAGCTTGCGCTCGTACTCGCCGTCGGCGCTCTTCCCCTTGATCCAGAGCTTCGCGGTCACGACGGCGGTGTCGCCCCAGACGCGAACGGTCTGGGTGCCGGCTTCCTCCTCCTGGTGCTCGTAGACGGTGCCCTTCGACCGCGCGTCCTGCAGGAGGTCGGTCTTCGTGAACGTCTTGCCGGAGCCGACCACCAGGACGAAGTTGTCCAGGAGGATCCGGTCCATGGTCGCGGCGTCGTTCTGCTTGACGGCTTCCTGATACTGCGTGTCCAGCGCGGCGACGGTCTTCATGTCGTCGGCAGGTGCCGCGCGGACGACTCCGCCCTGGAGGCCGAGGAAAAGGAGCGACGCCATCGCATGGAGCGTGAGCGATTTCATGGGACCTCCGTCGTCATCAAGCCGAATCGGGCGACGCATCCGGCGGATCGGTCGAACCGGCGCATCGTATCCCCGGCCGGGGCTCATCCGTCAACCGCGCGGCATACAATGCCGTGATGCATCCGTGCGTCACTCGAGGGGTCGTGATCCGATGACATCGAATTCGAAAGTCGCCGTCATCACCGGAGCGGCCCGCGGCATCGGCCGCCGCGCGGCGGAGGTGCTCGCCGTGGCGGGCTACGAGATGGTGCTGACCGATCTCCAGCCGGCCGCCGAAACCGCGGCGGTCGTGCGACGGAGCGGGCGGGAGGTGCTGGACGTTCCGGGCGATGTCTCGCTCGAGCCGCACGTCACGGCGCTCGCGGAGCAGGTGCGGGAGCGGTTCGGGCGCGCCGACGTCCTGGTCAACAACGCCGGGATCGCGCTCATCACGCCGGCCGAGAAGACCTCCACGGAGCAGTGGAAGCGGGTGCTCGACGTGAACCTGACCGGGCCGTTCCTGCTCTGCCGCGCCTTCGGCCGGATGATGCTCGAGGCGGGGACCGGCTCCATCATCAACGTCGCGTCGATCGCAGGGCTGCGCGGGATCGCGGATCGCGCCGCCTACAACTCCAGCAAGCACGGCCTCATCGGACTGACGCGCACCCTGGCGGCGGAGTGGGGCGGCCGCGGCGTCCGGGTGAACGCCGTCTGCCCGGGCTGGGTGAAAACGGATATGGATGCCGCGGACCAGGCGGCCGGCACCTACGACGATGCCGACATCACCGGGCAGGTGCCGATGGGCCGCTTCGCGTCGCCCGGCGACGTGGCCGCCGCCATCGCCTTCCTCGCCGATCCCGCGTCGAGCGGGTTCATCAACGGAGTGACGCTGCCGGTCGACGGCGGCTGGACGGCCGACGCCGGCTGGACGAAGCTGCGTCTCGGGAAGCGCTAAGCGCGGGGCCGGGAAGCGTCCGGGGCTCGGCGTAGACGCCGCGGACGGCGTCGGCAGGCTCGGGCATCCTGTCGCGCTTGCTGGCGAGCGCCTCCTCCGCGGCCGCCTCCACCTCGGCGGTGACGCGCGCCTCGGCTTCCTCCAGGACGCGCGCGTTGGCCTTGCGGCGCGCCGCGGCGCCTGCGGACTTCCGCCCGTCGAGCGACGGCGCGTGCTCCAAGAGCCAGGCTTCGTAGGTGCCGATCGGATCGCGCCGCCCCCAGCGGCTGAACTCCTCGGCGGAGAACAGGGCGCGCGCCTCGGCCTCGTCGTGGGTGGCGTGGCCGCCCATCCGGAACGTGAGGGCGGTCAGGATCGACGGACCCTTGCCGCGGCGGGCGTCGTCGACGAGCAGACGCGCCGCGGCCCAGGAGTCGAGGACGTTGTTGCCGTCGCAGACCAGACCCGGCACGCCATAGGCGGTGTGCAGGTCCTCCATCCGGCCGGCGGAGTGGCGCGCGGTGGCGGTGCCGAGCGCCACCTGGTTGTGCTCCAGGACGACGACCAGCGGGAGGCGCTGGACCGACGCGAAATTGAATCCCTCGTGGAACGCCGAGGTGCGGCTGGCGCCGTCGCCGACGTAGGTCAGGGCGACGCGGCGCTCGCCGCGCTGCCGGATGGCGATCCCGATCCCGGCGAACACCGGCACGAGGGCGGCCATGAACGAGGTCGGGGGGATGACGCCGCGCTCCGGGTCGCCGGTGTGCAGGTCGCGGCCGCGGGTGATCTGATCGGCGGTGCCGAGGTAGGCCTTGAGCATCTGCGCCACCGGCATCCCCATCTCGTGACAGGCGCCGGCGTTGCGGATCATCGGCCCGACGAAATCGCCGCGCCGCAGCGCGTGTGTCGTGCCGACGGTCACCCCCTCCTCGCCGGTGCCGAGCCAGGCCTTGGAGATGACGCCCTGCCGCACCCAGCGCTTGAGCATGATGTCGTGCAGGCGGAAGCGGAGCATGCCCTCGTAGAGGCGCAGCAGGGCCGCGGGCTTGAGCCCTCGAATCAGCGCGCGCCGGCGCTGGTCGCGCTCGAGCGTGTCCCGGTACTCCGCCATCACCTCGGGCTCGGGGCGGAAGGCGACGTATTCGGGGGGATCGAACGCCGGGTAACGCTTCATCGGTTGACGCGGCTCATCGCGGGCGGCGCCTCATCGATCGAGCAGCGCCTTCATCTCGCGCACCGCCCGCTCCATGCCGACGAGCGCGGCGCGCGCGACGATCGAGTGGCCGATGTTGAGCTCCTCGATCTCCGGGATCTGCGCGATGCGGCGCACGTTGCGGTAGGTGAGGCCGTGGCCCGCCAGGACCCGCATGCCGAGCTTGGCGGCGGCGCGCGCCGCCTGGGCGACCTTGTCCGCCTCGGCGAGGGCCTGCTCCTCGCGCCGCGCCTCGGAGTATTTCGCGGTGTTGATCTCGATCATGCGGACTTCGAGCTTGGTGATGGCGCGGATCTGGTCGTAGTCGGGGTCGACGAAAATCGACACGGCGATGCCCGCCTCGCGCAGGTCGAGGACGGTCTTGCGCACCAGCGTCTGGTTGAGCATGACGTCGAGACCGCCCTCGGTGGTCAGCTCTTCGCGCCGCTCCGGCACCAGCGTCGCCTGGTCGGGCTTGTGCGTGGCCGCGAGCGTGACCATCGCGGGGTTGGCGGCCATCTCGAGATTGAGGCGCGTCTGCACCACCTTGCGCAGCACCTCGATGTCGCGGTCCTGGATGTGACGCCGGTCGCCGCGCAGGTGCACGGTGATGCCGTCGGCGCCCCCCATCTCCGCCAGGACGGCCGCGGCGACGGGATCGGGCTCGGGCGCCTTGCGCGCCTCGCGCAGGGTGGCGATGTGATCGACGTTCACTCCCAGCCGGACCGGGTCGGGCATGCCACTCTCCTCCGTGGGCGACCGGCGCGAGCCGGGTCCCGGTTAGCGGGTCGCGAGGCCGATGGCCGCCTCGATCACCTGGCGCAGTCGCGTCGCGGACGCCTCGATCGCCGCGCGCGGCTCGCCTTCCACCATGATGCGGGCCTTCGGCTCGGTCCCGGAGTAGCGCACCAGCACCCGGCCGCGTCCGTGCAGCTGCGCCTCCTCGCTCCGGATCGCGGCGCCGATGACGGGATGCGCGTCGAGCGGCGGCCGCTCGCGGACCGGGACGTTGATCAGGATCTGCGGGCAGGGCGTGATGGTCGAGGCCCACGCGGCGAGATCGATCGCGTTGCGCTGCAGCAGCTCCATCAGCATCAGCCCCGTGAGCAGCCCGTCCCCCGTGGTGGCCCGCTCGAGGAAGATGATATGCCCGGACTGCTCGCCGCCGAGCACGGACCCGCTGCGCTGCATCTCCTCGAGGACGTACTTGTCGCCGACCGGAGCCCGCGTCAGCCCGATCCCCTCGGCCCGGAGCGAGCGCTCGAGCCAGAGATTGGTCATCACGGTGCCGACCACGGCGTCGCCGCGCAGCCCCCCGCGCGCTCGCAGGTCACGCGCGGCGAGACAGAGGACGTAGTCGCCGTCCAGGACCCGGCCGTCCCCGTCCACCGGGAGGCAGCGGTCGGCGTCGCCGTCGAACGCCAGGCCGAGCCAGGCGCGGCGCCGCGTCACCTCGGAGGCGAGCTGCTCGGGATGCAGCGCGCCGCATCCTTCGTTGATATTGCGACCGTCGGGCGTGTCGTGGATGGCGACCACCTCGGCCCCGAGCGCGCGGAACAGCCGCGGCGCCAGATCCGACGCGGCGCCGTTGGCGCAATCGAGGACCAGGCGCCGCCCCGCGAACGAGGTCCCGGCCGGGAGCGCGGCGCGCAGCCAGTCGAGATAACAATCGCGCAGCGTCTCGGGCGCGGGGTGGGTGGCGGCCCCGCCCGGGGCCGCGCCGGCCGCCGCGCTCCCAGGCGGCGCCGCGGCCGCGCCGGGCTCCTCGAGCACCCGGTGCTCGATCTGCACCTCGATCGCGTCCGGGAGCTTGGCCCCCTCGCGCGAGAAGACCTTGATGCCGTTGTCACGGTATGGATTGTGGGATGCGGAGACGACGATGCCGGCATCGTAACCCATCGCGCGCGTGACGCAGGCCACCGCCGGCGTCGTGAGCACGCCGCCGCGATCGGCCCGCCCGCCGCGCGACTCGATGCCGCGCGCCAGCGCGTCCTCGATCGCCGGGCCGGACTCGCGCGTGTCGCGGCCGATCAGCACCCGCGGCGGCCCGTCGCCGGCCGCCAGCACGTCGACCAGCGCCTGTCCGATGCGCGCGACGGTGGGTGGGTCGAGAGGGAACTCGCCGGCGACGCCCCGCACGCCGTCGGTTCCGAAGAGACGCTTCATCGGCCCGGCCGCCGGCCGGGCGGCGTGCGCGAAGGGCGCGGCCGCTCGGGGGAGGGGGGCGCGAAGGGCGCCGGCGCCACCGGATCGATCTTCACGCGGACCCGGACGGGGTTGGCCGGCGACAGGATGCGCACCTTGGTCCCCACCGGAGCCTCGGGAATCGGACGGACCTCGAACACCATGTCGCTGGTCTCGCCCTCGAGCATGATGGTGCCGGTCAGGGCGCGGTCGACCGCGGCTACCTCGCTGGCGGGTCCCTCGATGGTCGCCTCGGACGGATCGACGATCACGCCGGTCTTCTCGTACCCCCTGGGGGGATGGCCCGAGAACTCCGCGACGATCGGCACCTGGCGCCGGGCCCGCTTCTCGATGCGCACCGGAATGACGGCGGGCGAGACCCGCACCACCTCGGTGCCGGCCGGAACGTGCAGCATCCGGTCGGTCAGCTGGATGCGCTGCTCGCCGAGCGGCACGTGCGCCAGATCGATCGAGGCCGACAGACGATCCTCCGTCAGGTTCCTGAGGATCGCGTCCGAGGCCCGCAGGCGGACGGTGACGACGTCGACGATCCGGCCGGACTGCTCGAGCGATTCCGGCAGGTCGACGTAGTCGAGCGGCACGATGTAGTCCTTGACCCGCGCGTCCTCGCCGCGCACCACCGCCCACCACACGAGGGCGATGACCAGGGAGAAGATCTTGAGCGGCAGGTTCTCGCGCAGGCTCCGGGGCATCCTCATCGTCTCATCTCAGGCGGCGTCCGGCCGCGGCGCCGCGGCGGGGCGGGAGCCGTTGGCGCCCCGGCCGATGCGGCGCCCGGTGTCCATCTCGAGGCGGCGGCGCAGGTAGGAGCGCAGCGTCGCCGTGTCGAGCGGGCCGCTCAGGCGGCCCTCGAACGCGGCCTGCACCTCGCCGCGCTCCTCGGAGACCACGATCGCCACGCCGTCGTACTCCTCGGTGAGACCGATGGCGGCGCGATGACGCGAGCCGTATTCGCGCGACAGCTGCGGGTCGGTGGTCACCGGCAGAAAGCAGGAGGCGGCGCGGATGCGGCCGTCGCCGATGATGACGGCGCCGTCGTGCAGCGGCGTGCCGGGCATGTAGATGTTGAGAAGGAGATCGCGGCTGATGACGGCATCGAGGGCGATCCCCGACTCGACCTGGTCCTTCAGCGCCTGGTCGCGCTCGATGACGATGAGAGCGCCGACCTTGCGGCTGGCGAGCGTCTGCACCGCGGCCAGGATCTCGTCCAGCATCGGATCGGTCATGTGCGCCGAGGCGAAGCCGAGGACCGAGGTGCGGCCGAGCCGGGCGAGCGCCCGCCGGATGGCCGTCTGGAACAGGACGATGATGGCGAACGGGGCGTAGAACAGGACGTTGCCGAGCACCTGATGGAAGGTGACCAGCCGCAGCGGCTTGTCGGGACCGGTGGCCCAGTAGGCGAGCAGGACGACGAGGACGCCGATCAAGGTCTGCAGGGCGCGGGTGCCGCGGATGAGCAGCCCGACCTGATAGATCAGGACCGTCATCAGGACGATGTCCAGAACGTCCCGCCACCCGAAGGTGAACAGGCCGCCGGTGCTCGAGAAGAGTGTTTCGATCATCCGATTCCGGAGAAGCCGCGCAGGACGGCGTCGCACACCCGCGCGACGCGCACCGCCCCGCGCGCGTCGTGGGCCCTGATGATATCAGCGCCGCCCGACAGGGCCAACGCCTCCGCGGCCAGGCTCGCTTCGATGCGATCGGCCGCGGCGAGCTCGCGGGCGCCGGGGAGGAAGGACTTGCGCGACGCGCCGACCAGGATCGGCCGGCCCAGGCTCCGCAGCACGCGCAGCCGGCGCATCAGCGCGAGACTGTGGCGCGCCGTCTTGCCGAACCCGAGGCCCGCGTCGACGGCGATCCGGTCGGCGGCGACGCCGGCGCGACGGGCGCGCGCCTCCGCGGCGCGCAGGTACGCGGCGATCTCCGGGAGCAGGAGCCCGTAGCGCGGCGCGCGCTGCATGGTGGCCGGATGGCCGCTGATGTGCTGCAGGATGACCGGCAGCCGGTATTCGGCGGCGATGGCGGGCATCGCCGGATCGAAGGTCATCCCCGAGATGTCGTTGATGAGATCCGCCCCGGCGATCGCGGCGCGGCGCGCCACCTCCGACTTGGTCGTGTCGATCGAGACCAGCACCCGCCCGCCGCTGCGCCGCGCCGGCGCGCCGGCGATCGCCTCGACCACGGGCAGCACGCGGCGCAGCTCTTCGACGAGAGGCACGGGGGCCGAGCCGGGGCGTGTCGATTCGCCGCCGACGTCGATGATGTCGGCGCCCTCGTCCGCCAGACGCGCCGCGTGCCGCAGCGCCGCGCGCCGGCTGGCGAAGCGTCCGCCATCGGAGAACGAGTCGGGGGTGACGTTCAGGATCCCCATCACCAGCGTGCGGCCGGAGGGCAGGGCGGCGCCGTCGCGCAGCCTGAGCGGCCCGGGCTGGGCGGCCGCGGCGTCGAGCGCCGCGCCGATCTCGGGGGCGAGTTCGGGGGCGATCCGCGGGGCGCGCGACAGGAGGTCCGCGAACGCGGCGCCGTCGCCCTGGAGAACGACCGCGCGCCCCGGGTCGGGGGCGCCCAGCCGCGCGAGCCCCGCCGACACGCGCCGCACCGCCGCCGGTCCGGCGCTCCCTCCCGATCGGCGCATCGCGGCCGCGAGGCCGGAGGCCTGGCGCGCCGTCAGTCCTTCGACCCGGCACCAGGCCGTGTCACCGGGCACCTGGTCCCGCCGGGGTCGGCCGGGTGGGCGTGATTCGGGAGGCAGACCCAGGTCGCGGCGCTCGTCCCGGCGGTCCGGCAATCGGGCCGTCAGGAGGACCAGGACGTTGTGCCGCATGCCCTGTGGGCTGGGGCCTGTCAGGACGGGAGCTTGATCGGGTCGACGTTGATCGGCCCGGAGCGATCGCGGGCGGGCTCCGCGGCCGGCCGCACCGGCTGCATCTCGGGCGCCGGCGTCGGCGGCTTGCGGCGCGCCCTCAACGAGGCGACCTCGGATCCCTTCAACAGCGCCTTGACCTCCTCGCCGTCGAGCACCTCGTATTCGAGCAGGGCCTCGGCGATGCGCACCAGCGCCTGGCGCTGCTCGCTGATGATGGTCTCGGCGCGCTGGTAGGCCTCGTTCGCGAGACGCTTGAGCTCTTCGTCGATCAGGAGGGCGGTCGACTCGCTGTAGTCCTTGTGCTGGGCGATCTCGCGTCCCAGGAAGATCTGCTCTTCCTTCTTGCCGAAGGTCAGCGGACCCAGGCGGTCGCTCATGCCCCACTCGCAGACCATCTTGCGGACCATTTCGGTCGCCTTGTTGAGGTCGTCGCCGGCGCCGGTCGTGAGGACGCCCATGAACATCTTTTCCGACACGCGGCCGCCCATCATCACCGAGAGCGTCGCCTCGAGGTACTCGCGCGTGTAGTTGTGCCGGTCGTCGATCGGCAGCTGCTGGGTGACGCCGAGGGCCATGCCGCGCGGGATGATGGTGACCTTGTGAATCGGGTCGGCCTGCGGCATGAAGCTCGCGACCAGCGCGTGACCGGCCTCGTGATAGGCGGTGAGCCGCTTCTCCTCGTCGGAGATGATGAGCGAGCGCCGCTCGCTGCCCATCAGGACCTTGTCCTTGGCGCTCTCGAAGTCGTCCTGGAAGACGACCTTCTTGCTCACGCGCGCGGCGGCGAGGGCCGCCTCGTTCACCAGGTTGGCCAGGTCGGCGCCGGAGAAGCCGGGCGTGGCGCGCGCCAGAACGTCGAGCGAGACGTCCTCGGAGAGCGGGATCTTGCGGGTGTGGACGCGCAGGATCTCCTCGCGCCCCTTCACGTCGGGTCGCGGGACCACCACGCGGCGGTCGAAGCGCCCCGGCCGCAGCAGGGCCGGGTCGAGGACGTCGGGGCGGTTGGTGGCGGCGATCAGGATGACGCCCTCGTTGGACTCGAAGCCGTCCATCTCGACCAGGAGCTGGTTCAGGGTCTGCTCGCGCTCGTCGTGGCCGCCGCCGAGCCCCGCGCCCCGGTGCCGGCCGACGGCGTCGATCTCGTCAATAAAGATGATACAGGGGGCGTTCTTCTTCCCCTGCTCGAACAGGTCGCGCACCCGCGACGCGCCGACGCCGACGAACATCTCGACGAAATCGGAGCCCGAGATCGAGAAGAAGGGGACGTTCGCCTCGCCCGAGATCGCCCGCGCCAGGAGCGTCTTGCCGGTGCCCGGGGGGCCCATCAGGAGCACGCCCTTGGGAATCTTGCCGCCCAGCTTCTGGAACTTCTGCGGCTCCTTGAGGAACTCGATGATCTCGCCCAGCTCTTCCTTGGCTTCGTCGACGCCGGCGACGTCCTTGAAGGTCACCTTCTTCGCCTGGCTGGACGACAGCCGGGCCTTCGACTTGCCGAAGGAGAGCGCCTTGTTGCCGCCGCTCTGCATCTGCCGCATGAAGAAGATCCAGATGCCGATGAGGAACAGCATCGGCAGCCAGGAGAGGATGGTGACCAGGTAGGTCGATTCGCGCGGCTTCTTGGCCTCGATGGCGACGTTGTAGCGCCTCAGGTCCTTCACGAGGTCGTCGTAGGTCGGGGCGTAGCTCAGGAAGCGCTTCGGCTGGCCGTCGGTGCCGGGCTGGGTGTACTCGCCCACGATTTCGTTGCCGGTGATGGTGACCTTGGAGACGCGGCCCGCCTCGACGTCCTCCATCATCTTGCTGAAGGTCAGCTCGACCTGGTCGGGCCGTCCGGTGCTCACCAGACGGTAGAAGAGCAGCACGGCGGCGATGATCGCCGTCCAGACCAGCAGGTTCTTGAT
Source organism: Patescibacteria group bacterium (assembly GCA_035638115.1). GTDB lineage: Bacteria > Acidobacteriota > Polarisedimenticolia > Gp22-AA2 > Gp22-AA2 > DASRAN01. Next base: position 49,606 of record DASRAN010000078.1, on the reverse strand, counting down.
GAGGGTATTCAGGGTCTCTCTCCCCAGCGAGCGGCTTCAATATAGAACGAAAGGGGGTCCCTTTCAACGATTCCGGCGTTACTCCACAAAGGTGAGATAGGGGAGATTCCGGTATCGCCCCTGATAATCCAGGCCGTAACCGACGACATGGCGGTCGGGCACCTCGAATCCGACGTAGTCCGGCGACATGTCGACCTTGCGGCGCCGCGGCTTGTCCAGGAAGGTGCAGACACGGATCGACTTCGGTCCGTGGAGCTGAAGCTGCTGCGTCAGATAGGCCAGCGTCACGCCGGTGTCGAGGATGTCCTCGACGACCAGCAGGTGCGACCCCTCGATCGGGAACGACGACGAGAAGACGACCTCGGTCATGAACTCCGACTTGCGCGCCGTGAGGATCTCGAGGAACCCGACCTGAGCCGGCACCTTGATCTGGCGCGCCAGGTCGGCCAGGAAGATGAACGATCCCTTCAGGACGCCGAGAAGCGAGAGCTCCTGCCCGCCGTAGAACTCGGTGATCTCCCGGCCGAGCGCCTCCACCCGGTCGGCGATCTGCTGTTCGGTCTTCAGGACGTCCTTCGCCAGGTTCATCGAGTCTCCTTCTCCAGGACCAGGATACGCCGGGTGGCGGGCGTCACCTTGAAGCGGTCGTCGATGCGATGACCGACGATCCAGGCGATGCGGCCGTTCTCCAGCACGAGCGGAATCCGTCCGCGCTCCGCCACGGGCACCTTGCGATCGATCAGGAACGACTTCACTTTCCGCGTGCCCGGGCCGCCGAGCGGGACGAACCGATCGCCCGGGCGCCGCGGGCGGACGAGCAGCGGGCCGGGCAGCAGGTCGGCGTCCAGGCAGGCTCGATCGGGTCCGGGCGCCGCCGCCGGATCCTCCGGTCTCACCACCCGTGCGTGCAGCGCCAGGCCGAGACCGGGCAGATCGACGCTTCCCGGAATGGGGCAGACCGCCTCCCGGCAGCCCGCGACGCCGTCTTCGCCGGGGCCCATGGCCCGCATGGACCGCGCGGCCGATCGGTCGGTCGGTCGCTCCCTGACGCGGCCGGGCGCGGGGGACTCCAGCCGCAGCGCACCGGGACGCTGGACGACCCGCACGCCACCCGGCAGATCGAGCGCCGCCATGCCGGGGTTTTCCAGCAGACGCTCCATCTCCTCGACGTGCCGGAAGTCGAGGCCATGCAGGTGGCCGCGCACTTCCTCGACCGCCCTGCGCAGAACGCGGCGCGCCAGCGCCCGCGGCATCGCGAGCAACGCGGCCGTCGCGAGCGACACGCCGCCCGGCCCGGGCGTGGCCGCGGCGCGGAACGCGGCCTGGGCGAGACCGTTCATCCATGCCTCCTCGTCGCGCAGCAGATCCGCGCAGCGCGCCAGCACTTCGGCGGCGGCCGGGTTGAACTCGCGCTCCAGGAGCGGCATCAAGCGGCGGCGCACGCGGTTGCGGGTGAGGGACGTGTCGCGATTGGTCGGATCGACGCGGTACGCCTGCCGCCGGGTCTTGAGGTAGCGCACGATCTCCGAGCGCCGGACGCCGAGCAGCGGGCGGATGAACAGCCCGTCGACGACCGGGTAGGTCCCCGCCAGCCCGCGCGTGCCCGAGCCGCGCAACAGACGCATCAGCAGGCTCTCCGCCTGATCGTCGAGCGTATGGCCGAGGGCGACGCGCGCCGCCCCGACGGCGGCGGCGGTCTCCTGCAGGAACCGCATCCGCAGGGCGCGGCCGATCGCCTCGCGCGACGACTGGCGGCGTCCCGGGGCCGGGGCCACCCGATCCTCGGCGTGCCCGATGGTGACCGAAAGGCCCATCCGCAGCGCGAGACGGCGGACGAACTCGGCATCCCGCGCCGCGCCGCGGCCGCGCCAGCCGTGATCGAGGTGCGCCACGTGCAGCTCGACGCCCAGACGCCGCGCGGCGCGGCGGAACAGCGTCAGCAGGGCGGTGGAGTCGGGCCCTCCCGAGACCGCCACCACGACGCGGTCGCCCGGCCGGAGCATGTCATGTCGTGCGAGAGTCGCAAGAAACCGGCGTTCGATCATCGCGGGCGGAGCCGTCCCATCCTCGGCTCTGGCGGGGAGAGGCCTGGTGGCGGTGCAGGGATTCGAACCCCGGACACCGCGGATATGAGCCGCGTGCTCTAACCATCTGAGCTACACCGCCTTGGGCCGTGACCCGCCATTCTAGGGACCGGGTCCCAAGGTGTCAACGCTGGCGCTCATCATGTCCGCAACGGCGCCATGGGTCAGGGGCGAGGCAACGGCGGCGCGTCCGTCGGGGCGTCCGAGACGGAGCGCCCCGGGCCCCATCGCGCCGCAGTCTGGCGCGATGGGGGGGCGCGCAGCGAGGCCGAGGGGAGGTCTCGCGCAGCGAGACCGGACCCGTCCCCGACGGGCGCGACGCTGTTGCCTCAGGGCATGGGGCTATAATCGCCGGCGCGTTACGGGGGGCACTCCGCGTGGCCGTCTGCAAGAGGTGCGGCATCGGCGAAGAGGAGACCTATCTCCTGAAGTGCCCGATCTGCCATGAGATGGTCTGCGAAGAGGACAAGTACGTCCGCAGCGGCCGGGAGTTCTGCGGCGAGGACTGCGCCGCCGGCTTCTTTCACGGCGATGACGACGACGAGGACGGGGCCGAGGACTGAGGTTCACGCGATGGGTTTCCCGATCGAGCGTCCGCGACGGCTGCGCCGTACCGAGGCGTTGCGCTCGCTGGTCCGCGAGAGCACGCTGTCGCCCGGCGATCTGATCGCGCCCTTCTTCGTCTGTCCCGGGAAGAAGGTCCGGCAGGAAATCCGCTCGATGCCGGGGCAGTTCAACCTGTCGGTGGACGAGCTCGTCGCCGAGGCCGCGGAGACGCACGCGCTCGGCGTGCCGGGGGTCATGCTGTTCGGCATCCCCGAGTCCAAGGACGCGCGCGCCTCGGGCGCCTGGGACGAGGACGGCATCGTTCAGCAGGCCACGCGGGCCCTGAAGAAGGCGGTGCCGGGCCTCATCGTGATGACCGACGTCTGCCTGTGCGAGTACACCGATCACGGGCACTGCGGGGTCGTCAAAGGCGACGAGATCGTCAACGACGCCACGCTGGAGCTGCTGGCGAGGACCGCGGTGTCGCAGGCGAAGGCGGGCGCCGATCTGGTCGCCCCGTCCGACATGATGGACGGCCGGGTGGCCGCCATCCGCCGGGCCCTCGACGACGCCGCCCTTTCCGCCACGCCGATCCTCTCCTACGCCGCCAAGTACGCCTCGGGGTTCTACGGTCCGTTCCGCGAGGCGGCGCAGTCGACGCCGCAGTTCGGCGATCGCCGCAGCCATCAGATGGACCCGGGCAACGTGCGCGAGGCGATCCGCGAGGTGCTGCTCGATCTCGACGAGGGCGCAGACATGGTGATGGTCAAGCCGGCGCTTCCGTACCTCGACGTCATCCGGGCGGTGCGCGAGCGGGTCAACGTTCCGGTGGCCGCCTACCACGTGTCGGGGGAGTACGCGATGCTCGAGGCCGCGGCGCGTAACGGCTGGATCGATCGCGACCGCGTGATGATCGAGTCGCTCCAGTCGATCCGGCGTGCCGGGGCCGACTTCATCCTCACCTACTACGCCAGGGACGCGGCCCGGCTTCTGGCCTCCAGGCCATGACGCTGTCGCGCTCGCTTTTCGACAAGGCGCGCGAGCTGATCCCGGGCGGCGTCAATTCCCCGGTGCGCGCCTTCCGCGCCGTCGGCGGCGATCCGATCTTCTTCGCCCGCGGCTCCGGCGCGATGATGTACGACGTCGACGGCAACGGCTACATCGACTATGTCGGCTCCTGGGGGCCGCTCATCCTGGGGCACGCGGAGCCGGCCATCGTGCGCGAGATCCAGGCGGCCGCGGCCGACGGGACCTCGTTCGGGGCGCCGAACCCGCACGAGGTCGAGCTGGCCCGGCTGGTGGTCGAGACGGTGCCGGGGATCGAGAAGGTGCGCATGGTCAACTCCGGGACCGAGGCGACGCTCTCCGCCCTGCGTCTGGCGCGTGGGTACACGGGCCGCGATCTCGTCCTCAAGATGGAGGGCTGCTACCACGGTCACGTCGACGCGCTGCTGGTGAAGGCGGGCTCGGGCTTGCTGACGCTCGGCATCCCCGGCACTCCCGGCGTCCCGCCGTCCGTCGCCGCGCAGACCCTGGTCGTCCCGTACAACGACCTCGACGCTTTCGCCCGGGTGGTCCACGAGCACGGCCGCGACATCGCCTGCGTCATCGTCGAGCCGGTGGCCGCCAACATGGGCGTCATCCCGCCCGCTCCGGGCTACCTCGAGGGTCTGCGGGAGATCACCGCGCGGGCCGGCATCGTGCTGATCTTCGACGAGGTGATCACCGGCTTCCGCCTGGCGCTGGGCGGGGCCCAGGAGCGCTACCGCGTTACGCCCGACCTGACGACGCTCGGGAAAATTCTCGGCGGCGGGCTGCCGATCGGCGCGTACGGCGGACGCGAGGAGATCATGGACCGCGTGGCGCCGGAGGGGGACGTGTACCAGGCCGGGACGCTTTCCGGCAACCCGATCGCGATGCGCGCCGGGGCCGTGATGTTGCGCACTCTGCGCGTTCCGGGCGCCTACGAGCGCCTCGAGCGGACCTCGGCGCGCCTGGAGAAGGGATTGCGCGCCGTGATCGAGGAGACCGGCGCCCCGGCGCATCTGACCCGCGTCGGCTCGCTCATGACGCTCTTCTTCGGCGTGCGCGAGGCCAGGAGCTGGTCCTCGGTCGCCGGCGCCGACACCAAGCGCTACGGCGTGTTCTTCCATCGCATGCTCGAGCGCGGCGTCTATCTCGCCCCGTCGCAGTTCGAGGCGCTGTTCGTGTCGCTCGCCCACACCGACGAGCTCATCGACCGCACCCTCGCCACGGCGCGCGAGGTCCTCAAAGGGCTGCGCTGGGCTCCCCAGGCCTGAACGGTCAGGAGCGCCGGCGGGACGTGCCGGGGCCGCGATCGAGGGTCAGGACGGTGGTCGAGCCGCCCGGCACGTAGATGGTCCACGACGTGCGGGTCTTGTCCGGGATCCCCTCGCCCAGGACGAAGCGGACGATCTGCGGCGCGGTCGGGTAGGCGTCGGCGTCGACCTTGAGGCGGTAGACCCCGTACGGGATCGCGCTGAGGTCGGTGACCTCGAGACCGTTCAGAAAGAAGCGGGGAGGCTTCGGACCCGGCTTCGGATCGATGCGCAGCGCGAAACGGGCCCGGTCGACGAGGACGGTGTCGACGTCGGTCGATTCGGGAACGACGAAGCCGCGATCGATGTCGCCGCCCGCGCGGCCCTGCAGGCGATAGAGACCCGCCGGCAGGGGCACCGTGAACGCCGACTGGCCGTGATCGAGCGCGGCGCGCAGGATCGCCGCGCCGCGCAGCAGGAGACGCTCCTCGAGGCTTCCGGCGGGCGGCGAGCCGGCCGGCACAAGACGCACCTGGCCAAGGTCCTGGGTCGTGAACCCGCGGAACTCGATCGGCACGGGCCGGGCGCGATACCAGATCGATCCCAGGGCCGCCTCGAACTCGGCGAGCGTGAGCAGGTTGAACCGCGTCTGCAGGGCGCGGCCCGGCTGGCCGGACTGCAGAGACACCCACTCGGTGCGGAACCCGTCGCCCTCGACGATGTCGGACAGCGAGCGCGCCCGGGTGATCTCCTGGCGGGCCCGGTCGAAGTCCAGGCCGTGGGTCTCGAACAGCGCCAGGTTGAGGTGCGCGGCGGCGGCCAGATCCTGGAGCCGCTGCCGCTCGGACGGGGCGGCCTGGAAGATCGCCGCGTTGGCCGACAGCCGGTCGATCTCCACGACCGCGCGGCGCGCATCCTCGACCGCGGCATGGATGGTCTCGGGGTCGGGGCGGCGATCCAGGATCGGGATCGAGTCGCGCAACAGGCCGGCCCAGGCGCCGGCCATGGCGAGCACCTGCGCCACGCTCTCCTCGGCCGCGCGCGCCGGGGCGTGGGCGGCGGCCAGGGCGATGAGCAGCAGGGCCGCGGCCGCGGCGCGCGTCGCCGTGCGCGCCGGCCGCGACGCGCGTGCCGTCCGGTCCGCGCGCATCAGTGCACCCCCAGGGCGGCGTTTTCCGTCTGCACTCTCGCCGCCAGGCCGTCCTGCCCGAACTGTCGCAGGATGTTGACGTAGTTCTGCGCGAACGGCTGCAGGGCCGCGCCCGCCATCCGGTCCTTCGCCATCCGGAAGGCGCGCTCGCCGTGCGTCAGGGCCTCGGTCTCGTGCCCCAGCTCGGCGGCGGCGCGCGACAGGTCGAACAGCGCGACCTCCATCCCTTCCCATTCGAAGGTGGTGGCGTCCTGCGCCTTGGCGAGCGCCTCGTCGAAATGCCCGCTCGAGTAGGCGGCGTACGACAGCACGTGCAGCGCCGTCCCGTACTGCCGCCGGATCTCCGCGTCCCCGGGATTGAGATCGAACGCGCGGCCCGCGAACTCCGCCGCCTGGGCGCGGCGCTCGGGCGCGTCGAGCGTCGAGACGAAGTCCGACATCTGCCGGTAAACCTCGGCGCGGTCCCGCTTGCGCCGCGTGAGGTCGGCCGCCTGGGTGAAGACCATGAGGGTTTCGTCGGGGCCCGTCTTGGCGTCGCGCATCATGTCCAGACCGCGCTGCCAGAGGGCCGCCGCCTTCATGTTGCCGTCGTCGAAGTAGGTCAGGTCGTAGATCTGCCAGAAGCGCGCGTCGTAGGCGGAGCCGAATCCCCACGGCGCGACGCTCCGGATGCGCTGCAGATAGAGATCGGCGCTCTCCGAGGAGCGCGACAGGTCGAGACAGCGCTCGAGATAGAACAGAACGTGGCGGGCGAAAGGATCGTACTCGGGGCTGGCGCGCGGACGATCGCGGGCGTCGTCGGCGCGCAGCAGAATCGATTTCAGGAGATACCAGTGTCCCCGGGCCTCGGCGTCCGCGTCGCGGCGGCCGGTGCTGGTCCAGAGCTCGTGGTAGGCGTTGCCCAGGAGCATGTTCTTGAAGGCCGCGTCGTCCTGCAGGACGCGCAGCGACTCCTCGATCGGCGTCACCACCTCCGCCTTGTAATCGCCGGCGTAGGCGCCGCTCTCCTTCTGGTGCATCTCGTAGCGCGCGTGCCCGGCGATGAACTGCAGGGCGGCGTACTCGCGGCCGGTGCGACCCTCGACCGCGGCGCGCTCCAGCCAGCGCGCCGCGAGCGATGCGGCCTTCGGGTAGTTCTGCGCGTTGTAGGCGGCGATCGCGTCGTTGCGGAGCGTGGTCGCCTCCGTGGCGTCGTCCGCCAGGACCGGCGGAACCGGCGCGGCCGGGATCGCCAGCACGAGCAGGGCGAGCCCCAGGAGGCGCGTCAGGCGGACGGTCATCCGCGCATCCCTCCGTGCTGCAGGCGCTGCAGCGCCTCGAGGGCGCGCTCCGCCTCCTGCACCTTGCTCCGTCCGTTGGCCGCGCCCGCCGAGACATAGAGGGCGACCAGACCGTCGGCGGTCGGCACCAGCACGTGCACGGTGCCGTCGCGGTAGTGGATGGCGATCGCCTGGGCGTCCACCTGGACGCTCTCGACCGGATCGCCCTCCGCGCCACGCCGGCGGCCATGGAACGCCATCGAGCGGTAAGCCTCGCTCAGCGCCGGCACCAGGAGCGCGTAACGGGACCCGTCGCTGGTGCGCGATCCGAGACGGCTGGCGTCCATGAGCGTCACGCCGTACTTGCGTCCCAGGTAGGACGCGAGGCCGGTGCCGGTGAACGCCCCCTCCGATCCGAGGGGCGCCGCGCCGCCGGTCCCGCCGCCCGGTCCGCCGCCGCCGTCGCCCCGCCGGATGCCGCCCAGCGGATCGCCCGCCGCCGGCGCGGCGATCTGATCGTGTCCGGCGACTCCGCCCCCCGTGCCGCGCGCCCGATCCTCGCCCGGCCTGAGGAGCACCAGATCGGGCTCCTCGCCGGTGCCGATCTGCGGCGTGACGTGCGCACCGAGCGGCGCGAGCTTCGGCGCCGCCGGCGCGGGCGGCGCCGTGTCGTGGATCGCGACGCTCGGGGCCACGTCGGCGATCTGCAGCGCGGGCGGCTCGGGCTGCACCTGGATGGGCGGCGGCTGCGGGCGCTCCGGCTCCGGGATCGCCACGGCCAGCGGCGGGATCGCTGCCGGCACCGGCCGCGGCACGGTCCGGGGTGGCGGAGGGGTGTGCGCCTCGCGCAACGGCACGAGCTGGGGCGGCGGGGGAGGCGCGGCGAAGAAACGGATGGTGAGCGGGGGCGGCGGCACCTGCCCGACGTCCATCAGTCCAAGCATCAGGAGCCACGATCCGCCGGCGACATGCAGGGCGATCGACAGCGCGGCGGCACGCCCGACACGACGGCGCGGCAGAACCCCGCCGTGCACGACGTCGCGCAAGTCGGCGCTGTGAAACGCCGGCGCCCGGGTCACGGCGTCCCTCCCGGGGCCGGCGCGCCGGAATTCGCCGGCGGTTTCGGAATCGGCGCCGGCGGCGTCGAGGGCTTGGACGGCGTCGACGGTTTCGGCGCCGGCTTGTGCGCCCCCGGCTTGGCCGGCGGCGGCTTCGGCGGCTCGGCCTTGGCGGGAGCCGCGGCCGGTGCGGGAACGCGCACCACGCTCGCCTCGAGCAGGTCGCCGTCGCGCGCGGGATTGCGGAAGAACGGCCGCACGGCGATGAGATTGGTCCCTTCCCAGAGCTTCTGGTTGGAGATCTCGAAGATGACGCCCTGCACGCCCTCGCGCACCGAAGCTTTCTCGGAATCCGGCAGCCGCTCCGCCACCTCGCCCGCGGCGGCGGTGCGCAACGTCGCCTCGCGTCCGGACACCTCGACACGCTGCACCGCCTCGTCGGCCACCACCACGCCGCGCACCGTGATCGCCTCGTCCGAGGTGCGATCCGGGAGCGGATCGAGGTAGATGCGCGGGCGCAGCCGATCCTTCTGCACCAGAACGCTCAGGGCCCGCAGCGCGTCGGGCGACGCGTTCCCCTCGTTCTTCGCGATGTTGAGGTGCAGGAACGCCTCCCGGAAGTTGCCGAGATGGTGGAAGTCGGTGGCGAGATGCAGGTGCGGCGAATAGTCGACCAGCCGGCCGGCCACGACGGCGAGACCCTCGGAACGATCCTTGAGGGCCAGCGCCCTCTGCATCGTGTCCACGGCGGCGCTCCACTGGCCGGCGTCCTCGAGCTCGAGCGACATGTGATAGTCGAGGAACCAGTCGGGGATGTCGGTGGCGACCGACGCCGCGGTCGCAGGACCTGGACGCCGGCGCGCGTACGCCAGCGACGGGCGCAGGACCGGCAGCGGAAGCCCGAGCGTGGCGCCGGCCGCGGCCGGGGCCACGTCGCGTCCCGCGAAGACGAACGGATCGTCGGGCTGCGACTCGCGCAACGCCGGCTCGCGGGCGAGCGCGCGCGACAGCTCGCCGACCGAGCCGTCGAGGTCGCCGCGGCGCGCCAGGACCGCGCCGAGCTGGTAACGCGCGAACGCGTGCAGCCCGTCGAGTTTCAGCGCCTCGCGCAGGGCGCTCTCGGCGGCGGGCAGATCGCCGCGCGCCGCCGCCGCGATCCCGACCGCGTAACGCGCCTCGACCAGCCGGCGATCGGCGTCGGCGGCCGCGTGCAACGCCGCCTCCGCGTCGCGCGGGTCCCCCCAGGCGAATTCGACCACGCCCGTGGCGTAGAGCACCTCGGGATGGCCGGGCGCCAAGTCCTGCGCGGTGCGCAGCGCCTTCTCGGCGCCGCGGTGATCCCTGCGCCCGATGGCGGCGAGGGCCATTCCGAACCAGGCCTGGGTCAGACGCGGGTCGATGTCGGCCGCTTCGTGGAAGCGGCTCTCGGCGGCCTGGTAGGAGCCCTCCTCGATCGCCAGGCTGCCGGCTTGCAACAGGTGGCGCGTCGAGCGCTCGCCCGGAGCCGGGGTCGCGGTCGCCGGCGCCGGAGCGGTCGGCGCGGGCGGTGCCGGTCGTGAGGCGCGCGGCGCCGCCGTCACCGCCGCGGTGACCGCGGCCAGCGCGGCCACGAGGACGCAGGGGACGGCGCCGCGCTTGCGCATCAGATGCGCTCCAGGCGCGCGTAGCGCGGCAGGAACTTCTTCGAGCCGTAGATCGAGAACGACACGGTCAGCTTCTGGGCCTCGCCGCTGCCTTCGATCCCGATCACCGTGCCGACGCCGTAGTCCGCGTGGTGCACCTTGCAGCCGAGGGTGTACGGCCCCGCCGGGGTCGCCTCGTCGGCGGGCGGATCGTCCACCTCGGCCCAATGCCGGATCGAGCGTCCCGGGTCGCCGCGCTCCATGCGGCGCGTCAGACGCGCCGCGGCGCGCTCGAGCCGCCAGGTGTCGGACGACTCGCCGGCCGCGAGACCCTCGCGCAGCAGGGCGGCGGGGATCTCGCCGAGGAAGCGCGACGGCTCGGTGACGCGCGCCTGTCCGAACTGGAAGCGCGTCAGGGCGCGCGACAGGATCAGCCGCTCCCGGGCCCGGGTCATGCCGACGTAGAACAGGCGGCGCTCCTCCTCGAGGCCGTCGGTCTCCTCGGCGGCCCGCGCGTGCGGGCAGAGATCCTCCTCGACCCCGACGATGAACACCACGGGGAACTCGAGACCCTTGGCGGCGTGCAGGGTCATCAGCCGGACGCCGGCGGTGCCCTGCACGTTGTCGGCCTCGCCGAGAAGCGCCGTCCGGTCGAGGAAGGCCTGCAGCCCGCCCTCCATGCCGTCGTACGAGGCCACGGCGCTGACCAGCTCCTCGAGGTTCTCGATCCGCGCCGCGGCGTCGCCGGGGGACGACTGGTGCAGGTAGGCGTCGTAGGAGGTCCGGCTGACGATCTTCGCGACCATGCGGCTGGGGGGCAGGTCGCGCGTCTCGCGGCGCAATTCCCCCAGCAGGTCGAGAAACCCCAGCAAAGCGCGCGCCGCGCGCGTCGCGACCAGCTTCTGCTCGGCGGCACGCCGCGCCGCGTCCTCCAGCGTCAGCGACTCACTGCGCGTCAGCTCGACGACGGCGTCGATGGTGGCGCGCCCGATGTCGCGCGGCGGGAGATTGATGATGCGCCGCAGGCTGGTCTCGTCGCGCGGGTTGATCAGGGCGCGCACGTAGGCGAGGACGTCGCGGACTTCCTTGCGATCGTAGAACCGCGTCCCGCCGATCATCACGTAGGGGACGCCGTTGCGGGCGAGCGCCTCTTCGAACAGGCGCGACTGGGAATTCGTCCGGTAGAGGATGGCGATCCCCTCCAGCCCCGGGGGGGCGCCGCCGGACGCGCCGGACCCGCCCGATGGCGACGCGCCGCGGGCCAGGACGCGCGCCCGCTGCACGACGCGCTCGGCCTCACCCCGGTCGTCGCTGGCGACCATCACCTCGATCGCCTCGCCGGCCGGCGCCTCGCTCCAGAGCGTCTTGTCGATGCGGCTGACGTTGTGCCGCACGACCGCGGTCGCCGCGGCGAGGATGTTGTTGGTCGAGCGGTAGTTCTGCTCCAGCTTGATGATGCGGGTGCCGGGGAAATCGGATTCGAACGACAGGATATTGTTGATGTCGGCGAAGCGGAAGCGGTAGATCGACTGATCCGGGTCACCCACGGCGCAGACGTTGCCGTGCACCGACGCCAGCCGCTGGATCAACCGGTATTGGGGCGGGTTGGTGTCCTGGTACTCGTCGACCAGCAGGTAACGGACCCGGGAGGCGACCTCCTGCAGGACGTCGGGGTGGCGGTCGAAGATCACCAGGGGCAGCCCGATGAGATCGTCGAAATCCATGGCGTTGGCGGCCCGCAGCTTCTCCTGAAAGCGAGCGAAGACCTTCGCGGTCAGATCCTGCCGGGCGCCGATCGCCTCCTGCGCCAGCGCTTCGGGATCGACGCCGCGATTCTTCGCGTCGCTGATACGCGACTGGAACTGCCGCACCGGAAAGGTCTCGTCGTCGATCGACAGCTCCTCCAGGCAGTCCCGCAGCACCGCCTGCTGATCGGACTGGTCGTACACCAGGAAGTCGGAGGAATAGCCTAGGCGCGTGGCGTGGCGGCGCAGAAGACGCAGGCCGAAGGAATGGAAGGTCGAGACCTGGGCGCCGCCGTGTGCCGGCCCGAGGAGCCCCTCGACCCGCTCCTTCATCTCGCCGGCCGCCTTGTTGGTGAACGTGACCGCGACCACCTCGTGCGGCGCCGCCAGCCGCCGGGCCAGGATCCAGGCGAGGCGGTGGACGATCACGCGCGTCTTGCCCGACCCCGCGCCCGCGACGATCAGCAGCGGGCCGTCGGTGTGCTGGACCGCGTCACGCTGCTGCGGATTCAGGGTGTCGATCAGGTGATCCATGAAGGGGAAATTATCTCACAGGGCCATGGTGCCGAGGCGGGCGCGGCCCATGGCTGTGCTATCCTCAACGCATGCGAACAGGACGATCGGTCGTGACTCACGCGGCGCGCGCCGCCGTGCTGCTGGCCGTGATGGCGCTCACGGGCCCCGGTCTGCTCGCCGACGTCAACGACGCGTTTCAGATCCAGGTGGCTCCCGTCACCGTCGCCCCGGGCGACATGGCGGAAGTCGTGATCACGATCGCCCTGAACAAGGGCTACCGCCTGATCGGCGAGCCGCCGCCCAACAAGTACAGCACCCCGTTGATGGTGACGTTCGACGCCACGCGCGCGCTGCAGCCCCGGACGGCCATCGTCCCGGAGCCCCGGACCTTCACCGAAGAGCCGCAGACCTTCACCTACCACGCCTACGAGGGCACGATCATGGTCAAGGTGCCGTTCAAGGCCAACGATAGCGCCGCCCCCGGCGACTACACCCTGCACGGCCGGGTCCGGTACCAGGCGCTGATCATCGAGAACGATCTGGCGGGATTCCTGAAGACCACCGTGAAAAACGTGGATGCCACCGTCCACATCGCCGCGCGCAAGAAGTAGCCGCGCGCGCCGCGGCCCTCTCTACTCGACGGTGACCGACTTCGCGAGGTTCCGCGGCTGATCGACGTCGCACCCTCGGCGCAGGGCGATGTGGTAGGCGAGCAGTTGCAGGGGGACCACCGCCAGGATCGGGTTCAGCAGGTCGGTCGTCTTCGGGATCGACACGACTCTCGCGCAGCGCCGCCCCGATTCCTCGTGACCTTCCTGCGTGATCATGATGATCGCGCCGTCACGCGCCTGGGCCTCCTCGACGTTCGACATCATCTTTTCGAACAGCGCGTCGCCGAACACCAGGGCCACGATCGGCAGGTTTCGGTCGATGAGGGCGATCGGCCCGTGCTTCATCTCCCCGGCCGGGTAGCCTTCGGCGTGGATGTACGAGATCTCCTTGAGCTTGAGCGCGCCTTCGAGCGCGATCGGATAGTTGACTCCGCGGCCCAGGTAGAGGAAGTCCGCGGCGCGGAAGTACTCCTTGGCGATCTCCTCGATCTCGGCGTCCTTGGCGAGGATCTTCTCGATCTGGGTCGGGATGTGCAGCAGGTCGCGGATGTGCTCCTTGCTGGCCTCGGGCGTGATCGCGCCGCGCACCTGGGCCACGTGCAGCGCGAACAGATCGAGCGCGGCCAGCTGGGCCGTGAACGCCTTGGTCGACGCGACGCCGATCTCCGGTCCGGCGTGCGTGTGGATGACGCCCTGCGCCTCCCGGGTCGCCATCGAGCCGACGACGTTGCAGATGGCGATGGTCTTGAGCCCCCGGGAGCGCGCCTCGCGCTGCGCCGCCAGGGTGTCGGCGGTCTCGCCCGACTGGCTGATCACCATCACCAGGTGGTCGGGCTCGAGGATCGGATTGCGATAGCGGAACTCGGATGCGATGTCGACCTCGACCGGGAGCCGGGCCAGGCGCTCGATCATGAACTTGCCGACGAGCGCCGCGTGCCACGAGGTCCCGCACGCGACGATGTGGAGCTTGCGGCACCGCCTCAGCTCCTCGTCCGTGATCTCCATCTCGTCGAGGAAAATCTTGCCGGTGTCCTGCGAGACGCGGCCGAGCAGGGTGTCGCGGATGGCGCGCGGCTGCTCGTAGATCTCCTTGAGCATGAAGTGCTTGAACCCGGCCTTCTCCGCCATGATCGGGTCCCAGGTGATCCGCTGCACCTGCTTGGAGACCGAGGCGCCCGACTCGTTGGTGATCACCACGCCGCGCTCGGTGACCACGGCCATCTCGTGGTCGTCGAGGAAGAAGACGTCGCGCGTGTGATGCAGGATCGCGGGGATGTCGGAGGCGACGAAGTACTCGTCCTTGCCGAGTCCGATGACCAGGGGCGGCCCGTTGCGCGCCGCGACGATGGTCCTGGGGTCTCGGGCCGAGATGGCCGCGAAGGCGTACGAGCCCGACAGCCGCGGGACGGCGCCGCGCACCCCTTCCTCGAGGCTGGCGTGGGGGGTCGCCTTGCGCACCTCCTCGATCAGGTGGGCGATGACCTCGGTGTCCGTCTCGGTCTTGAACTGGTGTCCCGAGGCCTGCAGCTCGCGCTTGAGCTCCTTGTAGTTCTCGATGATGCCGTTGTGGACCACGACCATCGAGCCGGTGCAGTCGCGGTGCGGGTGGGCGTTCTCCTCGGTCGGTCGTCCGTGCGTCGCCCAGCGCGTGTGACCCAGTCCGAAGGTCCCCTCGAGCTTCGTGAGGCGGAGAGTCTCCTCGAGCTCGCGCAGCTTGCCGGCGCTTCGAACGACCTGGATGTCGTTCCCGTTGATGACCGCGATGCCGGCGGAGTCGTATCCGCGGTACTCGAGACGACGCAGCCCGTCGAGGATGACGCTGCTGACCTTCTTGTGACCGATATATCCAACGATTCCGCACATGGTGTCACGCAATATAGGCCACGCGAGCGATCCCGGGCAACAACCCGCGCCCGATCCACTGGGGGCGCCCCGCGCGTCGCGCCCGCCGGGGACGGGTCCGGCGACGCTGCGCGTCGCCTCCCCTCGGCCTCGCTGCGCGCCCTCCCGACGCGCCTCAGGACGGCGCGTCGGGGCCCGGGGCGCTCCGTCTCGGACGCCCCGCCGAGCCCGACGCGCGGGGCTCGCCGGGGGACCGCGCGCGGGTTGTCACCGGGTGAGCGCCGGGGCGAGCGGGCGGAAACTCAGCCGCGATCGTGGCCGGAGCCGTCCTTGCGGGCGGCGGGGCCGAACCGCTTGACCCAGCCGTCCTTGTTCTCCTGGCGGGCCCGGGACAGCGCGAGGGCGTGCGCTGGGACATCCTTGGTGATGGTCGAGCCGGCGCCGACGAACGCGCCGCGGCGGACGCGAACCGGGGCGACGAGCTGTGTGTCGCTCCCGATGAAGACCTCGTCCTCGATGACGGTCCGGTGCTTGGCGACGCCGTCGTAATTGCAGGTGATGGTGCCCGCGCCGATGTTGACGTCCCGGCCGATCTCGGCGTCGCCGAGATAGCTCAGATGATTGGCCTTGCTGCCGCGCCCGAGGCGCGTCTTCTTGGTCTCGACGAAATTCCCCACCCGGGACTCCTCGTCCATCTGGGTCTCGGGGCGCAGGTGGGCGAACGGGCCCAGCCGACAGCCGCGGCCGATGCGCGAGGAGGCGATGACGCAATAGGGGAGAATCTCGGTGCCGGCGCCCACGGAGGTGTCGACGATGCGGGTGCCGAGGCCGATACGCGCCTCGGCGCCGACCTGGCAGTCGCCCAGAATCATGACGCCCGGCTCGATGACGCAGTCGCGGCCGATCTCGACCTGCATGTCGATATAGGTCGTGTCCGGGTCGAGCAGGGTGACGCCCGCGGCCATCAGGCTCTCGGCCTTGCGCCGGTAGAGCGCGCGCGCGGCCGCGGCCAGCTCGACACGGTCGTTGACGCCGAGGACCTCCTTCGGGTCGGGGTGGCGGTACGCCGCCACCTTGCGGCCCTCCTTGCGCAGAAGCTCGACCAGGTCGGTGATGTAGATCTCGCCTTGCGCGTTGTCCCGGGTCGCGCGCCGGAGCGGCCGGAACAGCGCGCCGAAATCGACGCAGTAGATGCCGCAGTTGATCTCCTGCGTCGCGCGCTCCTCGGGGCCGGCGTCGGCCTCCTCGACGACGCGGGACACGTCGCCGCCGTAGTTCCGGATCACGCGTCCGTAGCCGCGCGGATCGGGGATCACCGTCGTCATCAGGCTGAGGGGGGCGCCATGCGCGCGGTGGTACGAGACGAACGCTTTGAGGGTCTCGGGCTTCAGAGCCGGCAGATCGCCGTTGAGGATCAGGACGTCGCCGCGGTGGCCCTGCATCTGGCGCTCCGCGCACAGCACCGCGTGCCCCGTCCCGAGCTGCTCCTTCTGGAACGCGAAGGCGATCTTCTTGTCGTGATCGCCGACCGCCCGGCGCACTTCATCGGCCTGGTTGCCGATCACGACGACGGTGCGAGCCACTCCGGCGCCCCGCGTCGCTTCGACGACGTGACGCACCATCGGCCGGCCGGCGAGGGAATGCAGGAGCTTCGACCACTTCGATTGCATCCGCTTGCCGAGACCGGCCGCCAGGATGAGCGCCAGCGTCTCGCGCTTCGCCTCGCCGCGGCCGGCGACCGCCTGGCGCGCCCCGTCGTCGGGCAGGGCGCCCATCGGGCGCAGCGGGTACGAGCTGTTCGGCACCGCGGGGTGACCGTGGGCCGGTGCATGGTTGGGGACGCCCGGCGGCGCGACCGCGGGGACGTGGTTGGAAACCGCCGGTCGGGCCGGCTCGGCGGTCGCCGGGCGCTGCACGGTGATCGTCAGCGCGGGCCGCGGGGCGGGCCGCGGAGCCGGTTTCCGCCCGGCCGCCCGGCGCGCCCGGGAAGAGCGCGCGGCGCGCTTCTTCGAGCGCACCTTGCGCGGCGCCGATCGCCGCGCGGATTTCGCCTTCCTCGCGCCGGTCTTGCTCCTCACGTGGCTCCCTGGCCCCGGCTACGCCTCCTCCGGGTAGATCAGGTTCTGGAATTCGTCGTCGCTGCGAATCGGCTCGAAGTCGGGATCGTTCTGGGCGTAGACGCGATTGGTGGGGTTGATGGCGATCGCCTCCTGAAGATGGCGGATCGCCATCTCGCGGTCGCCCCGCAGGGCGCGCGTCGAGGCCATCACGTAGTGCGCCTTCTCGTCCTTGGGATCGACCTGCAGGGCCCGATCGAGGAGCTCCACCGCTTCGTCATAGTTTGCTTCGTTGGCCCGCATCACGCCAAGGTAGTAGTACTCCTCCGGCTTGCGGTGCGGCGGCGTCTTGCCGTCGATCTTCGTCTTGCAGACGCGCATGTAGACCTGGACGCGATCGACGAGCTCCTTCTCATGGGGGAAGCCGTCGAGGATTGACTGGAAGTGGGGCAGCGCCTCTTCGTAGTTCTGTTTGTGGAGCTGCGCCAGTCCGCGCTCCATCTCCTTGAGGGCCTTGTCCTGGATGTTCCAGGTGTTGCCTCCGGCCGCGGGGGCCGGCGCCGCCTTCACCACCTTCTTGGTCGCCTTTTTCATGGGTCTCCGATCATCACTGCAAGAGGTCTTGGAGCCCGCCGTCACGCCGTCCAATGAGGCGCAGCGACATGGCTAAACCGTGGTATCGAGATGGTTTGCAAGCCCGGCATGCTATCAAATGCTATCTTTCCCTGTCAACGAGCATGTCGGGCGGCCGGAAATCGAGGCGGATCGAATGGCGACGACGGAGAAGAGCGGTCTGGCCTATCTGGGGCTGGGATCGAACCTCGGCGACCGCAGAGGGGCCTTGGCCCAGGCCATCCTGCGCCTCGATCGGGCCGGGGTCAGGGTCGTGGAGAGGTCCGGTCTGTATCGGACCGACCCGGTCGAAGTGCTGGACCAGCAGGAGTTTATCAACCAGGTCGTTGCCTGCCGGACCGACCAGACGGCCCCCGATCTGCTGCAGACCTGCCTGCGGATCGAACGGGAGATGGGGCGCGTCCGGACCCGCGACAAGGGACCACGGATCATCGATCTCGATCTCCTCCTGTACGGCAATCTGACGACGACCGGCCAGGGCCTTATCGTGCCGCATCCACGCCTGCACCTGCGACGCTTCGTCCTCGTGCCGCTCGCCGAAATCGCCCCCGACGTGATCCATCCCACGCTGGGTCT
Organism: Patescibacteria group bacterium; assembly: GCA_035638115.1. Lineage (GTDB taxonomy): Bacteria > Acidobacteriota > Polarisedimenticolia > Gp22-AA2 > Gp22-AA2 > DASRAN01. The sequence goes on along the minus strand of DASRAN010000078.1, from coordinate 31,628 downwards.
GACGATCCGCGAGCTCCTCGCGCGCTGTCCGGATCAGGGTGTCGTCGAAGCGGATACTTCCGACTGATCGGACTTTTGCTCTTGACGGCCGATGCCATTGCAGCAATACCATAGTGTTCTCTCGCCAATTCGGCACATGAAACAGCACGCCTGGCCTCGCGGGTTCTTCTTCGCGGTCCTGTCCCTTCTGGCCGGCGCCATTCCTCTGCGCGCCGAGACGGCGGGCGAGATTCGGGGCCGGATCATCGACGAGGCCGGGGCCCCGCTGCCTGGAATGACGGTCCTGGTCGAGAGTCGCAAGGCCGGCATCTCCGATCGCGGCGCGCTGACCGACGCGGCCGGCGCGTTCCGCGTTCCGGCCCTTCCGCCGGCCTCCGATTACCGGGTGAAGGCATCCGGGCCGGCGCGGACGATGGTGGTGATCTCCGAGGTCGAGGTCGTCGTCGGGCGTCCGACCGCGCTGACGATCACGCTGCCCACCGAGTCCGCGCTGCGCGAGCAGGTCAAGGTCCGGGCGACGCCCCCTGTCGTGAATCCCGAGGAGACCTCGACGACGACGCGCTTCTCCTCCGAGTTCGTCGATTCGCTGCCGATCCTGGGACGGGACTACCAGGATGTGCTGGTCCTCGCGCCCGGCGTCACGGACGTCGACGGCGACGGCAACCCCAACATCCATGGCGCGCGCGACACAGACACCCTGACGGTGGTCGACGGCGTGACGACGACCGATCCCCTCACCGGCAAGATGGGCGCCCAGCTCAACATCGAGTCGATCCAGGAGATCGAGGTCAAGACCACGGGTGCGAGCGCGGAGTTCGGCCGCGCCCAGGGCGGCACCGTCAACATCCTCACGAAGTCGGGTGGCAACGATTTCGCCGGTTCGTTCAAGTTCTACTGGCGCGGCTCGAGGCTCGACGGCGACGGGGCGGGCGAGGACGACCCCCGGCTGCACGGCGGCCTGGGCGATATCGGGCTTCGGGACCTGACGTTCAACGACTACCTCCCGTTCCTGTCGATGGGCGGGCCGCTCGTCAGGGATCGCGCCTGGTACTACATGACGTTCGAGTACATCAGCAAGCAGGATCCGATCAACGCCCTGACCACCGCGTTCGTCACCGGGATCCGCGAGTGGCGACAGTTCGGGAAGTTCACCTGGCAGGTGACGCCCTCGCAGCGCGTGGCGCTGTCGGTGAACCACGATCCGCAGCAGTTCCTCAATCAGGGGCTCAACAGCCTGACCGCCGAGGAGACCGGGTTCACGATCGGGGCGGGCGGGATTCTCCTGACCCTGCGCGACACGGCCGTGCTCAGCCCGACCGTGGCGCTGGAAGGGACCATCGGCTGGTTCGAGGGGCAGCCCAATTTCGTGCCCAACCTGGGGCCGGACACCAACGAGAACGGCGTCCTGTTCACGCCGCGCAATGGCGACACGTTCGACTCTGCCTTCGAGCGTGATTCGGGGGAGGACTACGACGGCGACGGCCGTTTCGACGTGTTCGAGGACTATATCGCCAACGGCCGCCTCGACTACCAGGAAGCCTGCATCTACTACGACCGTCACCTGCAGCACAACGTCAACGGCTGCCCGCCGGACGGGGCCTCGCCCCCGGTGGTCTTCGACGAGGATTTCGACCACGATCGCCGCCTGACCCCGCCGGGCGGCTGCGAGGGACTGACACGCGAGGACCAGGATTGCGACGGGCACCTCGACCGCATCAACGAAGACAGGAACCACAACGGCCGTCTCGATACGGGAGAGGATCTGGACGGCGACGGCCGGCTGGATCTCGGGACCGAGGATCGCAACAACAACAAGGAGCTGGACGACGATCCGTTCCCGACCACGACCTACCCGTACGGACACCTCAAGCCGTACGCCTCCGATCGCGACTACACGGTCGACCTGATGCGGGGCACCGTCAGCGGGCCCTACTTCGAGAGCTACGACGACGAGCGCACGCGCGGCACGGTGCGCGCCGACCTCACGCTGTTCGCGACCGGCTTTGGAACGCACGACCTGAAGACGGGATTCCTGCTGGAACGCGAGGGGTTCCACCGCGTCACCGACGCCAACGACATCGTCGGATTGCGCGATCCGGGTTTCGTCACCGGCCTGGCCGTGGATCAGGTCAACAATCCAGGCACCACGGTCGCCTGCAATCCCTACGAAACCACCTGCACCGACCCCGGCCTGGGCCGGATCACCGTGTCGCTGCCGATCGAGCGCGAGGTCAGCCAGGAAGCCTCGGGACTCTCGGCCGGCACGTATGTCCAGGATCTCTGGCACCCGCGGCCGAACCTGAGCGTCATGGTCGGGCTGCGCTTCGACCGTGAGACCGCCAACAGCGACGGATACACCTCCTTCGATCCGCGCGTCGAGCGGGCGCGATTCAACCGGCTCAGCGCGCTGGCCGGCGGGGAGCGGGGCAAGGATCCCGTCCGAGGCGGCAACGGCGACGGAATGGTCAGCCTGGGGATCACCGCCGATCCGCTGCTCGGCGGCGACGACGTCAAGACCTGGGTCAACAACACCTATCTCGACCCGCTGAACCGCGCCGGTCTCACCCAGTTCACCATGCACCGCTCGACGATCGACTTTCAGGCCCCGATTCTCTCGGCCCTTTTCCCCGGGATCTTCGCGCCCGGCGGACATGTCGATCCCGACGTCCTCCGCCAGCTCGGAGTCCCGGTCCAGGAGGCAGAGGCGTTCACCATCACCAACAACAATCTCTCGCCGCGTCTGGCGATCTCGTGGGATCCGACCTCCGACGGACGCAGCAAGATCTTCGCGAGCTGGGGGCGCTATTACGACAAGCTGTTCCTGAGCTCGGTGGTGGGGGAGCAGGGCATCGAAAGGCTGGTGCGCTATTACGTCCTCGATCGGGACGGGCTGGCGGCGCCGACCACGGCGCATGGAGTGCCGCTCCCGGACCACAACATCGGCACCCTGCTGTCCAAGGCGCCCCCCTCGGTCACGCAGGTCGATCGCCAGCTCCAGACGCCGTTCAGCGACGAGCTGACGCTCGGTGTCGAGCGCGAGCTGTCGCCCGATCTCGGTCTCGCCGTGAGATACATCCATCGGCAGTTCCGCGCGCAGCTTCAGGACCTGGACATCAATCACCAGACGCGCATCAACCCCCTGACCGGGCGGCCGCTGGACGAGATTGGCGCGCTGGCGACCGTGCCCTCCCAGTTCCCCCAGGAGCCCCCGAGCTACAACCGGGTTCCCGACGGCCGTCCCGATCTGTTCATCGACGATCCCTTCTTCAACCAGATCCTCCGGGTCGGCAATTACAATGACGCGCGCTACACGGCCTTCGAGCTCGAGCTGCGGCGGCGGCTGTCGCGACGCTGGGAGCTGACCGGCTCGTACACCTACTCGCGCGCGACCGGCCAGGCGGAGGACTTCCAGTCGCAGCTCGGCAACGACCCGTCGATGGTGGAGCTGGAGGATGGATACCTCTCGTTCGATCAGCGCCACGTCGTCAAGCTGAACGGGATCGCGTTCCTGCCGCACGACTGGCAGCTCGGCGGCGCGACCACCTGGTCGAGCGGTCTGCCCTACTCCCTGATATCCCGCTTCTACTCGCTCGACGACGCCGACTATCAGCAGTTCCGGACCCTTTTCGGGAGCGTGGTCCCGGCCGACAAGGGCGCCGTGTTCGTGCCCGAGCGCCGCAACAGCCGTCGCAACGGCGCCGTCCTCGACGTGAACGCGCGGGTCAGCAAGAACATGGTGATCGGACGCACCACGGCCGGGGTGTCGTTCGAGGTCTTCAATCTCCTGAACCGGGATGAGCTGATCATCTCCTCGATCGACCCGAGCCGCAACGCCGGGTTCCAGCCCAACGGTGCCGCCACCTACGGCGGGCCGCTCCAGCTCGATGCCACGCGCCGGTTCGGACGCCGCTGGCAGATCGGGTTCCAAATCGCGTTCTAGCGGCGCCGCAGGCGCGACGCCCGTCGGGGACGGGTCCGGTCTCGCTGCGCGAGACCTCCCCTCGGCTCGCCTCGCGCCCACCCACCGCGCCGGGGAGCGGCGCGGTGGGGCCCCGTCGCTCGGTCTCGCACGCCCCGACGGGCGTCGCGCCTGCGGCTCGCCCGGAAGCTCGTGGCTACGGACCCCGGGACGGCCGCACCTCCGCGCCACCCTCCGATTGGCCTCTGAAATTGATGCCGGTTCGTCGCAATCGCCGTGGTGCGTGCATCGAGCTTCGGGATGCGAGGCCGGCGCTGCGTTCGCCGGGGCGTCTGAGACGGAGCGCCCGGGGCCCCGTTGCGCCGCAGTGCGGCGCAATGGGCGGGCGCGCAGCGAAGCGAGGGGAGGCGACGCGCAGCGTCGCCGGACCCGTCCCCGGCGGGCGCAGCGCCGGCCTCGCGTGGCGGACCGATCGATGCGCGGAGCGTGGTTGCGCCTCGCGCGGACGGACGGCTATAATCCGCCCCTCGTTCCGGCATGCGGGAGCCCATGCACTTCAAGACCATCGCGGTGGAAGGGCCCATCGGCGTCGGCAAGACGAGCCTGGTCGACTTCCTCGCCGAGCGCCTCGAGGCGCGCAAGGTCCTGGAGCCGACCGACAACCCCTTCCTGCACGACTTCTACCAGGATCGGCCGGGCGCCTCCTTTCAGTGCCAGCTCTTCTTCCTGCTGAACCGGTTCCGCCAGCAGCAGGAGCTCGCTCAGGGCAACCTGTTCAAGCAGGCGACGGTCTCCGATTACATCTTCGCCAAGGACAAGATCTTCGCCTACTTGAATCTGAGCGACACCGAGCTGATGTTGTACGAGAAGCTGTACGGCGTGCTCGAGGAGCAGGTGCCGCACCCGGATCTGGTCATCTACCTGCAGGCGCGGGACAACGTGCTGATGGGCCGGATCAAGAGCCGCGAGCGCGACTACGAGCGGGAGATCGCCGACAAGTACGTCGCGGAGCTGAACCGGGCCTACAACTATTTCTTCTTCCATTACAATAGGACGCCGCTCCTGGTCATCGACACGTCGGACATCGACTTCGTGAAGAGCCGGGAGGATCTGGAAGAGATACTCAGGCAGATTCAATCGATGCAGCGGGGCGTGCAGTACTACATCCCACTCGGATCCAAAGGACCGGGATGGGTCAAGGCGTAGGGCGCGCGACGCAGGTCGGCTGAACAACGAAGTCCAACCCGTCCCTTGACCGGCAACGGCGGGGAGAAGGAGGTTGCGATGGACCGGAACCAGAACGCCGGGGGAGTTCCCCCGGTCCCGCCCACCCGTCCCGTCACCGTCCCCGGGATCCGCGCCGCGAAGGGCGTGAAGCGTCTGGTGATGCTGACCGCCTACGACTACCCGGGAGCGCGCCTGCTCGACGCCGCCGGGGTCGACGTCATCCTCGTCGGCGACAGTCTCGGCAACAACGTCCTCGGGTACGACAGCACGCTTCCGGTCACGATGGACGAGATGCTGCACCACACCAAGGCGGTTGTGCGCGGCACCAGGCACGCGCTGGTCGTGGCCGACATGCCGTACCTGTCGTACCACACGGGGAAGCGCGACGCGATCCGGAACGCGGGGCGTTTCCTGAAAGAGGCCGGCGCCGCCGCGGTCAAGATCGAAGGGGGCAGCCGGCGCGCGGCGCTGGTGAAGGCGCTGGTCGATGCCGAGATCCCGGTGATGGGCCACGTCGGGTTGACGCCGCAGTCGGTGCACCTGATGGGCGGCTACAAGGTGCAGGGAAAGCGGGTCGACGAGGCGGCGACGCTGGTCGAGGACGCGCAGGCGCTCGAGGCGGCGGGGATCTTCTCGCTGGTCCTCGAAGGGATGCCGGAGACCGTCGGCCGCCGGATCACCGAGGCGGTCGGCGTCCCGACCATCGGCATTGGCGCCGGGCGCGGCTGCGACGGCCAGGTGCTGGTCTTCACCGATTTCGTCGGTCTGAGCCAGGGACAGGCGCCGCGTTTCGTGCGGCGCTACGCCGATCTTGCCGGCATCATCGAGGACGCGGCGCGCCGCTTCGCCGCCGACGTCCGGAGCGGCGACTACCCCTCGGTCGAGGAGACCTACAGCGCGCCGGCGCCCGCGCCCACGCCCGCTCGCACCCGCCAGGGCTGATGCGCCTGGTCACCACCGCCCACGAGATCGGTCGCCTCGCGGCCGAGCGCCCTGCCGGGAAACGCGTCGGCTTCGTGCCGACGATGGGGGCGCTGCACGAAGGCCACCTCGCCCTGATGCGGCGCGCCCGCGCCGAGTGCGACGAGGTCGTCGTCTCGATCTACGTCAACCCGCTGCAGTTCGGACCGCGCGAAGACCTTGCCGCCTACCCGCGCGACCTCGAGCGCGACGCGGCGCTCTGCCGTGGGGTGGACGTGACCACGCTCTTCGCCCCGGCCGACGCGGATGTGCACCCGCCCGGACATCGCACCTGGGTCGAAGTGGAAGGGCTTCAGGACACGCTCTGCGGCCGTTCCCGGCCGGGACACTTCCGCGGCGTCGCGACCGTGGTGGCGAAGCTGTTCGCGCTGGTGCGGCCGCAGGCGGCCTACTTCGGCGAGAAGGACGCGCAGCAGCTGCGCATCATCCGGAAGATGACACGCGACCTGCACCTGGGGGTCGAGATCGTCGGCTGCTCCACCGTGCGCGAGGCCGACGGCCTGGCGATGTCGTCGCGCAATGCCTATCTCACGCCCGAAGAACGCCGGGCGGCACCGGTGCTGCATCGGGCGCTGGCCGCGGCGGCAGTGGCTGTGGGCGCGGGGGAGACCGACGCCGCGCGCCTCGTTGCGCGCGTGCAGTCGACGATCGTCGCGGAGCCGCTGGCCCGCGTCGACTACATAGAAGCCGTCGACGACGAGACGCTCGAGTCGGTGACGCGCGTCGATCGCCCAGCGCTGCTCGCCGTCGCGGTCTGGTTCGGGAAGGCGCGCCTCATCGACAACGAGGTCCTTCAGCCATCGGGGCACTGATCGGGCGCCGACGCTGATCAGGAGCCGGGGCGTTCTCGCGATGGCGCCGCCAGGTCCGCCTCCAGGTGCCGCCAGACTTCGCGCGCCTGGTCCTCGGTCGCCTCGAGGCCGTCGGTGGTGTCGATGGCGTAATCGGCCTGGCGGATCTTCTCGGAGGTCGGCATCTGGGCGCTGATGCGGGCGGTGGCGTCCTCCTTCGACAGGTGATCGCGATCGACGATGCGGGCGATCTGCATCGACTCCTCGCAGTGGACCACCACGACGCGGTCGTAGTTCTTCCAGGTCCCGGCCTCGAACAGAAGCGCGGCGTTGATCACCAGGATGCGGGGGCCGCCCGAGGCGAGGCGCGACACGAAGGCGTCCTCCTCGACCTGAATCAGCGGGTGCAGGATCGCCTCGAGTCTCTTGCGCGCCTCGGCGTCGGCGAAGACGATGCGGCCGAGCGCCTTGCGATCGATGCTGCCGTCGTCCCGGACGATGCCGCGGCCGAAGGCGGCGACCACCGGCGCGTATCCGGCGGCGTTCGGCTCGATCAGCCGGTGCGCGATCACGTCGGCGTCGAGGACCGCGGCGCCGAAATTGTCGAAATGCCGCGCCACGGTCGATTTCCCGGTGGCGATGCCGCCGGTGAGGCCGACACGCAGCACCGACGAGCGGGCGGCGGCCGCCGGCTTGGCCGTGCGCGGCGCGGAACCGCGGCGAGGTGGCGCCCCTCCGCGCGGCTTCATGCCCAGGCGGCGGTCTCGCGGCGCATGCGCGCGGCGCGCACGGTGTTGCGCAGCAGACAGGCGATGGTCAGCGGTCCGATGCCGCCCGGCACCGGGGTGATCCAGGAGGCGCGCTCGATCGCCTCACGCCAGTGCACGTCCCCCATCAGCGTGAAGCCGCGGTCCTTCACCTGCGCCACCCGTGGCGAGTCGGCCCCGTAGACGTCCTTCACCAGCTCGAGGTCGCCGACCCGGTTGATGCCGACGTCGATCACGATCGCGCCGGGGCCGATGTGCTCGCCGCGCACGAACGCCGGATGACCGATGGCGGCGATCAGGATGTCGGCCTGCCGCGCGATCTCCGGCAGGTCGCGCGTCTTGGAATGGCAGATGGTGACGGTCGCGTCGCGGTGCATCAGAAGAGTCCCGAGGGGGCGGCCGACGATCTCGCTGCGGCCGACGATGACGGCGCGCTGTCCGGCGATCGGCAGGCCGGTTCTCTCCAGCAGCTCGATGACCCCGGCGGGGGTGCAGGGGACGAGACCATCGAGACGCAGCGCCAGCCGGCCGGCGTTGATCACGTGCAGCCCGTCGACGTCCTTGGCCGGATCGATCGAGAGCAGCACCCGGACCCGGTCGACGTGCTTCGGAAGCGGCAGCTGCACCAGGATGCCGTCGATGTCGTAGTCGTCGTTGCAGCGGCGCACCGCGGCGAGAACCTCGTCCTCGCTGGCGCCGGCGGCCAGCCGCAGCTCCTCGGAGCGGATCCCGGCCTCGGCGCAGGCCGAAATCTTGTTGCGGACGTAGACCTTCGAAGCCGGATCGTCCCCCACCAGGACGGCGACGAGCTTGGGGCTCAATCCGGTGCGGTGCTGCTCCGCTTCGACGTCACGCTGCACCTCCGCGCGAATCGCCGCGGCCACGGCCTTGCCGTCGAGAAGCTGGGCGGACATGAGACGACCTCCGGGGCCACTATAACGCAGGCCGGCGCGCCCTCCGCGACGGGGGCGTCGACGGCTCTCAGCCGCCGATCGGTTCCTTGTGGAAGGGGAACGACAGCGTGTGGGTCTCCGAGCCGATCTGGATGTACGAGAAGAGGATCTGGAGCTGGCGCCAGTTCCCTTCGATCGTCCGGAAGGCGATGAGGCGGGTCACGCGGCCGCCGCTGGGGATGCTGGTGCTGCTGTCGAACAGGATGCGCGATGATCGGTCGATCACCTGCTGCAGATCCTCGATGCCGGCGCGCTCGGCGCTCATGTACAGGTCGGTCATGTCGAGGGGGAAGGCGCGATCGCCCTTGTCCGGGAGGAGCGCGACGTTGCCGGGCTGGAAGACGGCGACCTGCTTCGAGTCGTTCGCGAACCCGACCAGGAAGGTCAGGGCGCGCTCACGTCCCCCGGGGCCGGCCGCGAAGGGATCGCCGAGCGCCGGATCGATGGAGCGCAGGTATTCGATCCGCTTCGCGGCGTCGGCGTACTCCACGCTCACGGTGAGCCCGAACATCGTGCTCCGGGACATGGCGACGTACGGGGGCCGGGGCTCTCCCTTTTTCGTCTTGAGATAGGTCCCGGCGGCGACGGTGAAGGGCGGCTCGGGGTGCGTGGCGGCCGCATCGCGCCCGGGGGCCAGGAGGCAGAGCAGGACGATCGACGCACCGAGGAGCGCCGTCCGTCCGGCCGTGGGGGTCGCCAGTCTCAGTGGTTGGTCGCGAGAATCTTCGGGGAGGCCTTGATGATGAACACCTCCTCCGAACCGTCCGGGTTGACCTTCGTGACGCGGTGCAGCACGACCTGCTTGTTGTCACGTGTGGCGACGATGGTGCTGACGAAGATGTCATCCGCCAGCGGCTCGTCTGCGGGGACCAGCATGCCTTTCGGCTTCAGGGGCTTGAGGCTCCAATCCTGGATTTTCATCCCGTCCTCCAAAGTCGCCTTCCATATACGCCAAGCGGGGCGCGGCGTCAAGGGAAAGAGCGCCGTCAAGCCTTTTGCGATGAGTGATTTATTGGTACACTCCCGTCATCCTGCGGCCGGAGGGAAGGTCATGAAAAAGGCGGTCATCGTCGGTTCCTGCAGGACCCCGATCGGGAAATTTCTCGGCGCCCTCAAGGGGGTCCCGGCCCCCGAGCTCGGCGCGCTGGTGGTGAAAGAGTCGGTGAAGCGCGCCGGTCTTCGTCCCGAGGACGTGGACGAGGTGGTGATGGGGAACGTCCTCCAGGCGGGCCTCGGCCAGAATCCGGCGCGCCAGGCGGCGCTCAAGGGAGGGCTGCCGGCGACGGTGCCCGCCGTGACGGTCAACAAGGTCTGCGGGTCGGGGCTCAAGGCGGTGATGATGGCCGCGCAGGCGGTGCGGCTGGGGGACGCCGACGTGGTCGTCGCCGGCGGGATGGAGTCGATGAGCAACGCGCCGTACCTGGTGATGGGCGCGCGCGAGGGATTCCGGCTCGGCCATGGCGACATGGTCGACTCGATGATCCACGACGGTCTCTGGGACGTGTACGAGGACTTCCACATGGGCTGCTGCGGCGAGGTGGTAGCCGACAAGTACGGCATCCCGCGGCAGGCGCAGGACGAGTACGCGCTTCTCAGCCACAAGAAAGCGCTGGCCGCCATCGAGTCGGGGAAGTTCAAGGCCGAGATCGTGCCGGTCTCCCTGCCGCAGAAGAAAGGGCCGCCGGTGGTCTTCGACACCGACGAAGGCCCGCGCCGCGACACCTCGATGGAGGCGCTCGCCAGGCTGAAGCCGGCCTTCAAGGAGGGCGGCTCGGTGACGGCCGGCAACGCGCCGGGGGTCAACGACGGCGCCGCCGCGATGGTGGTCACGTCCGAGGAGCGCGCGGCGAAGGCCGGGGCGCGCCCGCAGGCGGAGATCGTGGCGTACGCCGCCAGCGGCATCGAGCCGAAGCTGGTGATGATGGCCCCGCTCGAAGCGGTCCGGATGGTCCTCAAGAAAGCGGGGTGGAGCACGGACGAGGTCGACCTGTTCGAGCTGAACGAGGCGTTCGCCGTCCAGGCGGTGGCGCTGACCCGCGAGCTCGGCCTCAAGGGCGAGCGTATCAACGTCAATGGGGGAGCCGTGGCCCTCGGGCATCCGATCGGCTGCAGCGGCGCGCGCGTTCTGACCACGCTGCTCCACGCCATGGCCGATCGCAAGGTGAAGAAGGGCGTCGCGGCGCTGTGTCTCGGCGGCGGGAACGCCGTCGCGATGGCCGTCCGCGCCCTCTGAGCCGACGCGATGAGCCGCGCTGACAGCGTTCGCACCTTCGGAGTCATAGGGGCCGGACAGATGGGCTCCGGCATCGCGCAGGTCGCGGCGATGGCCGGGTGCGCGGTCGTGATGAACGATCGCGAAGCGGGATTCCTCGAGCGCGCCTTGAAGTCGATCGACGCGAGCCTTCGCAAGCTCGCCGAGAAGGGGACGATCGCGAAGCCGGACGCGGACGCCGCCCTGGGGCGGATCAGGACCAGCGAGTCGATCGACGCTCTGGCCCCCTGCGACTACGTCGTCGAGGCGGTCAACGAGAGCCTCGACCTGAAGACCGGGCTCTTCCGCGCCCTCGATCGCGTCTGCCGGCCGGGCGTCACGCTGGCGAGCAACACCTCCTCGATCTCGATCACGAAGATCGCGGCCGTCACGCAGCGGCCGGCGCGCGTCATCGGCATGCACTTCATGAACCCGGTGCCGCTGATGAAGCTGGTGGAGATCATCCCGGGACAGGCGACGTCGCCCGAGACCGTCGAGGAGACGCGGGCCCTGGCCGTGCGGCTCGGCAAGACTCCGGTGGTGTCGCAGGACCTTCCCGGGTTCATCGCGAACCGCGTCCTGATGCCGCTGGTCAACGAGGCGATCTACGCGCTGTTCGAGGGGGTCGGGACGCGCGAGGACATCGACACCGTCATGACGCTCGGCATGCGTCATCCGATGGGGCCGCTCACCCTCGCCGACTTCATCGGGCTCGACACCTGCCTCGCGATCATGGAGGTCCTGCACGAGGGATTCGGCGACCCGAAGTACCGGCCCTGCCCGCTGCTGCGGCGCATGGTCGACGCGGGACACCTCGGCCGCAAGTCGGGCCGCGGGTTCTACGACTACACGGCGGAGCCGAAGAGGTGAACCCGGTTCCCGGCGGCGTCGTGCGGCCGGTCCGCAGGCGCCCCGCGGCGCGCCCCCCGGAGTCCGGCGGCCCGGAATCCGGCGCGCCGGCGGGCCAGGCGGATCTCCCCCGATCGGGCGCGGCGTCCGGCGAGACGGCGCCGCCGATCGCGGAGTTCATCGCGCGCATCCTCCAGTCGGAGAGGCTGGGGGCCGACGTCGTCCACGCCGCAGCCCTCGAGCCCCAGCCGGCTTCGTACGCCGCGCTGGCCGACCCGCTCCCCGACGCGCTGGCGTCCGCGCTGAAGGACCTGGGCATCGCGCGCCCCTACTCGCACCAGGCCGAGGCGATCGACCGGGTGCGGCGGGGCGAGGACGTCCTGGTCGTGACGCCGACCGCGAGCGGCAAGAGCCTGGTCTATCTGGTGCCGATCCTCGAGGCCGCGTTGCGACGGCCCGGGTCGCGCTCGCTGTGCCTCTTTCCGTACAAGGCGCTGGCGCAGGACCAGCTCCAGGGGATGGTCGAGCTGGCGGCGGCCGTGGCGCGGCGCGGCGGCGTGGTGCCGGACCCCGGCGGTCTGCCTGGACACGGGCGCCCGGTGAGCGCCGCCATCTACGACGGCGACACGCCCGACACGCGGCGCCGGGAGATCAAGGCCGATCCGCCCGACGTCCTGATCACCAATCCGGACATGCTGCACCTCGGGCTCCTGGCGCACCACGACGCCTGGCGGACGTTCTTCGAGAACCTCGACCTGGTGGTCGTCGACGAGCTGCACGTCTACCGGGGGATCTTCGGGTCGCACCTGCATCACATCCTCAAACGCCTGCTGCGCGTCGCGGCCCTGTACGGCCGCGCGCCGCGCTTCGTCGCCTCGTCGGCGACGGTGGCGCGTCCGGATCGCCTGGGCGAGGGGCTCCTGGGCCGCAAGGTCTCGGTCGTCGCCCAGAGCGGCGCGCCGCGGGCCGCGCGTCACCTGCTCTTCCTCAACCCGCGCGTCAGCCCGTACACCGCCGCCGCGACGCTCATGGCCTGGTCGCTCGACGCCGGGTATCGCACCATCGCGTTCACCAAGGCGCGCAAGATCACCGAGCTCCTGCACTCGTGGCTCCTGCAGTCGGCGCCGCGCTGGCGCGGCCAGGTGAGCGCCTACCGCTCCGGCTATCTGCCGGAGGAGCGGCGCGACATCGAGCGCCGGCTGTTCCGCGGCGAGCTGCGCGGCGTGATCTCGACCAGCGCGCTCGAGCTGGGGGTCGACATCGGCGGACTCGACGTCTGCCTGCTGGTCGGTTACCCGGGGAGCATCGTCTCGTCGTGGCAGCGGATCGGGCGCGTCGGGCGCGAGGATCGGCCGTCGCTGACCATTCTCATCGCGCTCCCCGACGCCCTCGACCAGTACTACATGACGCATCCGGACCAGTTCCTGTCGCGCGGGTTCGAGGAGGTCGTGTTCGATCCGGAGAACAAGGTGGTCGCCCGCGCCCACCTCGCCTGCGCCGGCGCCGAGACGCCGCTTTGCGAGGCCGATCGGGATCGGTACGGCCCGGCCAACTTCGCGCTGATCCGCGAGCTGGAGGAGGCCGGCGTGCTGGCGCAGGACGCGGAGGGCGGCCGCTGGTTCTCGCTGCGCCGCCGGCCGCAGCGCGACATCAACCTGCGCTCCACCGGCAGCACCTACGCCATCCACGACGAGGATCGCCGCCGGGTCATCGGCAGCATCGACGGGGTGCGCGCCTTCCACGAGACCCACACCGGGGCGATCTACCTGCACCACGGACAGCAGTACCTCGTGCGCGACCTCGACATCGATGGGCGTCAGGTGCGGGTGGTCCCCGCCGACGTCGACTACTACACCCAGGCGCGCGGCGAGAAGGAGACCGCGATCCTCGGGGTCCTCGAGGAGCGCGGCGCCGGCCCCCTTCAGGCCACGCTTGGCCGGCTGAAGGTCACCGAGCGGATCACCGGCTACGAGAAGCGCCGGCTCCACGGGCGGGACCGGCTCGGCGTCTACGAGCTGACGCTGCCGCCCCTGATGTTCGAGACAGTGGGTCTCTGGCTCACCATCCCGGAATCGATCCAGGAGGAGGTGCGGCTTCGAGGCGGCCACTTCATGGGCGCGCTGCACGCCGCCGAGCACGCGATGATCGCGCTCTTTCCGCTCCTGGCGATCTGCGATCGCGGCGACATCGGCGGGATCTCCTACACGCTCCACCCGCAGATCGGACGGCCGGCGATCTTCATCTACGACGGCCACCCGGGCGGCGTCGGTCTCGCGGCCAAGGGATTCGGCGAGCTCGAAAGCCTCATCGGCAGAACGGCGGACCTGCTGCGCGCCTGCCCTTGCGAAGGCGGATGCCCCTCGTGCGTGCAATCACCGAAGTGCGGCAACGGCAACCAGCCGCTCGACAAGGAGTCGGCGGCGCTGGTGCTCGAGATGCTCGTCGGGCGCGTGGCGGTCGCCGCGGATGCGCCGTCGCTCGCGCCGTCGCTCGCGCCGCGGGTCGCGCTTCCCCCCTCGGCGGCCGCCGGGCCCGGCCGGCCGGTCGTGCTGGCGATGGGCCGGGGCGGGGAGGACGAGCCGGCGCCGACGCCGCGCCGGCGCGGCGCCGACGGGCCGCCCGCGCGCGTCGCGACGCTTTTCTTCGACCTGGAGACGCAGAAGAGCGCCGAGGAGGTCGGCGGCTGGCAGAACCTCGCGGCCATGAAGCTGGCCCTGGCGGTGACCTACAACGACGTCTCCGGCCAGTTCCGCACCTACCACGAGAAGGACGTCAACGAGCTGTTCCTCGATCTGCTCACCGCGGATCGGGTGGTGGGGTACAACATCGATCGCTTCGACCTTCCGGTGCTCGGCGGCTACACCGACCGGGATCTGTCGCGCGTCCGCACGCTCGACATGCTGGCCGACATCTATCGCAAGCTCGGATTCCGTCTGCGGCTGGCCGACGTGGCCCAGGCGACCCTCGGCGTCGGCAAGTCGGCCGACGGCCTGCAATCGCTGCAGTGGTGGAAAGAGGGCAAGATCGATCTCATCGAGCAGTATTGCCGCCGCGACGTGGAGGTCACGCGCGACGTGTTCCTGTTCGGTTGCAACAACGGCTACATCCTGTATCGCGATCGCGACGACCGCTCCTTGCGCCTGCCGGTCGACTGGAAGTAGCCGGCCGGTCTCCCGCGGTCCTTCCGCCCGCGGTCCTTGATCCACGCGCGCGGGACGTGTTACAAAGGTCGTCAGTCCCCTGTGAACGTGCACGTGCAACGAGACGATCCTGAGGAGGAATCCTTAGCATGACGCGCACCGAATTGATCGATGCACTCGCCGCCGAGACCGGAACCGAGAAGAAGGACGCGAAGACCTTCATCGAGGGCTTCACGCGGGTCGTTGAGAACGAGATGAAGAAGGACGGCGAGGTCCCCCTGGCGGGCCTCGGCAAGTTCAAGGTGTCGAAGCGCCAGGCGCGCCAGGGCCGCAACCCCGCCACCGGCGAGACGATTCAGATCCCGGCCAAGACCGTGGTGAAGTTCACGGTCGCCAAGGCGCTGAAGGATCTCATCAAGGGCTGAGCGCGGCGAGCGTCTCGTCCCCGGCGTCCGTCACCCGCGCCGTCACCAGGCGGTTGACCAGGCCCGCGGGATCGCGTGGTCCCGGATCCAGCCAGAGGTCGATGAAGTTGCCCGACAGGGCGCGAAGGCGTCCGTCCGCCCGCGCGTCCCGCAGCACGAGCAGCTCCAGGTCCCGGCCCACGAACGATCGGCGGAACCGCAGCGACAGATCGCGCCCGAGCTCCCGCAGCCGCGCGCTGCGCTCCTTGATCGCGGCGGGCGGCACCTGGCCCGGCATTTCCGCGGCCGGCGTCCCGGGGCGCGGCGAGTACGAGAAGACGTGCAGGTAGTTCAGCTCCGAGTCCTCGATGAAGCGGCGGGTGGTCTCGAACTCGCCGTCCGTCTCGCCCGGGAAGCCGACGATGACGTCGGCCCCCAGCCCGGCGCCGGGATTCGCGAGGCGCAGCGCGGCGAGGACGCGGCGGTAGTCGGCGGTCCGGTAGTTGCGCCGCATGCGCGCCAGCACCGCGTCGCATCCGCTCTGCAGCGGCACCTGCAGGTGCGGCGCCAGCCGGCCGCCCGAGTCCGCCATCAATCGAATCACCTCGGGGGTCACGGTGCGCGGCTCGAGTGAGTTGAGCCGCACGCGGCCGGGGGAATCCGTCGCCACCACCCCGCGGAGCAGGTCGTGCAGCGCCATGCGCGGCTCGAGGTCGCGACCCCAGTCGCCGGTGTTGACCCCCGTGAACACGACCTCGCGGTAGCCCGAGACCGCCAGCTCTTCCAGTCGCCGCAGCACCTCGCCCGCCGGCAGGCTCCGGGCGCCGCCGCGCACCGACGGGATGATGCAGTAGGAGCAGCGCAGATCGCAGCCATCCTGGATCTTCAGGAAGGCGCGCGTCCGGTCGCCGGTCGCGGGGTCGCAGGAGGCCGTGGCGCCGAACGGTCCCAGACCGAGCCCCCGCCCGTCGGCCTCCGGGGGGAGCGCGGCGGTCTCGATGGAGAAGGCGTTCGCCGCCAGCGCCGCGACGCGCGCCGCTTGATCGCGCATCCCGACGACGTGGTCGACGCCTTCCATCTGCGCGAGCGCCGCGGCGTCGCGCTCGGCGTAGCAGCCGGTGATCACGAGACGGGCGCGCGGGTGGGCGCGCCGCAGCCGGCGCGCGATCTGGCGCGCCTCGCGATCGGCCGCGCCGGTGACCGTGCAGGTGTTCAGCACGACGAGGTCGGCTTCGTCGTGCGATCGCGTCATCCCGAGGCGCGCCAGGCGCGATTCGAGAGCGAGCGAATCGGCCTGGTTCAGCTTGCAGCCCAGGGTGACGATGCGGAAGCTCGGCATCAGGGACGGGAGCGGTTCTTGCGCAGGGCGCGGTTCTTCTCGATCACCTTCTCGGCCATCTCCTGCTTGTGCCGGTGGAGCCGGGCGCGCAGCGCGGGGTCCCCGGTGGCGAGGATCTGCGCCGCCAGGATGGCGGCGTTCTGCGCCCCGGACTTGCCGATGGCGACCGTCGCCACGGGGACGCCGCCCGGCATCTGCACCGTCGCCAGGAGCGCGTCGAGACCCTGGAGCGAGGAGGAGGGGAGCGGGACGCCGATCACCGGCAGCGTCGTATGAGCGGCGACCACGCCGGCGAGGTGCGCCGCGTGCCCGGCGCCGAGGATGGCGACGCCGAATCCGTTCTCCTCGAGACCGGCGGCGAAGCGCGCCGTCTCGTGCGGCGTGCGATGGGCGCTCGTGACGTCGAGCTCGTACGGGATGTCGAACGCCTCCAGCGTCCTGGCCGCCTCCTCCATCACCGCCAGATCGCTGTCGCTGCCCATCGCGACCCAGACCTTCAATGGGCCGCGCGCGCGGGTCTTCGATCGTGCCGCCGTCATCGTGGTGTCCTCCGTGTCCGATCGGGGGCCGGGATTGTAGCAGAGGGCAGGACGGGAAGCGGGGTACGTCCCTCAGGCGGAGGCGGCGGGGCGCAGCGGCTCGTCGCAGGTGCAGCGCTCGAGGCGCTTGTTGCAGGCGAAGCAGTAGCCGTGCTCGGCGAAGAAGTCGGCCATCTCCTCCTGCCAGGCGTCGATGAACCCGACCCTCTCGTAGTCGGTCATCGGGCTCATGTCGATGAGCAGGCGGATGTTCTCGCGCGACTGGTGGTAGGCGCGCAGCAACTCGAAAATGCCCTGGGTCGTTCGGGAATTCCGGGACAAGGTCACATCCTCACCGAGCCTGGCCGGAATATTACCATCAAGACTGCGGGCGCTCCAGCGGCGGTTCGGCCGGTTCGCGGGGAGGCCACCGCGAGCCGGAGCGTCGTGCCGCATGATGCACCCGGCCGGCCGACGATTCCGCCGGTGTCCGCTAGCGCGCGGCGGTCTCGCGCTCGACCGCCACGCGGGCGATGTCGCCGCGCGACTGCCGACCGTCGAAGCGGATGGCGCCGGCGGCGGCGTGGCAGCGCTCGCGCGCCTCGCGGAAGGTCGCCCCGCGCGCCGTCACCGTCAGCACGCGCCCGCCCGCCGTGACCAGCCGGCCCGAGTCGAGGCGTGTCGCCGCATGGAACACCTGCACCTCGTCGCCCCGCGACGCGTCTTCGAGACCGGTGATCGGGTCCCCCGTGCGGGGGGCGCCGGGATAGCCGGCCGCCGCCAGCACGACGCAGACGGCGCCGCCGGGGTGCCAGGCGACGCGCGCCTCGTCCAGGCGGCCGTCGATCGTCGCCTGCAGAGCGGGGACGAGATCCGATTGCAAGCGCATCGCGATCAGCTCCGCTTCGGGATCTCCGAAACGCGCGTTGTACTCGAGCACCCGCGGGCCCTCCGCGGTCAGCATCAGGCCGGCGTACAGGATTCCGACGTAGGGTCGCCCCTCGTCCAGAAGACCGCGCACCGTCGGCGTGACGATCGTCTCCATGATGTCGCGCCGGGCGGCCTCGTCGAGCAGCACGGACGGCGAGTAGCCGCCCATCCCTCCGGTGTTGGGACCGAGGTCGCCGTCGAGCAGCCGCTTGTAGTCCTGGCAGGTGGCGAGCGGTCGCGCGCGCTCGCCGTCGCACAAGGCGAAGAACGACACCTCCGGCCCCTCGAGACGGTCCTCGATCACGATCCGATCGGCGGCCGCGCCGAAGCGCCGTTCGACCAGCATCGCCTCGATCGCCGCTTCCGCCTCGCCCCGATCGGCGGCCACGACGACCCCCTTGCCGGCGGCGAGCCCGTCCGCCTTCACGACCACCGGTCCGCGGCCCCGACGGGCGAGGATGGCGAGCGCCTCGCCGGGAGAGGTCGCGACGTCGTGCCGCGCCGTCGGGATGCCGCGGCGCCGCATGAACTCCTTCGCGAACGCCTTGCTGGTCTCGATCTCGGCCGCTGCACGCGTGGCCCCGAAGACGGCGAGACCGCGCCGCGCCAGCTCGTCCGCCAGACCGGCCGCGAGCGCCGCCTCGGGGCCGATGACCGTCAGCCCGGCGCCGCGGGACTGGGCCAGATCGGCCAGGGCCGCGACCGCCGTCGGATCGCCCGGAACGCAGGCCGCGTCGCGCGCGATGCCCGCGTTGCCGGGGGAGCAGATCACTTCGTCAACGGAGGGACTCCTGCCGATTTTCCACGCCAGCGCGTGCTCGCGGGCGCCGCCACCGACAACCAGAACCTTCATAGGAGCGTATTCTAGCAAGCCGCGTCGCGGCGCGCCGGAGACCGGACGGCCCGGCGCGAATCGCGCCCGTGAGGACGCGGCGGAGGTGAGTCGAGATGCGGGTGATCGTCCTGGCGGGTTTGCTGTTGATCGCGGCCGGAGCGCGCGCGGCCGCGGCCACCGACCCCGCGCCGTCCGACCCCGCGTCGTCGACCGTGGCGGGGGCGCCACAGGGTGCCGCCCCGGCCGTCATCGCGGGAGCCTTGGGACCGATCCCGCCCGACCCGCCGCTCAACGAGGAGTACGCGCACGGCGGCTACACCCTCTTCCTCCTGCGCAGCCTGCTCTCCGTCGCGACGCTGTCGATCATCGTGATCTCGGGGTTCGCCGCCCGGCTGCAGCGCCTGGCCGGGCGGATCACCCGATGGTCCGGGGCGCAGATCGCGGTCTATGCCGCCCTCCTCTTGTGCCTGCTCTCCCTCGTGACGCTGCCTTTCGACATCTGGGCCGGCTTTCTCCGCGAGAAGCGGTTCGGATTCATGAACCAGGATCTGGCGTCGTGGCTCGGGGAGCGGGGGAAGGCGCTGGCCGTCCTGATCGTGGTGGAGATGCTGGTCGTCCCGCTGTTCTATCTTCTCGTGCGGCGTCTCGGACGCTCCTGGTGGATCCCGGGGGCCGCGCTCGCGACGGCGCTCGTCGTCGTGGGACAGGTGATCGTCCCGGTCTTCGTCGCGCCGCTGTTCAACCGCTTCACCCCACTGCCGCCCTCCGATCTGAGGACCGCCATCCTGACGATGGCGCGCGACCAGGGCATTCCGGCCGGAGAGGTGTACGTGGTCGACGCCAGCCGCCAGTCGGAGCACACCAACGCCTACGTCGCGGGTCTGCTCGGATCCCAGCGCATCGTCCTCTATGACACGCTCCTGCGACGCATGGCTCCGCGCGAGATCCTGTTCGTGATGGGCCACGAGATGGGTCACTACGTCCTCAAGCACATCTGGAAGACGATCGCGTTCCTGGCGCCGCTGTTCGCGGCGGGCCTCTTCCTCGTGGACCGCATCGCGCGGTCGCTCGTCGCGTGGCGTCCCCGCTGGGGCATCACCGGGATCGAGCAGCCGTCCTCGCTTCCGCTCCTGCTTCTGGTCCTGTCGCTGGTCTCGTTCGCGGCGCGGCCGATCATCTGCTCCTACAGCCGCCACCAGGAGAGCGCCGCCGATCGGTTCGGCATCGAGGTGACGCGCGACCCCGAGGCGGCCGCCTCCTCCTTCCTCAAGTTCGCGCAGGTCGATCTCGCGGAGATCGACGTCAATCCGGTGATCGAGTGGGCCCTCTTCACTCACCCGAGCACCGCGCACCGCATCGAGACGGCGCAGGACTGGGCGCGGCGTCACGGCGTGGCGCCGGATGCAGGCCGCTAGTCGAGGACGAACCGGGAGCGAAGCCGGGCGGGCAGGACCGGGCAGGCTTCCGGGGGACGGGCGAAGAGCCGGCGCCGCATCCCCGCCACGACGTCATAGGCCGCGTCGCCGAGCGGAGCGGGGACGAGGACGGCCGCGGCGGCCACCACGCCCCACAATCCGCCGAGCCGGGAAAGAAGGTGCCGCACCGCCCGCGATCGAGTCAGGACGCGGTCATCGGCCGTCAGCACGACGAGACTGTCGGGGAGGAGGGCGCGCTGCTCTTCGCGCAGCGCCGTGCGCAGCAGGGCGCCCTGCAAGGGGGCGAAGCGGAACGATCGTCCGCCCGGATCCTCGGCGATGACGAAGCGCACCGCCCTGTGGCAGAGACCGCAGGTCCCGTCATAGAAGAGGATTTCGCGTGGGGCGCCGGCCGCCGCCGAGCCGGGCACCCACCCCGGATCGAACGTGAACAGGTGCGCGGCGAGCAGGGCCGGGGCGTCGCCGCCGGTGTGCAGCAGCGCCACGCGCAGCGCCTGCGCACAGCCGAGCAGCATCCAGGCCCAGACCCGCAGCCGCGGGATCAGGATCGCGGGAACGAACGCGACGCCCGCGGCGAGCACGCCCCAGGTGATGGTCTCGAGAATCCCGGGCGGCAGGGCCAAGAGATGGTCGCGCACCGCCGTGAAGCGGGGCGCGGGGCCGGCGAGGAGTCCCGCCAGGGCGGACCCGCCGGTCCATTCCGGGCTGGCGAGTCGCTCGGCCGCGCGCGCGGCGTACGCGGCGCCGAGTGCTATCCAGAGCCCCAGCCAGACGAGGCGCGGCATGCGCCAGCCGCCCGCGGGATCGATCCGGCCGCGCGCACCGAGCGAGCCGTACGGCGCGGGCGGGATCAGCAGATGCGCGATCAGGATCGCGCCCAGCAGGAAGGCCGCTCGGCCCGTCGGCGGAGGGCCGGCGACGACCAGACCGGTGCCGGTCGCGAGGAGAACCACCGCGGCGATCCGATCGCCGAGCCCGGCCGCCCAGACGAGCGCCGCGGCCGCCGCCACCAGCGCCGCCGGCGTCACTCCGATCATCGGCACGCGGGCGCCGGGGACGGTCTGGTGCAGCGCGAACGCGAGGGCCTCGACGCAAATCGACAGCCCGATCACCGCCCGGCAGAGGCTGTACTGCCCGCCGGTCCAGAAGCCGCGATCGACGGGAACGATGTCAGGGGAGCGCGTGACGGGCGAGTCCTGTGGCATGGAGATGGCCGACGTTCGGCATGATACCATCCCCTGCCGCGCGACCCCCTGACCGGCACGGAGGTGAGCCCCAATGAGACATTCGATCCGGCCGCGGCATTGCCTGGCGGCGATTCTTCTGTTCGCCGCGGCGGTCGTGACCATGGCGCCGGCGCTGGCGGAGGACGAGTTCGAGTTCAAGCTCCTCCGCCCGATCGTGAGCGTCTCGGCGCTCGCCGAGCCCGACGCCGACTTCAAGGACACCGACGGGCAGTTCAAGGCCAACAATTTCACGCTCAGCGCCAACGTCCCGCTGGGCGGCGTCCACGTGCACCCGGGAGGGGACGTGCTCGCGCACCAGTTCCTCCTGACCGCGCTCGTCGGCAGCGGATCGCAGACGATCGACGCGCCGCCGCTCGATCTGACGCCGCGTCTGTACAACGGGGTCCTCGCCGGCTCCGTCCTGTTCGGGACCAGCAAAGGGAACCTCTACTACGGCTCGGTCGGCGCCAGCTTCGCCGAGGAGGACGACGCCGAGGGCGGTCCGAAGGCGCGGCCGTACGGGCTCTTCCTGGGCAGCTTCCGCAACAGCCACGGGGTGTTGTTCACCTACGGCGCCGCCTTCACCTATCTGTTCGGGCGGGGCCTGCTGCTGCCGGCGTTCGGCGTCGTCTGGAGCCCCAATCAGAACTGGACGATCTCGGGGTTCCTGCCGTTCTCCTGGAGATTCAGCCAGAAGCTGAACGACAAGTTCCGCATGAATTACCTCCTGACGGCCGCCGGCCAGCAGTACCGGTTCGCGAACGACGGCAACTTCCCCGGTCAGGACACGACGGTCTACGAGAGCATGAAGGAGAGCCACGTCGGGGCGGAGATCGAGTACCACCCGTCGCACGACGTCACGCTCCTGGGACAGGCCGGCTTCGCGGTCGCGCGGCGCCTGTCGTTCGCCAACGCCGGCGAGGACCATTTCGCCTCCAGCGACATCAACGCCGCTCCGTACGTCAAGCTCACGGCGCGCTTCGCGATCGGGAAGAGCCTGATCGACCAGCTCGGCTCGGCGGCGCAGGCTCCCGGGATCCAGCCTTGAAGGTGCGCGGGCGCGGGGCCCTCTCCAACCGCGCAGGCCGCTTCGAGCGTTTTCGCATCGAGCCCGCGGAGGACGTCGACCCCGGCCCGCCGGCTGGTGACGGCGCGCCGCCCGGTGACGGCGCGGTGAGCCCGGACGACGAGCCGCCCCCGCTGCGCACCACGGTGACCCCTGAGCGCACCCGGACGATCATCTCCAGGAACGATTCGCCCGACCTGCCGTTCGACCGATCGATCAACCCGTACCGCGGCTGCGAGCACGGCTGCGTCTACTGCTTCGCGCGGCCGACGCACGCCTACCTCGGCCTCTCCCCGGGGCTCGATTTCGAGTCGCGCCTGTTCTCCAAGCCGGACGCGGCCAGGCTGCTGCGCGAGGAGCTGCGCCGCCCGGATTACCGCTGCGCGACGCTGGCGCTCGGCTCGAACACCGACCCGTACCAGCCGATCGAGCGCCGTCTGGGCATCACGCGCTCGGTGCTCGAGGTCCTGGCGGAGCACCGCCACCCGGTCAGCGTGGTGACCAAGTCCGAACTGGTCCTGCGCGACGCCGATCTGCTGGGGGAGATGGCGCGCCAGCGGCTGGCGGTGGTGAAGATCTCGATCACCACCCTCGATCGCCGCCTGGCGCGCACCATGGAGCCGCGCGCCGCGGCCCCCGCCCGCCGGCTGGAGACGATCCGCGCGCTGTCGGCCGCCGGCATCCCCGCGGGCGTGCTGTCGTCGCCGATGATCCCGGGGCTCAACGATTCGGAGCTCGAGACGATCCTGGCGGCCGCCGCCGGCGCCGGCGCCCGCTCGGCCGGTTACGTGCTGCTCCGGCTGCCGCACGAGATCAAGGACCTGTTCGGCGAGTGGCTCGCGACGCACGAGCCCCTCAAGGCGCCGCGCGTCCTCGCGCTGCTGCGCTCGATGCGCGGCGGCGCGCTGTACGACGCGTCGTTCGGGACGCGCATGCGCGGCGAGGGGCCGCACGCCGCGCTGTTGCGCAAGCGCTACGAGATCGCCTGCCGCCGCAACGGCCTGCTGATGCACACCGCGCCGCTCGATACGTCGCGGTTCCGCGTGCCGCCGCGCGCCGGCGACCAGCCGGGCCTGTTCGAGCCGCGGACCGATCGCTGACATGCCGCGACGCGGCGCGCTGCTCCTCGTCCCGCTGCTGTGCGCCCCGATCTTCCTCGCCGGTCTCGCGCGTCTCGGGCTGAACGATCCGGACGAGGGACGCAACGCCGAGGTGGCGCGCGAGATGCTGGCCACCGGGGACCTGGTCACGCCGCACATCAACGGCGCCGTCTATCTCGACAAACCGCCGGTCTTCTTCTGGTCGGCCGCCGCGACGATGGCGATCTTCGGCGCCGGCGAGATCGGCGCGCGGCTGCCATCGGCCCTCGCGGCCGTCGCGGTGATCGGGCTGACCGTCTGGTTCGGGCGCCGTCGCTTCGGGGATCGGGCGGCGGTCCTGGCGGGCGTCGTCCTGGCGCTGTCCCCGCTGTTCGTGGTGTTCGGGCGCCTGGTCATCTTCGACATGCTGCTGCTCGCCTTCACCGCCGCGAGCACCATGGCGGCGTACGAGGCGATGGAGGCCGAGACGCCCCGCCGGACCGCCGCGATCCTGTTCTTCGTGGCGGCGGCGCTGGGGACCCTGACCAAGGGACCAGTGGCGCTCGTCGTGCCGCTGCTCGTCGCCGCCACCTGGGCGGTGATGAGCGGACGGCCGGCGCTTCTCGGACGCCTGCGCTGGGGCCTCGGAATGCCGATCTACCTGGCGATCGTCGCCCCCTGGCCGCTGCTCATCGAAGCGCGCCACCCCGGGTATCTGAAGTACGCCCTGCTGGGCGAGAACCTGGCGCGCATGGCCGCCAACCCCTACGAGACCGCCCGGCCGTTCCATTTCTACGCCAAGGTGATCGTGCCGGGACTCTTCCCGTGGCTCCTGCTGCCGGCGGCGCAGGCCGTCGAAGCGTTCGCGCGCCGGCTGCGGCGCGTGCCGGCCGCTCCGCCGGCGCCCGACGCCCGCGCGGCGCGCTTCGTCGTCATCTGGCTCGCGGTGCTGTGCGTCTTCTTCTCGGTCATCACCTCGAAGCGGCCGTCGTACATCCTGCCTTGCGCGGTCCCGGTGGCGCTCCTGGCGGGGCGCCTGATCGCGCGCGCCTTCGAGAACGAGCGGGCGCGCGCCGTCCTCGCCTCGGCGCTCGTGGCGATCGGCGTGGCGTCGGTCGCCCTCGCGATCGGCGTCTGGCTGGCCGGCGCGGTCTTGACCTCGACGGCGGTGGCCGACGACCGGCACGCGCCGCTGCTCGAAGCGACCGGACTCTTCCGGCTCACCGCGGCGGCCCTGATCGCGGCCGCGGTCATCCTGTTCCTCGTCCGTCGTGCGCCGCGCCCGGCGGTGGTGATCGCCGCCGCGGCCCTGCCGCTCCTCTGCCTGCTGCCCGCGGCGCGGGCCGCATCGCGCCAGGTCGAGGCGGCGCGCTCGTCGCGCGACGTCAGCCGCTATCTCGCCGGCCGGCTCGGCCCCTCCGACAAGGTCGTCTGCTACGAGGAGTTCCGGCCGGGTCTCGGCTTCTATCTGAGGATCCCGATCGAGCAGGTGACGCGCGCCGGGCGCATCTTCACCAGCAACTACATCGCGGCGCACGCCGACGCGCTGCGGGCCGACCCCGCGTCGCGTCTGGTGTCGGAGGAGACCCTGCGCGGCTCGCTGGCCGACGCCTCGTTCACGACCTACGTGCTGACGCCGCACAAGGAGTACGGGACCCTGAAGGAGGCGGCCGGGTCGATCCCCCTGCGCATGGTCTGGGAGCAGGGCGGGTTCGGCCTGTTCGTGCCCGCGGCCGCGGCCGGCGGCGCGGGCGCGACGGACGCGCCGGTCCCGGCCGGCGCCGGGCCGGGAGGCTAGCCGATGTGCGGCATCGTCGGCGTGGCCGACTTCCGTGGCGGCGGGCGCTCCGACCTCGGGCTGCTCGCCACCATGACCGAGACCCTGGCGCACCGCGGGCCCGACGGATCGTGCGTCGTCGAGGTGGACGCGGGCGAGGGGCCGCGTCTGACCTTCGGGTTCCGGCGGCTGAGCATCATCGATCTCGGCGCGGGCGCGCGCGCCTACAGCGACGAGGCGGGCCGCTTCCGGGTGATCTGCAACGGCGAGATCTACAACTGGCCCGAGCTGGAGCGCGACCTCGCGACCCGCGGCCACCGTTTCGAGACCCGCTGCGACACCGAGGTGATCCCGCACCTGTACGAGGAGTACGGGCTCGACTTCGTCAGGCATCTCAACGGGATGTTCGCATTCGCCATCTTCGACACCGTGGCGCGCCGGCTGGTCCTCGGGCGCGACCGGGCCGGGGAGAAGCCGCTCTACTACGCCGAATCCGACGGCGAGCTGATGTTCGCCTCGGAGATCAAGGCGCTTCTGGCGCATCCGCGCGTGTCGCGCGAGGTGGATCTCGAGGCGCTGACCCGTTATCTCCTGTACGGCTACTTCCCGGCCCCGCACACGCCGTTCCGCGGCATTCGCAAGCTGCCGGCGGGGCACCTCCTGCTGGCCGAGAACGGCATGACGCGCCTGCAGCCCTACTGGGACCTGCGCGCGGTGCTCGCGGCGGGCCCGGCCGTCGGCGCGCGCGGCGCGGCCGTCGGCGAGGCGGAGGCGGCGGGCGAGGTGCGGCGGCTGATGCGCGAGGCGGTCGAGCTGCGGCTGCGGGCCGACGTGCCGGTGGGCGTCCTGTTCAGCGGCGGGGTCGACTCGTCGACCATCGCGGCCCTGGCGGTCGAAATCAAGGGCGGGAGCGTTCCCACTTTCTCGCTCGGCATGACCGACCAGGACTTCAACGAGGCCGAGTATGCGCGGCGCGCGGCGGCGTTCCTCGGAACCGATCATCACGAGACGATCGTCGGCGAGAACGACCTGGTGCAGGCGCTGTTCGCCGTGGCGCGCGTCCTGGACGAGCCGCTGGCGGACGCCTCGGTGCTGCCGACCTGGCTGCTGTCGCGATTCACGCGCGGGCACGTCAAGGTGGCGCTCGGAGGGGAGGGGGGCGACGAGCTGTTCGCCGGCTATCCCACCTATCTCGGCGATCGGCTGGCGCGCGTCTACCGCCGGCTGCCGTCGCCGCTGCGGGCGATCCTGCACCGCGCCGCGATGTCGGTTCGCCCGTCGTTCTCCAACGTCGGTCTCGAGTACCTGCTGAAGAAGTTCGTCGCCTCCGCCGAGCTGCCCGACGAGGTGCGGCACCCGATCTGGTTCGGCGCCTTCCCGCCCGACCGCCAGCAGACGCTCCTGTCGGACACGGCGCTCGCCGAGCTGGCGCGCCGGCCCGGGCACGACCCGCTCGCCGAGGCGCGCGCCGTGCGCCGCGGGCTGACCTTCCGCCATCCGCTCGACGCGCTGCTCCTGACCGACTTCCTGATGTATCTCCAGGACGATCTCCTCACCAAGGTCGATCGCGCCTCGATGGCGGCGTCGCTGGAGGTGCGCGCGCCGTTCCTGCACCATCCGCTCGTCGAGTACGTGGCGACCCTGCCGGCGTCGTTCAAGCTGCGCGGCACCACGACCAAGCGCCTGCTGAAGCGCGCCATGGCGGGACGTCTGAGCCCCGAGATCCTCACGCGCCGGAAGCGTGGCTTCAACATCCCGGCGGCGCGGCTGCTGCTCGGCCCGCTCGATCCCCTGCTGCACCGCGCCTTCGACCCCGCGCGGGTGGCGCGGGCGGGCCTGCTGCGTCCGGAGGCGGTGACCAGCCTCTGGCGCGAGCACGCCACGCGGCGCCGCGACAACGGGCGCCTGCTCTGGAATCTCCTGATGCTGCAGCTCTGGCACTCGCGGCATTTCGAGGGCGGCGACCTCTTGGACGGACCGGGACCGACATGCTAGATTGCGGCCCCATGCCCATGCGCCGCGCCTTCGCACGCGCCGCCCTGCCGATCGCGTTCGTCGCCGCGGCCCTGCTCGCCCACGCCGCGCCGGACGCGCACGCCGCGGAGCCGCTGGCCTTCACCCTGCGCACCGTCGACAACGACTCGGGTGTCAGGGTCATTCTCGAGTTTACCCGCAAGCCGGGGTACGACGTGCACAGCGACTCCCGCCGGATCTACGTGACGCTGCACGAGGGGGAGGCCAAGCCGCCGTTCCGCAAGAAGGATTTCGACGGCAAGCTGCTCGAGAAGGCGAAGTTCGTCGAGGGGATGCGGACCTGCGAGGTGGTCCTGTATACCGGGCCCGATTTCGGCACCTTCTCGAGCTTCGAGATGGGAGAGCCGTTCCGCCTGGTGATCGATCTGCGACGCCGGGCTGCGCCAACGGCTGCGACCCGGATCGGCGGCCCCGTCCCGCCTGGCGGATCGGCCGCGCCACCGGCCGGCGGCACGACCGCCGGTCCGGCTCCGCCCGCGGGCGGCAGGGGAGCGGCCGCGCCAGGCGCGGCGGCCCCGGCGCCGGCAGCGCCCGCCCCCGCCGAAGCGCCCGCGATCCCGCCGGCCGCGGCGCAGCCCAAGGCCGCGTTCACGGTGGTCGTCGACCCGGGGCACGGTGGCGACGAGGAAGGGGCGCACGGCCCGGGTGGCCTGCGCGAGAAGGACGTCACCCTCGACATCGCGCGGCGCCTGCGCGACCGCCTGCAGCACGACTCCGGCACGGCGGTCATCCTGACGCGCGACGACGATCGCAAGGTGCCGCTCGACGATCGCACCGCGATCGCCAACCACGCGCGCGCCGATCTGTTCGTCAGCATCCACGCCAACTCGTCGCGGCGCGACAGCGCGCACGGGTCGGAGACCTACTTCCTCTCCTATCAGGCGACCGACGACGAGGCGCGCTCCGTCGCCGCGCTCGAGAACAACCCCGTGCAGCTCGACCAGGGCGTGCCGGGGCAGGCGGGTCTCGAGATGGTCCTGTGGGACCTGGCGCAGTCGGCCTACCTCAAGGAGTCGAGCGACCTGGCCGAGATGATCCAGTCGCGGCTCAACGAGACGCTCGGCGTGCGCAACCGCGGCATCAAGCAGGCCCCGTTCCGCGTCCTCATGGGTGCGACCATGCCCGCGGTGCTGGTCGAGGTCGCCTTCATCAGCAGTCCGGAGGAGGAGAAGAGCCTGCGCGAGCCGGCCTTCAAGGATCGGATCGCCGACTCCGTGGCCGACAGCGTCCGCCGCTTCCGCGAGAAATTCCTCAAGTGAAGCACGTCGCCGTTCGACTGGCGGCGGTCGCGCTCACAGCCGTTGCCCTCGCGGCCGCCGTCGGGTGCGGCCGCAGGCAGCCGGCGACGGAGGACGCCGGCGCCTCGACCGCTCCGGCATCGACCGCCCCGGAGTCGGCCACTCCTGGGCCGGCCGCTCCGGCTTCGAACCCCGCGGCGGCGCCGGCGGCCGGCGCGCCGGGTGCGCCGCAGAACGCCGCGACGCCTGGCGCCGCTCCTGCCCCCGGGCCGGCCACGCCGCCGGTCACGCCGCCGGCCGCGACGGCCCCCGCCGCCGGAACCGCCGAGCCGGCGCCGCGCGACGTCGTCCTCTTTTTTCAGGCGAACGACGACGATTCCCTCGTCCCCGAGAAGCGGAAGATGGTCATGCCCGACTCGGTGGAGGAAGAAGCGAAGCGGATCGTCACCGAGCTTGTGGCGGGGCCGCGCAAGGAGGGGCTGCTGCCGACGATCCCGGCCGGCACCAAGGTCCTCGGCGTCTACCTCGACCGGGCCGGCACCGCGTTCGTCGACCTGAGCGAGGAGTTCGTGAGCCTGCACCCCGGCGGCAGCGACGGAGAGGTCGCGACGGTCTTCTCGGTCGTCGATTCGCTCACCTGGAACCTGAAAGAAGTGAAACGGGTGCGGTTCCTGGTGGGCGGCGAGGAGCGCGACACGCTCAAGAACCACCTCGACCTGCGCCGCGCCTACCTCAAGGACATGTCGATCGTGAACATGGACTCGTCCGACGGCGCGGGCCGGTGACTTCGGGTCCGGGGACGGCCGGGCCGGTGACCTCGGGACCGGCGATCTCGGGGCCGCGGGGCGCCATCGGCGTCTTCGACTCGGGCATCGGCGGTCTCACGGTGTACAAGGCGCTGCGGGAGACGCTGCCGCCGTCGGAGAGGCTTCTCTACCTCGGCGACACGGCGCGCGTCCCGTACGGCACCAAGAGCGACGCCACCGTCGTGCGCTACGCGCTGGAGGGGGCGCGCTTCCTGGCGCGCCGCGGGGTGAAGGCCCTGGTCGTGGCCTGCAACACCATGTCGGCGATCGCGCTCGACGCGCTGCGGCGCGAGTTCCCGGGACCGGTGGTCGGCGTCATCGAGCCGGGTGTCGAGGCGGCCTGCGCGGCGACCCGCGGCGGGACCATCGGCGTGATCGGAACGGCGGCGACGATCAAGAGCGGCGCCTACGCGCGCGCCATCGCCGCACGGCGTCCGGGAGCGCAGGTCGTGTCGCTCGCCTGTCCTTTGCTCGTCCCGCTGGCGGAGGAAGGCTGGGTCGACAACGACGTGGCGCAGGCGGCGGTGCGCACCTATCTGCGAGAGCTGGCCACGCCCGCCCTCGACACGCTGGTCCTCGGATGCACGCATTACCCGCTGCTCAGGTCGGTGATCGCCGCGACCGTCGGGCCGGGCGTCGTCCTGGTCGACTCGGCCGAGGCGACGGCGGGCGCGACGCGCGCGCTGCTCGCCGAGGCGCATCTGCTGGCGCCGCAGGCGGCGTCTGCGCCGGGAGGCGGCCGGAGCCCCGGAGCGGTGGGGGCCGGCTCGGTGGGGGCGGGCGCGGTTGGCGCCGGCGCGCATCCGGCGGACGGCGATCATTTTCATGTCACCGACTCGTCGGAGCGGTTCCTCGAGGTCGGTTCACGATTTCTCGGCCGGCCGCTCGCGCGACTCGAGCTGGTCGACCTTCAGGAGTGACGATGGAACGCCTGGACGGACGCAAGGCCAACGATCTGCGCGCGGTCGAGATCACGACCGGCATCAACATCCACGCCGAGGGCTCGGCGCTCATCAAGGTCGGCCAGACGCACGTCATCTGCACGGCGACGGTCGAGGACCGGGTCCCGGGCTGGCTGCGCGAGAGCGGCCAGGGGTGGATCACCTGCGAGTACGGCATGCTCCCGCGCGCCACCAACGAGCGCACCCAGCGCGAGGCGTCGCGCGGCCGCCCCTCCGGCCGGACGCAGGAGATCCAGCGGCTCATCGGCCGGTCGCTGCGCGCCGTGGTCGACATGAAGGCGATCGGCCAGCGGACCTTCTGGATCGACTGCGACGTGATCCAGGCCGACGGCGGCACGCGCTGCGCCGCGATCACCGGCGCCTGCGTGGCGCTGGGGATGGCGCTCGGGAAATTGCGCGCCAAGAACCTCGTCGGCACCGCGACGCTCCGGGGGCTGGTCGCGGCGATCTCGGTCGGTATGGTGGGGAAGGCCGCGTGCCTCGATCTCAACTATGCCGAGGACTCCCAGGCCGAGGTCGACATGAACGTGGTGCGCACCGACGCGGGGCGGTTCGTCGAGATCCAGGGCACCGCCGAGCGCAGCCCGTTCTCGCTCGAGGAGATGAACCTCCTGCTCGCTCTCGCCGACGAAGGCACGCGCCTGCTGTTCGACAGCCAGCGGAAGGCGCTGCGCGACGTGCTGCCGACCCTCATGCCGCGGCCATGAGCGCCGCCTCCCGGTCGTGAGCGCCGCGGCCGCGCCGCCACCGCTCCTGATCGCCACCTTCAACCCCGGCAAGGCGCGCGAGCTCGCGAGCCTGGTCGAGACGGCCGGGTACGCCACCCGGACCCTGGCCGGCGCGGGGATCCGCGAGCCGTACGAGGAGACCGGCGCGACCTACGAGGAGAACGGCGGCGGCAAGGCGCGGCACTACGCGCGGGCCGCGGGGATGATCACCCTCGCCGACGATTCCGGCCTCGAGGTCGACGCGCTGGGCGGCGAGCCGGGCGTGCACTCGGCGCGCTATGCGGGCGAGCCGCGCTCGGACGCGCGCAACAACGAGAAGCTGATCGCAGAACTCGCCGGCGTCGCGGACCGGCGCGCGCACTATGCGTGCGT